>NZ_JBIARB010000013.1:974-299029 GCF_042889545.1 Streptomyces sp. NPDC002574
CTACGACCGTCCCCGTGAGGACCGTCCGCGTGAGGACCGTCCCGGTGGGTTCCGCCGTGACGACCGTCGTGATGAGCGTCCGCGCTACGACCGTCCCCGTGAGGACCGTCCCGGTGGGTTCCGCCGTGACGACCGTCGTGATGAGCGTCCGCGCTACGACCGTCCCCGTGAGGACCGTCCGCGTGAGGACCGTCCCGGTGGGTTCCGCCGTGACGACCGTCGTGATGAGCGTCCGCGCTACGACCGTCCCGCTGGCGATCGCCCCCGTGAGGACCGTCCGCGTGAGGACCGTCCCGGTGGTGACCGTGGTGGGTTCCGTCGCGATGACCGTCGTGATGAGCGGCCCCGCTACGACAGGCCGCGTGACGACCGTCCGCGCGAGGATCGTCCCCGTGACGACCGTGGTGGGTTCCGTCGTGACGACCGGCGCGACGAGCGGCCCCGCTACGACCGTCCCCGTGACGACCGTCCCAGTGGCGATCGCGGTGGCTTCCGCAGGGACGACCGGCGTGACGACCGCCCGCATGGTCCGCGCAGGGATGACGACCGCGGTGGCCGGCGTCCGAACGTGCAGGGGCGCGGCCGTTTCGCGGACACGCGGGGCCGTGACGACCGCCGTGAGGAGCGGGAGCCGATCAAGCGGCTGCCGATCCCGGAGGAGGTGACGGGTCAGGAGATCGACCCGAGCGTGCGGCAGGAGCTCATGAGCCTGCCGAAGACGCTGGCGGAAGATGTGGCGCGGAACCTCGTGATGGTGGCCCGGCTGCTGGACGAGGACCCGGACGCGGCCTACGGGTACTCCCGTGTCGCGCTGCGGCTCGCGTCGCGCGTCGCCGCCGTCCGTGAGGCGGCCGGTTTCGCGTCGTACGCGACGGAGCGGTACTCCGAGGCGCTGGCCGAGTTCCGGACCTGCCGCCGCATGACGGGCACGGTCGACCTGTGGCCGGTCATGGCGGACTGCGAGCGGGGCATGGGCCGTCCGGAGCGCGCGCTGGAGATGGCGGGCGCCCCCGAGGTGCACAAGCTGGACCGTGCCGGCCAGGTGGAGATGCGCCTGGTGGCGGCCGGGGCCCGGCGCGACATGGGCCAGAACGAGGCCGCGGTCGTCACGCTGCAGAGTTCCGAGCTGGCGTCGAACGCCGTTCACCCGTGGACCGCCCGGCTGCGTTACGCGTACGCCGACGCGCTGCTCGCCGTCGACCGTGAGGACGAGGCGCGCGAGTGGTTCGCCAAGGCGGTGGAGGCCGACCACACCGGCAGCACGGACGCCTCAGACCGTCTGGCGCAGCTGGACGGCGTGGACTTCGTGGACGTGCTGGACGACGAGGACGACGAGGCGGTCGTCCCCGGGGGCGACGCGGTCGCGCCGTCCGCTGCCGACGCGGACCACGATGACGCGGACCACGACGACGAGGACGACGAGGACGACGACGAGGAAGTGGGTGACGAGGACGAGGACGAGGACGAGCCGGAGGCGAAGGCCACGACGGACGAGCGGCCCGCCGCCCCGGTGGAGGAGCCCGAGGTCGACCTGACCGACGAGGCCGATCCGTCGGCCTTCCTCGAGAATCCGTTCAAGGAGCCCTCGCGCGACACCGAGGACTGATCCGCGACGCACCGCGGACAGCGAACGAAAAGGGCGGCACCCGCGTCACGCGGGTGCCGCCCTTCGCCGTTCTCCGTCAGGCCGGTGTGGCGTCCGGCTCCAGGCTGCGCAGGACCAGGCCGGAAGCCGGCTTGGGGCCGAACGAGGTCGACTTGCGCGGCATCGTGACGCCCTGGCGGGCGAGTTCGTGGACGACGCTCTCCCGCACCGGGTGGATGAGCACGGCGGTGCCGCCCAGCCGCTGGGCGTGCGCCACGGCCGCTTCCGTGTCGTGGATGTACTGGATGTGCTCGGGGGCGTCGGGGACCTCCCAGACGCGGTCCAGCAGCAGGCTGTGCAGCACGGTCGCGTCGAGCCGCCGCCATGCCTCGGGGCGGTCGTGCGGGACGGTCAGCGCGGTCAGGTCCGGATCGGGCCGGTCCAGCAGGTGGAAGCGGCTGTCGCCGCTCAGGACGAAGGCGTTCCCCTCGGCCGTGGCGTCCTCCAGGGCGGCCAGGGCCTGGGGGAGCGGGCCCGGCAGTTCACGGACCCGGAAGACCTTGCGGGCGGCTTCCAGGGCCAGGGCGACGGGCAGTTGGGGCAGTACGCGGTGGATCGCGCGGACCCGCAGCGGGTAGCGGGCGCTGTCGACGAGCAGCACGAGGCCGTAGTCCCAGGGGCTCGGGCCGTCGTGTTCGGCCTGCAGCCGCAGGTAGGTGGCCCACCGGTGGTGGCCGTCGGCGATGAGCGCCTGGTGGTGCGACAGGTCGGCGGCGACGGCCGCGATGGCGTCGGCGTCGGTGATCGCCCACAGGCGGTGCCGGATGCCGTCCTCGGTGGTCGTGGCGAGCAGCGGGGCGTCCTGGACGGCGCGTTCGACGATTCGGCCGGCAGGCCCGTCCTCGCCGCGGTACGACAGCAGCAGCGGCTCGAGGTTGGCGGCCGTGGCGCGCATGAGGGCGGCGCGGTCGGCGACCGGTCCGGGCATGACGTCCTCGTGGGGGAGGACGACGCGCTCCTCGGGCGGGGTCAGCCGCAGGGCGCCGATGAGTCCCCGTTGCAGGTGGTCGCCGTCGTGCTGCTCGTAGACGTACAGCGCGGGCGCGGGGTCCAGGGCGAGGACGCCGTCCTTCTGCCACTGGGACAGCGTGGAGGCCGCCTTGAGGTGCCGGCCGTCCGGGGGCTCGGCGCTGGGGAGGATGAGCCGCACGACATTGTGCGGGTCGGCTGTCTCCAGGTGCCGCTGTCCCTCGGGCCGGACGACGACGTCGTACGGTGGCGAGGTGACCGCGGCCAGGCTGCCGACCCGCTCGGGGACGTAGCGGAGCGCGCGGAACGGCGCGAGCCGCAAACCACCCGGTGCAGCGGGTCCGGAAATGCTCATCCGGGAATGCTACGCGGGTCATGCCCGCGGGGAGTGCCGAGTGATCGACAACATACGAGGAGCGACAGCCCGATGACGACCCACCGGACCGTGCCGGACGGCAGCGAACAGCCTTTGGACCAGGCGTACGACACGGCGCTGCTCGACCTCGACGGGGTCGTGTACGCCGGCGGCGACGCCATCGCGCACGCGGTCGACTCGCTCGGCGCGGCGCGCGGGCACGGAATGCACCTGGCGTACGTCACCAACAACGCGGCCCGCACCCCGCAGGCCGTCGCGGAGCACCTGACCCGGCTCGGCGTGCCCGCGGAGGCGTCGGAGGTCATCACCTCGGCGCAGGCGGTGGCCCGGCTGATCGCCGACCAGGTGCCCAGCGGGGCGCGGGTGCTGACGGTAGGCGGGGAGGGGCTGGTGGAGGCGCTGCGGGAGCGCGGACTGCGGCCGGTGGACTCCGCCGACGACGACCCCGCGGCGGTCGTCCAGGGCTACTCGCCCAAGGTCGGCTGGGAACAGCTCGCCGAGGCCGCGTACGCGGTCAACCGGGGCGTGCCCTGGTTCGCGTCCAACACCGACCTGACGATTCCGACCGCGCGCGGCAAGGCGCCCGGCAACGGCGCGCTCGTGGAGGTCGTGCGGATCGCGACCGGCGCGACGCCGCAGATCGCCGGCAAGCCGCTGCCCCCGATGCACCGCGAGACCGTCATCCGGACGGGCGCCGAGCGGCCCCTGGTGGTGGGGGACCGGCTCGACACCGACATCGAGGGCGCGCACGCGGGCGGCGTCGACTCCCTGCTGGTCCTCACCGGGGTCGCCTCCGCGGCGCAGCTGCTCGCCGCGCCGCCGCAGCACCGGCCGACGTACGTGGACGCGGACCTGCGCGGGCTGCTCACGCCGCAGCCCGAGGTGGTGGCGGCCGGCGGCGAGGGGGCGTACCGCTGCGGTGGCTGGACGGCGCTGGCGGGCGACGGCGCGCTGCTGCTGGACGGGCAGGGCGAGCCCATGGACGGGCTGCGCGCGCTGTGCGCGGCGGCCTGGACGGCGGCGGGCAGCGGGACCTGCACCCTGGACGCGGAGAAGGCCCTCGCCCGGCTGGGCCTGAGCCAGCCGGGCCCCGGCGGCCGGGTCGGCGGCTAGAGGAGCTTGCGCAGCCGCAGGAGGTCGCGCAGGGCCGCCTCCAGCTTCACCCGGCCGCTGCCCCACGCCTTCGCGAAGTGCAGCCTGCCGTCGACGAGCGCGACCAGGTCGTCACCGGCCATGGTGAGCCGTATCTGCGCGCGCTCGTCCGGCGTGCCGGGCACGGTGACGACATCATGGATGCGGCCGCCGGAGAGCCGGCCGACGAAGGTGATGTCGAGGTCGGTGATGCGGCAGCTCAGCGAGCGGTCGAGGGCGGCCGCGCTGCGCACGTCGCCCTCCGCCCTGGCGAGGTTCTCCGACAGCCGGTCGAGTGCGCTGCGGCACTCCTCGATGGTCGCCATCGGTTGTGCGTCTCCCGTTCGGATGCTGACGTGTGCTGATCGACGGTACCGCAGCGGACCCTTGGCAAGGTGCGGGCCGCTACGGGGTAGCGTCATGACCAACGAGAAGCACGGAGACCGGTGAACCCCAAGGTGAGGAGTGAGGGCGATGCGGGACGCGCTGCGGACCTGCCTGCAGATTGCGGGCGGCCTGACCGAGGCCACCCGGCGACGGGCGGTCGGGGCGGCGAGAGAGCTGCTGGACCAGGCGGGGATAGACGTCGAGGAAGTCCAGCGTTCGATCGGCCGGCGCATCCCGACGGAGGTCCAGACGCTCGCCGATGAGCTGATGACGGCTGGGCGCGCCAACCGGGACCTGCTCGTCGGGCTCATCCGCGAGGAGATCGACAAGGCGATGACCCGGGTCAGCCGTCTCGCCGACGACGTCACGCGGGTCGGGGTGGTGTTGGAGGCGCTGGAGCGGCGCATCCGCAACCTGGAGGGCGACGGGCGGGCCAAGACGGCCGCAGGCGCCTCGGACACGGCCGGCACGGCCGACCTGGTCGACGTGGACGACATGGACGGCGTGGAGGCCGAACCGGGGCTGTACGTCCCGCCGCAGCCGCCCGTCGAGCACGTGCCGGTCGAGGGCGAGGAAACGCCGGCCAGCGGCGTCACCCCCACCGCGCGCAAGAACGCGGCCCCCGCGACGGCTCCTGCCTCCCCCAAGGAGGCGGCCGCGCCGTCCACCACCCCCGTCGCCGCGCCCACCGCGCGCAAGAACGCCGCCCCCGGGGCGGTGCCCGCCGCGCCGAAACCCACGACCCCGGCAGCGGCCGCGGCTCCCGCCAAGAAGACGGCTGCCGCGAAGAAGGCGGCTCCGGAGGCGAAGAAGTCCCCGGCCAAGAAGGCGGCTCCCGCCAAGAAGACCGCTGCCGCCACCAAGGCCACGGCTGCCACCAAGGCGACACCGGCGAAGACGGCTGCTGCCGGGAAGACCACCGCGGCCCGGAAGGCCGCCCCCGCGGCCCCGACGGCTCCGGCGACCCCGGTGAAGAAGACCGCCGCCAAGAAGACCGCGCCCGCCGCCAAGACCGCCTCCGCGGCCAAGGCGACGGCCAAGAAGGCCGCCACCACGGCGAAGGCCACCCCCGCCAGGAGCGCGGCCAAGAAGACCACCACCGCGAACCCGGCGGCCAAGAAGACCGCCGCCAGGAAGACCGCGGCGAAGAAGACCACCGGGACCCGGGAGGCGGGCCGTGACTGAGGCCGGAGCGGTGCAGGTGACGCCTGAGGTGATCGCCCAGGCGGCGCCGGAGGCGGCGTCCGGGCCGGAGGGGCCCCAGCCGATGGGGGTCGTGGTGGAGGCGACGGGGAATACCGAGGTGGACGGCGTGCTTGTCCGCCTGGAGGACGCCGATGTGCTGCCCACCGAGGACCACATCGAGGTGTACGAGGATGTACACCGTGGGCTGCGTGACGCCCTCACGAGACTCGACGACAACAGGAGCTGAACCTCACGTGGCACGACGCCGACTCGACGCCGAGCTGGTGCGCCGGAACCTCGCCCGCTCGCGGGAGCACGCCGGGCAGCTGATCGCCGCCGGCCGGGTGACCGTGGGCGGGACGACCGCGACCAAGTCCGCCACGCAGGTGGAGACCAGCGCGGCGGTGGTCGTGGCCGAGGACGGCTCGGACCCGGACTACGTCTCCCGCGGCGGGCACAAGCTCGCCGGGGCGCTGGCGGCCTTCGTGCCGCTGGGGCTGGCCGTGGAGGGCCGCCGGGCGCTGGACGCCGGGGCGTCGACCGGCGGCTTCACGGACGTACTGCTCCGCAACGGCGCCGCGCACGTCGTGGCGGTGGACGTCGGCTACGGCCAACTCGCGTGGTCGCTGCAGAGCGATGAACGCGTCACCGTCAAGGACCGTACCAATGTGCGCGAGTTGACGCTCGAGCAGATCGACGGACGGCCGGCCGACATCGTCGTCGGCGACCTGTCCTTCATTCCGCTCGGGCTCGTCCTTCCCGCACTCGTCCGCTGCTCCGCGCCCGACGCGGACCTTGTCCTCATGGTCAAGCCGCAGTTCGAGGTCGGGAGGGAACGGCTGGGCAGCGGCGGTGTCGTGCGCAGCTCTCAGCTGCGCGCCGAAGCCGTACGCCAGGTCGCCGGACAGGCGGCCGGACTGGGACTGGGGGTGCTGGGCGTGACCGCGAGCCCGTTGCCGGGACCGTCGGGGAATGTGGAGTACTTTCTGTGGCTGCGCGCCGGGGCACCCGAGCTCGACCCGGCCGACGTCGACCGCGCCGTGGCGGAGGGGCCCCGTTGAGCGAGACACTTCAGGCGCAGGAGCGCACGATCTTCCTGCTGGCCCACACCGGCCGGCCCGCCGCCATTCGCAGCGCGGAGCGGGTCGTCCAGGGACTGCGGCGCTGCGGCATCGGCGTGCGGGTGCTGGCCGAGGAGGCCGAGGACCTCACCCTGCCGGACAGCGGCGCGGTGCAGCGGGTGCAGGAGATCGGCCCGGAGACCGTCGAGGACTGCGAGTTGATCATCGTGCTCGGCGGTGACGGCACCCTGCTGCGCGGCGCGGAGTTCGCCCGCGCCTCGGGCGTGCCGATGCTGGGCGTCAACCTGGGCCGCGTCGGCTTCCTCGCGGAGGCGGAGCGGGACGACCTGGACAAGGTCGTCGACCGGGTCGTCACGCGCGACTACGAGGTCGAGGAGCGCATGACGATCGACGTCCTGGTCCGCAACGACGGCCGGGTCGTGCACACCGACTGGGCGCTCAACGAGGCATCGGTGGAGAAGCAGGCGCGCGAGCGGCTGCTGGAGGTCGTCACGGAGGTGGACGGCCGTCCGGTGTCCCGCTTCGGCGGCGACGGGGTGGTCATGGCGACCCCGACCGGATCGACGGCGTACGCGTTCTCCGCGGGCGGTCCGGTGGTCTGGCCGGAGGTCGAGGCGCTGCTCATGGTGCCGATCAGCGCGCACGCGCTGTTCGCCAAGCCGCTGGTCACCTCGCCGAGGTCGGTGCTCGCGGTCGAGGTGCAGCCCAAGACGCCGCACGGGGTCCTGTGGTGCGACGGACGGCGGTCGGTCGACCTGCCCGCGGGGGCGCGCGTCGAGGTGCGGCGGGGTGCCGTGCCGGTGCGGCTGGCGCGGCTGCACCACGCCTCGTTCACCGACCGGCTGGTCGCGAAGTTCGCCCTTCCGGTGGCGGGCTGGCGGGGCGCGGCGCACTGAGGAGTGAGGCCCGTCGCGCGGCGGGCCGCAAACCTCGTATGGTCGTATCCGTGTTGGAGGAAATGCGGATCAGGTCGCTGGGAGTCATCGAGGACGCCGTGGTGGAGCTGTCACCCGGCTTCACGGCGGTGACCGGCGAGACCGGCGCGGGCAAGACCATGGTCGTCACGAGCCTCGGGCTGCTCCTGGGCGGCCGCGCCGACCCGGGTTTGGTCCGGATCGGCACGAAATCGGCGTCCGTCGAGGGGCGGATCACGCTGAGCGCCGACGCGCCCGCCGCCGTACGGGCCGAGGAGGCCGGTGCCGAGCTGGACGACGGCGCGCTGCTCATCAGCCGTACCGTCTCGGCGGAGGGCCGCTCCAGGGCGTACGTGGGCGGTCGCTCGGTGCCCGTGGGGCTGCTGGGCGAGCTGGCGGACGAGCTGGTGGCCGTGCACGGCCAGACCGACCAGCAGGGGCTGCTGCGGCCCGCGCGCCAGCGCGAGGCCCTGGACCGGTACGCGGGCGACGCCGTCGCCGTGCCGCTGGCCAAGTACGGCGCGGCCTACCGGCGGCTGCGCGAGGTCGCGGGCGAACTGGACGAGCTGACCACCCGGGCCCGGGAACGGGCCCAGGAGGCCGACCTGCTGCGTTTCGGCCTGGACGAGGTCGCCGACGCGGAGCCGCTGCCGGGTGAGGACAACGAGCTGGCCGCCGAGGCGGAGCGGCTGGGGCACGCCGAGGCGCTCGCCTCGGCCGCCACCCAGGCCCACGCCGCCCTGGCGGGCAACCCCGAGGACCCCGAGGGCGTCGACGCGGGAATGCTCGTCGCGGGCGCCCAGCGCGCCCTGGACGCCGTGCGCTCGCACGACCCGGAGCTCGCCGCGCTGGCCGACCGGATCGGCGAGATCGGCATCCTCCTCGGCGACGTCGCCGGCGATCTGGCCGGGTATGCCGACAACCTGGACGCCGATCCGCGGCGACTGGCCGCGGTCGAGGACCGGCGTGCCGTCCTCGCCCACCTGACACGCAAGTACGGCGCGAACATCGACGCCGTTCTGGCCTGGGCGGCCACCGGCGGCGCGCGCCTGGGCGAGCTGGAGGGCGACGACGACCGGATCACGGAGCTGACCGTCGAGCGCGACGCCCTGCGGGCCGAGCTCGGCGACCTCGCGCAGGCGCTCAGCGACGCCCGCGCGGAGGCGGCGGACCGTTTCGCCGGGGCCGTGACCGCGGAGCTCGCACAGCTCGCCATGCCGCACGCCCGGGTCTCGGTCGCCCTGCGGCAGACCGAGGACCCCGAGGGCGTCGTGGTGGGCGGCCGCCCGGTCGCCTTCGGCGCGACCGGCGCGGACGAGGTGGAACTCCAGCTCGCCCCGCACCCCGGCGCACCGCCCCGGCCGATCTCCAAGGGCGCCTCCGGCGGTGAGCTCTCCCGCGTGATGCTCGCGGTCGAGGTGGTCTTCGCGGGGTCCGACCCCGTGCCCACGTACCTCTTCGACGAGGTCGACGCCGGTGTCGGCGGCAAGGCGGCCGTCGAGGTCGGCCGGCGCCTGGCCAAGCTGGCGCGGACCGCACAGGTCGTGGTGGTCACTCACCTGCCGCAGGTGGCGGCGTTCGCCGACCGCCAACTGCTGGTCGAGAAGACCAACGACGGCTCCGTGACCCGCAGCGGTGTCCGCGTGCTGGAGGGCGAGGAGCGGGTGCGCGAACTGTCGCGCATGCTCGCCGGCCTGGAGGACTCCGAGCTGGGACGCGCCCACGCCGAGGAACTGCTCGCGGCGGCCCGCGAGGCCCGCTGAGTCCGCCGCGTTCGCGGCGCGACCGGGGCGGGGGCGCGCTGCCTGCCGGGAGCCGGTGGCCGGGTGCCTGTTCCGCCTGCGCGGGGTGTTTCGCGGGGCGTGACCTCCGGGCCCGATGCCGGGCCGAGTCGGCCGCGGTGGCCCGGTGCCCGGTCGCGGTGGGGTCAGGGCTGGGGCGCCGGAGTCTGCGGGGTTGCGAATGTGCGCCTTCGTTTCGGACCGGGCGCCGGGCGGTGCGTCGCCTTGCGGCCGGCGACGCGGAGGGCTGGCGGACTGGACGGCAGTGTCCGTTGGCGGGCCCTGGGGTTGATGTGTGTGAGTCGGCAGGCGCGGCGCCCGGCGGCTGCGGGTGAGCGCTTTGCGTGGCCGGTGGCCCACGGCGGCGGGCTGGGGCGCCGGAGTCTGCGGGGTTGCGAATGTGCGTCTTCGTTTTCGGACCGGCGCCGGGCGGTGCGTCGCCTTGAGGCCCGCCGACGACGAAGGCGAGCGGACTGGACGGCGATGCCCCGGTGTCGGGCCCTGGGGTTGATGTGTGTGAGCCGGCAGGCGCGGCGCCCGACGGCTGCGGGGCTGGGGCGCCCGGAGTCTGCGGGGTTGCGGATGCGCGCTCGTTCCGGATCGGGCGTCGGTCGTTACGTCGCCTCGCGGCCGCTGACGTGGAAAACGGGCGGACTGGACGGCGATGCCCCGGTGTCGGGCCCTGGGGCCGATCGTGCGGACCGCGTCGGGCCGACATGGTTCTGACGGCAAGGCAGGCCGGGCCTGCCGTGTGGGGCGGGTCCGCGGCGCTGCGCACGCGCTGGGGGGCGGGCCGGGCGGGAGCGGCTTGGAGCATACTGAGGCACTCGTAAGGGTGGTCCCGCGTACGTGCGACCGGGCGCGCGCCGCGCAGCGCTCCCTGGATGGCGTATTGGCCTGGCATCCTGGAGGGCAGCACACTGCAATCCCCTTCGCCCGATGCCGAGTCAGGAGTCCGACCGCGCGTGAGCAGTACTCCGAGCCCCCTGCACGGGCAGCTGCACGCCGTCCATGTGCTGGGTGAGACGGGGAGGGCCCATGTGGCCTCGGTCGCGGGCGGGTTGGTGGCGCGCGGGGTGCAGGTGACGGTCTGCGGGCCGGGGGTGGCGGAGGAGCGGTACGGATTCGCCGCGGCAGGGGCGCGGTTCGCGCCGGTGGAGATCACCCGCCGGTCCGTGCCGCGCGCGGACGCCGCGGTGGTGACGGCTCTGCGGGCGGCCTGCGCCGGGGCGGACGTCGTGCACGCGCACGGCCTGCGGGCCGGGCTGCTGGCCACCGTGGCGCTGGGCGGGCGGCGTACCCCGCTGGTGGTCACCTGGCACGGCGCGGTCTTCGCGGAGGGCGCCCGCAAACCGCTGCTGCGGTTGCTGGAACGGCGCGTGGCGCGGGCCGCGTCCGTGGTGCTGGGCGCGTCCTCGGACCTGGTGGACCGGGCCCGCGCCGTCGGCGCCCGCGACGCCCGGCTGGCGCCGATCGGTGTGCCGCTGCCGCCCAGGACCGCCGTGACGCCCGAGGCGGTCGCCGAGTCGGAGCGGCGCCGCCAGAAGGCGCGGGACGAATTCGGCGCCGGGGAACGGCCGTTGCTGCTCGCGGTCGGCCGCCTGGAGCCGCACAAGGGGTACGACCAGTTGCTCGACGCGGTCCACGGCTGGACGCGGCTGGACCCGCAGCCGCTGCTGGTGGTCGCGGGTGAGGGATCGCTGCGCCCGGAGCTGCAGGAACGGATCGACACCGAGCGGCTGCCGGTGCTGCTGCTGGGCCTGCGGGACGACGTGCCCGAACTGCTGGCCGCCGCCGACGCGGTGGTACTCCCCTCCCGCTGGGAGGCCCGCTCGGTCATCGCCCAGGAGGCCCTGCACGCGGGGGTCCCGCTGATCGCGACGAACGTCGGCGGCACCCCCGAACTCGTGGGCGACGCCGCCGAGTTGGTCCCGTACGGCGACCCGAAGCGGCTCGCCGACACCGTGGTGCGCCTGCTCGGCGATGCGGAGCGGCGGTCCGCGCTGGCCGCCGCCGGCCCCGCGCAGGCGGGCACTTGGCCGACCGAGGATGACACGGTCGCCCAAGTGCTCAGCATCTACGACGAGTTGTCCTCGCGCTGATCGCCGCCCGAGGGTCCTGGCGGCCGTTCAGCCGCCGTACGCGCCGCTCGCGGTCAGGCGAAGCGCGGTGTCGATCAGCGGGACGTGGCTGAACGCCTGCGGGAAGTTGCCGACCTGACGCTGCAGGCGCGGGTCCCACTCCTCCGCCAGCAGGCCGAGGTCGTTGCGCAGGGCCAGCAGCCGCTCGAACAGCCGGCGCGCCTCGTCGACCCGGCCGATCATGGCGAGGTCGTCGGCGAGCCAGAACGAGCAGGCGAGGAAGGCGCCCTCGTCGCCGGGGAGGCCGTCGAGGTTCTCGCCGCCGGGCGGGGCGTCGGTCGGGTAGCGCAGCACGAAGCCGTCCTCGGTGGACAGCTCCCGCTGGATCGCCTCGATGGTGCCGATGACGCGCTTGTCGTCCGGCGGCAGGAAGCCGACCTGCGGGATGAGCAGCAGCGACGCGTCGAGCTCGCGCGAGCCGTAGGACTGCGTGAAGGTGTTGCGCTCCTTGTCGTAACCCTTCTCGCACACGTCGCGGTGGATCTCGTCGCGCAGGTCGCGCCAGCGCTCCAGCGGGCCGTCGACCTCGCCGGACTCGATGAGCTTGACGGTGCGGTCGACGGCGACCCAGGCCATGACCTTGGAGTGGACGAAGTGCCGGCGCGGGCCGCGGACCTCCCAGATGCCCTCGTCGGGCTCGTCCCAGTGGTCCTCGAGGTAGTGGATGAGCCGGAGCTGGAGCAGCGAGGCGTAGTCGTTGCGGGCCAGGCCGGTCATGTGGGCCAGGTGGAGCGCCTCGGTGACCTCGCCGTAGACGTCGAGCTGCAGCTGGTGGGCGGCGCCGTTGCCGACCCGGACCGGGGTGGAGCCCTCGTATCCGGGCAGCCAGTCCAGCTCGGTCTCGCCGAGCTCGCGCTCGCCGGCGATGCCGTACATGATCTGCAGGTTCTCCGGGTCGCCCGCGACCGCGCGCAGCAGCCACTCGCGCCAGGCGCGGGCCTCGTCCCGGTAGCCGGTGCGCAGCAGGGACGACAGGGTGATCGCCGCGTCGCGCAGCCAGGTGAAGCGGTAGTCCCAGTTGCGGACGCCGCCGATGTCCTCGGGCAGTGAGGTGGTCGGCGCGGCCACGATGCCGCCGGTGGGCCCGTACGTGAGCGCCTTGAGCGTGATCAGGGAGCGGACCACGGCGTCCCGGTAGGGGCCGTGGTAGGTGCACTGGGCGACCCACTCGCGCCAGAAGTCCTCGGTGGCCTCCAGCGAGGACTCGGGGTCGGCGAGCGGGGGCGGCTCCTTGTGCGAGGGCTGCCAGCTGATCGTGAAGGCGACGCGGTCGCCGGGGGCCACGGTGAAGTCGGCGTACGTGGTGAGGTGCTCGCCGTAGGTCTCGACATCGGTGTCGATCCAGACCGAGTCCGGGCCGGCGACGCCGACGGTGCGGTCCCCGACCTTGTGCACCCACGGCGTGACCCAGCCGTAGCTGAAGCGCATGCGCAGCGCCGAGCGCATCGGCACGCGGCCGCTCACGCCCTCGACGATCCGGATCAACTGGGGGGCGCCGTCACGCGGCGGCATGAAATCGATCACACGGACCGTTCCGCGCGGGGTGTCCCACTCCGATTCCAGCACCAGGGAGTCGCCCCGGTAGTGGCGCCGGGTGGCGGCCGGCGGCTGCGTACCGTGCGGGAAGGCGGGGCCGAGGCGCCAGTAGCCGTGCTCCTCGGTGCCGAGCAGGCCCGCGAAGACCGCAGGGGAGTCGAAGCGGGGCAGACACAGCCAGTCGACCGTGCCGTCCCGGCACACCAGGGCGGCGGTCTGCATATCGCCGATGAGTGCGTAATCCTCGATACGCCCGGCCACGTAGGTCTCCAGTCGAACGACGGCGGCGCCCCTAGGGACCGGGGCGGTGATTGCGGTCTGTGGATCTTTCGACGAGCTCTTTCCCGGGAGCAGGCGGGGTGGTGCCGTGCCGGTTCACTCGCATCGAATCGATGTGTCCGAGCAGGATACGACGACAACCCGGGCGGTGCGGAAGCCCCGACCGAGCCTGCTGGGCCGGTCGGGTGCATTTTGTCGTACCAATGTCCCGGCGACCTCCCTTTTCATCAGAGAGCCGCCCCCCGCGGCTGGTGCGCGTCACTGATACCCTGGTAGCCCGTGGGCCGGTGGCCTGAACCACTGAACCGCCGCGACGACACCACCCCTCTTCACCGCCATGGTGCCGTCCCGACCACCACCTCGCGACCACGGGAGCCCCCTCTTGGCACTGCCGCCCAAATCCACGACGACCAAGCACCTCTTCGTCACCGGGGGTGTCGCCTCCTCGCTCGGCAAGGGCCTGACGGCCTCCAGCCTGGGAGCGTTGCTCAAGGCCCGGGGCCTGCGGGTCACCATGCAGAAGCTCGACCCGTACCTCAACGTGGACCCGGGCACGATGAACCCCTTCCAGCACGGTGAGGTGTTCGTCACGGACGACGGCGCCGAGACCGACCTGGACATCGGTCACTACGAGCGCTTCCTGGACGTGAACCTCGCGGGCTCGGCCAACGTCACCACCGGCCAGGTCTACTCCTCGGTGATCGCCAAGGAGCGCCGCGGCGAGTACCTCGGCGACACCGTGCAGGTCATCCCGCACATCACCAACGAGATCAAGTCCCGTATCCGGCGCATGGCGACCGAGGACGTGGACGTGGTCATCACCGAGGTCGGCGGCACCGTCGGCGACATCGAGTCGCTGCCCTTCCTGGAGTCCGTCCGCCAGGTCCGGCACGAGGTGGGCCGGGACAACGTCTTCGTGATGCACATCTCGCTGCTGCCGTACATCGGCCCCTCCGGCGAGCTGAAGACCAAGCCGACGCAGCACTCGGTGGCCGCGCTGCGCAGCATCGGCATCCAGCCCGACGCGATCGTGCTGCGCGCCGACCGCGACGTGCCGACCTCCATCAAGCGCAAGATCTCGCTGATGTGCGACGTGGACGAGGAGGCGGTGGTCGCCGCCATCGACGCCCCGTCGATCTACGACATCCCCAAGGTGCTGCACACCGAGGGCCTGGACGCCTACGTCGTCCGCAGGCTGAACCTGCCGTTCCGCGATGTGGACTGGACGCAGTGGGACGACCTGCTCAAGCGGGTCCACGAGCCCGAGCACGACCTGAAGGTCGCGCTGGTCGGCAAGTACATCGACCTGCCCGACGCGTACCTGTCGGTGACCGAGGCGCTGCGCGCCGGCGGCTTCGCCAACAACGCCAAGGTCAACATCAAGTGGGTCACCTCCGACGACTGCAAGACCGCGGCCGGCGCCGCGCGCCAGCTCGGCGACGTCGACGCGATCTGCGTGCCCGGCGGCTTCGGCGACCGCGGCGTGGAGGGCAAGGTCTCGGCGATCACCTACGCCCGGGAGAACGGCATCCCGCTGCTGGGCCTGTGCCTGGGCCTGCAGTGCGTGGTCATCGAGGCGGCCCGCAGCCTCGCCGGCATCAAGGACGCCAACTCCACCGAGTTCGACCCGGCCACCGCCCACCCGGTGATCTCCACCATGGCCGAGCAGCTCGACATCGTCGCCGGCCAGGGCGACCTCGGCGGCACCATGCGGCTCGGCCTGTACCCGGCCAAGCTCGCCGAGGGCTCCATCGTCCGCGAGGTGTACGGCGGCGAGCCCTACGTCGAGGAGCGCCACCGCCACCGCTACGAGGTCAACAACGCCTACCGGGGCGAGCTCGAGAAGAAGGCCGGTCTGCAGTTCTCCGGCACCTCGCCGGACAACAAGCTGGTCGAGTACGTGGAGTACCCGCGCGAGGTGCACCCCTACCTCGTCGCCACCCAGGCGCACCCCGAACTGAAGTCCCGGCCGACCCGTCCGCACCCCCTGTTCGCGGGTCTGATCGCGGCCGCCGTCAAGCGCCGCCAGGGCTGATCGATACGGTGGCCGTGGTGGGCCGGCAGCCCGGCCCGCCCCGGCACCACGTACGAAGGGCACAGCATGCTGCAGGACACCCCTGAGGAGTGGCGGACCACGGCCACCACCACCCCCTTCACCGGGAACAAGACCGGTGTCCGCACCGACGAGGTCGTCATGCCCGACGGCGGCGTCGCCAAGCGCGACTACCAGGTCCACCCGGGCTCGGTGGCCGTGCTGGCCCTGGACGACGAGGACCGGGTGCTGGTCCTGAAGCAGTACCGGCACCCCGTGCGGATGAAACTGTGGGAGATCCCCGCCGGACTGCTGGACATCCCCGGCGAGAACCCGCTGCACGCCGCACAGCGCGAGCTGTACGAGGAGGCGCACGCCAAGGCCGAGGACTGGCGGGTGCTGGTCGATGTCTATCCCTCGGCCGGCGGCTCCGACGAGGCGATCCGGGTCTTCCTCGCCCGCGGTCTGTCCGAGGTGGAGGGCGAGCGCTACGAGGTGTCGGAGGAAGAGGCCGACATGGAGCTGGCCCGGGTCGCGCTGGCCGACCTCGTGCGAGGCGCCCTCTCCGGCCGTCTGCACAACAACAGCCTGGTGACGGGCGCGCTGGCGGTGCAGGCGGCACGCGCCGGTGACGGTCTGGACGCGCTGCGGCCCGCGGACGCGGAGTGGCCCGCGCGACCGTACGCGGTCTGACTCCGTCCGAGGTGATCCGCCCCCGCCCGGCGCCGTACAGCCGCGCGGTCCGGTAGGACCATCGGATCGTCCGGGAGGGTGATCATTGGTGCCTTCGGCCGCGTCGCGCCCAGGGGGCGGACCCGCCCGGTGAACTAGGCTCATCCCGTTCTCATTCAGAACGGGAGTGGGCCCGTGGCGGATCACGTGCTGGACGCCGACGCATCGGTGGCGGCTTCTGACGACGGCCTCCGGGAGCCGTCGGTACAGACCCCCGCCCCCGGCACGCTCCCGCCCGATGTGCCCCATTTCGTCGGCCGCCGCCGTGAGCTCGAGGAGCTGCGGGCCGACATCGACCGGCCGGGCCTCGCGACGCTGCGCGGACGCAGCCCCGACGGGAGCCGGGTGCTGCTGGTGGCCGGCCGGCCCGGCTCCGGCCGCACCTCCCTTGCGCTGCGTCTCGCCCACGACGTCGCCGACCGCTACCCCGACGGGCAGTTCTTCGTCCGGCTCAGCGACAACGAGGGCGAACCCGTACCCCCCGGCCAGTCCGCGCGGGCCCTGCTGCGGGCGCTGGGGGTCGGCGCGGAGCCGGGAGCGGAGGGCGGGGAACTGTCCGCGGCGCTGCGCACCGCGCTGGGCGGACGCCGGGCGGTGCTGGTGCTGGACGACGTGGTCGACCCCCGGCAGCTGCTCGACCTGCTCCCCAAGGGCTCCGGCAACCTGTTCGTGGCCACCTCGGAGGGGCCGCTGCCCGGTGTGCCCGACGTACGGCCGTGCACCCTGGGCGGGCTCGACCCGGCCGCTTGCGTGGACCTGCTCGCCCAGGCCGTCGGACGGGTCCGGGTCACCAACGACCCCAAGGCCGCCGAGGCGCTGGCCCACGAGTGCGGCGGACATCCCGCGGCGCTCCGTCTGATCGGTGCCTGGCTCGCCACCCAGCCGCGTACCTCCGTCGCCGACGCGACCCGCCGCCTGCACGACATCCGGGCGGATGCGCCGGCCCAGGCGCCCGCTCCGGCCGCGGCCCGCGACGCGGCGCCGGCCGTACCGACCACCGGCGACGGGGTACTGCGCGAGGACGTCGGTCGCCGCGGGACCGCGGACGCCCTGCCGGTCGACAAGCGGTCCCGGGTGGTGCCGCGCAGCACACCGGCCCCCGCGACGACCCCCGCGGCCTCGGCCGCCGCCGCACCGCGCGCCACCGCCCCGCCGGAGCTGCTGCGCGCCTTCCGTTTCGTGTACGGGGCGCTCGCCCCCGCCGTCGCCCGGATGCTGCGGCTGCTGGCGCTGGCCCCCACGGGCCTGGTGGACGCCCAGACCGCCTCGGCGCTCGCGGGCTGCTCCGTGGGCGACGCCGAGGGGACCCTGGAGAACCTGGCCGGCTGCGGGCTGCTGCACGCGGAGCCGGCCGTGGACCCGCTGCCCCGGCAGTACCGGGTGCCGGGCTGGCTGACCCCGTCCCTGCACGAGCTGCTGCGCGGCACCGACAAGCCGGCCGAGACACAGCTCGCCCGCGCCCGGATGCTGGAGCGCACCGTACGGCTGCTGCACGCCTGCCGGCTGGGCCTGGAGGGCGCCGACACCGAACCGGACGGTCTGCCGAAGTCGCTGCGCTTCGCGGACCGCCCGGCCGCGGCCGCGTGGCTGCGCGACCGGCTGCCGGTCCTGCTGGCCGCCGCACGGCTGGCCGTCGCCGACGGCGAACTCGACACCCTGGCCCGTCGGCTGATGGCCGCGCTCGTGCGCGCGCTGGCCGCGGACCCGGGCGGCGGGGAGAACGCCGCGGAGCGCTACCAGTTGCACCACCTCGTCCTGGACGTCGCCCAGCGGCGCGGACTGCACCGCGAGAAGGCCGCGGCGCTGCTCAACATCGGCGACCTCGACGTGGAGGGCGCCCGCCCGCTCGACGCCCTCGACCGCTACCGCGCCGCGCTCGTCGCCGCCCGCGAGGGCTTCGACGGGGACGCCGAGGGCCGTGCCCTGGAGGCGATCGCCGGCACCTACCTGGAGCTGGACGACCCGCAGCGCGCGTCCGACTGGTACGGCAGGGCGCTCGCCCTGCGCCAGGCACGTGGTGAGCTCGCCCACGCTGCCCGGCTGCACGGCCGGCTCGGCGCGCTGCAGACGTACGCCGGCCGGTACGGGCCCGCGCTGCGCGAGTGGCGGGCCGCGGTGACCGCGTACCGGCGGCTGAAGGACCTGCCGGCCCAGGCCCGCGCGCTGACCGAGGTGGCCCGGGTCCAGGAGTACGCGGGCCATCCGGAGGACGCGCTGCGGACCTGCCGGGACGCCCTGTACTGGGCGCGGCAGGCGGGGGAGCAGCGGCTGGAGGGCGCGGTGCTGCTGCGGATGGCCGACACCCTCGACCGGCTGGGCGATCCGGCGGGCGCGCGGCTGCAGCGGGCGGCCGCCCGGCGGCTGCTCCCGGCCTCCGAGATCCCCCGGACACCGGACGCCGAGGAGGTCTGACGCCAAGGGGGGCAAGGCCTGACCGGCCGCTACCTACGAAACTGCCAATGCCTTCGAAGAAAGTAGTCACTTTGTAAGGCTGGACAGCGAGTCTTCCTTCACTACACTTGGTCACGCCGCGAACATCGCGGCCAGGTCCGACGTACCCTGACATCGGACGGTATCGGTTTGTTTCAGACGGTATCGACCGGCATGCCGAGTTGTCGGAGACCTGTGCACTGGCAAACCCGACGCTCCCCACCCAAGGACCGTGATCGACGTGAAGGTCGGCATCCCCCGCGAGGTCAAGAACAACGAATTCCGCGTGGCCATCACCCCCGCCGGCGTGCACGAGCTCGTCCGAGGCGGCCACCAGGTCTTCGTCGAGCTGGACGCCGGCCTCGGCTCGTCCATCCCGAACGAGGAGTACGTGGCCGCCGGTGCCACGATCCTCCCCACCGCCGACGAGGTGTGGGCGACCGCCGACCTGCTGCTGAAGGTCAAGGAGCCGATCGCGGAGGAGTACCACCGGCTCCGCAAGGACCAGACGCTCTTCACCTACCTGCACCTGGCCGCCTCCCGCGAGTGCACCGACGCCCTCCTGGAGTCCGGCACCACCGCGATCGCGTACGAGACCGTCGAACTGGCCAACCGCCAGCTGCCGCTGCTCGCCCCGATGTCCGAGGTGGCCGGCCGGCTCGCCCCGCAGGTCGGCGCGTACCACCTGATGCGCTCGGCCGGCGGCCGCGGCGTGCTGCCCGGCGGCGTCCCGGGCGTGGCCCCGGCGAAGGCCGTCGTCATCGGCGGCGGAGTCTCCGGCTGGAACGCCGCGCAGATCGCCATCGGCATGGGCTTCCACGTCACGCTGCTCGACCGCGACATCAACAAGCTGCGCGAGGCGGACAAGGTGTTCGGCACCAAGGTGCAGACCATCGTCTCCAACACCTTCGAGCTGGAGAAGGCGGTCCTGGACGCGGACCTCGTCGTCGGCGCCGTCCTCATCCCGGGTGCCAAGGCCCCCAAGCTGGTCACCAACGAGCTGGTCTCCCGGATGAAGCCGGGCTCCGTGCTCGTCGACATCGCCATCGACCAGGGCGGCTGCTTCGAGGACTCGCGTCCCACCACGCACGCGGAGCCGACCTTCACGGTGCACAACTCGGTCTTCTACTGCGTCGCCAACATGCCCGGCGCGGTCCCCAACACCTCGACGTACGCGCTCACCAACGCGACGCTCCCGTACATCGTGGAGCTGGCCAACCGCGGCTGGCGTGAGGCGCTGCGCCGGGACGCCGCGCTCGCCAAGGGCCTCAACACCCATGAGGGGCAGGTCGTTTACGGCCCGGTCGCCGAGGCGCACGGCATGGAGTCGGTGGACCTGACGTCGCTGCTCGCGTGATCGTCGGCTCAGTCGACTGATCGACTTTTTGGGCCGGCGTCAACGCGCCGCCCCTCCGGTACTCACGGCCGGGCCTTGGGAGTTCAGGGCCCGGCCGTTCGCGTGGAACCGTACTGTTTTGCCGATTCGTCCCTCGGCGAAACATCCGCGACGAGCCCGTTACACCCTTGACAGCGGCGCGTTCGGTTGCCGACACATCGTGCCGTGTCCGGTGGATTGTGTTGCTGTGAACCACCGACACGCCATAGAGTCGCCAACCGTCGGCATGCTGCAACGCTGACCTATTGAGAAGTTTCCTGGTCACCAAGGAGGTAAGACGACTTGTGAATGAGTCGACATTTGCTCCCGGGGGTGGTCAGCCAGGAATGACCGTTCAGGCCGAGGGCTCCTCGAGGCTCGAGGCGGTGGGCTCCGTGGCCGTCCGCACCTTCGAGGCGCGCAGGCCCGGACAAGGCAACCAAGGCAACGAGGCACACACCCCGAATCCCATGGCGCACTACGAAGAAGAGCTGCAGGACGGTCAGTTCTACGACCCCGACGCCGAGTACGAGCCCGACCCGGAGTACGCGGCCACCCTCGCGCCCGACGCGGCCCGCCAGCGGCGCGAGCGCGTCGGCCCCACCGGCCGTCCGCTGCCGTACTTCCCGATCCCCGGCCCGCTGACCGACCACGGCCCGGCGAAGATCATCGCCATGTGCAACCAGAAGGGCGGCGTCGGCAAGACCACGTCGACCATCAACCTCGGTGCCGCACTGGCCGAATACGGCCGCCGTGTGCTGCTGGTCGACTTCGACCCGCAGGGCGCGCTCTCCGTCGGACTCGGCGTCAACCCGATGGAACTGGACGTCACGGTCTACAACCTGCTGATGGAGCGCGGGCTCTCGGCCGACGAGGTGCTGCTGAAGACCGCGGTGCCCGGCATGGACCTGCTGCCCAGCAACATCGACCTGTCCGCCGCCGAGGTGCAGTTGGTCAGCGAGGTGGCCCGCGAGTCCTCGCTGCAGCGCGCCCTCAAGCCGCTGCTGCCGGACTACGACTACGTCATCATCGACTGCCAGCCGTCGCTGGGTCTGCTGACCGTCAACGCGCTGACCGCCGCGCACCAGGTGATCGTGCCGCTGGAGTGCGAGTTCTTCGCTCTGCGCGGTGTCGCGCTGCTCACCGAGACCATCGAGAAGGTCAGGGAGCGGCTCAACCCCGAGCTGGAGCTGGACGGCATCCTCGCCACGATGTACGACTCGCGGACCGTGCACAGCCGTGAGGTCCTGGCACGCGTCGTCGAGGCGTTCGACGACCACGTGTACCACACCGTCATCGGGCGGACCGTGCGCTTCCCGGAGACCACGGTCGCCGGTGAGCCGATCACCACGTACGCATCCAACTCGGTGGGCGCGGCCGCCTATCGCCAGCTCGCCAGGGAGGTGCTCGCCCGGTGTCACGCCGAGTGAGTCTCCCGGGGGCCGACGAACTGTTCCGGACCACCGGGGGGCGGGGGCTCCAGCCCTCGTCGCCGCGGCAGCACGCCAACGGTGAGACTCCCGGCGACAGCGCGGACCGCCCCCTGAGGCCGGTCCCGGCCCCCGCGGGCCCGTCCGCGGCCGAGGAACCGGAGGGCGCCGAGGAGGCGCCGGTACAGGAATCCGCGGCCCCCGCCGAGGACGCCGAGCACACCGGCCGGGAGAGCGGGACCGCGCCGGCCGCGCGTCCCGTCCCGGAACAGGCATCCCCGGCCGACCAGCCGGGCCGCCGCACCCTCCAGCCGCCCGCGGGGTCCCCCGGGGCGGCTGCCTCCTCCCCCTCCGGCCCGACCGTCCCGCAGCCCGCGCAGCCGGCCCAGCAGCAGCCGCGCCGCAAGTCCGGGCGCGCGCCGCGGCGGCCCAGCGGCCGCGAGCGCCACGACGAGAAGATCACGGTCTACGTCTCCGCCGAGGAGCTGATGGACCTCGAACACGCCCGCCTGGTCCTGCGGGGCGAGCACGGCCTCGCCGTGGACCGGGGCCGCATCGTCCGCGAGGCCGTCGCGGTCGTCCTCGCCGACCTGGAGTCCCGCGGCGACGCGAGCATCCTCGTCCGCCGCCTCCGAGGCCGCTGAGACCTCCGGCGCGATACGGTGCCGTCCTCCGCACGGCCCCGCAGCACGACCTGGACCTGAATGCCCTCCGACGACTCCGCCAGCTCCTCCCGCTCCCGCCGCCTCCTGGGCCGCGGTCCCGGTGCCGCGCCGCCGCCTCCGGATGCGGAGCCGCCGGCTCCCGTGACCCCGGCGGCCGCCGCCACGGCCGTCCCGACCGGCGTCGCGGGCGCCGCCCCTGTCGTGCCGGCGGCCGAGCCGCCGGTGGAGCCCGTGGACCGCGCGGAGCCCGCCGCGGTCCTCCCGGCACCCGCCGAGGCCCCTGACGGCGCCACTGAGGCCCCATCCGCCGCGCCGGCGCAGCCCGAGCCCGTCGATACCCCCGAGGCCCCTCAGGGGGCGCTGAGCGGCTCGCCGGAGCCCGCGGCCCCCGAGGACGGGGCGGAGAGCAGCCCCGAGGCGCCTGCAGGGGAGGCGGACGGGAAGTTCACCGTGCGGCTGGCGAACTTCGAGGGGCCCTTCGACCTGCTGCTGCAACTGATCTCGAAGCACAAGCTGGACGTGACCGAGGTCGCGTTGTCGAAGGTCACCGACGAGTTCATGGTGCACATCCGCGCCATGGGAACGGACTGGGACCTGGACCAGATGACCGAGTTCCTGGTCGTGGCCGCGACGCTGCTGGACCTGAAGGCGGCGCGCCTGCTGCCCGCCGCGGAGGTGGAGGACGAGGAGGACCTGGCGCTGCTGGAGGCGCGGGACCTGCTGTTCGCGCGGCTGCTGCAGTACCGCGCGTACAAGCGGATCGCGGCGATCTTCGCGGACCGCCTGGAGGCGGAGTCGCTCCACCATCCCCGGACCGTGGGGCTGGAGCCGCACCACGCGGAACTGCTGCCCGAGGTGGTGCTGAGCATCGGCCTGGAGCGCTTCGCGCAGCTCGCCGTCAAGGCGATGCAGCCCAAGCCGAAGCCGCAGGTGTACGTGGACCACATCCACGCGCCGCTGGTGAGTGTCCGGGAGCAGGCCGAGCACATGATCGCCGTGCTGCGCGAGCGCGGGGAGGCCAGCTTCCGCGAGCTGACCCTCGACGCCCCGGACACGCTGACGGTGGTCGCCCGCTTCCTGGCGCTGCTGGAGCTGTACCGCGAGAAAGCGGTCGCACTGGACCAGGAGGAGGCCCTGGGGGACCTCCTCGTCCGCTGGACGGGCGGCGAGGGCGAACCGGAGCAGCCGCTCGTCACCGATGAATTCGACCAGGACCCCGCGGCGAGGAAGGACGGGAAGGATGACTGACGAATCCGCGGAGGCGGCCGTCCCCGGGGAGCGGACCGGGGAGGCGCCCGCCGGGCAGCTATCGCCGGCCGAGCTGGAGCTGCGCCCCGCGCTGGAGGCGGTCCTGATGGTCGTGGACGAGCCGGCCACCGAGGAGACCCTCGCCAAGGTGCTGGACCGCCCGCGCCGCGAGGTCGCCGCGGCGCTGCGCGCGCTGGCCGAGGAGTACACGGAGCAGAACCGCGGCTTCGACCTGCGGCTCGTCGCCGGCGGCTGGCGTTTCTACACCCGTCCCGCCTTCGCGCCGGCCGTGGAGAAATTCGTCCTCGACGGCCAGCAGGCCCGGCTGACGCAGGCCGCGCTGGAGACCCTGGCGGTCGTCGCCTACCGCCAGCCGGTGTCCCGTTCGCGGGTCTCGGCGGTGCGCGGCGTCAACTGCGACGGCGTGATGCGCACCCTGCTGCAGCGGGGTCTGGTCGAAGAGTGTGGGACGGAACCCGAGACAGGTGCGATCCTGTACAGGACGACGAACTACTTCCTGGAGCGAATGGGCCTGCGCGGCCTGGACGAGTTGCCCGAGCTCGCGCCCTTCCTCCCGGAGGCGGACGCCGTCGAGGCGGACTCCCTGGAGGGCGTCCCCTCATTCGACCCGGACTCGACGACGGAAACTTGATGCGAAGCAGTAGCGGCAGCGGCAGGAACAGCGGTGGCAACCGGAACAACCGGGGCGCCGGTGGTGGCACGCCCGGGTCGAGGTCCGGGGGTGGGCGCGACGACCAGCAGAAGCGCGCGGGCCGGCCCCGTCCGGAGGAGCGCCGCTACGACGTCGGCGGCGGTGCCCCCGGCGAGGCCGGGAAGGGCAGGGGCGGCAGGCCCGGCGGCGCTTCCGGCAAGCCCCGCAAGTCCGTTCCGGCGCGCCCGCGGGAGCTCGACGCGCAGATCGAGGAGCGGAACCGGGCGCGGCACGACAAGCCCAAGCCGAACCTGCCCAAGACCTTCCCCGGCGCCGAGCAGGAGGGCGAGCGGCTGCAGAAGGTGCTGGCCCGGGCGGGCATGGGCTCGCGTCGTGCGTGCGAGGAGCTGATCGAGCAGCGACGGGTCGAGGTCAACGGCACGATCGTCACCGAGCAGGGCCTGCGCGTCGACCCGGAGAAGGACGAGGTGCGCGTCGACGGGCTGACCGTGGCGACGCAGTCGTACCTGTTCTTCGCGCTCAACAAGCCCGCCGGCGTCGTCTCCACGATGGAGGACCCGGACGGCCGCCAGTGCCTCGGCGACTACGTGACCAACCGCGAGACGCGGCTGTTCCACGTGGGCCGTCTCGACACCGAGACCGAGGGCATCATCCTGCTCACCAACCACGGTGAGCTGGCGCACCGCCTCACCCACCCCCGGTACGGCGTGCAGAAGACCTACCTCGCCGCGATCAGCGGGGTCCTGCCGCGCGACATCGGCAAGCAGCTGAAGAACGGCATCGAGCTGGAGGACGGCTACGCCCGCGCCGACAACTTCCGCGTCGTGCAGCAGACCGGCAAGAACTACCTCGTCGAGGTGACCCTGCACGAGGGCCGCAAGCACATCGTGCGCCGGATGCTGGCCGAGGCGGGCTTCCCGGTGGACAAGCTGGTGCGCACCAGCTTCGGCCCGATCGCGCTCGGCGACCAGAAGTCCGGCTGGCTGCGGCGGCTGACCAACACCGAGGTCGGCATGCTGATGCGTGAGGTCGATCTCTGATCCCGAGGCGAGGGCGCTCCTGCCGAGATGCCGTCGGTTCTGATCGACTTCTCATCCCATAAACACTTTCCCGCGGGCCACGCCTCCGGGAAGGATGGGGCGATGACCATCCACGCCGAGCGGCTGCGCGAGGCCGGGCTGCCCGAACTCACCCCGGTGCTCGCCCGGCAGGGGCACCCGCTGCTGTTCGCCACCGTCTCCGGGGCGCATCTGTACGGCTTCCCCTCCGACGACTCGGACGTGGACGTGCGCGGCGTCCACCTCCTGCCGCTGGCCGATCTCATAGGGCTGCGGGAGGGGGAGGAGACGCAGACCCGCATGTGGGAGCAGGACGGGGTCGAACTCGACCTGGTCACCCACGACCTGCTGAAGTTCGCGCGCCTGATGCTGCGCCGCAACGGCTACGTCCTGGAGCAGCTGCTGTCCCCGCTGGTGGTGCACACCAGCGGGGTCCACGCGCACCTGGTCGACCTCGCGCCCGGCGTCATCACCTCCCGGCACGCGCACCACTACCGCGGCTTCGGCCGCACCCAGTGGGAGCTGTACGAGAAGACCGGCGAACTCAAGCCGCTGCTCTACACGTTCCGCGTCCTGCTCACCGGCATCCACCTCATGCGCACCGGCGCCGTCGAGGCCCATCTGCCGACCCTGCTGGACCAGCTCGCCGCCCCGGAGTACGTCCGCGACCTCATCCGGGACAAGGCGCACGCCGAGCACGGCCTCGCCATGGACCTCGACCCGCGCCGCGTGCGTACCGACGTCGAGGCCCTCCAGGCCACCCTGGACGACGCGGAGCAGGCCTCCCGCCTGCCCGCGGAGCCGACCGCGTACGACGCGCTGCACGACCTGGTGGTCCGCACCCGGCTGGCGGCGGCGTGAAGCGGCCGGCCGCGGGGGCGATGGCCGGACTCGCCATCGGCGACGCGATGGGCTTCCCGACCGAGTTCAACGACGTCCCCGCGATCCTCGCCAAGTGCGGGCCGTGGCGCTCCATGGAGCTGCCCCGCCCGGCCTTCGTCACGGACGACACGCAGATGACGCTCGCCTTCGGGCGCGGTCTGCGCACCGCGATGGACCGCGGCCCGCTCAGCCCGTCCCGGCTCGCCCCGCCGGTGCGGGAGGAGTACGTCGACTGGTACCACTCGCCCGACAACAACCGCGCCCCCGGCCGCACCTGCCTGGTCGCCTGCGAGAAGCTGGACCACCAGGACCGGCGCTGGCAGGAGGCCAGCCAGACCGGCTCCAAGGGCTGCGGGGCCAACATGCGCGTCGCGCCCGCGGGCCTCGTCCCCGGACTCACGCAGGGCGAGCGGGCCGGCGCCGCCCAGTTGCAGGCCGCGCTGACCCACGGGCACCCCACGGCGCTGGCGGCGAGCGACCTGACCGCCTACGCCGTGCACGTGCTCGCCCAGGGCGCGACGCCGGGCGAACTGCCCGCGCTGCTGCGGGGGTACGCGAGCGCGAGCCGCGGGACGTACCAGGAGTGGTGGCTCGGCGACCTGTGGCGGTTCGCGCACGACCCCAGCCCCGCCGACTTCGTCCGCCGGGGCTGGGACGAGTGCCTTGAGGTCCTGGACCGCCTGGACGCGGCGCTCGCGGCGCCCGACCCGGAGGCGGACCCGTGCCTGGCCACGGGGGCGGGCTGGATCGCCGAGGAGGCCATGGCGACCGGACTGCTGTGTTTCCTGCTCTTCCCGGAGGAGCCGCTGACGGCGGTCCGCCGAGCCGCGTGCACGTCCGGTGACTCGGACTCGATCGCGTGCCTCACTGGGGCGTTCGCGGGCGCCCATCTGGGCCTGGCGGCGTGGCCGCAGGAATGGGTGGCGCGGATCGAGTACCACGAGGAGCTAATGGCCCTCGGCGACCTCTGGGACGGCGGCAGCGGCTGACGCCCGGCGGACGCGTACGAGGAAGTCCTCGACACGCGCCCGGTCGGGCTCGGCCGCGAGCGGGGAGTGTGCCGCCGCGGCGGCCGCCTCCTCGTGGAGGCGGTTCATCCAGGACTCGGCCTCCGGCCAGGTGACCTCGCCGCGCTTGACCTCCAGCAGGCGTGTCCGCAGGTCACCGACCTCGACCCGCAGTTCTCCTGTGCGCAGCAGGTCGCGCGCGGAGACCAGCAGACGCAGCAGGTGCATCACGTGCTTCCAGCGCGGCGCTCCGTGGTTGCGCAGGTCCGCCTCCAACTTCCCGCGCTGGCCCAGGGCGTAGCGGGTGAAGGTCTCGTGGACCTGCCGGGACAGGAAGGCGCCGCGCAGTGCCAGCAGTTCGCGCCCGGTCGCGTCGGTGTGCTCGACGAGCGGGGAGTGCAGGCACTCCAGGACGTTGGGGTTGGCGCGCAGGGCCAGTTCGCAGAAGCGCTCCAGCTCCCAGGAGAACTGCTCCGGCGCGGGACCGTCGACGTGCGTCGGGGGCTTGGCGAAGCGCCAGAACAGCGCGGTGGGCGCGACGAAGACCCCGCGGCGGTCGGTGTCGCTGCCGTCGGTGGCCAGGCCGAAGGCCCGGGAGCCCATGACGCAGGCGTAGACGGTGTGGTGGCGTACGAGGTCGTGGTCGTGCATGGGGCGCGATCGTACGCGTCAGGCGAGCCGGACCTCACCCGCTTTCACGGTGACCGGCCGCGGCTCCAGCGGCCGCGGCGCGGGCCCGGCGGCCACCGAGGCGTCGGCGACCTTGAATTTGCTTCCGTGGCAGGGGCAGTTGATCGTGCCGCCCGAGACGTCCTTCACCACGCAGCCCTGGTGCGTGCAGACCGCGGAGAACGCCTTGAACTCGCCGGCTGCCGGCTGCGTCACCACGATCTTCCGGTCGGTGAGGACCGTGCCGCCGCCGACGGGCACCGCGGAGGTGCGGACCAGCGCCTCGCCCCCGCCGCCGGGCGGTGCCGCCGGTGGCGTGTTCTCGTCGCCGTACTTGGCGCACCCCGCCAGGGCCGCCAGGGACAGCAGGAGCGCCCGCCGCCTCACGTCGTGATCCCGTTGGCGCGGAAGAACCACAGCGCCGAGGTCAGCCACAGCACGGTCAGCACGGTGAAGACCAGCCCGCCGACGACCGGCAGCAGCCACCCCGGCAGCCGTTCGGCGCGCAGCAGCAGCATCTTGGCGCTGAAGGCGCCGAAGAAGAAGCAGCCGAGCAGCGAGTGCCACAGCACGCGGGCGCTGTAGGTCTGGTATCCCAGCGCGTACAGGCAGTGCACCGCCACCGGCACCGACAGCAGGAACGCGATCCGCCCCGACCAGCGGTGCAGCGCCCCGGTCCAGGAGGGCGCGCGCAACCCCGGCACCTTGCCGTACATCGCCAGGGCGGAGCCCAGTTGGACGAGGGCGAAGACGAAGGCCGAGGTGGCCAGCCACGACTTGACCGCGCCCGTGCTCGAAAAACCCGCGAGGTTGAAGGCGGTGCCCGCGGGGTCGTGCAGCCTGCCGTACGCGCCGAGCCCGACCCCCACCGCGGCGGCGGTGAGGGCGGGCACGAGGTAGACGGCGGCGGCGCGCAGACCGGCGCCGCGGCGCGGCGGCACCGGGAAGGACGTGGTGGCGGCGTTCGGGTCCACGCTCATGGGGCGCTCCTGCTCCTGCCTGCGGGACGAGCACGGTGACGGAGGGGACGGGCGACGGTCAGGGGATGGGCCGTGCGGTGAGCCGCTCGCCGTCGACGGTCACCGCGCCCGACCCGGTGTCGATGGACGGGGCGGCGGACGGCTCGCCGTCGGACGGAGGGGACGGGCGACGGTCAGGGGATGGGCCGTGCGGTGAGCCGCTCGCCGTCGACGGTCACCGCGCCCGACCCGGTGTCGATGGACGGGGCGGCGGACGGCTCGCCGTCCCGCGAGACGATCCCGACCTGCGCGCCGCTCTGGAGCACGATCCAGCCGCCCACGACCTTGGCGCCGCGCACGGAGGCCGTCGCCCGGTACAGGCCGGACGGCTTGACCGCCTTCCGCGCCTCGAAGGGCTGCCGCAGGCCGGTCAGCGCGACGTCGCCGCTGATCGTGGTGCCCCGCAGGGTGCCGTCCAGGCGGGCGCCGTGGCCGTCGGTCAGGCGCAGGGCACCGTCGTCACCGAGGTCGCCGCGCAGCCACGCCTCCTTGGTGCGGCCGTCGCAGACGTAGGCGACCGCCTTGCCCTTGCGCAGGGCGACGGCGACGCTCGCCGCGCCGTCGGCGGTGCGGCCGGCGTAGTCGGCGTCGGGCGGGGCGCCGCGACCGGGGGAGGACCGCGGCGTCGGTGCGGCCGACGCGGGGGGCGTGCGGGACACCCCTGGTGAGGGCGACGGCCCGGACGAGGGCGCCGACGAGGTGGAGGGCGCCGAGGAGGCCACGTCCCCCGTCGTCGCGTTGAGCGACAGCATGATCAGCGCCAGCGCCAGCCCGGCGAGAAGCGTGTGGAGCGGTCCGGAACGCTGCATGTCCGCCTCCCCCGCGGCCGTGCGGTCAAGGCACCATGCAAGCGGACGGCACGCCCCGCGTCCAGGGCGTATTCGGACAAAACGGAGCCTACGACCACACCGCGAGCGCCACCGCGCGGCCGTCCCCGTCCCGGCGCACCTCCAGCATCCCGACCACCGCGCTGCGGTTGACGCGCCCGTACACGTGCGGGAACCGCGTCTCCCGCGGGACGCCGGGCGGCGGCACCGGCTCGGCCTCCTCCCACAGCACGCGGGCCTCCAGCGCCTGCTCGTCGATCAGCAGCACCATCAGCGGGCCCGGCGTGCCCCGGTAGAAGGCGTCGGCGACCGCGAGTGCCACGTCCTCGTCGGGCGAGCAGTGGACGAAACCGTCCTCGGCGAGCGACGAGGGGGCGTACGGCCGGTCCGGGTCGCGCAGCCAGTCGTCCAGGGGAACGAGGTGGTAGATCATGCCCAAGTTGTACCGCGCCCGTCTCGCGGGACGGGCGTGTCCACCGCGCCCCGGCCGCCCCGACTACGCTGACCAGGTACGTGCGGGTCGAGGACACAGGGAGCAGGGACGTGGCGGTACGAGCGGTCCGCGGAGCCGTCCAGCTGGAACGGGACGACGCGGAGCACATGCACGGACAGGTGGCGGAACTGCTCACCGCGATCCTGGAGCGCAACGACATCGCGGTGGACGACCTGATCAGCGTCTGGTTCACGGCCACCCCCGACCTGCACAGCGACTTCCCGGCGGTCGCCGCGCGCAAGCTCGGCATCACCGACGTGCCGCTGATCTGCGCGCAGGAACTCGACATCACCGGCGCGATGCCCCGCGTCGTGCGGATCCTCGCGCACGTCGAGAGCGACCTCGCCAAGGGCGAGATCTCCCACGTCTACCTCGGCGCCGCCGCCGCCCTGCGCAAGGACATCGCCCAGTGAGGACCGCCCTCGTCATCGGTACCGGCCTCATCGGCACCTCCGCCGCGCTCGCGCTGGCCGCGCGCGGCGTGGAGGTGCACCTGGAGGACCACGATCCGCACGCCGCCCGGACCGCGGCCGCCCTCGGCGCCGGCACCGACGAGCCGCCCGCAGGCCCGGTCGACCTGGCGATCGTCGCGGTGCCGCCGGCCCATGTGGCCGCCACCGTCGCCGAGGCGCAGCGCCGCGGGCGGGCCCGCGGCTACCTCGATGTCGCCAGCGTCAAGGCCGGGCCGCGGCGCGATCTGGAGGCCCTCGGCTGCGACCTGACCTCGTACATCGGCACCCACCCCATGTCCGGCCGCGAGCGCTCCGGCCCGCTCGCCGCCACCGCGGACCTCTTCGAGGGCCGCCCCTGGGTGCTCACCCCGACCCCGCGGACCGACACCGAGGTCCTCAACCTGGCCCTGGAACTGGTCGCGCTCTGCCGCGCGGTGCCGGTGGTCATGGACGCCGAGGCGCACGACCGCGCCGTCGCGCTCGTCTCGCACACCCCGCACCTGGTGTCCAACATGGTCGCCGCGCGCCTCCAGAACGCCGAGGACAGCGCGGTGCGGCTGTGCGGGCAGGGCATCCGCGACGTCACGCGCATCGCCGGTTCCGAGCCCGGCATGTGGATCGACATCCTCTCGGCCAACCCCGGGCCGGTCGCCGACGTCCTCGCCGAGATCGCCGCCGACCTGACCGACACCGTCGAGTCGCTGCGGGCCCTGCAGTCCGCCGACGACGCCAAGCGCCGGTCCGGCGCCGGCGGCATCGAGGACCTGCTGCGCCGCGGGAACGCGGGCCAGGCCAAGGTCCCCGGCAAGCACGGCTCCGCCCCCAAGACCTACGAGGTCGTCGCCGTCCTCATCGGCGACCAGCCGGGCGAGCTGGCCCGTCTCTTCGCCGACGCCGGGCGCGCGGGCGTCAACATCGAGGACGTCCGCATCGAGCACTCCACCGGCCAGCAGGCCGGCCTCGTCCAGCTCATGGTCGAGCCCGCGGCCGCGGCCCGGCTGTCCGCCGCCCTGCGCGAGAAGGGCTGGAACCTGCGGGCCTGAACCCGGCTCCCGTGAGTGGTCCGGGTGGCCGTGGCACAAACGTGGTACGGAGCCGAATGGGTGGCCCGGTAACCTTGTGGGGATGGCGTTCGCCAGCAGCACAAGGCTCCACGTACAAGGAAGGTCCCCCGACTGTGTCGAATCCGGTGATCGTCGCGATCGACGGCCCCTCGGGCACTGGCAAGTCCAGCACTTCGAAGGCGGTCGCGGCCCGGCTCGGGCTGAGCTACCTCGACACCGGTGCCCAGTACCGGGCGATGACCTGGTGGATGCTGAGCAACGGGGTGGACGTGGGCGACGCGGCGGCGGTGGCCACGGCCGCCGAGAAGCCGGTGATCATCTCCGGGACGGACCCGACCGGCCCGACGATCACCGTGGACGGCGTGGACGCGTCGGGCCCGATCCGCACGCAGGAGGTCACCGGCGCGGTGAGCTCCGTGAGCGCGGTGCCGGAGGTGCGGGCGCGGCTGGTGGAGCTGCAGCGCTCGGCGGCCTCGGACGCGCCGGCCGGCATCGTCGTCGAGGGCCGGGACATCGGCACCACGGTGCTGCCGGACGCCACGCTCAAGGTTTTCCTCACCGCGTCGCCGGAGGCCCGCGCCGCCCGCCGCGGCGGCGAGCTGACGGCCGCCGGCAACGCCTCGGTGGACCTCGCGGCCACCCAGGCCGCCCTCGTCCGCCGGGACGCGGCCGACTCCGGCCGCAAGACCTCCCCGCTGGCGAAGGCGGAGGACGCCGTCGAGGTCGACACCAGTGACCTCACCCTCGACCAGGTGATCGACCGCATCGTCGCCCTGATCGGGGAGAAGCGGGACGCTTCGTGAGCGGCACGTCCGGCGTCCCGGGGCCGAAGGGGGTGGCCGTCGGCCGCCGCCTCGGCATCGGGATCATCAACGGCCTGTGGCGTCCCCGGGTGCTCGGCGCCTGGCAGGTGCCCGCGTCCGGCCCGGTGATCCTCGCCGTGAACCACGCGCACTACGTGGACGGTCCGGTGCTCATGGGCACGTCGCCGCGACCGGTGCACTTCCTGATCAAGAAAGAGGCCTTCATCGGGCCGCTGGACCCGTTCCTGCGCGGGATCGGCCAGCTCCCGGTGGACCGGCACAGCACCGACCGCACCGCCGTGACGGCCGCCCTCGGCGTGCTGGAGCGCGGCGGGGTGCTCGGGATCTTCCCTGAGGGCACCCGCGGCGAGGGCGACTTCGCCGAGCTGCGTGCGGGCCTGGCCTACTTCGCGGTGCGCTCCGGCGCGCCCATAGTGCCGGTCGCGGTGCTCGGCACGACCCGGCCGGGTCGGCTGATCCGCGGCCTGCCGCCGCTGCGCGGCAAGGTGGACATCGTCTTCGGCGAGCCCTTCGAGGCCGGGGACGGCAGCGGACGCCGCACCCGCACCGCGCTGGACGCGGCCACCGTGCGCATCCAGAAGCACCTGACCGCCCATCTGGACCACGCCCGGCGCAGCACGGGACGCGTGTCGTAGCGCCGCCCTGATCCACACTGGGGCAGACGGCCCTTGCCGGGCCCCGCACATTTGACGATCGACGGAGAAGCTTTCATGGACATCGAGAACGAGTACGGCGAAGTCGGCGCGCTCGGCGACGCCGAGTACGCCGAGTTCATGGAGCTCGCCGCCGAGGAGGGCTTCGACCTCGACGACGTCGCGGGTGACCTCGCGGCGGCGGGCCACGGCCCGCTGCCGGTGCTGGCCGTCGTCGGCCGCCCGAATGTCGGCAAGTCGACCCTGGTGAACCGGATCATCGGCCGCCGTGAGGCGGTCGTCGAGGACCGCCCCGGCGTCACCCGCGACCGCGTGACCTACGAGGCCACCTGGAACGGCCGCCGCTTCAAGGTCGTCGACACCGGCGGCTGGGAGCAGGACGTGCTCGGCATCGACGCGTCCGTCGCGGCCCAGGCCGAGTTCGCCATCGAGGCCGCCGACGCGGTGGTCTTCGTCGTGGACTCCACGGTCGGCGCCACCGACACCGACGAGGCCGTCGTCAAGCTGCTGCGCCGGGCCGGCAAGCCGGTGGTGCTGTGCGCCAACAAGGTCGACGGCCCCTCCGGCGAGGCGGATGCCGCGCTGCTGTGGAACCTGGGCCTCGGCGAGCCGTTCGCGGTCTCCTCGCTGCACGGCCGCGGCACCGGCGACCTGCTGGACGCCATCCTGGAGGCGCTGCCCGAGGCGCCGATGCAGACCTTCGGGAACCTGGTGGGCGGCCCGCGCCGGGTCGCGCTCATCGGCCGTCCGAATGTCGGCAAGTCGTCCCTGCTCAACAAGGTGGCGGGCGAGGAGCGCGTCGTCGTCAACGAGATCGCCGGCACCACCCGCGACCCGGTCGACGAGCTGATCGAGCTCGGCGGCAAGACCTGGAAGTTCGTGGACACCGCCGGTATCCGCCGCCGGGTCCACCTCCAGGAAGGCGCCGACTACTACGCCTCACTGCGCACGGCCGCCGCCCTGGAGAAGGCCGAGGTCGCGGTCGTCCTCATCGACGCCAGTGAGACGCTGGCCGAGCAGGACACCCGGATCATCTCGCTGGCCGTCGAGGCCGGTCGCGCCATCGTCATCGCCTACAACAAGTGGGACCTGATGGACGAGGAGCGCCGCTACTACCTGGAGCGGGAGATCGAGAAGGATCTCGTGCAGATCCAGTGGGCGCCCCGGGTGAACGTCTCCGCCCAGACCGGGCGGCACATGGAGAAGCTCGTCCCCGCCATCGAGACCGCCCTCGCGGGCTGGGAGACCCGGGTGCCCACCGGCCGTCTCAACGCCTTCCTGGGCGAACTGGTCGCCGCCCACCCGCACCCGATCCGGGGCGGCAAGCAGCCGCGCATCCTCTTCGGCACCCAGGCCGGCACCAAGCCCCCGCGGTTCGTGCTCTTCGCCTCGGGCTTCCTGGAGGCCGGCTACCGCCGCTTCGTCGAGCGGCGGCTGCGCGAGGAGTACGGCTTCGAGGGGACGCCGATCCAGGTGTCGGTCCGGGTCCGCGAGAAGCGCGGCCGCAAGAAGTGACGTCCGGCCCCGGGGGCCTGCCTCACAGGCCCCCGAGGCGGTTGTTGGGCAGGCCCGGGGGGAGGGCCGCCGGCCCCGTGTGGTGGGTGCGGTGCCGTCCTGCCCGGTAGGCGGCGGACGACGGCAGATGACGCGGGCCGAAGCCGTTGAACTGCAGTTCCTCCTCGCCCGTGCGGTCACCCGGGAGGGTGCGGAACAGCCTGCGGTACTCGGAGTAGAGCGCGTCGTAAATCGGCGTGCCCTCGCTCGTGGACGCCTCCTGCGCGGTGCGCATGGGGGGGATCGGGCTGCGGTACGGGGCTCGTGAGGAAGCGTCAAAGGTGTGCACGTCGTGCCAACGATCAGGAAATGTCGCGGGATGCGGTTCGTACGGATGAATTACGCATATACACCCGCACAGGCCAAAGGCGCGTACGGACTTCCGTACGCGCCTTGACGGGGACCGGTCGGCTCAGGTGCCGGAGAGGGGCATCGTCGCCGCGACGAGTGCGCCGCGTCCGCACGCCCGTTCCAGGGCCTCGCGCAGCAGGTCCTCGCGGGGCTGCTGGCCGATGGTGCCGTGCGGTGCGGCGTAGACGTACACCTCGTTGGACTTGTTGACGGCCGCGCGCCAGCCCTCGCTCACCGCGAGCGGCTGGTGCGCCTGCCACCACGCGCCGGCCGTGCCGGGCTGGAGGATCGCGTGCAGCTGGCCCATGGCGAGCAGCACGGACCAGCCGGGCAGCGGGGCGGGCGGTGTGGTGAGGTCGCCGACGGGCAGGAAGCCCTGCTCGATCAGGATCGGCAGGAAATCATCGCCGAGGCCGCCTGGGCTGTTCTCGCCGGGCCGGGCGATCGGGCCGGTGGGCTCGATGACCAGGGCCGGGCAGACCTGGTCCTTGACCAGGATCAGGCCGCAGGTGATGCCGAGCACCGCCTGGCGCGGCGCGCTGCCGGCCTCCGCGGGCCGGGGTGCCTCGCTGCCGGAGATGCTCTGCACGGCGCCCTGCAGTTGCTCCTCCGAGACCGGGACGACCTGGGAGGGGATGCAGGTGGCGTGCGCGAAGGCGAGCACCGCGGTCTCCTCGCCGACGAAGAGCACGGTACTGGTGCGCTCCGTCGAGGTGTCGCCGGGCGTGCGGCAGGAGGTGCAGTCATACGTGCCCGGCGCGCTGTCGCCGGCCAGCAGACGAGCCGCCTCCTCATCGCCGATCTCGGCTCGTACCTCGTCGCTGACGTCGAGCATGGGCGGCACGAAAGCCTCCTTGGAATGTACGGCTACGGGCTCCTCTGCCGGGCCTTGCCCGGCACATAGTGACAACGGCCGATCTGTGGCGGGAGTCACGGCTTTCTTTGCTCGCACTCCTCTTGCTGCGTGCACAGGGTGAACGGCCGTGCGGAGCCGGTCACTCCATGTCCAACGATGGCCCTTCCCGGGCCCCATGTGCATGTGAAAGACATCACACAGCGCATATTCCCTGTGATGACATGCACTGATAAACACCGATCAATCGGGTGTCCTGAATGCGTCCTTACTCCAGGTAACCGTCAACTGGCCTGCAACGAAGGGGATTTGTTTGGCGGCGGGGGGTTGCGCTGCCTAGATTTGCCCGCCGTGTGCAGAGAGCACCACCCGGGAGAGCTCGCACGGAGGGTGACGGCGGATCAGCAAGCCGCCGTTCAGCGAGCGAGGGGGACGGGGCACCGCGTCCAATGCGCGGGGCTGTTGTCCGCCGAGGGCCCGTACGAGACGTACGGCGCCATGGGGGAAGCCCGGGTCCGTGGAGAGGGATTCCATGGCCGTAAACGCCAAGTACCGACAGACCGCACTGCTGGCCGGCGCCGCCGCGCTGACCCCGCTGGCCCTCCTGGCCGCCGCGGGGCCCGCCAAGGCCGCCGACAGCGGGGTCTGGGACCGCATCGCTAGCTGCGAGAGCGGCGGGAACTGGCACATCAACACCGGCAACGGGTACTACGGAGGACTGCAGTTCTCCGCCGGTACCTGGCGCGCCTACGGCGGCACCGCGTACGCGGCGACCGCGGCAGGGGCGAGCCGGGAGCAGCAGATAGCCGTCGCCTCCAAGGTGCAGCGGTCGCAGGGCTGGGGAGCCTGGCCGACCTGCTCCGCCCGTGCGGGGGCGTACGGCAGCGCGCCGGGCGGCGGTTCGGCCCCGGCAGCAGGCAAGGCGCCGGCGGCACGCAAGGCCCCCAAGGCCGCCACGACGCCCGGGCACTCCGCGCCGCGCCACAGCGACCGCGGGCACCAGCGGGTCGAGGGGCACGGCAACTACCGTGTTCGGCCCGGTGACACGCTCAGCCGCATCGCGGCCGACCACGGCACCGGCTGGAAGAAGCTGTACGCGGTCAACGCCTCGGTGATCGGCGCGGATCCGAACCTGATCTACCCCGGTCAGCGGCTCTCCGTCTGAGGCCGCGGATCCCGTCCGCACCACGCCCGCCCGGTCGTGCTCCGACCGGGTGGGCGTCGTGCCCACCGGGCGCGGCGGACCGCGGCCCCCGCCGTCCGGTCCTAGCGTGCCCCCATGTCCCCCACGCCCTCCATGCCCCCCCGTCACCGCGCGGCCGCCGGAGCCGGCGCCCGCGGCCTCGTGGCCTTACTGCTCGTCCTGTGGCCCGCCCTGATCTGCGGACGGGCCTTCGCGGATCCGGTCGCGCACGCCCCGGTCTGGCAGGACGTGGCGCAGTGCGAGTCCGGCGGCCGCTGGGAAGCCAACAGCGGCAACGGCTTCTACGGCGGCCTGCAGATCTACCAGCCCACCTGGGTCTCCTTCGGCGGACTGGACTTCGCCGACCGGGCCGACCTGGCCTCCGCCGACGAGCAGATCACCGTTGCCGAGGCGATCCTGCGCAGTCAGGGCTGGCAGGCCTGGCCGACCTGCTCGCGCCGGCTGGGACTGTACGGCCGTGCCCACGCCGTCCAGCCCGGCGACACCCTGCAGAGCGTTGCCGAGCGCTTCTCCGTCGCAGGAGGAGCCGCCGAGCTGATCCGCCTCAACGAGGCGACCGTCGCCCCCGACCCGCTGGCCCCGCTCGCCCCGGGGACTCTGGTCCGCCTGCCGTAGTCGGGCGTTCGCCGACAAGTGCCTTGCCGGGCTGCCAACATGGGGTGAACACAGGGTGGCGCCGCACCGGCTACCAGATTCGTCACAGCTGTGCGGGGAGGTTGTGATGACGGGCAACGTGGCACGCCCGTTCGCGGTCTTGTGTGCACTGGGCGGACGGACGGTCCGCGGCAGCCGCGACGACGACGAGGACCCATGCGCATCTCATTCCTGATCCACAACGCCTACGGCATCGGCGGGACGATCCGCGCCACCTTCAACCTGGCGGCCGCGCTCGCCGAGCAGCACGAGGTGGAGATCGTCTCGGTCTTCCGGCACCGGGCGCGGCCCGCGCTGGAACCCGTCCCCCCTGTGCCGCTGAGCCACTTGGTCGACCTGCGGCGGAAGAGCGGGACGTACGACGGTGAACACCCGCTCGCCCAGCGGCCCGCCGTCGTCTTCCCGCCCGCGGAGTCCCGCCACGGGCAGTACAGCGCGCTCACCGACGAGCGCATCGCCGCCCATCTCGCGGGGCTGCAGGCCGACGTCGTCATCGGCACCCGGCCCGGCCTGAACGCCCACATCGCCCGGCAGGCGCCGCGGCGGATGGTGCGGGTCGCCCAGGAGCACCTGACCCTGGACACCCACTCCGTGCGGCTGCGGCTCGCGTTGCGCCGCCTCTACCCGCGCCTGGACGCCGTGATCACCACCACCGACGCCGACGCGGACGCCTACCGGCGCAGACTCCGGCTCCCGGGGGTGGTGGTGCGGGGCATCCCGAACAGCGTGCCCGACCCCGGTGTCGCGCCCGGCGCGCTGGACGCCAAGTTCGTGGTCGCCGCGGGCCGGCTCGCCCCGGTGAAGCGGTACCAGGACCTGATCCGGGCCTTCGACAAGGTCAGGGCGGAGCGCCCGGACTGGGGCCTGCGCCTGTACGGCGTCGGTGACCGGCGCGATTCGCTCACCCGGCTCGTCGAGGAGCTGGAGCTGGGCGACCACGTCACGATGATGGGAGCGGTGTCCCCGATCGAGCCCGAGATGGCCAAGGGTTCGATCCTGGCCGTCTCCTCCGTGCTGGAGTCCTTCGGCATGACCATCGTCGAGGCCATGCGGGTCGGCGTCCCCGTGGTCAGCACCGACTGCCCGCTCGGCCCGGGGGAGATCATCGAGCACGGGATGGACGGACTGCTGGTGCCGCCCCGCGACACCGACGCCATGGCGGCGGCGCTGCTCCGGCTGATCAACGACGACGAGACCCGCAAGCGCATGGGCCGCGCCGCCCTGCTCAAGGGCGCCCACTACGATCCGCACCGCATCGCCGATGTGTACTCCGGCCTCTTCCAGGAGCTGCTGGACCGCAGGTCCGGGGCCGCGGGCCGGGTGCGCGGCGTGGGCCGGCACGCCGGCGGACTGGCGCTCGCCACCGCCTACGCGGGCAAGGACCTCGCCAAGGGCGCGGTCCGGCGGGGCCGTTCGCTGGTGAAGCGGGCGAAGTAGCCCAGGACGCCGGGCGTCCCGGTCACCGCGCGTCCGACCGTGCCGGCTGCCCCGACACCGTCGGGTGGTGGAGGTCGAAGGCAGGGGAGTCGGAGCGGATCCGGGGGAGCGCCGTGAAGTTGTGCCGCGGCGGCGGGCAGGAGGTCGCCCACTCCAGGGAGCGGCCGAAGCCCCAGGGGTCGTCCTCCTCCACCTTCGCGCCGTGCCGCGCGGTGTACCAGACGTTGCAGAGGAACGGCAGCGTCGAGATGCCCAGCAGGAACGCCCCGATCGTCGAGACCGTGTTGAGCGCGGTGAAGCCGTCCGCCGCCAGGTAGTCCGCGTACCGCCGGGGCATCCCCGCCACCCCCAGCCAGTGCTGGACCAGGAAGGTGGTGTGGAAGCCCACGAACAGCGTCCAGAAGTGGATCCGCCCCAGCCGCTCGTCGAGCATCTTCCCGGTGAACTTGGGCCACCAGAAGGAGAAGCCGGCGAACATCGCGAACACCACGGTTCCGAAGACCACGTAGTGGAAGTGCGCGACGACGAAGTACGAGTCGCTGACCTGGAAGTCCAGCGGCGGCGAGGCCAGGATCACCCCCGTCAGCCCGCCGAACAGGAAGCTCACCAGGAAACCCACGGCCCACAGCATCGGCGTCTCGAAGGAGAGCGAGCCGCCGAGCATCGTGCCGATCCAGTTGAAGAACTTCACCCCGGTCGGCACCGCGATCAGGAAGGAGGTGAAGGAGAAGAACGGCAGCAGCACCGCGCCCGTGACGAACATGTGGTGCGCCCACACCACCATCGACAGGCCGGTGATGGCCATCGTCGCGCCGACCAGGGTGGCGTAGCCGAAGACCGGCTTGCGCGAGAAGACCGGCAGGATCTCGGTGATGATGCCGAAGAACGGCAGCGCGATGATGTAGACCTCCGGGTGCCCGAAGAACCAGAACAGGTGCTGCCACAGCAGCGCCCCGCCGTTCGCGGGCTCGAAGACCAGCGAGCCGAAGCGCCGGTCCGCTTCCAGGACGAGCAGCGAGGCCGCCAGCACGGGGAAGGCCATCAGCACCAGCACCGAGGTGAAGAGCACGTTCCAGGTGAAGACCGGCATCCGGAACATCGTCATGCCCGGCGCCCGCATCCCGACGATGGTCGCCACGAAGTTGACGGCGCCGAGGATCGTCCCGAAGCCCGCCAGTGCCAGCCCCATGATCCACATGTCGGCTCCGACCCCCGGCGAACGGGTCAGGCTGTTCAGCGGCGCGTAGGCGAACCACCCGAACGAGGCGCCACCGGTCGGCGTGAGCAGCCCGCCCAGCACGATCAGCCCGCCGAACAGGAACAGCCAGTACGACAGCATGTTCAGCCGCGGGAAGGCGACGTCCGGGGAACCGATCTGCAGCGGCATGATCTCGTTCGCGAAGCCGGCGAAGGTCGGGGTCGCGAAGAGCAGCAGCATGATCGTGCCGTGCATCGTGAACAGCTGGTTGAACTGGTCGTTCGTCATCAGCTGGAGCCCCGGGCGGGCCAGTTCGGCGCGCATCAGCATGGCCATGGCGCCCGCCGCGAGGAAGAAGCAGAACGAGGTGATCAGGTAGAGGTGCCCGATCTTCTTGTGGTCGGTGGTGGTCAGCCAGTCGACCACCAGGCGCCCCGGCCGCCGTGGCGTCCGCACCCGCTCGTCGGTGGTCGGCGCCGCGTACGTCCCCATCCGCGCGCTCCCTCGTGATCGGAGTTGCTGCCGGTGTGTGCACGGTAGCCCGGGGTAAGCGACTTGCTGGCACGCCTCGCCCACGGCGCAGGACGGAGCCGCCGGGGCGTGCCGGGACCGGGGGTGACCGCATCGGACCGTTTCCCGGCGGCGTACCGGCACCGTTGAGCACGAGGTCGAACGAAAGTACGATAAAGATGTCATGCCGTAGCGCAGCGAGGGGGGCACCCCGTGACGCACCCGGACTTCCACCGCGCGCTCGCCTGCGCGCTCGCGGCCGCCCGGCGCGGCTTCCCGGTCATCCCGCTGTCCCGTACCAAGCTGCCCGCCGTGCGGTCGCCGCACCGCGGTGAGACCGGCGGCGGGATGTGCCGCGGCCAGTGCGGACGGTTCGGGCACGGGGTGCACGACGCCTCCACCGACCCCGTGCGGATCGCCGAGCTGTTCGCGGCGGCGCCCTGGGCCTCGGGGTACGGGATCGCCTGCGGCCGCCCGCCGCACTACCTGATAGGGCTCGATCTGGACCGCAAGGGCGGTGCCGACGGCTTCGCCGACCTGGTGGACCTGGCGGCGCGGCAGGGCTTCGCGGTGCCGTGGACGCGCACGGTGCTCACCCCGAGCGGGGGACGGCACCTGTGGCTCACCGGCCCGGCGGAGGTCGTCGTCCCCAACTCGGTGAGCCGGCTCGGCCGCGGCATCGACGTGCGCGGCAGCGGCGGTTACCTGGTGGGGCCGGGCTCGGTGACCGTCGCCGGCCGCTACCGCTGGGACCCGCCGACCGCGTCCATGCCGCCCGCCGCGGTGCCGCGCCGGCTGCTGCGGCTGCTCATGACGCCGTCGCCGAAGCCGTGGGCGGCGCGCGCCGGGGCCGCCAGGGCCGGGAGGGCACGGGGCGTGGGCGCGGACACCGCGGGCCCGCTGATCCGCTTCGTCCTCGGCTCGCTGGAGGGGGAGCGCAACGAGCGGCTGTTCTGGGCCGCCTGCCGGGCCTTCGAGAACGGTCACGGCGAGGACGTGGCGGCCGAGATGGTCGGCGCCGCCGTCCGTACCGGCCTGTCCGAGCGCGAGGCGGCCGCCACGGTGGGCTCGGCGCGCAGACATGTCCTGCGGGGGTCTGGCGGCCCGGGCGTCGCGGGAGCACGCTGACGTTATGACCTCCACCGTATCGAGCACCGGCCGGGTCGGGATCACCGAGGACGCCGCGGATCTGCTGCGGCGCCTGGCGGACGAGCACGGCCCGTTGATGTTCCATCAGTCCGGCGGCTGCTGCGACGGCAGTTCGCCGATGTGCTACCCGCGGGGGGAGTTCCTCACCGGGGACTCCGACGTGCACCTGGGTGACCTGGGTGTCCCCGGCATCGACCCGGTGCCGGTGTGGATGTCGCGGGACCAGTTCGCCTACTGGAGCCACACGCATCTGACGATCGATGTGGTGCCGGGGCGCGGCAGCGGCTTCTCGCTCGAGGCGCCGACCGGCAACCGGTTTCTCATTAGGTCACGGTTGCTGACCGACGATGAGCTGGCGGCTCTGGGGATGTGATGTGAGGGAAGTGTGAGGGCCGTTTTCGGTAATTCCGGGATCCCCGGACACGGTGATATCGGCGACGGATGGCGTGAATTCGAGGGGGGATTGGAAAACCGGGTGCCGACCGCGTGAACGGTGCACGCCAAACGCGTCCCGGTATCCTGTGACAGAAGTGTGACGATGGCGCGTCGGCGTGTCTTCCGTCACGGCTCGTATGCGCCTACCGTGGCTCACATGGCTACCGACCCGGGCGGCACGCCCCCCGCATCGCATCCCCAGGACCCGCCGGACGCCTATGTCGGCCTCGCGGCGGACGAGGCCGAGCGCCGTGCCACGGAGCGTGGCTGGGCCACCGTCCGCTCCCTCCCGCCGGGCGCGATCATCACCATGGAGTACCGCGCCGGGCGGCTGAACTTCACCGTCGACGGCGGCCGGGTGACCCGCTGCTGGTCCGGCTGACGCGCTCCAGGCCCCTGCGTACGGCGACGGCCCCGGCACCCCTGGGAGGGGTGCCGGGGCCGTCGCCGTACGACGTGGGGGCGTGCCGGGTGCGTACCGGCGGGCCCCCGGGGTCAGCCCGCGGTGCCGCGGCCGCGCCCCGCGCCGCTCTGCCCGAGCGGGCCCGGCCGTGCGGCGCGCTCGGCGGGCGGGCGGCGGCTGCCGGCCGGGGTGACCGGGCTGCGCTCGTGGCGGGTGGGGTGCGGACGGGCCGCGTGGTGCCCTGCGCCCGGTGCCGCGTTCGGCGTGCGGCCGCTGACCACCAGGCTGTCCCGGTCCGCCTCGGAGCCGTCCGCGACCTGCGGGGCCGCCATGGCCGGGCTGGCCGGCCGGATGGTGGCGGCCAGCACGGCGGCGCCCCGCCGGCGGGCCCAGACGGTCCTGATCCACTGCTCGGAGGAGGCCATCAGGGGCTCGAACCAGGGCAGCGCCAGCAGGATCAGCAGGCCGGCGGCCCAGCCGAGCAGCACGTCGCTCACCCAGTGGGTGCCCAGGTAGATGGTGGTCATGCCGACGCCCAGGGCGAGCAGCGCCGCGATGACCGAGGTCACCCGGCGGACCCACGGCGTGGTGGCCAGGTAGGCGAGGACGCCCCAGGTCACGACGGCGTTGGCGGTGTGGCCGGAAGGAAATATATCGCCGCCGGCGAAGAGCTCGGCGGATCCGGCGGTGGTCGCGTAGTGGGGGCCGAGCCTGCCCAGCCCGTACTTCACGGATCCCACGGTGACGTTCAGCAGCAGCAGCGAGGTGCCCAGCACCAGCAGCGGGTGCAGGGTGCGCTGGCGCCAGCCGCGCCAGCCCAGCCAGACCGCCACGATCACGGCGGTGGGGCCGCGCTGGCCCAGGACGACGAAGTAGTCGAGGAAGGCGTGGACCTGCGGCCAGTGCTTGTACGGCCGGAACATCATGACCTGCCAGTCCAAGGTCACGAGCTTGGACGTGGTCAGCACGGCTACGACGATGGCCACATACGCCACCAGCGTCGAACCGAACAGCAGTCCGCGTGTTCGGCTCATGCGCGGGAGCGCCTGGGCTGTCTCGGGCTTCGCCGGACGGCGGAGCTTGTCATCGGTACGCACTCAATCGACGTTACAGCGTGTGATGGGTGAGTTCGGCCTGAAGAGCCCCTTCGTAATGACGATGTGATGTGGACTGCGTCTCAGTGCACCCATTGGAGGTACTCCCGCGGGGTGCATTGAGCCAAATGCGCGAACTCCTGGATTTCGCGTTTGGAAGGCGGTTCGCCCGATCATGGAAAATCCCGCGTTCGATTTTCTCGGCCCCGGTTTATCGATGATTATCCGAGGCTTTCCCCATGAGTTGTCATGGCGTTCGCCTGCCGTTCATGATCACAGTCGGTGACCGGCCGGCTCCGGCGCGGATGGCGGGACATGTCCGGCAGGTCCGCCGTGCGGGATTCGGGCGTGACGGGGACCACGTCCGAACGTTCCCCGCGCCCTCCAACGGCCGCCGGGACTCGCGTAGTGTGGCGATTTCACTCGCCCTCGTCGCTGGGTTCCCCCGGGACCGTCCCCCATGTCCTGCCCGGCCGCACCGCGAGCGCACCGCTGGGAGGTACGTACATGACAGGGACGACCTCGGCCGGCGTCCCCGGTCCGGCCGCCGTCCCCCGGCGCCACAGGCCGGTCAGCCGCTGGACCGTCCTCATCGTCCTCTGCATCAGTCTGCTGCTCGTCGCGCTCGACGCGACCGTGCTGCACGTCGCCGTCCCCGCCGTGAGCGAGGATCTGCGGCCCAGTGCGATAGGGCTGCTGTGGATCGTCGACGCCTATCCGCTCGTCGCCGCGTCCCTGCTGATCCTCTTCGGCACCCTCGGCGACCGGGTCGGCAGACGCCGCATCCTGCTGCTGGGATATGCGATCTTCGCCGTCGCCTCGGCCGTGGCGGCCTTCGCCCCCACGCCGGAGATCCTGATCGGGGCCCGGGCGCTGCTCGGCGTCGGCGGCGCCATGATCATGCCGGCGACGCTGTCGATCCTGCGGCAGGTCTTCCCGGACCGCCGGGAGCGGGCGGTGGCCATCGGCGTGTGGAGCGCCGTCGCCGCCGTCGGCGCGGCGGTCGGGCCGGTCCTCGGCGGTTTCCTCGTCGAGAACTTCTGGTGGGGCTCGGTCTTCCTGATCAACATCCCGCTGATGGTGGTCATCCTCCCGGTCGCCCGCTGGCTGCTGCCGGAGTCGCGCGGCGAGCAGGACGGCCCGTGGGACGTGGTCGGCGCGCTGATGGCGGCCTTCGGTGTGCTCGGCGCGATCCTCGGCGTGAAGCGGCTCGGCGGCGGGGCCGCCGTGTACGAGCCCTCCGTGCTGGTGCCGCTGCTGGGCGGCTGCCTGCTGCTGGTGTTCTTCGTACGGCGGCAGAACCGCCGCGAGCACCCGCTGATCGACATAGGGATGTTCCGCCGCCCGGCCTTCGGCACCTCCGTGGGGTGCATCGTCCTCGCGCTGCTCGCCCTGGTCGGCCTGGAGCTCATCGCCGTCCAGTACCTCCAGCTCGTGCTCGGCCTCAGCCCCCTGGAGACCGGGCTGCGGCTGCTGCCGCTGACCTTCGCCGCCATGGGCGCCGGACTGCTCGGGTCCCGGGTGCTCGCCCGCTTCGGCCCGCGGGCCATGGTCGCGGGCGGCTTCGTGGTCACCGCGGGCGCCGTGCTCGGACTCACCCTCATGGGTCAGCACGACCGGCCCTGGGTGTTGACGAGCTGCTTCGTGCTGCTCGGCTTCGGGCTGGAGACCACCTTGTTCGCGGCGTACGAGTCGATGCTGAGCGAGGCCCCGGCCGAGCAGGCGGGCGGCGCCGCCGCGATCGGTGAGACCTCGTACCAGCTGGGGGCGGGCCTGGGCATCGCCCTGCTCGGCAGTGTCATGAACGCCGCCTACGCGCCGGGCGTCGCCCGGACCCCCGGGGTGCCCGCCGACGCGGGGGCCGCGGCCGGCAAGTCGCTCGGCGAGGCGTACAAGGTCTCCGACCGTCTCGGTGGGACCGCGGGCGCCTCGCTGCGGCACGCCGCCCGGCACGCCTTCGTGCACGGCATGCACATCACCCTCGCCGTCAGCGCCGGGCTGCTCCTGCTGGGGGCGGTGGCCGCGCTGCGGCTGCCGCGCCGCATGGAGTGCGCCGCCCGGCACACGACGGCCTCCGCGCCCACCGGGGTCCCCGCGCCGCGCGAGCACGCGATGGCGACCGTGGAGGCGTCCCGCTGAGCCGGGAGCGGGGTCTTTACCCGGCACCGCCGCGCAAGTAGCTTCGGGCGTGAAGCACCGTGATCACCGGAGGGACGACGATGTCCGCTGGAAAACCGCCGTTCGACCCGTACGACCCGCTGGGTCTCGACGACCTGCTCGGCGACGAGGAGCGCGCCGTGCGGGACACCGTGCGCGCCTGGGCCGCCGACCGTGTGCTGCCGCACGTGGCGCAGTGGTACGAGCGCGGCGAACTGCCGGTGATCCGCGAACTGGCCCGTGAGCTCGGTTCGATCGGGGCGCTCGGGATGTCGCTGACCGGCTACGGCTGTGCCGGCGCCAGCGCCGTCCAGTACGGCCTGGCCTGCCTGGAACTGGAGGCGGCCGACTCGGGCATCCGCTCGCTGGTCTCGGTCCAGGGCTCGCTGGCGATGTACGCCGTCCACCGCTTCGGCTCCGAGGAGCAGAAGCAGCGATGGCTGCCGCGTATGGCGGCGGGCGAGGTGATCGGCTGCTTCGGCCTCACCGAACCCGACCACGGCTCCGACCCGGCCGGCATGCGCACGTACGCCAAGCGCGACGGCTCCGACTGGGTCCTCAACGGCCGCAAGATGTGGATCACCAACGGCTCGGTCGCCGGGGTCGCCGTCGTCTGGGCCCGCACCGACGAGGGCATCCGCGGCTTCGCCGTCCCCACCGACACCCCCGGCTTCTCGGCGCCGGAGATCACCCACAAGTGGTCGCTGCGCGCCTCGGTCACCAGCGAACTGGTCATGGACGACGTCCGCCTGCCGGCCGACGCGGTGCTCCCCGGCGCCACCGGCCTGGGCGGGCCGCTCAGCTGCCTCAACCACGCCCGGTACGGCATCGTCTGGGGTGCGATGGGCGCCGCCCGCAGCAGCTTCGAGTCGGCACTGGAGTACGCGCGGACGCGCGAGCAGTTCGGGCGGCCGATCGGCGGCTTCCAGCTCACCCAGGCCAAGCTCGCCGACATGGCGGTCGAACTGCACAAGGGCATCCTGCTCGCGCACCACCTGGGCCGCCGGATGGACGCGGGCACGCTGCGGCCCGAGCAGGTCAGCTTCGGCAAGCTCAACAACGTCCGCGAGGCGATCGAGATCTGCCGCACGGCCCGGACGATCCTGGGTGCGAACGGGATCTCGCTGGAGTACCCGGTGATGCGGCACGCCACCAACCTGGAGTCGGTGCTCACCTACGAGGGCACGGTGGAGATGCACCAACTCGTGCTGGGCAAGGCGCTCACGGGCCTCGACGCCTTCCGCTGACGGCGCTGACGGGCCCGGGGGCGGCCGGCTCCGGGGGCGGGGGCGCCCCGGAGCGGCCTCAGTTCTGGTTGAAGAAGCCGTCGCCGCCGCGCCTGCTGTCGGCGTTGACGACGAGGTAGTCGGGCGGGGTCAGCAGGAAGACCCGGTTGGCCACACGGTCGATGGAACCGCGCAGGCCGAAGGTGAGGCCGGCCGCGAAGTCCACCACGCGCTTGGCGTCGGCGGAGTCCATGGCCGTGAGGTTGACGATGACCGGGACGCCCTCCCGGAAGAGCTCGCCGATGCCGCGGGCGTCCCGGAAGCCGTCCGGGGTGACCGTGGCGATGCGACGCCCCTGCTCCTGCGCCGACTCGGAGGCCACGCGCACACGGGGGTCGGTGACCCAGGAGTCGCTCGGGGACGCCTCGGCGCCCTCGCCGTAGTCGGCGTACTCCTCGTCGTAGTACTCCTCGCCGCCGTTGTCGTCGACGAGGCCCAGCCAGGCGCTCGCGCGTCGTACCGAACCCATGGACGCCTCCTCTCTCACACACGGTCAGTTTGCCGTCCGCATCCCTATCGTCGTCCATGATGCGGAGGATGCGCCAAGTGGATACCCGGCAGGGAGGGGATTCGTGACATACCTGGTGCATTAATCTGCCCGGAAGTACCCGGTTGACGCAGGCGATACGGGCATCTGACGGATCATCGGAAAGTTTGCCGCCCGGGAGGGTGACGCCGCACGGCCGGATAGCCGTATCGGCTGACGTATAACATGACCAGCCGATGAGGTGGTCCATCGCGGCACAGGACGTGTGGGGGAAGCGATGTTCGGAATCGTCAGGCCGTGCCGGCACCGGCTGCCGGAGACGTTGCGCACCTCTTGGGTGGCCCATCTGTGCGGGCTCTGCCTCGCCCTGCGGGACGAGCACGGGCAACTGGCCCGCGCCGCCACCAATTACGACGCCCTGATCATCTCGGTGCTGGTCGAGGGGCAGACGGCGGGTGCGGACGGTGCGGGCGGCACGCGGGGAGCCGCCGTGTCCCGCAGGACCGCCGGGCCGTGCCCGCTGCGGGCCATGCGGACCGCGCCGGTCGCCGAGGGGGAGGGCGCGCGACTGGCCGCGGCGGTGTCCCTGGTGCTGGCCTCGGCGAAGATGCGCGACCACGTGGCCGACGGCGACGGACTGCTGGCGCGGCGCCCGATGGCCGCGGCGGCGCGCACGGTGGCACGGCGCTGGGACCGCGCCGGTGCCGCGACCGGATCGGCGCTCGGCTTCGACACCGCGGTGCTGGTGGACGCCGTCGACCGGCAGACCGCCATCGAGGCCGCGGCGGGTGCCGGCACCCCGCTGCTGACCGTCACCGAGCCCACCGAGACCGCGACGGCCGCGGCCTTCGGCCACACCGCGGTGCTGGCCGGACGGCCGGACAACCGCGCGCCGCTGGAGGAGGCTGGCCGTCTCTTCGGCCGGCTGGCCCATCTGCTGGACGCGGTGGAGGACCTGGACGCGGACGCCGCCGCGGGCGCCTGGAACCCGCTGGCCGCCACCGGCACCGGCCTGGACGAGGCCCGCCGGCTGTGCGACGACGCCGTGCACGGCGTACGACTGGCGCTGCGGGACGCGGAGTTCACCGACGGCCGGCTCACCCATGAACTGCTGGCGCACGAACTGCGCCGCTCCGTGGAGCGCGCCTTCGGCGCGTCGTGCGCGCACCAGTCCCCGGGCGGCCCGGGGCAGCCGGCGTCGCCCTGGCTCACCCCCGAACCCCCGCACCGGCCCGGCCCGGGGCGCGGGTTGCTCGCCGGGTGCGCGGTGTGGTCGGCACTGTGCTGCACGTGCCAGATCTGCTGCCGGGACCACTACGAGGACCCCTGGTCGGGCAAGCGGCGCGAGGGCTGGTGCTCCAGCTGCGACTGCTCGGGATGCGGGGACTGCTGCGATTGCTGTGACGGTTGCGATGGTTGTGACTGCTGCGGGTGCGACTGCTGAACCGGTGAGGGAGGCAGAGCGCGGCGGCGGCCCGGGACGCGCCGCGTGCCCGCGCGGCCGTGACCCCGGGCTGCTGCGCCGCTTCCCTCCGGGCGCCACGCTGCGCGAGCACCTGGGCCTGCCCCGGCCGGCCGGACGGCGCTGAGGCGGAACCGCGCGGGCAGGACACGGTTCCTGTCCGCCGGCTTCCCGCCCCGTTCCCGCCCCGTTCGCGCCACGCGGCCGGGCGCCCGCCCGCGCGGCGGGTGCCGCCGAGGGGAACCGCGCCCACCAGGCGATACGGGGCCGGTCGCCGCCGTGCCGCGGTCGTCCCGTCCCGCGGGGTCGCGGAGCCCCACGAGGGGCGGTCGGCCGAAACCTGCCCTTGTGCGCTTGTGCACGGCTCTTGAATACTCCCGAGTGCGCAGCTTGACAGGGGCACGCCATCCCCCACGGTGGCGGCGTCCCGCTGCGCCTCACCGGCCCGCGCTACGCGGGTCAACTTCCGTTCCCCCACAGGAGGACAAGCGTGAGGATCAAGCGCACGACGCACACTCCCGCCCCCAGACGCGTACGGCTGATCGCCATCGCGTCCGGTCTGCTCGCGGCCACCGCGCTCACCCTGCCCGCCGCCCAGGCCGCACCGTCCCCCAAGGCCTCGCCGGAGGCCGCCACGGCGCTCGCCGCGTCGCTGGGTACCGGCTCCACGGCCGGTTCGTACTACGACGCCCAGGCCAAGGCCATGGTCGTCAACGTCACCACCAGCAAGGCCGCCCAGGCCGTCAGTGCCGCCGGCGCCGTGCCCAAGCTCGTCGCGCACAGCACCGCGCAGCTGAACCAGGCCGGCAACGCCGCGCTGGCCGCGGACGTCGCGGGCACCTCGTGGGTCATCGACCCCAAGAGCAACCGCCTGGAGATCACGGCCGACAGCACGGTCAGCAGTGCCGAGCTCTCCAAGGTGCAGCAGGCCACCGCCCCCTACGGCGCGGCCGTCACCTTCAAGCGCACGGCGGGCACCTTCAAGCGGCTGATCGCCGGCGGCGACGCCATCTACGGCGGCGGGTACCGCTGCTCGCTCGGCTTCAACGTCCGCAGCGGCAGCACGAACTACTTCCTGACCGCCGGCCACTGCGGCGAGGTCGCCTCGACCTGGTACTCCAACTCGAGCCAGTCCTCGGTGCTCGGCACCAACGTCGGCTACAGCTTCCCGACCAACGACTACGCGCTGGTCCGGTACACCAACACCTCGATCGCCAAGGGCGGCACGGCCGGCAACACCGACATCACCAGCGCCGGCAACGCCTTCGTGGGCCAGGCCGTCCTGCGGGACGGTTCCACCACCGGCATCCACAGTGGTTCGGTCACCGGCCTCAACGCCACCGTCAACTACGGCAACGGCGACGTGGTCTACCAGATGATCCGCACCAACGTCTGCGCCGAGGGCGGCGACTCCGGCGGTGCCATGTACACCTCCGGCGGAATCGCGCTCGGTCTCACCTCGGGCGGCAGCGGCAACTGCTCCAGCGGCGGCACCACGTTCTTCCAGCCGGTCACCGAGGCCCTGAGCGCCTACGGCGTCAGCGTCTTCTGACCCACCCGGGCACCACGCCCACCCTCTCGTCCCTGATGTGCCCGGCGGCCTCGGCCGCCGGGCACATCGCCGTATGGCCCTCTTGTCCGCAAGCCGTATGGTCGCAATACTCCGCGAGGCACCGCATAACCTCGTAGGGGGGAATAAATGAGGAACAAGGGGCGCAGGAACACCACTTCACGCAGCGGTACCGCCGGACGGGCGGGGCACCTCGCCGTGCCGGCCGGTGTGCTCGTCCTGCTCGCGGCCACCGTGCTCGCCCTGCCCACCGCGCAGGCGGCCCCCGGCGGCCGGGCCTCGCCCGCTCATCTCGCCGCGGCGGTCCGCGCGGCGGAGTCCGCCGACGTGCCCGGCAGCGCCTGGTCCGTCGACCCCGGCAGCGGCACCCTGGTCGTCGTGACCGACGCGACGGTCTCCCGCGCCGGGCTCGACACGCTGCGCCGCGCGGCCGGCCCGTTCGACGGCGCCGTCCGCTTCGAACGGGCCCCCGGTGCCTTCCGTCACTTCGCCGCAGAGGGCGGCACGGCGGCCTACGGCGTCGGCTTCCGCTGTTCGGTCGGCTTCAACGTCCGCTCCGGGGGCGTCTCCTACTTCCTGACGGCCGGTCACTGCGGTGCGGCCACGGACCGCTGGTACGCCGACGCCGCCCGGGCCCGCCCGCTCGGGACCACCGTCGCCCACCGCTACCCGGGCGACGACTACGCCCTCGTGCGGTACGACTCGGCCAAGGGCCACCCCGGCAAGGTCGGCGGGCAGGACATCCGGAAGGCCGCCGCGGCGTACGTGGGCGAAGCCGTCAAGCGCGCGGGCTCCACCACCGGCGTGCACAGCGGCACCGTCACCGGACTCGGCTTCACCGTCAACTACGGCGGCGGCGACATCGTCCGCGGGCTCATCCGCACCGACATATGCGCCGAACCCGGCGACTCCGGGGGCCCGTTGTACGACGGCACGAAGGCGCTCGGCCTGACGTCGGGCGGCAGCGGCGACTGCACGAACGGCGGCACGACCTTCTACCAGCCGCTGCCCGAGGTGCTGAAGGCGTACCGGGTCGCCGTCTACTGACCGCCGGGGGACGGGAGGCGCGCGCCCGGCGGTGCTCACGCCGTGAAGCGCACCTCCCGTCCCGTCGTCCCCGGCGCCGCGAACGCCAGCAGGCGCTCGCCCTCCGCGGCGAGCGCGTCGCGCGCCGCGCGGGGGAGCGGCGCGTGCGGCAGGACGTGGAGGACGGCCGCGCCGCGCGAGGACTCGATCCGCCACAGTCCGTGGACGAAGCCGTCGTGGAGGAAGAAACCGCGGTTGCTGCCGCTGCCCGGGAGGGCGGGGACGGGAGCGCCGGCGTGGGGGGCAGGCAGCACGATCCGCGAGCGGTCGGCGTGCGACAGCGCGATGTTGTCGTACTGGGGGAGGAAGCGGGGCGGCGTCGGTGTCCCGGGAGCGGGGAAGGGCGCGCCGGGGACGTCGTACAACTCGGCGCCGTTCTCGTCGCGGTAGACCCGCAGACCGGGACGGAGCCGGTCGACCACCGCGCGCACGCCCGTGAGCCCGGACCACACGGCGACGTCCTTGACCGTCGCGGGGCCGAACGCGGCGAGGTACCGCAGTACGGTCCGGTCCGGGGCGGCGCCCCCGGCGAAGTCGAAGGCGCGGCCGAGCCACCGCTCCGCCGGGGTCTGCAGGGCGGTGCCCGAGGTCCGCCACAGCCCGCGCGGCGGTGGCTGGACCGTCGGCACGCGGGCGGTCACCGCCAGGCTCAGCGGGAGCCGTTCGCGGTCCGGCCACCGCTCCCGCAGACCGTCACCGAGCCGGCTCACCGGGAGCGGGCCGGGGGCCAGGAGCGCGCGGCCCGCCTCGGCGACCTCCGCGAGGTCCAGCCCGGCCAACTGCCGCCGGAACTGCCCGAGCAGCCGCCGCTCGAGGACGCCCTGGACCACCGGCCGCAGCACCATGCAGTCCTCGGCCGTCACCAGGTGGACGGTCCAGCGCAGCAAGGACATGCGCACCGCGCGGCGGTCCGCCAGCATCCCCGACAGCTCGTCCGGCGCGAAGTCCGCGATCCGCGACCACAGCGCCACGTACGGGTCCTGCGGCTCCTGCGCCTGGAGCCCCACCAGGTGCCCGACCACGTGTTCCGCGCTCACGTCCGCGCGGCGCAGCAGGAACTGGCGGGCCAGCAGCGAGCGGTTGAGGGTGCGGCGGTCCAGGACGGTGCCCTCGGGAACGGTCTGCGTCTCCATGGCTGCACCGTATCCACCCATGCGGTCAGGACCTGTCCGCATCGGCTGCCAGACTGGGGCCGTGCTGGAAACCTCCGCCCGCTTGCTGCGGCTGCTCTCCCTGCTCCAGTCACGGCGTGACTGGACCGGACCCGAACTGGCCGAGCGCCTCGAGGTCACGGCCCGGACCGTGCGCCGGGACGTGGAACGCCTGCGCGCGCTCGGCTACCCCGTGCACGCCACCCCCGGCACCGCCGGCGGCTACCGGCTGGGCGCGGGTGCCGCCCTGCCCCCGCTCCTGCTGGACGACGAAGAAGCGATCGCCGTCGCCCTGTGCCTGCGCACGGGCGCGGGCGGCAGCGTCGAGGGCATCGAGGAGACGTCCCTGCGGGCCCTGGCCAAGCTGGAGCAGGTGCTGCCGTCCCGGCTCCGGCACCGGGTCCAGGCCATGGGCGCGGTCGCCGTCTCACGTCCCCCCGCGCCGGCCGGCACCGTGGCGCCGGACGTCCTGGCCCTGATCGGCGCGGCCTGCCGCGACCGTGAACGGCTCCGGTTCGACTACCTCACGCACGACGGCACCGCCGGCCGCCGCAGCGTCGAGCCGCACAGCCTCGTCCACCACGGCCGCCGCTGGTACCTGCTGGCCTGGGACACCGACCGCCAGGACTGGCGCACCTTCCGCGTCGACCGCATGGACCCCAAGGCGCCCACCGGGCCGCGGTTCACCCCCCGCCGGCCGCCCATGGACGCCGCCTCCTACGTCGCCCGGGGCGTCACCTCCCGCGCCTACCGGCACCAGGCGGTCGTGACCCTGCACGCCTCCGCCGAGTCCCTGGCCGAACGGGCCTCCTGGGGCTTCGCCACCATCGAGGCCTCAGGACCCGACCGCTGCCTGCTGCGCACGGGCGCGGAGTACCTGGACGTCCTCGCCCTCTACATCGGCACGCTCGGCGTCGACTTCGAGGTCCACGAACCCCCCGAACTGGCCGCCCACCTCCGCGACGTCGCCGCCCGCCTGGCCCGGGGCGCGGGCGGGGCGGACGGGGCGGACGGGACAGGCGGGGACGCGTAGATCACGGAGTGGGCAGGCCGAGGTGCCGGAGGACGGAGCCGGCGGCGCGGGTGACGGCGGCCCGGGACTCCGGGGTGGGGTCGAGGGTCTCGAAGCCGTGGCGGCCGTGGGGCACGTCGACCACCTCGACGCGGGCGCCGCACTCCTCGGCGGCGGCGAGGAAGCCCGCGACCGTGCGGGCGATGTCCGGCGCCTCCCGGCCCGCGCGGGTCAGCACCACCGGCAGGGGACCGGCCGTGCGCAGCGCGGTCGCGGGCCGGAAACGGGGCTCCACCGCGCCCCAGTTCGGCACGGGCGCGAGCACGGGGTAGCTGGCCGCGACGCACCGCAGCCAGGCCGGCGGGGCGGCGAGCCAGTCCGCCGCGAGCAGTCCGCCGACGGAGAAGAACCACAGTGCGACGCGGTCGCCGTCGACACGGGGGTCGGCGCGGACCAGGTCCACCGCCCCGGCGATGTCGTCCGCGGCGCGCGCGAAGTCGGCCATGCCGTGCAGCCGGTGGTCCACGGTCGCGCAGACCGCGCCCAGCCCGGCCAGGTACCGGCCGTAGCCGACGAAGGAGGGCCAGTCGCGCGGCGTCGGCCGCGCGCCCGCGGGTACCGGCCCGCCGTGGACGAGGACCACCGCGGGCCGCGGGCCGTCGGCGTCCGGCAGGTGGAGGTCGACCCGGCCGTGGCGCTCGCGGGGCCGCTCCGGCAGGTCCATCAGGAAGGGCCGCAGGTGGGGCGGGAGTTCGCCCGCCGCCCCCGCCGAGCCGCCGAGCCGGTGCCCCTCGCCCGCCGCGGCCCGCAGGAGCGTGTCGGCCAGTTCGCCGGGGACGGAGAGCATCGGCCAGTGCCCGGTGGCGAGTTCGAAGAAGGTGACCCGCGGGTCGACGAGCGCCCGCAGCCGCGGGTCCCCGAAGCCGACCAGGGCCTCGACCCTGGCGATGTCCGACCCGTTGGCCGTGCACAGGATCCCGGTCGACGGCACCTTGGCCGCCGCCCCGGACAGCCGCAGCGGCCGGGTGAGCGTGCCCGCGGGCTGCGGCGCGGCGAGCCGGGTCAGCCGGGCCAGCGCCTCCTCCGGGACACCGTCGAGGCTGCCCCACCGCTGCCATCCGTCCTGGCCGGGCGGGGCGACGGGGCCGTCGTCCGCGGGCAGCCCGGGGGCGTGCCGCAGCCGCTCGTGGACCGCCGGGTCGGGCACCAGCGAGAGCGCCGGGTCGCCGTCCCCCGGCATCCCCGCGTCCAGGTGGACGACGCGGGCGATCCGCTCCGGGCGGCGGTCGGCGGCGCCGAGCACCGGGTGGATGCCATAGCCGTGGCCGACGAGCACCACCTCGGACGCGTCGCCGGCACCGTCGGCACCGCCGGTCCCGTACACCTCGTCGACGACCCGCAGCACGTCCCGGACATGCGTCTCCAGGTCCGTCTCCGGTCCCGCCGCGTCGCCGCCCCCGCCCATGCCGGTGAGCGTCAACGGATGCGCCCGCGCCCCCGACTCCCGCAGCCGCGCCGCCACGTCGTGCCAGATCCAGCCGCCCGTGTGGGCCTCGGACACCAGGATGAACACCGTCATGAACGCCTCCCGTACGCCGTGGTCCGCGGGCCCCGGTGGCGTACCGGGTCCCCGCGCTCGCCGGTACCGTAGGAGCTCCCCCTGAGGGAGGTTCAAGCCGTGTCGCCTGACGGCATGTGGAGCATCGGGGAACTGGCCGCGCACGCCGGCGTCACCGTCAAGACCGTCCGCTTCTACTCCGATCGCGGCCTGCTGCCCGAGGCGGGCCGCAGCACCGGGGGGCACCGCCGGTACGGCCCCGAGGCGCTCGACCGGCTCCGCCTGATCCGCTCCCTGCGCACCCTGGACCTGCCGCTCCCGGACGTGGGGCGGCTGCTGGACCGCGAGGACGCCCTGGCGGACGCGCTGGAGGACGCCGTCGCCGGGCGGCTGCGCGACCTCGGCACCCAACTGTCCGCGCTGCGCTGGCGGGAGGCCGCCCTCCACGCGCTCCGGGACTGCGCCGCCGCGGAGCGCGCCGACCGGCTGCGGCTGGTCGGCGCGCTGTCCACCCCGCCCAGCACGGCCCCGATGCGGCGCTTCTGGCGGCGCTGGCTGCCGCCCCGGCTCCCGGCCCACCTGGTCGGCCGGATCCTGGAGTTGTCGGTGCCGGAACCTCCCGCCGATCCGACGCCCGACCAGGTGCTGGCCTTCGCCCGGCTGCACGCCTTCACCACGGGTTCCTGCGCCGACAGCGTGCGCCCGCGGCCCGAGGAGTACTGGTCGAGTGCGGGCGGCCGCCCCGCCGTGCTCTACGAGGGGCTCGGCGAGGCGTACGACCTGGCCGCCGCGGAGCTGCTGGCCGGACGCGAACCGCGCGAGGGCGACGCCCTGGACTGCTTCGTGTCCGCCTACGCCCTGGCGTACGGCACCCGGGACACCCCCGCCTTCCGCCGCCTGCTGGCCGGACTGCTCGCCGCGGATCCCCGCGCCGACCTGTACTGGCAGCTCACCGCGGAGCTGTGGGGCCCGGCGCGGCCCACCCCGGGCGCCGCCGACGACTGGCTGCGCACCGCCCTGTCCGCGTAGCGGCGCGATCGGGGCATCCTCGCCCGTATCCGGTGGATTGACCGCGATGTACCGTGGAAGTACGCGATCCCGGACGGCAGGGGGCCGTGATGGTCGTCGAGTTGATAGCCGCTGTGCTCTCGGCCGGAGCTCTGTACTTCCTGGCCGGCGCCCGCGTCGTGCAGCAATTCGAGCGAGGCGTGGTGTTCCGCCTCGGCCGGGTCAGGGGCGGGGAGCGGGGACCCGGGTTCACGATGGTCGTCCCGGTCGTCGACCGGATGCGGAAGGTGAACCTGCAGATCGTGACGATGCCGGTGCCCGCCCAGGAGGGCATCACCCGCGACAACGTCACCGTCCGGGTCGACGCGGTGGTCTACTTCAAGGTCGTCAACGCCGCCGACGCGATCATCAACGTCGAGGACTACCGCTTCGCGGTCTCGCAGATGGCCCAGACCTCGCTGCGCTCCATCATCGGCAAGAGCGACCTGGACGACCTGCTGTCCAACCGGGAGAAGCTCAACCAGGGCCTGGAGCTGATGATCGACAGCCCCGCCATCGGCTGGGGCGTGCAGATCGACCGGGTCGAGATCAAGGACGTGTCGCTGCCGGAGACGATGAAGCGCTCGATGGCCCGGCAGGCCGAGTCCGAGCGGGAGCGCCGGGCCCGGATCATCAACGCGGACGCGGAGTTCCAGGCGTCCAAGAAGCTGGCCCAGGCCGCGCACGTGATGGGCGACGCCCCGGCCGCGCTGCAGTTGCGGCTGCTCCAGACGGTCGTCGCGGTGGCCGCCGAGAAGAACTCGACGCTCGTCCTGCCGTTCCCGGTGGAGCTGCTGCGCTTCCTGGAACGCGCCACCCAGCCGGGCCCGGCCGTGGCCGCGCCCGCCGCCCCGGCCGCCGCACCGCAGCCTGCGGCGGCACCGGTCCCCGGCGAGCTGCCCGATCCCCTGCTGGACAGCGTCCGGCCCCGGCCGTCCGACGCGGTGTGACGCGGGGCGCTCGCCGGAGGCAGGGCGGTCCGGGCTTGGCCGCCGCGGGTGCGGGGCGCTGAGGCGAAGGTCTGTTGTGGGGCGACCGTGCCCGTGAGCCGACGCCGCCTGCGGCGGGGCCGGTCCCCGGCGAGTGCTCGGTCGCCGGGTACGAGTCGTCCTGTGACCGCGGTCGCCGTGAGGCCGGCCCGCTGTCGTCCGGCGCCGGGTACGGCCGCCGGGCATACGGGACGTCGTTCCCGCGGCCAGGCCCAGCCGTCGCGGGCCGGGGCGCTGTGCGCGCAACGGGGTGGATCGCGGACGGGGTGCCCGGGGAGTTGCCCGCTGCCGGCCGGTGCCGGGGTCCGCCGGGCGAACGGGCGGTCTCGTGACCGCCTTCGTGGGTGGGGGCGCAGCGCGAAGTGACCGGTACGCCTCCCCGGGGACGACGCGGGAGGACGAGAGCGTCGAGGGCGGGGGCCACGGACAGCCGATGACCCCCGGTGCCCACTTCCGCGGTGACCTGGGGGCCAGGACAAGTGCGGCCGCCGGAACCGGGCGGTCGCACCTTTCGCGTTGCCCGGGCCGCGGCCCGATGTCGTTCGGCGCCAGGGGCCTCAGGCGGGACCGGGGCCGGTCGCCGTTCCCGCGTCCGGGCTCCAGACGTACGGGACGGTCGTGGTGACCGCCACCAGACCCAGCCGCCGCAGGACGGGAGCGCTGTCCGCCGAGGCGTCCACCTCGACGAATCGGTGGCCCGCGGCCACCGCCAGCCGGGCCCGGTGTGCCACCGTCGCCCGGTAGACGCCGCGCCCGCGCCACTGCGGCAGCGTCGAGCCGCCCCACAGCGACACGAAGTCCGTCCCCTGGTGGAAGCGGGCCCAGCCCGCGCAGACCACGGTGTCCCCGCTTTCGGCGACGACCACCACGCACGGGTCGCCCGGCCCGGCCGCCTCGCTCTCCAGCATGTCCGGCAGCCAGTCGTGGCTGACGCCCCAGATCTCCTCCTCCATGGCGCGGATGCGCTCGAAGTCCGCGCGTGAGGTGACCTCGCGCAGTGTCACGCCCTCCGGCGGCCGCGGCTCACCGGCCAGTGCCGCGGCCTCGCCCACCAGCACCGTCTCGGACTCGTCGGGCACGAAGCCGGCCGCGGTCAGGCGCCCGGGCAGCCCCGGGGGCAGGTCGTGCCCGTGGTACTTCCACTCGACCGCCGTATTGAGGCCGGCGAAGTGGTCCCGCTCCCCGGTGATCAGGGCGTCCAGCTCCGGCCCGTCCAGGCCGCCGAGGTCGCGGTAGTCGAGGAAGCCCGCCTCGCCGTGGCGGTAGGTCTTGCGCAGCAGGGGGCCGACCCGTTCCACCGTGGCGTGCCGGGAGAAGCCGTCGGGGATGCGGGCGCGCAGCTGCGCGTCGTACGCGGCGCGGTACTCCAGCGCCGTCGCGGAGGGTTCGGAAGTGCTCATCGGGCGGAGTCCACCACACCCCCGGGGCGAGGGCGACCGAATTTCCCGTCATGAACGCATCGCGCCGGCGCGCCGTATGACAGGCGGCACAGCGCCGCCCCCTCCGCTGTCGACGACCGGACCCCGTATCCCCCCACAGGAGGTCATGAGTTGAAGCACAAACACCTACCGAAACGGAAGATCGCGCTGGTCGCGGCCGGTGTCGCGGCGGTCGCCGCGGCCGCGGTCCTGCTGCCGAACGCCAACGCGTCGCAGTCCCCGGCGCCGCCGGCGGACGCCGCGCCGCCGCAGGCCCTCACTGCCCGTTCGGCGGCGGACGTGGCCTCCCGGCTCAGCTCGGAGTTCGGCTCGTCGATAGCGGGCGCCTACTGGGACCCGGCCGCCGGGCGGCTCGTGGTCAACGTCGCCGGGAACGACACCGAGGCCGTCCGCCAGGCCCGGCAGGCCGGCGCCGTGCCCCGCCAGGTCCGCAACACCACCGACGAACTGACCGGCGCGGCAGGCACGTTGAAGCAGAACGCCACCATTCCGGGCACCGCCTGGGCGGTCGACCCGAGGACCAACCAGATCCTGGTCACCGCGGACCGCACCGTCACCGGCGAGAAGTGGGACACGCTCCAGGCCACCGTGCGCTCGCTCGGCGGCGGCATGGCCCGGATCGAGAGGTCCGCGGGCCGGATCACGCCCTTCGTGGCCGGCGGTGACGCGATCTTCGCCGACGGCGCGCGCTGTTCGCTCGGCTTCAACGTCGTCAAGGACGGCGCCCCGGCCTTCCTGACCGCCGGCCACTGCGGAGTCGCCTTCCCCACCTGGTCCGACACGCAGGGCGGTGCCCCCGTCGCCACGGTGACGGACGCGACCTTCCCCGGCAACGGCGACTTCGCCCTCGTGACGTACGACGACCCGAACGCCGACGCGCCCAGCGAGGTCGACCTCGGCAACGGCCAGGCCCTGCCGATCAACGGGGCGGCGGACGCGGCGGTGGGCCAGGAGGTGTTCCGCACGGGCAGCACCACCGGCCTGCACAACGGCACCGTCCTCGGCCTCGACGCCACGGTCAACTACCCGGAGGGCACCGTCACCGGACTCATCCAGACCGACGTCTGCGCGGAGCCGGGGGACAGCGGAGGCTCGCTGTTCACCCGCGACGGGAGCGCGATCGGACTCACGTCCGGCGGCAGCGGGGACTGCGAGGCGGGTGGCGAGACGTTCTTCCAGCCGGTCACCACGGCTCTGGCCGCGGTGGGCGCGGAACTCGGCTGACCCGGCCGACGTGCCGCGCCGACGCGCACGCGGTGCGCGCGGGCCCCGGGACCTCGGCGACAGGTCCCGGGGCCCGGTCGCGCGGGGATCCCGCGGGGGTTCAGCGGTTGAGCGGGAAGGCCATCACGGTGGCGCCGACGTGCACGGTCCGCGGTGCCGGCCTGCGGGGGGCCCGCGCGTCCTCGTGCAGTCCGACCAGCAGCGCCGCGAGCCGGTGCGGGAAGTCGTCCCAGATCTCGGCGTCCTCGGCGTTCGCGGTGGGCCCGGCGCCCCCGGCATCGGTCGCCCGGTGCCATGCGCACGGCGGCTCCACGAGGCCCGCTGCCGCGAGGCGGCGCAAGTGGTTCAGCATGCGCAGCCGGCCGGGGTGCGCCGCGGGTCTGAGCGTGGTGTCGGTCGCCGTCATGGCGGTCAGTAAACCGTGCCGTCCCCTTGCCTTCGCAACCCCTTCGGGGTCTTCGGGCACCCGGGGCGTGACGGGTGTTGACGCGCGGGGCGAACGGATACGCGCGTGACGTCCGGACGTGACCCATCTCGCACTGCCGCGGGGTTTGGGACGCGCCGGGCGGCGCGTACCCTCACGCTCCGCAGCCGGGGCCGCCGCCGGACGTCCCGGAACGGGAGACGTAGAGGCTGTCCGTACGGTCGCGGCCGGCCAGCAGACCGCTGTCCCGGGTGAAGTGCGGGGCGGCGGCGAGCAGCGCCGGCGCACCGTGGAGGGCGGCGGCGAGCAGGGCGGACTCGGGCGACAGCGACCGGGACCCGGTGAGGGGGAAGCGCCCGCGGGTCCGCCGCAGCGTGCGGCGGCCGGCACCGGTGCGCCACGGGACCGCCCACACGGCGCAGGCCCCGGCCACCAGTGCGGCGGGGACCGCCACCCGGAGCACCGGCCCCCAGGCCGCCGCGCCCACCAGCGCGACCGCCGCCACCACCGCGACGGCGCACGCCAGCGCGCGGGCTACGCGCAGCCCCCGGCCGCGGCGGACCAGCCCGGCGCCGGCCAGCCGTTCCCGCAGGGCGTCGGTCTCCCGCCGCACGGAGCGGGACGCGGCGACTCCGTTCACGCCCGAGGGCCGGTACAGCGCCTTGTAGACCGCCAGTTGCAGCGGGTGCGACAGCCCGGCCATCGCCCCGGAGATACGGGCAGTGCCGTGCGGCCCGGCGTCCACGGTGCCGCGCAGATGGAGCGCGAGCAGGGCCACGGTGGCCGCGCCGCGCGGACCGTCGCGCAGATACGCCGCCTCGTACGGATCCGTCACCTCATCGAGTGAAGCGCGCGGCGCGCGCAGCAGTACGGCCGCCGCGGCGAGCAGTCCCACCGCGGCCGCGGAACATGTCCATGCGAGCCAGGACATTCCCACCACCCCCTGGAGGCGGTGTGCCCGGTGGCGCTCGGCGTGACGCCCCGCTTGAGCAAGGCCAGAGGTTGGGGCGTAGCGTGAACCGCCGTGACGGACCCGGTGGATCGCGTGGCAGTGGTGTGTGGTCGTATCGACCGGCTCGACGCCCGGGTGAGGGCGTTCGTGCCCGAGCCCGACCGGCGGGGCCGGCTCGCGGCGGAGGCGGCCGCGGCGCCGCCGGGCGCGCTGTCCGGGGTCGTGGTGGGCGTCAAGGACATCGTGCGGTGCGACGGGACGCAGACCCGTGCCGGGTCGCGGGTGCCGGCGGAGGTGCTGGCGGGACCGCAGGCGCCGCTGGTGGACCGGCTGCGGGCGGCGGGGGCGCTGATCGCGGGGAAGACGGTGACGGCCGAGTTCGCGGTGACCGCGCCGGGGCCGACCCGCAACCCGCACAACACCGCGCACACGCCGGGTGGTTCGAGCAGCGGATCGGCGGCGGCCGTGGCCGCGGGCATGGTGCCGCTGGCCGTCGGCACGCAGACCGTGGGCTCGGTGATCCGACCCGCGGCCTTCTGCGGGGTGGTGGGCTTCAAGCCCACCTTCGGGCGGATCCCGGTGGACGGGGTGATCGCCAACGCCCCGAGCTTCGACACGGTCGGCGTGCTCGCCGCCGATGTCGCGGGTGCGGCGCTCGGCGCGTCCGTGCTGTGCGACGACTGGCGGGAACCGCCGTCGGCCGAACGGGGATTGGAGCCGGAGGCGGAGCCGGGGACCGCCCGGCGTCCGGTGCTCGGCGTCCCGGCCGGGCCGTACCTGGACCGGGCCGGCGCGGAGGCGCGGGCGGCCTTCGCCGCGCAGACCGCCCGGCTGGCGGCGGCGGGCTGGACCGTGCGCGAGGTGCCGGTGATGGACGGCCCCGGGGAGTTCGAGGCGGTCGTACGGCAGTTGTTCACCATGAACCGCTACGAGGTGGCCCGCACCCACGCCGAGTGGTTCCCCCGCCACGGCCACCTCTACCGCGAGCAGACCGTCGCCGCCATCCGCGAGGGGCAGGCCATCGCCCGCGACGACTACGAGCGGGCCGTGCGCGAGCGCCGGGCCGTCCGGGCCCGTCTGCTGGACGCGATGGAGCGGATCGACGCGTGGCTGGCGCCGCCCGCCACCGGCCCGGCCCCGTTCGGCCTGGACAGCACCGGCGACTCGGTGATGTGCCTGCCGTGGAGCAACGCGGGCTTCCCCGCGGTGAGTCTGCCCGCCGGGTACGCCGGCAACGGCCTGCCGCTGGGGCTGCAGGTCGTCGGGCGTCCCGGCGAGGACGAGGAACTGCTGCGCTGGGCGGCGGAGCTGGCCCCGGTCGTCATGCCTCGGTGAAGACCAGGTCCTCGATCGGCCGGGTCATCCGCACGGTGCCGTCGTCCGTGACCTCGACGACGTGGTGCAGCCCGCGCACCTGCGCGCGCGGCGTGTCCGAGGACACGATCCGGTACGTGTCGGCCGCCCCCGCGAGGAAGGCGCGGAAGGAGCCGGGGGAGAACTCGCCGGACGCGAGGTGGTCGAAGAGGCGCCGGAAGAGCTTGGGGACGACCACCGCCTCGTCGGTGAGCGAGGAGAGCCCGGTGACCTTCGCCCCCGCGGTGCTCACGTCCTGCGGCCACAGTCCCGTCCCCGCGGTCCTGGCCTGCCGGGTGACCGCGGCCAGTTCCTCGCGCAGGTCCTCGAAGAGGTCGCTGTAGAAGGTCGGGTAGACCAGCCCCTGCGCGATCAGGTGGTGGTTGACGGTCCGGCGCAGCAGCGGCACGCCGACCGTCACCTCCTGGCCGCTGCGGGTGCCCTCCGGCAGCGGGCCGCGCCCGGCCAGCGCGACGCAGCGGCCGTGCACGTCGACGCCGCCGGTCAGGATCCACCCGGGCACGCTCTCGGGGGCGGCGGAGACGACCCGCTCGCTGTCCGGCGCGCGCCGCACGTCGGTGAACCCCAGCCAGGTCAGCAGTTCGTCCCGGGCCGCGTGGGCGAAGGGCAGCGGCTGGTGGGCCGGGGCCGAGGTCGGTCCGTAGTGGGTCTCCAGGGCGTCGACGGCGTCCAGGCGCAGCTTGCCCCGGCAGGAGTTGGTGAGGTCGAGCCGCGCCGCTCCGGGGACGCGGTTCCAGTCCGGGTGGCGGGTGGGCACAAAGCCCACGGTGTCGCCGTCCGGCTCGGTGCCGGTTATCCGGAAGGACCCTTTGACCAGCAGCATCGGCATGGCGACTTCCCCCTCGGGTGCGCGCCGGCAGTGACGTCGTGTGCAGGAAACCACGCGGAGGGTGCCGGAGGACAGGGATCCGGCACGTCTCCGGCATGTCTTCGTACGTGTGTTCGAGAAGTGGTCTATGGTGGGTACCGGAGGGTCCGAAAGGGGGGAGACGTGAGCGGTCGGAGGTGCGTATGCCGGGATTCACGCATCTGCACACCGTCTCCGGCTTCTCGCTGCGGTACGGGGCCTCGCACCCCGAGCGGCTGGCCGAGCGCGCCGCCGAGCGGGGCATGGACGCGCTGGCACTGACCGACCGGGACACCGTGGCCGGCGTGGTGCGCTTCGCCAAGGCCTGCGCGCGGTCAGGGGTGCGGCCGCTGTTCGGCGCCTCGCTCGCGGTGCCCGCGGCGTACGACGGGCAGGCCGCCCAGCCGTCCGGCGGCCGGCGGCGCACCCCGGTGCGCGGCGGCTCCTTCGTCCCGGAGGCCACCGACCGGGCGGTCTTCCTCGCCCGGGACCGGCGCGGCTGGGCCGCGCTGTGCCGGCTGATCAGCGCCGCCCATGCCGGGGACGCGGGGCTGGGCTGGGAGGATCTGGGACAGGAGGGGGTGTTCGTGCTGCTGGGCGCGGACTCCGAGGTCGGCCGGGCGCTCGCCGCCGGCCGCCCCGACCGGGCCGCGAAACTGCTGCGCCCCTGGCGCGCGGCGTACGGGGACGCGCTGCGCCTGGAGGCCGCCCACCACGGCCGCACCGGCACCGGACCGGGCTCGCTGCGGCTGGCCGCGCGCATCGTCGGCTTCGCCGCCGAGCAGGGGGTGACCTCCGTGCTGACCAACGCCGTCCGCTACGCCGACCCCGGGCAGGGGGAAGTGGCCGACGTGCTGGACTCGGCGCGCCGGCTCGTGCCCGTCGACATCCGCAAGCCGGAGAGCCTGGACGGCGGCGAGCGCTGGCTGAAGGACGCGGGGGACATGGCGCGCACCGCCGAGCGGATCGTGGAGGCGGCCGGCTTCCACCGCTCGGACGCGCACCGGCTGCTGCGCACCACCGAGGAGACCGCCGCGGCCTGCGCCGTCGACCCCGCGGACGACCTGGGGATCGGGCAGGTCCACTTCCCCGAGCCGGAGACGGTGGGGGCCGGTGCCCGCACCGCCGACCGCGTGCTGCGCTCGCGCTGCGCCGCCGGGATGGTCCGCACCGGGCACGACCGCGAACAGCGGTACTGGACGCGGCTGGAGGACGAACTGCGGATCATCGAGCAGCTCGGCTTCGCCTCTTACTTCCTCACCGTCGGCCAAGTGGTGGCCGACGTACGGGAGATGGGCATCCGGGTCGCCGCGCGCGGCTCCGGCGCGGGCTCACTCGTCAACCACCTGCTGGGCATCGCGGCCGCCGACCCCGTCGACCACGACCTGCTCATGGAGCGCTTCCTGTCCGGGCGGCGCGCCTCCCTGCCCGACATCGACATCGACGTGGAGTCCGCCCGCCGGCTGGAGGTCTACCGGCGCATCCTGGACCGGTTCGGCAGCGAGCGGGTCGCCACCGTCGCCATGCCCGAGACCTACCGGGTCCGGCACGCCGTCCGCGACGTGGGCGCCGCCCTGGGGCTGGAACCGGAGCAGACCGACCGGCTGGCCAAGGCCTTCCCGCACATCCGGGCGCGCGACGCGCGGGCCGCGCTCGCCGAACTGCCCGAGCTGCGGCAGGTGGCGGGGGAGGACCACGGCCGGCTGTGGGAGCTGGTCGAGGCGCTGGACGCGCTGCCGCGCGGGGTCGCCATGCACCCGTGCGGGGTGCTGCTGTCGGACGCCGGGCTGCTGGACCGCACGCCGGTGATGCCGACCAGCGGCGAGGGCTTCCCGATGTCGCAGTTCGACAAGGACGACGTGGAGGACCTCGGGCTGCTCAAACTCGACGTGCTCGGGGTGCGGATGCAGTCCGCGATGGCGCACGCCCTGGACGAGGTGGAGCGCACCGGCGGCGGGCGGATCGACCTGGACGACCCGGCGCAGGTCCCGCCGGGCGACCCGGCCACCTACGAACTGATCCGCTCCGCCGAGACGCTGGGCTGCTTCCAGATCGAGTCGCCCGGCCAGCGCGACCTGGTGGGGAGGCTGCAGCCCAGCACCTTCCACGACCTGGTCGTGGACATCTCGCTCTTCCGCCCGGGCCCGGTCGCCGCCGACATGGTGCGGCCCTTCATCGACGCCCGGCACGGGCGCAAGCCCGTCCACTACCCGCATCCCGACCTGGAGGACGTGCTGAGCGAGACCTACGGAGTCGTCGTCTTCCACGAGCAGTTGATCGAGATCATGCGGGTCATGACCGGTTGCGACCGGGGGTTCGCCGACGAGGCCCGGCGGGCGCTGTCGGACGAGGCACGGCAGGGCCGGGTGCGGGCCTGGTTCGCGGCCCGGGCGCGGGAGCGCGGTTACCCCCGCGAGGTCGTCCGGCACACCTGGGAGATCGTCTCGGCCTTCGGCGCGTACGGCTTCTGCAAGGCGCACGCCGTCGCCTTCGCCGTGCCCACCTACCAGTCGGCCTGGCTCAAGGCGCACCACCCGGCGGCCTTCTACGCCGGGGTGCTCACCCACGACCCGGGCATGTACCCCAAGCGGCTGCTGCTCGCGGACGCCCGGCGGCGCGGGGTGCCGGTGCTGCCGCTGGACGTCAGCCGGTCGGGCGCGGCCTATCGAATCGAACTGGTGTCCGATGAAGGGGGTGGCGCCGGGGTGTGGGGGCTGCGGCTCGCACTGTCGGAGGTGCACGGCATCAGCGAGGCCGAGGTCGCCCGGATCACCGCCGGGCAGCCCTACACCTCGCTCCAGGACCTGTGGGAACGCGCCCGCCCCGGCCGGGCCGTGGCCGAACGGCTGGTGCAGGTCGGCGCGCTGGACGCGTTCGGCGGCAACCGCCGCGACCTGCTGCTCCAGGTCGCCGAGCTGCACCGGCAGGGCCGCGCCTCCGCGTACGACGGGCAGCTCGCCCTCACCGGGGGAGAGGCGGCGGCCTCCCCGCCGGCCGGGCTGCCCGACATGGACGCGGCCGAACGGCTCGGCGCGGAGCTCGGCGTGCTCGGCATGGACACCTCCCGGCACCTGATGGAGGACCACCTCGCCTTCCTGGGGGAACTGGGCGCGATCCCGGCGAAGCGGCTGCGCGAGGTGCGGCACGGCGAGACCGTCCTGGTGGCCGGCGCCAAGGCGGCCACCCAGACCCCGCCCATCCGTTCCGGGCGCCGGGTCATCTTCACCACCCTCGACGACGGCACCGGCCTGGTCGACCTCGCCTTCTTCGACGACAGCCACGAGGCCTGCGCGCACACCGTCTTCCACTCCTGGCTGCTGCTGGTCCGCGGGGTGGTCCAGCGCCGCGGCCCGCAGAGCCTGTCCGTCGTCGGCTCCGCCGCCTGGAACCTCGCCGAACTCGTCGAACTGCGCCGGCAGGGCGGCCTGGAGGCGGTCGCGGCCCGGCTGGCCGAGACCCCGGGAGAGACCCCGGACGAGCCCGTGGTCCTCCCCGTCCCGCCGCCCGACGGCCGCCGGGTCCGGATGTCCACCGGCTACGAGATGCACCCCTGGGCCGATCTGCGCCCCGCCGGCGAGGGCGCCCCCACCGGCCGCAAGCTCTGGCACTCCAGCCCGGGGAGCGCGGGACGATGACGTACGGCGATTCCGGGCGGCGGCCCGATGGCGCGGCGAGCATCCTGCACGTGCGCTGCGCCCCTGCCCTGCCCGAGGAGGGCTACCGGGCGGTGCTGGACCTGCTGCGCGAGTTCTCGCCCGTCGTCCAGGCCGTTCCGCCCCGGGCGGCGCTGGTGCAGGCGCGGGGCGCGCAGCGGTACTTCGGCGCGGACGCCGAGCGGATCGCGTGGCTGGTGCGGCTGCGCGCGATGGCCCGGCTGGGCACGGACCTGCGGATCGGGGTCGCGGAGACCTGGGCGGTGGCGGCGACGGCCTCGGACCGCGTGGCGGGACCGGGCGGGATCCTGATCGTGCCCGAGGGCGCGGCGGACACCTTCCTGGCGCCGCTGCCGGTCGAGGCACTGCACGGCATCGGCCCCCAACAGGCCGAGGCACTGCGCACGTACGGGCTGCACACCATCGGGGCGGTCGCCGCGATTCCGCCGGGCGTCGTCGAACGGATCCTGGGCCGGCGCGCGGGCCGGCTGGCCGCGGAGCGGGCGCGCGGCACGGACCCCCGTCCCGTCTCCCCCGAGGACCTGCCGCCGTCGGCCGGTGTGACGCACCGTTTCACCCGGCACGAGCTCGACGGGCCGGCCGCCCGGGCCGAGCTCCTCGACCTGGTGGTGCGGCTGGGGGCGATGCTGCGCGGTCGCCGGCAGGTCGCCAGGTCCTTGTCCCTGACCCTGCGGTTCACCGGCGGCGCGCGCTGGGAGAAGACCCGGCGGCTCCCGGAGCCGTCCGCGCACGACGAGGATCTGCGGACCCTGGCCTACCGGTTGATGGACTCGGCCGGTCTGCAGCGGGCGCGTCTGGCCGGCATCGGGCTGCGCGCGGAGGACCTCACCGGTGCCGAGCGGGTGGCCCAGCAGCTCTCGCTGGACCCGATGCGCGCGTCGCACCTGACGGCGGAGGCGGCCGTGGACCGGGTGAACGCCCGGTTCGGCTCCGGCGCGGTGCGCCCGGCCGCCACGTTCCGCAAGGCTTCGTAGCGCTCCTCTATCACAGGCCCATGAAGGCAGTGTGACACATTCTTTACCGACCAGTAGCTGGCCGGTTTTTGTTACCCGTGCGTAAATTGACGGAAGCTCAGCAATCTTGTGATCCGGATCACAGGGCGTCAGGGAACGGTCCCCCCTGCTCTTTCCCCCACCTGCGAGGAGATCGCTCGATGCTGCACTTCAGACGGACAACAGCGCTCCGGCTCCTCTCCGCCCTCACCCTCGCCGCAGCCCTCACCGTCACGCCCGCCCTGGCCGGCACGGCCACCGCCGCCCCCGGCCAAGCCGCCGCCTCCGCCCCCAGCAGTGGCTGGAACAACTGGTCCTGCAAGCCCTCCGCCGCCCACCCGCGCCCGGTCGTCCTGGTGCACGGCACCTTCGGCAACTCCATCGACAACTGGCTCGGCCTCGCCCCGTACCTCGTCGCGCGGGGCTACTGCGTCTACTCCCTCGACTACGGCCAACTGCCCGGCGTCCCGGTCTTCTACGGGCTCGGTCCCATCGCCGCGTCGTCCCAGCAGCTCTCCGACTACGTCGACCGGGTCCTCACGGCCACCGGTGCGGCCAAGGTCGACATCGTCGGGCACTCCCAGGGCGGCATGATGCCGCGGTACTACATGAAGTTCCTGGGCGGCGCCGCCAAGGTCAACGCGCTCGTCGGGATCGGCGCCGACAACCACGGCACCGACCTGAACGGACTGCTCAACCTGCTGCCCTACTTCCCCGGGGCGGCCGACGCCATCGACGGCCTCCTGCCCCAGGGCCTCACGGACCAGATGGCCGGATCGGCCTTCCTGGCCAAGCTGAACGCCGGCGGCGACACCCTTCCCGGCGTCCACTACACGGTGATCTCGACCCGGTACGACGAGGTCGTCACGCCGTACACCTCACAGTTCCTGTCGGGCCCCGACGTCCACAACGTGGTGCTCCAGGACCTGTGCTCGCTCGACCTGTCCGAGCACGTCCTCATCGGGCTGACCGACCGCATCGTCTTCCACGAGACGGCCAACGCCCTCGACCCGGCGCACGCCACCCGGACCGACTGCACGGACGTCTTCAGCTGATCGCCCCCGTGCCGCTGCTTCCGGTCCCGGCGGGACCGGAAGCAGTCCCTGTCGTACGCGGACGGCGTTCGTCGACAGCCGTCCGCTGTCCGCTGTCCGTCGTCCGGCTCAGGAGTGCCGGCGGCTGCGCGGGGTGCGCCGCGGCGGCCTGGTGAGGGTGATCTGCCGGACCAGCTGGTGGAAGCAGGACAGGGCCGCGATGGCGGGGAGGGCCGCGACGGTCCAGTTGGTGATCGTCCTGGGCGCGCAGGCGATGCAGAAGAGGATGGCGAACGCCGAGAAGAGCAGTACGACCGCCCATGAGTGCGGGGCGCGGCGCTGGTGCAGGGCGGCGCGCAGGATCGACAGTGAGGCCACCATCCACGGGCCGTACACCAGCAGCGGCCACCAGTCGGCCAGGCCCGAGGACCCGTCGGCGGAGGCGATGTTCCGCAGCGGGTCGTGCGCGATCATCCCGCCGAGCACGCTCACCATGGCCACGATGGTCGCCGCCAGCGCGGCGGCGACGAAGCTGAGCGTCTGGGTCCGCGTCAGCCGGCGCCGCAGCGCGGCCCGGCGGATCTTGCGGTGCCGGCGCCGCGTGAGGGGGAGCTCGTGCGTCGCGGTGTCCGGGGCGTGCTGGAAGACGTCCTCCTCCTCCGCCCCGGACTGGTCGAGCAGCTGCGCCAATTCCTCCTCGGACGCCCACGCCCCGTTGAGGACGTCGAAGTCCGGGGCGGAGAAGATCCCGTGCCCCGACGTGTCGTCGGCGGACTGGCGGGGGCTGTAAATGGTGGGACCGTGGAGATGATCCTCGTACGGCAGATCATTCTCAGGGCGGAAACGGTCCTGCAAAGGCGGCATGAAGGCATTCCTGTCGGGGCCGGGCGTGGAGGTATCGGGAGCGGGGGACACGGGAAAGGGGGAGGGGGAGGGGGCGGCCCCTCAGTACGGCGCCGCCGGGTCGATGCCGGAGCAGCGACGGGTGAAGTCCCCCTCGATCCCGGCCATCTCCCTCGTGAACTGCTCCAGCTCCGAGGAGCAGTGGACGAGGGGGACCCGCTCGTCACCGCGCTCGATGTAGGCGTCGGAGGAACTGCCGAGGAAGTGCTCGGTCCGCGGGATGAAGACCCACTCCCCGAGGGGGAAGCCGGGCGAGGTGCGCGGGGGGTGCGTGCGGCGGACGGACGCCGGGACGGTCCGGGGGGTCGCGCTCCCGGACGACGCCTCAGGCGCGCTCTGGGGATTGACTGTAGCCACATCCCCACAACGATGGCCGGCACCCGATGGACGTGGGCCACACGAGTGACCCCGGCGCGCCTGCCGGCGCTCGCGCCCGCCCCGAGTGCCGCCCCACAACGGCATGTTGACCTGCGGGCCAACGCATCCGGGGGATGGCAGGGTGTCCCCATGACCGAACCGCCCCGCCGCCCCGGCTCCCAGCAGCTCGTCGACGCCGTCGTCGACCCCGGAACCTGGCGCGGCTGGGACCCCCCTCGGTCCCCACCACCCCCGCTGCCCCCGTACCTCGACGGCGAGGAGTACCGGGCCGACCTCGCCAGGGCCCGCGCCCGGACCGGACTCGACGAGTCGGTGGTCACCGGCGAGGGCGACGTGCGCGGCCGCCGGGTGGCCGTCGTCGCGGGCGAGTTCGGTTTCCTCGGCGGGTCGATCGGCGTGGCCGCCGGGGAGAGGCTGGTCCGGGCGATCGAGCGGGCCACCCGCGAACGGCTGCCGCTGCTGGCCTCACCGGCGTCCGGCGGGACGCGCATGCAGGAGGGCACCATCGCGTTCCTCCAGATGGTGAAGGTCGCCGCGGCCATCACCGACCACAAGGCGGCGGGACTGCCCTACCTGGTCCACCTGCGCCACCCCACCACGGGCGGGGTCCTCGCCTCCTGGGGCTCGCTCGGTCACGTCACCACCGCGGAACCCGGAGCGCTCATCGGATTCCTGGGCCCCCGGGTGCACGAGGCCCTGTACGGCGAGCCGTTCCCGCCCGGGGTGCAGGTCGCGGAGAACCTGCTGGCCCACGGCATCGTGGACGCCGTCCTGCCGCTCGCGCGGCTCGCCGGGGCGACGGCGCGGGCGCTGGCGGTGCTGTGCGGCGACGCCGCCCCCGCGGCGCCCGCCGGCCCGCGGGACGCCACCGCCGCGGACGTACCGGCGGCGGAGTCGATCCGCCGCTCGCGGCGGCCCGAACGGCCGGGACTGCGAGCCCTGTTGGCGGTGGCCGGCCAGGACGTGACCCTGCTCAGCGGCACCGGCGCGGGGGAGCGGGACCCCGGACTCCTGCTCGCGCTCGCCCGGATCGGCGGCACCCCGTGCGTCGTCCTCGGCCACGACCGGCACGAGGCCGACGACGGACGGCCCCCCGCCCTCGGCCCCGCCGGGCTGCGGATGGCACGCCGCGGCATGCGCATCGCGGCCGAGCTGGACCTGCCCCTGCTCTCCGTCGTCGACACGGCGGGTGCCGCGCTCTCCCGGGAGGCCGAGGAGGGCGGCCTCGCCGGCGAGATCGCCCGCTCCCTCGCGGACCTGGTGACCCTTCCCTCGCCCACGCTCTGCCTGCTCCTCGGCCAAGGCGCCGGCGGCGGCGCCCTCGCGCTCCTGCCCGCGGACCGCGTGCTGGCCGCCCGCCACGCATGGCTGTCCCCCCTGCCGCCCGAGGGCGCCTCCGCCATCCTGTACCGGACGACCGAACGGGCCGACGAGGTCGCCGCCCGGCAGGGAGTGCGCTCCGCCGACCTGCTCGCGCGCGGCATCGTCGACCGTGTCGTCGAGGAGGCCTCCGGCGCGGGGCGTGCCGAGGATGCGCAGGATGCCGCGGACGCCCCCGAGGCCTTCCTCGCCCGCCTCGGCGCGATCCTCGGCGCCGAACTCGCGGGTCTCCGCACCCTGCCCCGCCCCGAACGCCTCGCCGCCCGCCGCGCCCGCTACCGCACCCTCGGCCTGCGCTGACCCCGCGGGGGCGCGGGACCGCGCCGCACGGTCCCGTGATGGGGGGCGAAGGTGGCCCCATCGCAGGTGTGTGCGGCGCGTGAGTCGGCGGCGCTTGGGGATCTCGCCCGAGTCGCGGCGGGTGCACACGCGATCGGGTGTCCCCGTGAACGCCGCCCCCAAGGCAGAATGTGCGCATGACGACTTGAAGAGCACCAACCGGAAGGAAGTCCTGGCGCAAGTGGGGATACGGCTGGTACGTCGCCGACGGTGACCGCTGGATCTGCCTCGTGTGCCACGAGCCCGTCCGTTCCTACCAGTACCGCTTCCATCCGCCCGAGTCCTCCAGCTTCGAGCGCTGCATCGGGTTTGTCTGGTGCTCGGGGTGCCGGATCTACACGGGCAACATGGTCCACGTTCCTCGCAAGCGGGTTCTGGTCGATGCTCTTGCCTCGCTCCCTGCCGGTGACCGTGACCAGTTGCGCCGCAATGAGGCCGCACTGATCGACTGTCTCGACAGTCAAGGCCCCGGCCGGCACTGACCCGAGCCCCATGTCGAGCCGTCGTGCTCGGCGCCGTCACCGGCCTGCCCCGGCGTGTGGCCGCCGGGCGATTCCAGGGCCCTGGGTGAACCGCTGGTGGAGGTAGGGCTTGCAGGGGTCGAGGATGCCGGTGCGTCCACTTCAGCGGCCGACCAGCAGCTCATCCGGGTTCCTTCACACCGACCAGTCGGCGAACTGTGTTGCCGGCCAGGCCCACTCGTCGGCCGATGGCGCGCGGGCTGAACTCGTCCGCCACGACTCTAGGCGGCGACGGCATCGGGGTCACGCCACGGACCTGCGCCTTTATTGCTGGTGGACGCTGTGACGGCGCACGCCCGACCGGCCCGCAGGATCGGCGGGAGGCCCGAAGTGGCTGCCTCCGCACGGACTGGCGCGACAGCGCAGTCGACGCCCCGGGGCGGTGTCAGTGGGGGATGGCAGGATCGGCGGGTGGACGAAAAGAGCGGGGAGTACTGGGACGCCGCGGCGGACCGTTTCGACGAGGAGCCGGACCACGGGCTGCGTGAGCCCGCGGTGCGGGAGGCGTGGGCGGGGCGGCTGCGGGGGTGGCTGCCGGACACGCCGGCGGACGTGCTGGACCTGGGGTGCGGGACGGGCAGTCTCGCGGCGCTGGCGACGGAGCGGGGCCACCGGGTGACCGGGGTGGACCGGTCGCCGCGCATGGTGGCCCTGGCCAGGGCGAAGCTGGCGGGGACCGGCGCGCGGGTGGTCGTCGGCGACGCGACGCAGCCGCCCGTGGCGGCGGGGCGGTTCGACGTGGTGCTGGTGCGGCACATGCTCTGGGCGCTGCCCGACCCCGCGGCGGCGCTGCGCCGCTGGGCGGGGCTGCTGCGGCGCGGCGGGCGCATCGTGCTGGTCGAGGGGTGCTGGGGCGAGGCGGAGCCGATGGGCATCACGGCGGCCGAACTCGCAACCCTTGTACGCCCGTTGGCCGCCCACACGGAGATCGAGCAACTCGCCCACGACACCGCGCTGTGGGGCCGCCCGGTGCGGGACGAGCGCTACGCGGCCGTGGTGCGGCCGGCACCGCCCCGGCGCCACAGCGAGATCGTCGACGTCCACCTGATCCTGCGGCGCGGCGACCGTGTGCTGCTCGCCCGCCGCGTCAACACCGGTTACGCCGACGGCCTGTTGCACGCGCCGTCCGGCCACGTCGAGGACGGCGAGGACGTCCGGGAGGCGGTGATCCGCGAGGCGTACGAGGAGGTGGGCGTCGCGCTGGGCCCCGAGGACGTCTCGGTCGCGCTGGTCATGCAGCACCGCGCGCCCGGCGGGAACGCCCGCATCGGCTGGTTCTTCGTCGCGGACGGGACCGGCCGGGAGCCGGTCAACCGCGAGCCCGACAAGTGCTCGGAGCTCGGCTGGTTCCCGCTGGACGCGCTGCCCGACGACGTGGTCGCGTACTGCAGGGCCGGCCTGGACGGGTACCGCGCGGGCGAGCGGTTCGTGCTGCACCTGCACGAGCCCGGCGACACCATCGCCCACGACCCCGACGCCCCCGGCCGTGCCGTCGCCCTGGCGCCGAGCGGCTGCAGCACAATGGCCACGACAAACAGCCGTGCCGTGCCCCGCCGGGAGAGCGAACCGCAGTGAGCCTGAAGATCGTCATCCGTCCGAACGCGGCCGCCGCGCCGTTCGAGCAACTGCGCGCCCAGATCGCCGACCAGGCCCGCTCCGGAGCCCTCCCGGTCGGCTACCGGCTGCCGACGGTGCGCGGACTCGCCGACGACCTCGGCCTGGCCGCCAACACCGTGGCCAAGGCGTACCGCGCCCTGGAGTCGGACGGCGTGATCGAGACCCGCGGCCGCAACGGTACGTTCGTCGCGGCCGCGGGCGACGCCGCGGACCGGGAGGCGGCCGCCGCCGCGTCCGCCTATGCCGAGCGCGCCCACCGCCTCGGCCTGGACCGCGGTGCCGCCGAGGCCGCCGTACGGGACGCGCTGCGGGCCGCGTACGGGGCGTAGCGCGTCCTGCTCACAGCAGCCCGGCGAGTGTGCAGAGCGCCGGCGAGCCCGCGACCGCGACATGAGGCCGGCGCCCGTCCCCACCATCGGGATCTCGACGGCGAGGTCGAGCAGGTCGAGCGCCTCCGGCGGGATGTCGTGCTGCTCGTGTCCCAGGACGGCGACCGTGGTGCTGCGCCGCGCGGCCGGCAGGTCCGCCAGGCGTACGGCCTCGTCGGTACGCAAGGAGGGCACCGCAGCCTGTTGCCGCGGGCCGGCGCCTCCGGCACCCGGGGGAAACGCGGGACGACCAGGCACGCCCCGACCGCGTCGCAGGTACGCGGCAGCGTGCCCAGGTTCGCGCCGTGCAGCGGCCACAGGGGCGCCGCGTACAGGTGGTCCCAGCAGCGGTGCGCCCGGGGGCGGCGGCCGCGCCGCAGTTCGGCACCGGTGCGGGACCGGATCCGCCCCCTCGCCTCGCCTTCGCCTCGCCGGAGGCAGGCTCCGCCACCGCCGTCAGAGGTAGAGGCCGCCCGAGGAGGAGGCCGGGGTCTGGGTGGGGAGCACGGGGCCGGCGCCGGAGGACGCGCCGCGGCGCAGCGCGTACAGCTCCGCCAGGGTGGCGCCCTCGCGGCCGACGCCCTCGGACGTGCCGAGCCAGTCGGTGGCCTCGGCGCGGGTCAGCGCCCCGACCTCGATCCGGGCCAGGCAGCGCCCGGGACGGACCACCGCCGGGTGCAGCCGCTCCAGGTCCTCGTTGGTGGTGATGCCGACCAGGACGTTGCGGCCCTGCCCGAGCAGCCCGTCGGTGAGGTTGAGCAGCCGCGAGAGTGCCTGGCCCGTCTGGTGCTTGGCCTGGCCGCGGATGAGCTCGTCGCAGTCCTCCAGGAGCAGCAGGCGCCAGCGGCCGGGCCCTTCGGAGTCGTCCTCGCCGATGGCGATCTCCATCAGGTAGCCGACGTCGTTGAAGAGCACCTCGGGGTCGAGCACGCAGTCCACCTGGCACCAGTCCCGCCACGAACGGGCCAGCGTGCGCAGCGCCGAGGTCTTGCCGGTGCCGGGCGGTCCGTGCAGGAGCAGCAGGCGGCCGCTGATGTCGTCCGGGGTGAGCTTCATCAGCCCGTCCACGGCCTCGGCCACCGGCGCGGTGTAGTTGTGCCGGACGTCGTCCCAGGGCGCGGCGCTGATCTGACGGGTGATGCGGTGCGGCCCGCGGCGCGGCGCCACGTACCAGAAGCCCATGGTGACGTCGTCGGGCTGCGGTTCCGGCTGGTCCTCGGCGTTCTCGACGGCCTCGGCCAGCACGCGCTGGGCGAGCTCCTCGCTGACGGCGGTCACGGTCACGTCCGCGCGGTGGTGCCACCGGGAGACCAGGATCGTCCAGCCCTCTCCCTCGGCGAGGGTGGCGCCGCGGTCCTTGTCGCGCGCTGCGCGCAGCACCTCGGCCCCGGCCGGCAGCAGGGTCAGCCCCGACTTCACGCGCTCCACGGAGGAGCCGCGGGAGTAAGGCTGTTCGCCGGTGACGAAGCGGCTGAGGAACAGGGCGTCGATGGCGTCGGACGGCGAGTCGTCGTCGTTCATGCCGAGACGGATGGACAGGGCGCGATGCGGGGGCGTTGCGTCGGGCATGACGCTCATGATCCGGCACGGGCTCCGCACGCGCACAGGGTTTTCGCGGAGCGGCGCAATCCCGTTGAACCCCCGGTGAAACCCGCCCGATCCGGGCAACGCGGCGGTTACCCTGGCTGGTGATGGGACGCCATGGGGACGTTCGTGCGAAAGTACCGGGGGCGGGGCGGCGAGGCATCACCGCGCTTCTGGGGATCGGTGTGGTCGCGTTGGCGCTGCTGCTGACGATGTGCGACCTACGGGGCGGTACGGGCGACGGCGGGCGCGGCAGCGCCGGGTCGGGCGCCGGCGTGCACAGCCCGTCCAGCACACCCACCGGGAAACCCTCCGCCGAGCTGGGGTTCGGCCTGACCCACACCGAGTACAGCGCGGACCACGGCGAGGGCCCGGCCAAGCGGGCGGCGGCCGGGCTGCTCTCCGAGCGGTCGCTGCCCCAGGACCAGGCGATCATGGGCTGGGGCGCCGACAACCCCGAACCGTCGCCGGGGAAGTACGACTTCGGCGAACTCGACGACCGCATCGACCTCATCCGGGCCAGCGGCGGCACCCCCGTGATCACGCTGTGCTGCGCCCCCGACTGGATGAAGGGCGGCGCGCCGGGCGCCGGGACCGACTGGTCCCGGCTGGAGGTCGCCCCCACCCCCGACCACTTCGACGACTTCGCGGCCCTCGCCGCCACCGTCGCCCGCCGCTACCCGGACGTGCGGCACTTCATCGTCTGGAACGAGTTCAAGGGCTTCTGGAACGACGGCGGGCAGCGCTGGGACTACGAGGGCTACACCGACCTGTACAACCGGGTGTACCGGGCGCTGAAGAAGGTGGATCAGGACAATCTCGTCGGCGGCCCCTACCTCGTGATGGACAGCTTCGCCCCCGGTGACGACGGCAACGGCGACGCCTCCGGCACCCTCAAGGGCCCCTGGGGCGCGGCCGACCGGAGGGCCCTCGACGCCGTCGACTACTGGCTGCGCCACAAGGCCGGCGCGGACTTCCTCGTCGCCGACGGCTCCAGCACCAACCGCGACGACTCCCTGGTCCCCGACGAGTTCGCCGCCACCGAGAAGTTCGCCGCCGTCGGCCGCTGGCTCAAGCAGCGCAGCGGCGGCCTGCCCCTGTGGTGGGCCGAGTGGTACGTCGAACCGGACGGGAAGCCGACCGGCTGGGACGAACGGCACCGCACCGCCGTGCAGGCCGCCGCCATGATGGAGCTGGCCCGCGGCGGAGCGGACGCGGCGTTCTACTGGAATCCGCAGGAGCGCGGGAAGTCGTGCCCGGGATGCCTGTGGACCAGCACCGAGCTGTCCTCCGGCGGTGGCGAGCAGCTGCCCATGATGGACCTCCTGCGCCGCTTCGCCGCCGCCTTCCCGCCGGGCACGCGCTTTCGCACGGTGTCCGTCGCGCAGGACGACCGGCCCAATGTCCGGGTGCTCGCGGACGACAAGGCGGTGCTCGTCGTCAACGTCCTCGGCCGCCCGATCCGGGCGACGGTGGACGGCCGCTCCTTCGACCTGCCCGGCTACGGGGTGCGCTGGCTCGCCCGCGGCCGGTAGCGGCCGCGGCGGGCGTCAGACGACGTTGCGGACCAGCCACTCGTCCGGGTTGTAGGCGTCGCGGTCCGGGTCGTGGACCGTGGCCCGCACCTCGGGGATCGTGTCCTGCGGCCGGACGCGCTCCGGCAGTCGGCCGAAGCGGGCCCGCCGGGCCTGCGCCGCCGTGTCCGGTGCCGGTGCCGCGGTCGTGGCCTGCGGCTGCGGGGTCGTCTCGTTCTCCTCGTGCGCCATTGCTCGCACCTCCTTGGCCCCGGGAACGCCGCGTGGCGGCGCGGTGTTCCCGGGGCTGTTCCCGGGGCGGGGAGGCAGCCGGTCAGCTCAGGGTGAGGAAACGGATCGCCGTCGCCGCCAGGAACACCAGCAGCAGTGGCGCGGCCGCCACCAGGGACCAGCGCATGCCGCGCCGCCGCCTGGCCTCCGGCACGGTGACCCGGACCAGCTCGCGGGCGCCGAGCAGCACCAGCAACGAGACGCCGGTGAGCACGCCGGCCGCCGTCCAGGTGTTCCATGTCACCACGGGGAAGACCCGGCCGGGCCGCGGTTGCGCCGCCGTCCAGTCGGTGGGCTGCTCGCTCAGTGCGTAGACGGTCGCGTCCTCGTTGCGCAGCACCGGCCGCAGCTCGGTGCGCGCGTCGAGGGAGCGCATCAGCTTGGCGGGCCAGGTCCGGGAGAATCCGGCGTCCAGCTGCAGATAGGAGTCCTGGCCGCGCGAGACCATGAGGTACGAGTTCGGTCCCGCGTCCTGGAGCGCCTTGACCAGCGGATCGACCAGCACCGGGTCGCGCGGGGCGAGGACCGGCACATACGTCACCCGCTCCATGTCCCGGGCGTTCCACGGCAGGCTCGGTGTCACGTCGTTCACCGGGTCGGTGCTGAGCCACACCAGGCGGGCGGTCGGCTTGTCGTGCGCGTACACGTATTCCATGGCCGCGACCTCGCCGGTGCGGACCCGCTCGAACGGCTCGTTGCCCCAGCGCGCCACCAGGAAGCCGGCCATCAGCACCCAGCCGGCCAGCAGCGCCGCGGCCGGCCCGCGCCACCCGCGGTCCGACGAGGAGCGCGGGAAGAAGGCGAGCGCGCCCAGCACGGCGGCGCCGGGCAGGGCGAACAGGAACACGCGCAGGGCCATCTCGCCGCCGTAGGACTGCATGCCGAAGCCGAGGAACGGCACGACCAGCAGCACCAGCAGCGCCAGGTCGTTGATCCCGGCCCAGCGGCGGCGCAGCCAGCCGGCGGCAGCGAGCACCATGACGCCGCCGGCCAGGGCGATCCGTACGTACAGCACCAGCTTGTGCACCGTGCTGCCGCCCTCGATGCGCCCGGAGACGCTGGAGGACACATTGCCGCCGAGCGAGCCCACGCCGCCGAACAGCTCGTCGAAGTGGCCCGACCAGTACGGCTCGGCCAGATAGCAGATCCAGCCGATCAGCAGCACGCCGCACAGCAGCGGCAGCCCGAGCGGCGTCGACCGCCGGACGAGCACGAGCACGGCCAGCACGCCCAGCATCACGAAGGGGGTGAGCTGGTGGCTCACCACCGACGCGGCGAACAGCGCCACCAGCAGGGCCAGCAGCACCGCCCGGTCGGTCCGGCCCGTCGGGGGCACCTCGGCCTCGCCCGGCAGCAGCTTGCCGCGCGGCGCCCCCGGGGCCCGGAACCAGACCAGGAGCACGGCCGCGAAGAGCAGGTAGATCAGGTAGTTGAGGGACTGCGGGGAGAAGTAGTCCTGCCCCACCCAGCCGCACAGCGCGAACATCCACACCGCGCACCACTTCGCCCGCCATCCGGCGCGCACCGCGCGCAGCAGCAGCATCAGCGGTGCGAGGTAGAGCAGTTCCACGGCCAGCGGCCACCAGCGCAGCACCTCGGTGAGGTCGGTGAGCCCGATGGCGCGGGTGACGAAGGTGACCGCGGCGAAGAAGCCGGGCCAGGAGAAGCGGGCGTCCATGTCGGGCGCGGCGTCCCCGGTGCGGCCGATGTAGTCGATGAATCCCGCGTGCTGCCAGGCGGTCGCGAACCGCGGCTGCTCCTCCAGTACCGCGGGCACGCCGTGCAGGGAGACCACCGTCGCCAGCAGGATCGCCAGCAGCAGCCACCGGCGTGGCGCGCGCAGCCAGAGGCCGGCCGCGAAGGCCACCACCAGCAGGGCCGCCCCGGCCAGGGTCGCCGGAGGGAGGACGGAGATCAGGCCGAGGCCGTTCATCGCGTCGAGCGAGGCGTCGTCCATGCTGCTCAGCGGCAGCCAGTACAGTGCCAGCGCGCCCAACAGCAGTCCCCAGACGCCGAGTTCGAGCAGCCGGGACCGGCGGCCGGTGGGCGCTTCGGGCGGTGCCGGCGCTTCCGCCGCTGATTCCGCCGGTGGTCCCGCCGGGTTCTGCGCAGGTGGCTCGGGTGCCGGGTCCGGTGTCGCGGATGTCGTCGCGGGAGTCAGGGACTTCTCCGCGCGCGGCGCGGGAAGCCCGGGGATCGCGGTCCCCTGCGGCGGTGTCACGTAGGGGCGCCGTTCGGGGTGGTCGAAGTCCAGGTGGACGCCGAGCTGGAGGGTGTCGCTGTCCAGCGCGGCGGCCCGCGCCCAGCGGGTGCCGTAGACGATCTCCAGGTCCTCGCCCGCCGCGGCCGTCTGCTCGGCCGCCGGTTCGGCGGTGCTCGCCCCGTACGCCTCGTGCGCCTCCGCCGCCGGTGCGGTGGCCGGCTGCGGGGCGGCCGCGGGCGCGGTGACCAGCCGCCGCAGTCCGAAGACGGCGATCACCGCGATCACCAGCAGGCTGCCCAGCTCGGCCCACCCGGCCCCGGTGATGCCCAGCGGACCCAGCAGCGCGAGGGTGAGACCCAGTACCAGCAGGCACAGCAGCCCCTGGAGGACGGCCAGCAGCCCGGTGCGGCTCTGCGCCCGCAGGATGCCGAAGTAGACCTCGATCAGCACCCGGGTCAGGGAGCACAGCGCCAGCAGCCGCAGCAGCGGCGCGCCCTCCTGCGCGTAACCGTCGCCGAAGACGCCGAGGATCTGCGGTGCGAGGACGCCCATGAAGAGCGTGATCGGCACCATGATCTTGGCCATCCGGCGCAGCGCCGCCCGGCAGTTCTCGGCGATCCGGCCCGGGTCGTGGGCGCCCTCGACGGTCAGCGAGGACCCCATGTTGATCGCCAGCAGGTCGATCGTGCCGCCGATGGTCATGGTGATGTAGAAGTACGCGTTGTCGGTGGAGGAGATCTGCGAGGCGACGATGACCGGGACGAGGTACACCACGGCGAGCGCGAAGAACGAGCCGGTGGCGTCACCGGCGACGAAGCGGCCCATCTGCCGGGCCGTCGGCGGTTCGGCGCTCTCCGGTGTGGCCTTGGCGTGCCGGGGCGCCAACCGGCGGAAGACGAGCCAGCCCAGCGGCACCACCGACAGGCCGATGGCCGCGACCCAGGACACGAACACACCGGCCGTCGGCACCGCCGCCGCGATGCCCACCAGCAGCGCCAGTTTCGCCGCCGAGAAGACGGTGTTGCCGACCGGCACCCACACCGCCTTGCGCAGCCCGGTCAGCACCCCGTCCTGCAGGGTCAGCAGCGACCAGCCGACGACCGCCGCGATGAAGCCGAGGCCGTTGACCGTGCCGTGCAGGAAGCGGTACGAGGGGCCCCAGAAGTCCAGGGTGAGCAGGAAGACCGCCGCCGCGAAGGCCACGATCGCCGAACTCCCGGCGTACGTACCGAAGATCAGGCGTCCGGTGCGCCGGCCGGAGACCGGGATGAAGCGCGCGAGCGCCCCGGTGAGGGTCACCGCGGTCAGGCCCGCCAGGAACTTCATGGCGGCGATGGCCGCCGAGCCCTGGCCGACCGCGTCCTCGCTGTAGTAGCGGGCCGCGACCAGCCAGTAGCCCAGGCCGAGGACCGCGGAGACACCGGTGTTGAGCATCAGCGCGTAGGCGTTGCGGAACAGCTGGTTCCCGCCGCGCTTGGCGGTGCCGGACGCGGTGCCGGGATCGCCGGCCGCCGCGGTGCCGGGCGCCGTTCCCGGGGCCGGTTCCCCGGGCGTCGTGGGCGTGGTGGACGTCGTGGTCGTCTCAGACACCGCTCTCGCGCACCTTCCGCACACCCCGGCGGGCTCTGCGCACCAGGGAGTACCCCTGGGTCAGGACCCGGTCCGCCGCGAAATTGCGGGCGACGGCGCGCCCTTCGACCAGTCGCCCGAACTCCTCGATCCCCGTGCTGCGGCGGACGGTCACCCGGGCCAGCGCATAGGGGTTCTGCCGCCGCGGGTCGGCGAGGGCGTTGCCCACGGCGAGCGCGGAGCCGAAGCCCGCCGTGCGCACGGCCTGCCGCACCCGGCGGGTGGAGTAGCCGTAGGGGTAGGCGAAGGAGACCGGGGGCGCGCCCAGTTCGTCGCGCAGGATCTCCTTGCAGCGCAGCAGCTCGAACCAGAGCCGCTCGTCACCGAGTTGGTCCAGCTGCGGATGGCTGTGGCTGTGGCCGCCGATCTCGGTCCCGGCGTCGCGCAGTTCACGCACCTGGTCCCAGTCGAGCATGGTGTCCGGCGCCGCGCCCGGCATCTCGTGCGCGCCGCGCAGCCAGCCCGTGGAGACGAAGAGCGTGGAGACGAAGCCGAGGCCCTTCAGTACGGGGAGGGCGTGCCGGTGCACGCCCTCGTAGCCGTCGTCGAAGGTGATCAGCACCGGGCGGTGCGGCAGCGGCCGCCCCTCCCGCCAGGCGTTCGCCAGCGCGGTCGTGCCGAGCGGGGTGAAGCCGCGCTCCTCGAGCAGCGCCATCTGCGCGGCGAAGGCCGCGGGCGTCACGGACAGCCCCCGGGTGGCGCGCACGGGCGTGTCGGTGACGGCGTGGTACATCAGGATCGGCACGGGGCCGTCCCGCCGTCCGTCGGTCTCGGTCATACGAGGGCACCTCCCGGTGTGCGGTGGACGGACGGCAGGGGAACGGCCGGTCTCACGGCATGGCCTCCCCCCGGGTGCGCAGTCGGGCGACGGCATACCCGGCCGCCGTGGTCGCCACACCGGTGACGATGGCGCCGGCCCGCCCCGCGCCGCCGGGACGGCCGCGCAGGGCGTCGCGCAGTCCGCGCGCGGCACCGACGGGCAGGACGCGTGTGGCGTACCGGCGTTCGGTCTCCAGGCCCGCATCGGTACCGACACTGCGGGTGACCAGTGCCTTGGACAGGCCCTCGGCGTAGCAGCGGGTGCGGAAGTAGGCGAAACGTTCCCGGGCGGCGGGGACGCGGTGCCAGATCACGGCGCGGTCGTCGATGAGCAGCAGCGTGCCGGGCTTGGCCTGCGCGAGCCGGATGCAGAACTCCGTTTCCTCGCAGCCCAGCGGCCGTTTGTCGCCGTCGCGCCCGATGCCGGTCGCGAAGCCGCCCGCGATGTCGAAGGCGGTGCGCCGGAACGCGGCGTTGCCGCCGAGGACGTTGCGCACCTGTGCCCGGCCGGGCGGCTGGCCCCGGTAGGAGGCGCCCACCACCCAGTCGAACTCCTCGGGGAACCAGCGCGGCCGGTGCCCGGAGGCCCAGACCGGACGGGTGCGCCCGCCGACGCCCATGACGAGCGGGTCCTCCAGGGCGTCGGCGAACCAGTGCAGCCAGTCCCGTTCGGCGACCGCGTCGTCGTCCAGGAAGGCGACGGCCTCGCCGGTGGACGCCGCGATCCCGGTGTTGCGGCCGGCCGACAGGCCGCGCGGCCCGGCGTTGGCGAGCACCCGTACCGGGGTTCCGGCGTAGTGCTCCTCCAACCGCCCGCGCAGCGCGGGGTTGTGGTCGACGACCAGCAGCACCTCGTGGGCGGCCAGGGTCTGCGCCCGCACCGAGGCCACCGCGGCGAGGATGTCGCCCCAGCGGTCCTCGGTGTAGACGCAGATCACCACGGAGACAGGGGTCCGCGTGGTCACCGCACCTCCTTGCGGCGTGCGGCGCGGCGCTCGTTCTTCTCCTGCACGATGACCTTCAGCACCCGCAGCCCGTCGCGCACCGCGCGCAGGTTGCTGACGCCGTGGATGCGCACGTACTCGTGGCTGGGGATCTCCTGCACCTTCAGGCCGGCGGTGACGACTCTGATGTTCATCAGGGTCTCCACCTCGAAGCCGGTGCAGTCCAGCGTGATCTTGTCCAGGCAGTGCCGCCAGAACGCGTTGTAGCCGTAGCACAGATCGGTGTAGCGGGCCCCGAACTTGGCGTTGACCACGGCGCACAGGACGCGGTTGCCGAGCTTGCGGATCGGGGTCATGTCGTCGGTGCCGCCGCCGTTGGCGAAGCGCGAGCCCTTCGCGAAGTCGGCCCCTCCGACGAGGGCCGACACGTAGGAGACGATCTCCGACCCGTCCGCCGAGCCGTCGGCGTCCACCATCACGATGATCTCGCCGGTGCAGGCGGCGAAGCCGCTGATCAGGGCATCGCCCTTGCCCTTGCCGGTCTGCGCCACGATCCGGACGTCCGGCCGCAGTTCACGGGCGACCGCGATGGTGTCGTCCGTGGAGTTCCCGTCGACGAGGACCACTTCGTGGATCCACGACGGCAGGGTGGCGAAGACGTGCGGCAGGTTCTGGGCCTCGTTCATCGCCGGAATGACCACGCTGACCAGCGGAGCGATCGCCAAGTGCGTGGAGACCGGCGTGAAATGGTCCGGAGTCAGGACCGCGACTGTCTGTGCGTGCCCGGTGACTGCCGGGCGCAGAGACGAGCTCATGAGTCTGTTTTCCCTCTCGTCCGGTGGGTCGCCCGTCCCGGGCGCCCTCTGGTGTGCCGGTTCGAAAGGGGGGTTGTTGTCTCACCCCGCCCGGGAATCCGCGCATGCAGGGCATGGCGGGGTCCCAACAGCTGGCGGGCCGGGTGAGTGGACATGCATGACTGGCCGCGCGGCTCGCGACTCGGCACACACGTCCTGGTGACCGAGCACGGCACCCCCCTACCGCGCCCCGCGATCTTCCTGTCGCGACTGTCTGGCCCTCCCCTTGAGCCGCTTTGCATAACAGGTCGATGCGGGTGGATGTACGACGGTATTGACGGTTGGAACTGTATGGCAAGACTCGTGAGAGTGAATACCATTTCATGGATTTGGCGGATAATCGTCCAGTTGAGTCATGGTGAGACCTGATGAGCGGTGATCAGTCCTGATCGGCACTGATCAATCCCCTTGGACCGTATTGATCATTACTGTGACGCAATGTCCGTTATCACGCACCGGCGCGCAACCGCCCCACACGCTTGAGGAATCGGTCCGCCGGCTCCCGCAGCACGGGATGCGCCGTGACCGCGTTGCGCAGCGCGCGCACCGGCGCGCGCCGGGCGCGATGGCCGAGCGCCACCGGATGCGGCCGGGTCACCCAGCCCTCGGAGACGGTCAGGTCGCGGGTCTTCAGGGACTCTTTGTACTCCTTGTGACCGCGCCCGAGGTCGAGATGGGCCACCCCGTCGGCCGCCGCCCCCTCCGCCATCCGCAGATGGAGCACCAGCCCCGGCGAGTACTTCGAGAACTCCGTGTCGTACGCCGGGAACCAGCAGGCCAGCACCGCCGGCGTACGCATCCCGAAGTGCGCGGCGATCGGCCGGTCGTCCGCGTACAGGACCGACAGCAAGCCACTGAAGGACTCCTCGCGGGTGTGGAAGAGATGCTCCACCAGGTCCACGATCCACGGCCGCGCGAAGCGGTCGCTGCGCCCCGTTCTTCGGTACTGCGCCGACTTCCACCCCATGAGCGTGCGCAGCGCGCCGACGTCGCGCTCGTCGTGGACGTAGCGCACCTCGCCGACGTCCCGGCCGAGCCTGCGCTCCTTGGCGAGCGTCGTGCGCACGAACTTGGGCGAGTGGCTGCGAAGATGGCCGAGATACGCCTCGTAACCGTGTTCGACGTCCATGACGGGTGAGGCGTACGTACCGGTCGCGCCCTCCTCGAAGGGCTTCTGGCCCTCCACGAGGTGGTCGAACTCCCAGACGGCGAGCCCGCAGGCGCGCAGCAGCTCCCGGGCGTCCCACTGGAACCCCGGCCGGTGCACGAGCCCCTGGCAGTCCGAGAGCCCGAGCCCGACCGCCCGGCCCACGCCGGTCGCCGAGCGCTGGAACGGGAAGAAGGCGACCGGGTCGCCGTCCTCGCGGACCACCGCGACGCGCACGCCCCGGTGGTGGTGGGCCACGGCGAAGGTGAAGCCGGGCGACAGGAAGGGATTGCCGAGCTGCGGGCTGCCCATGGCGACCGCCTGGCTCTGCACGCGTGCCCACGCCGCCCGGTCGGCGGCGGTGAGCTCGCCGGGGCGGTAAACGGTGATGTCCACTTTACGGAGTCCGCCTTCTCTCGGCCCGGCCATAGGAGTGCCGCAGGAGCGGCAGCAGGAACAGCGCGGCGCTCACCGCCGCTACCGCGGCGACCCCGCCGCGCACCGACCACATGTGCAGCGCGAGCATGCCCTGCGCCACGAGCAGGTCGATGACGACGGTGCCGCCGACGGCGACGACCGCCCGGCTGAGCGGGTCGAGGCCGCGCAGCCCGGCGGCGAGTGCCGCGGCCGGTGCGGCGAGCAGGAAGAAGAAGGTGAACGGCGCCCTGACGGGCGAGGCGATGTCCGCGAGCGCGAGCACCGCGCCGACCCCGCCGACTCCCACGGCGGCGCCCGCGAGCAGGGGAAGTGATTCCTTGCCGATCGGGTGACCGGATGCATTGTCTGTGTGCGGTGGTTGCATTGGCGACTTTGCCCCCCAAAACGCCGGATGCAGGTGTTCAATGTCGCTCAATTCGGGCGTGGGCGTCAAGGAAGGAGGGAACAGAAGCGGCCGCCGTGCCCGGACCGGGTGGCGGGCCGGACAGGGGCGGACGATTTCCCCCGAACTGCCCGGCGGGGGGCGGCAGTTTGTTCGGTTCGGCGGGCGAGGGCCGGCGAGGGGGCGGCCGGTGGCATGCCGACGGCCCGTCACCTGCGCGCGCCTGCCGAGGGTGGTCGTGGTGCGCGCCGTGGCGGGGACACCGCTCCGGCGGGCCGGCCGGCGGTGCGGGGGAAGCGGCCGAGATCCTGCTAAGTGAGGTGGCATGAGACTGTCCCGTTTCGTGTCCGTCGCGTCCGCGCTCGTCCTCGCCGCCGCACTCGCCCTGACCGGTGCCGGCCCGGCACAGGCCGCGGGCCCCGTGTACGTGGCCCTCGGCGACTCCTACGCCTCGGGCGTCGGCTCCGGGAGGTACGACGACTCCAGCGGCGGCTGCTACCGCAGCAGCCGGGCGTACCCGCGCCTGTGGGCCAAGGCGCATACTCCGTCCGGGTTCTCTTTCCCCGCCTGTTCCGGCGCCACCACCACCGATGTGATCAACCGCCAGCTCGGCGCGCTGAACGCCGACACGACCCTGGTCAGCGTCACCGTCGGCGGCAACGACGCGGGATTCGTCGGCGTCATGACCACCTGCCTGATCAACACCTCCAGCGCCTGCCTCAACCGGATCGACCAGGCGCGCGAGTACATCGCGAACCGGCTCCCGGCCCGGCTGGACGCGCTCTACGAGGCCATCGGCTCCCGGGCGCCCGCGGCCCGCGTGGTCGTCGTCGGCTACCCCCACTTCTACCGGCTCGGGACCTCCTGCATCGGCCTCACCACGGCCAAGCGCAGGGCCATCAACGACGCCGCCGATCTCCTCGACACCGTCACCGCCAAACGCGCCGCCGACCACGGCTTCGCCTTCGGCGACGTCCGCGGCGCCTTCAGCGGCCATGAACTCTGCGCCGGAACGGCGTGGTTGCACAGCCTGACCATCCCCGTGTACGAGTCGTACCACCCCACCGCCTCCGGCCAGTCGGGCGGATACCTCCCGGTGTTCTCCGCGGCCGCCTGATCCGCGGCGCCCGCACACCGGAGGGGGCCGGGCGCCCGCCCGGTCCCCTCCGCGCGGTCAGGGAGAGGCCGCAGTGCCCGTGGGGGAGGGGGACAGGGACGGGGACGGTGCCCGGCAGGTGACGGTGAACGGGACGTGTTCCGACTCCACCGCCATCGGACTCCCGGCCTCCAGCGCCATCCAGTCCTCGTGGGTGGCGTCCGGCTCGTACGACAGCTCGATGTGCTCGACCGTACGGCTGGTGGCCCCGCCCGCCGGGAAGTCGAGCCTCCGCCACGTCGGGTCCCCGCCGGTCCCGCTCCCCGTCCGCCAGCGGTAGGTGACCGTCGCGGGGGTCCGGTCCACCGTCACGACCGCGGAGAAGGCCGGCGCCTCGGCCTCCGGCGGCGGGCAGGCGCCCGTGTAGCTGTCCCGCACCGCGTGCACCGAGACGTGGACGTTCACCCGGACCGGCGTGTACGACGTGCCGGAGGGCGTCCCCGAGCCCGGGCCGTGGCCGTCGCCGGGCGACGCGGAGTGCGTGCCGGCGGCGGGGGAGGAGACGGCCGGCGAGGAGGCCCCGCCGTCCGTCGTCACGGCCGGGGAGGTCACGCCGGCGCCGTTGACACCGCCCGTCGTCGCCGGCCCCGAACCGGCCCCGCCGCCCCCGTCGTCGTTCAGCAGCGCGTAGGCCGCGCCACCCGCTCCCAGCGCCAGGGCGAGCACCCCCGCGGCCAGCGCCAGGAGCGCCCGCCGGGGCCGGCCCGTCGCGGTGGCGGCCGGCGGGTCGTCATGCGGGGGCGCGGGCAGGGGTGTCGTGCGCACCGGCGTGCGCCCCCGGTCCGGGTCCCGGACCGGCTGCGGCGCGGTGACCGTCAGGGCGGCCTCGGTGGGCGCGTACGCCGCGGCCGGGCCCGGTCCCGCCGGGCGGCCGGACACCACGGCGTCCAGCTGCCGCGCGGCCTCGGCGGCGGGGATCCGGGCCGCGGGGTCCTTCTGCAGCAGTCCCGCGATCACCGGCCCGAGCGGGCCCGCCCTCCGAGGCGGCGGCAACGGCTCGTCCACGACCGCGCGCATCGTGCTCAGCGCCGTGTCGCGCCGGAAGGGCGAACCGCCCTCCACCGCGACGTGGAGCAGCACGCCCAGCGACCACAGGTCGGACGCGGGGCCGGGGCGACGTCCCAGCGCGCGTTCCGGCGCGAGGTACTCGGGCGAGCCGACCAGCTCGCCGGTGCGGGTCAGCGCCGAGGTGCCCTCGATCATCGCGATGCCGAAGTCGGTGAGCACCACGCGTCCGTCGTTGCCGATGAGCACGTTGCCGGGCTTGACGTCGCGGTGCAGCACACCGGCCGCGTGCGCCACGCGCAGCGCGGCCAGCACCTTGGACCCGACGTCCGCCGCCCTGCGCACGGCCATGGGCCCCTCGGCGTCGAGGACGTCGGCCAGCGTCAGACCGCGGATCAGCTCCATGACGATCCACGGATTGCCGTCCGCCATCGCCACGTCGTAGACCTTGACGACGTTCGGGTGCTCCACCCGGGCGGCGGCGCGGCCCTCCTGCTCCAGCCGCGCGTAGAGGCGCGCGGTGTCGCGCTCGTCGTAACCGGGCGGCGCCTTCACCTCCTTGACGGCCACCTCGCGGCCCAGCAGCTCGTCACGGGCGAGCCAGACCACGCCCATGCCGCCGCGGCCGAGTTCGCCGATCAACCGGTAGCGCCCCGCCACGACCCGTGTCATCGGCGGTTCCCCCCTTCGTCGCGCCCGCTGCCCAGCATGACCGAACTTCCCCCCGGACGAACCCTTTCGACGGGAACCTCCCGCGTCGACGTCAACCGAGCGTCGCCGCAGCGCCCCTGAGCACCAGGCCGCAGCCGAGCGCCAGCACCACCGACGCCGTCGCCAGCGGCACCAGGCGCCGGGCCGCGGTCAACGCCCGCCCCCGGGACCGCCCTTGACGCAGCGACGCCCTGCCGGCCAGTCGGCCCAGGCGCACGACGGCGAATCCGGCCGCCGTGAGCGTGACGGCCAGACCCGCGCCGTAGGCCAGCACCAGCAGGAAGCCGAACCACGCCTGGCCGAGCGCCGCGGCGCCGACGAGCACGACGACGGCGGACGGGCTGGGGACCAGGCCGCCCGCGAAGCCGAGCAGGATCGTGCCGCGAAGGGTCGGGCGGGCCTCGTGGGCGTGGGCGTGGGCGTGGGCGTGCGGGTGCGGATGGTGATGGTCGTGCGGTGCGGGGGCGGAGCGCTCGGCGGTCAGGACGGCGGTGGTGGGGGAGGGGCCGGTGGCGGTGGGCGTGTGGGGGTGCCGTCGGGGGGCGCGCGCGTGGCCGTGTTCGTGATCATGTCCGTCGTCGTGGCTGTGCCCGTGGGCGCGGTCCCGCAGCCGCCACGCCCTGCGCAGCAGCGCCGCCCCCGCGAAGGCGACCAGCAGGCCGCTCGCGATGCCGAGCCAGGCGATGACGGAGGGCGCCGCCGCCGACCCCGTCGTCACCAGCAGCCCGAGGCCGAAGACGCCGAGCGTGTGGGTCACCGTCACCGACGCGCCGAGGGCGAACATGTCGCGCCGCGACCGGCGCCCGCCCGCCGCTGCCGCCGCGGCCATCAGCGTCTTGCCGTGGCCCGGGGCGAGCGCGTGCATCGCGCCCAGCGCCAGCGCCGTGAGCAGGGCCAGCGCGGCGAACCCCGGTGTGAGCGCGTGCCGCGACACCAGTCCGGTGAGCGCCTGCGTCCAGCGGTCCGCACCGCGCGGCAGCACCCCGCTCCCCGGTGCCGCCGTGCTCGCGTCCGCCGCGTCGCCCAGTGCCGGACCGCCCGGCGTCACGCGCAGCCGCGCCGACCGCTCGTTCGCGGGGGAGGAGAGCAGGTCCCCCGGGTAGGCCGTCAGGCGCCGCGACACCGACGCCGCGGGCACGTCGGCGGCGGCCAGCGTCATGCGGTCGCCGCGCGCCGTGATCTCCCGCCAGCCGGGCCCGGTGCCGATGTCGGCCGGACGGTACGTCAGCGCGAGCGACGCCGCGCGGGGCAGGGCCGCCGTCAGCCGGCACTCCACGCGGAGCGTCGTCAGCCCGGCCTGCCCAGGCCGGACGGCGGCGCTCGCCGCGTCCACCCGGACGGGAGCGCTCCGCCCGCCCGCCCCGGCCCGCGCGCCGTCCGCCGCGGCGCCGCAGCGCGACCGCGCCCAGGCCGCCAACTCGGGCTTCGCCAGGGTGCCGTCGCCGTCCCGGTCGACGGCCGGGGCCGCCTGCGCGGCGGGGATCTCCGCGAGGTCCTCGACGTGGTCGACGCGCAGCGCGCCGGGTGCGACGACAAGACCGTCGTAGCGGTTGACGGTGAAGTTGCCGAGCGGGTGCGCCTGCGCCTGCCCCGCGGGCAGGAGCGCGAGCGCGGCGGCGGCCGCCGCCACAGCGGCCGCCGCGAGCGGCCTGCGCCGGATCATGACGGGTCTCCTTCGGTACGAGCGAGGGCCGCGCGGGCGGCGGGGGCGCCGGTCGGGGAGAAACCAGGGTTGAGGCGCAGCGCGGCGGCCAGCGACGCGCGGGCGGCCGGTCGCCTGCCGAGCGCGGCCTCGATGACGCCGCGGTGGTAGAGGAAGGCGGCGTTGCGGTAGCCGGGCGCGGAGGAGCGCACCGCGTACGGCAGGGCCTCCCGGTCGCGGCCGTTGGCGTGCAGCGCCCAGGCGAGGGCGTCGGCGGTGTGCACGGTGTGCCGGCGCGCCCACTCCGCGCGGGCCGCGCGCAGCGCCTCGCGCGGGTCGCCGTGGTCGGCGGCGACCAGCGCCGCGTCCAGGTCGGTCGCGACGCCGTTCGCCTTGGCGAGCGCGATCCAGGTGCCGACCACCGCGTACTGCTCCCGGGCCTTGCCCCGCTGCCCTGCCGCCTCGTACAGCTCGCCCAGCTCGGCGAGTTGGGCGGGGAGCGGGTAGCGGCGCACGACCTCGGCCAGGTCGCGGAGGGCCCTGGCGCGGTCGCCGCGCGCGGCGTAGGCCCGGCCGCGGCCCTCGATCGCCGGCAGATAGCCGGGGGACGCGCGCAGGGCGGTGGCGTACTGCCCCAGGGCGTCCGCGTAACGCCCCTGGCTCCACGCCAGCTGGCCCAGCGCCGTGGCCACGTAGGCGGTGTCCCCGGGAGTGCTCGCGGTGTCCAGGGCCCGGGTCAGAATGCGGCGGGCGCCCGCGGCGTCCCCGCGCAGCTCGTGCACGTAGGCCAGGCGGGTGAAGACGGGGATGCCGGGGCGCAGCGCGTCGGCGTGCTCGGCGGCGGTCCGCGCGGCGTCGTAGCGGCCGAGTTCGACCAGGGCGTCCACCCGGACCGCCAGGGCGCGTTCGTTGTAGGGGTTGGTGCGCAGGGCCCGGTCGGCGGCGCTCAGGGCGGTGCCGAAGTCGTGCCGGGCGGCGGCGAGGGCGGCCTGCCCGGCGAGCGCCGCGTCGTTGCCGTCGGGGGTGATCCGCAGGGAGCGGGCGAGCGCCGCCTCGGCCTGCGGGTAGCGGGTGGGGTCGCCGGAGGTGCGGGCCTGCTCGACGTAGGCCGCACCGAGCGTGGCCCAGCCCGAGGAGTCCGCCGGCTGGGCGCGCAGGTGGTCCTGCAGCCCGGCGATGCCGCCCGCGAGGTCCCCCGTCGCGAGCCGGTCCAGTGGGGCGTCGCCGGTGCGCGCGGCCGCCGCGGCCGGTCCACCGGTCGCGCCGGTCCGGCCGGAGGACCCGCCGAGCACCAGCGCACCCGCGGTGAGCGCCAGCGCGAGGCCCAGCGACAGCGCGGTGAAGAGGACGGCGGTGCGCAGCCGGCCCAGGGGCGGTGCGTCCATGGCTGCCTGCCTTTCGGGTGGGTGGGAGCCCCGGCCGGGGCGAGGGGAGTCACGCCCCGGCCGGGAGCGGGACCGGCGGTCAGGCGCGGTGCGCCCGCGCGCGGACCGGGCGGCGGCGCATCCGCCACCAGGCCAGCGCGGCGCCGATGAGCAGCACACCCGCGCCGCCGGAGGCGGCCGAGGCGATCAGGACGGTGTTGTCGTCACCGCCGGGGCCCTGGATCAGTCCGCCGGCGTTGAGCTGGGTCACCCCGTCGGTCCGGGTCGCATCGGTCGTCGCCGGCTTGGCCGTTGGGCCGTCCGAGCCGGCGTTCGGCAGGGCGACATAGGGGAAGTTCGTCCCGAAGGACTGGTCGTTGGCGTTGACCGCGTCACCGAGGTCGTTCTTGGCGCCGACGAGTTCGCCCTCGACCACCTGGAGCGCGATGTCCACGACGTCGTCCGTCAGCCGGCGCCCGTTGGGGAAGCCGGCGGTGTCGCCGTCGAGGACGCCGAGCCGCTTGGGCTGCGCGGCGGGCGGCACGGCGGTGTTGAGCCGCAGCATCTCCGACGGGCGGACGTGCGGCGGCTGGTTGAGCCCCGGCACACCGGTCAGGAAGACCTGGACGAGGTCGTTGCGCGGGGTGGCCGGGGCCTTGATCTTGTAGATGCCCTCGACGAGCTTCGGCAGCTCCGGCTCGGTGACGTTCTTGAGGAACTGCGCGTCGTTCCAGGGCGACGAGGCGTTGAACCTGTCCTTGTCCTTGAGGGGGTTGACCACCTCGTTGACCAGCGGCATGCCGAGCCGGGAGACCTGCGCCCAGTCCCCGTCCGCGGTGCGCCGCTGGGTGGTGGACCAGATGCCGACGACCGGCTGCTTCGCGGACCGGCGTATCGCGGCCGTCGGGACCTGGAGGGCGATCGTGTTGACGTTGTAGCCCTTGAGGGTGTCGTCGCCGACCTCGGAGAGGTTGCCTCCGTAGAGCAGGTCGAAGACCCGCAGATCCAGGAAGAAGGGGTCGTCGGCCTGGCCGGCGAAGGCCGTCGTGCCGCGGCCGAGGTCCTTGACGGCCTGCTGACGCAGGGCGCTGTAGTCGGGCATCGACGCCTTGCCGACGTTCGACGGCGCCACCGGTACGTCGTTCGCGACCTTGTAGCGGCCGACCACCCGCTGGTTGTGCAGCCGGAACAGGTCGATGTCGTACGTCTGGAAGACGTTCAGGTCCGGGTCGTCGAGGCTGGTGACCGGGCCGGTGTTGTAGAGGAACGTCTTCTTGTTGCGGACGTGGTCCTGGAACGTCCACCGGTAGAGGTAGTCGCCCTGGGCGTCGCCGTCGTTGTCGATGTGGATGTCGTACTGGGCGTCGTCGGCGAACGTGTAGAAGTTCGGGCCGCCGGCCGGGTCCTCGAACGGGATCCAGTTCGCCACCAGCGTGGTGGTGTCCGGGCGGTCGGGGCTGACGAACGCGTAGACGTCCGTGGTGTCGTACTGCGGCTGGCCCGAGATCAGCGGCGCCTCCCGGTGGCTGGAGGCCTCCGCGGCGTCCGGTGCCAGCACGGTGACGCCCGCCGCGGCGAGCCCCCCCGCGGCCAGGGTGCCCGCCGTGATCAGGGCGATCGCACGGGATCGCCCGATCCGGGCCGTGAGCCTGTTCCTGAGTTCTGCGGTCATCGCGTCGGTCCTTCGCGAGTGCGGCCCCTCCCCCTTGGAAGAGGTCCTGCGAGAGGTGTTCGGGACCGGGGTGCGGGGCGGATTGGCGGATCCGGCGGAATTTGCGTCACAGGATTGTCACGTGATAATGAGGCAACCGGGCGCCGGCGTCCCGGAGTTGAGGTGGAGCCGGGCCACCCGGCGCCCGAGGGAAGCAGGGGAGCGAGATGAGACGCTCCGTGCACGATCTGGCCGAGTCCTACGCCCTGGACGCGCTGCTGCCGGGCGAAGTGCGCCGCTTCGAGGCCCATCTGCTGCGGTGCGACGCCTGCGCGGACCGGGTGCGCGATGCGGCGGGGGGCACCGTGCGGCTCGGGGGCGCCGCGCGGGGGAGGACGGGAACCGTTCATGGGGAGGCCGCCGGCCGCCCCGGGCATCCGGAGTATCCGGAGTATCCGGAGCCCCCCGAGCACCCCGGTCATCGGAAGCACTCGGAGCACGCCAGGCGCTCCGAGCGCTCACCCGGCGGTCGGTGGCGCGAAAGGGGCGCGCGTGCCGGTGCGCGCTACCGCCTGTGGCGATGGCGCAGGCCCTCGGCTCTCCGGCCGGCAACGACGGGCGCCGTCGCGGCCCTGGTCGTGGCCGCGGTACTGGGCACCCTCCTCCATCGCGCCGAGGAGCGGCTGGACCGGGAGCGCGCGCGGACCCGGGCGGTCATCGAGGTGCTGAACGCCGGTGACGCGCGACCCGCCTACACCAGTGACGACCACGGCCGGGGCGTGACGGCGGTCTGCTCGCGGGCGCAGAGGCGCGCGGTGGTGACCGTGCAGGGCCTGCCACGGCTGGAGGGGCGCCGGGTCTACCAGGTGTGGCTGGTCAGTGAGCGCCCCGACGCATTCCGCTCGATCGGGGTGTTCGGGGACGATGCGGGCGGAGGCGACACGCCCGGGCCGCTGGTCGCCTCCGGCCTGGACGACCGCTCGTACGCGTTCACCGTGACGATTGAGCCGAGTGGCGGATCACCGCAGCCCACCGCCGACCCTGTGGCCCAACTGCCCCTGCTGGCCCTCGGAATCGGCACATGACCGTCAACACCCTTGACGGACAGGTGAATCCGGTAACGCGGATGCGTAGGTGACGCGGCAGGACGATAGGGTTACCCTGCCCGGTGCCGGGTGCCCTCGAATGGGTGGGGAGTGTCATGGATCAGATAGCAATGCGAGGCAGGGCGCGAGTGCCTGCCATCACCTGCGGGAGCAGCACGTCCAGTGCGCGGCTCGACCGCCATCTCTCGGTGCTGGCCGGTCCGGCCGTGCCGCAGCGGGAGGCCGAGGAGGCCACGCTGTTGATGCGTGAGCTGACCTCGCGTGACCACGTGCGGACGAACGCCAACCGTGGAGCCCGTGTGTCGCTGTTCGCCCCGCTGCGGCGGCTGCGGCGATCCCTCTTCGGGGGCCGCGGCTGACCCGACGGCGTCCCTGACGCTTCCGCACGCGCACAGGCTCGGGCGAACACACCGTCCCGGCACCGCGCCGCATCACGCGGCGTGTCGGTGTGTTCCGTCCGGGCCTGTTGTCATGTCGACTTGTGGTCACATCGTCATGCGATCACGGTTGCCGAAGTCGTGGTGCGGACCACGACCCAGGTCACAGCAGGACGAACTGCCCGTCCGGACCTTCCTCGTGGTGATCGAGCACGGACGCGGGACGCCGCGCCGCCTCCGGGACCGGCAGGACGCGCGCCGCCCGCAGCTCCCCGGCGCCGATGCGGGGGCCCGCGGCCACCCGAGCGGCCAGCGCCCGGCGGCGGGGCCGCTCCTCCGCCAGCAGCGCGAGGACGCTGATCAGCTCCAGCAGTTCGGTGGTGCGGGCCCGCGGCCAGGAAGCGGGGCGCACGGCGTCCAGCGTTCCCGCCGTCCCCGGCTCCGCACGGAGGGCGAACCAGGTCTCCAGCACCCGGGTGCCGCCCGCGTGGAACTCCCAGGCGGCCTCCGGTACCGGCGCGATCCGCCCGTCCCCGACCACCAGCGCCTCCTCCTCCGTGTCCCAGGCCGGCGGCTCCTGCGGCGCGTCCGGCAGGGCGGCCCGCACGTACGGCCGCCGGCCGCCCGGCAGCCGGGGATGGCCCGCCGGTCGCTGCGCCCCGGGGTCGGCGTACCGGGCGCCGCGCGTGTGCAGCCAGAGCAGCCGGCGGCCGAGCGCGACGCCCTGCGCCCACAGCTCCGGTTCGGCGGTCAGCGGTACCTCGACCGGGCCTCCGCCGCTGCCCGTCGCGGCGATCCAGGCGAGCACGTCCTCCGCCGGGACCGGCACGCCCAGCCGCGCCGCGAGATGGGCGAGCAGCCCCGGCGCCAGATTGGGGTCGGCCCCGCCGGGGCGGCGGAAGAGCGGACGGACGCGGCCCGGGCGCCCGGCGGGGGAGTGACCGTCCGGCAGCAGCGCCGAGAAGGTCAGCGGCGGCCCGGGAACCTGGGGCAGCCGGGCGAGCTCGACCGCGTACAGCTGATGGGTGTCGTCGGCGACGCGCCACAGCTCCGGGCGGGCGGCGTCGATCAGCCGCTGGTCCGGCAGCAGCCACTGCTGGTCGTACGGGCCGTGGAGCACCCGTACCGGCTCGGCGCTCGGCCCGTCCTCGCGGTCCAGCCGCGCGGTGGACACGGGGTGGCCCGGCAGCTGGGCGACGCCGGTGTGCGTCGTCCGCGCCCGTGACGGGTGGAACAGACGCTCGCGCTCGGCCCCTTCGGCCCGCAGCAGCCGGTCCCAGCGGGCGGTGAGAGTGGCGGCCTCGGGAGCCAGCACCCAGGAACGCCCCAGGCGCAGGGGTGCGGTGGACCACGGCATCAGGTCTGCCAGCGTCGGCGCTTCATCGCTCACCGTGAGCATGCTACTGACGCCCCTCAGGGTGCCTCCATCGTGACGGTGAAGGAGAACCGGTCCCCGCGGTAGTGGATGCGCACGGCGTCGACCGCGCGTCCGGACTCGTCGTAGGTCACCCCCGTGCAGTGCAGGATCGGGCTGAGCAGCGGCACCCGCAGCAGGCGCGCGGTGTCCGGGTCGGCCAGGCGGGCCTCCACGGTGTCGGTGATCCGGCTGATCCGCACCCCCAGGGCGTCGCGCAGCACCTTCGTCATCGGCCAGCGGGCCAGGTCCGCCAGGTCGATCCGGGCCGCCAGTTCGGGCAGCACGAAGTTCTCCGCCCAGTTGGTCGGTTCACCCGTCTCGTCGCACCGCAGCCTGCGGTATGCCACGGTCTCGGCCACCCCGGGGAAGTACTCGGCGAACTCCGCGGGCACCGGCTCCGGTCCGTGCCCGAGCACGCTCGTGCGCTCCCCGGACTGCTGGGCCACGATCGCGTCGACCGAGCCCAGCAGCCGGACCGGGGCGCCGCGCAGCGCCGCCGGCTCGATGAACGTGCCGCGCCGGCGGTGCCGGCTGATCAGCCCTTCCTCCTCCAGTTCCTTGAGCGCCTGCCGCATGGTGAGCACGCTCACCCCGTAGTGCCCGGCGAGGACGTCCTCGGTCGGCAGCCGCAGCGGGGCGTCCGGGCGACGGCCGAGTATCGAGGCGCGCAGCGACTGCGAGACCTGGTACCACAGGGGCAGCTTGCGGTTCAGGACCAGCGAGTCGGGGGCGAAGAGGCCGGGGCTCGTCGTCATGGCCTGAAGTGTCGCTCAAGCCCCTGCCACACGTCGTCGTACCCCCTCTGCAGATGCTCCGCCCCCAGGGCGTGCGCGGTGGGCACGACCGGCCAGCGGGTCTCGAACATGAACGCCAGGCCGTCGTCGATCTTCTGCGGCTTCAGCTCCGCGCTGCTGGCCCTGTCGAAGGTCGTCCGGTCCGGGCCGTGCGCCGACATCATGTTGTGCAGCGAGGCACCGCCGGGCACGAAGCCCTCCGCCTTGGCGTCGTACGCCCCCTCGACGAGCCCCATGAACTCGCTCATCACATTGCGGTGGAAGTACGGCGGCCGGAAGGTGTCCTCGCCGACCAGCCAGCGCGGCGCGAACACCACGAAGTCGGCGTTGGCCAGGCCCGGGGTGTCGGAGGGCGAGGTCAGCACCGTGTAGATCGACGGGTCGGGGTGGTCCCAGCTGACCGAGCCCAGCACATTGAAGCGGCGCAGGTCGTAGACGTACGGCACCAGGTTGCCGTGCCAGCCCACGACGTCCAGCGGCGAGTGGTCGTACTCGGCGGCCCAGAGGTTGCCGCCGAACTTGTTGACCACCTCCACCGGCTCCTCCCGGTCCTCGTACGCGGCGGCCGGCGCCATGAAGTCACGGGCCTGGGCGAGCCCGTTCGCCCCGATGGGGCCGAGGTCGGGGAGGCGGAAGTGCTGCCCGTAGTTCTCGCAGACGTAGCCCCGCGCGTCGGCGTCCAGCAACTCGACGCGGAAGCGCACCCCGCGCGGGATCAGCGCGACGTGCCCAGGCTCCGCTGCCAGCAGGCCGAGTTCGGTGCGCAGCAGCAGGGCGCCGCGCTCCGGCACGATCAGAAGTTCGCCGTCGGAGGACGAGAACACCCGGGCGTCCATGGAGCGGTTGGCGGCGTACCAGTGGATGCCGATGCCCTCGCGGCGCAGCACATCGCCGTTCCCACCGACGGTGACCAGGCCGTCCACGAAGTCCGCCGGGCCCTGCGGTATCGGCAGCGGACTCCAGCGCAGCCGGTTGGGATCGGGTGCGGCCTCCTGGAAGGGCCCGCTGCGCAGCGCACCGTTCGCGATCCGCCGGTAGGGCGGATGCGCGGCCGAGGGGCGGATGCGGTACAGCCACGAACGGCGGTTGTGGTGCCGCGGCTCGGTGAACGCGGTGCCGCTCAACTGCTCCGCGTACAACCCGAGCGGCGCGCGCTGCGGGGAGTTGCGGCCCACCGGGACGGCGCCCGGCACGGCCTCGCTGACGTGCTCGTTGCCGAAGCCCGGAAGGTACTCCAGGTCCTTGATCTCAGTGCTGGTCACGATTCCTATGGTCAAGCAGAGGAATCCGGCCCGCAAGGGGTCGTCGGGCACCTGTGGAAAACCGGTGGGACCGGCATGATGAATCCCGTGCAGAGCAGCGGCAGCGGTCTCCGGCGGGTCCCCGTCCAGCAGCGCAGCGCCGAACGCCTCGCCCGCATCCTCGACGTGGCGGCGGCGGTCCTCGACGAGGGCGGTTACGAGGCGCTCAGCACCCGGGCCGTGGCCGCCCGTGCCGGGGTGCCGATCGGCTCGGTCTACCGCTTCTTCTCCAACAAGCGCGCGATGGCCGACGCGCTGGCCCGCCGCAACCTGGAGAAGTACCTCGCCGGCGTCACCGCACGCCTCGACGCAGCAGGGTCCGGCGCAACCGCAACCGCAACCGCAACCGCGACCGGTCCCGACGCGGGTGCCGGCGACTGGCGCCGCCTGATCGACGTCGTCGTCGACCACTACGTCGCCATGCGCCGCACGGTTCCCGGCTTCGCCCTGGTCAGCTTCGCCGGACCCGCCCCGGGTGCCGCCGCCAACGACGAGGCCAACCACCAACTCGCCGACGGCCTGCGCTCGCTGCTCGCGGGCCGGCTCGGCGCCGCGGGCGATCAGGAGCGGCTGCGCACGGCCTTCGTGGTGGGCGTGGAGGCGGCCGACGCGCTGCTGAAGCTGGCCTTCCGCGCCGACCCGGAGGGCGACGCCGTCCTCATCGCGGAGACCAAGGAGCTGCTGCGGGCCTATCTCGCCCGCGTCCTGGACGTCTGAAACGCCGCGAGGGGGCCCGGGCCCGCGGGATCGCTACCCGACATGCCTACCGGTCGGTATGGTGTGCCCGACGAGGATGTCTCCGGTCACCCGGGAGGGCTCGATGGCCAGCAGCCGCACCGCTCTGCGTATCTGTCCGCTGTGCGAGGCCACGTGCGGCCTGACGCTGACGATCGAGGACGACCGCGTCACCCGCGCCCGCGGTGACCGCGACGACGTCTTCAGCGCGGGTTTCATCTGCCCCAAGGGCGCCTCCTTCGGCGAGGTCGACGGCGATCCCGACCGGCTGACCGCGCCCCTCGTGCGGCGCGACGGCCGGCTCGTGGAGGCCACCTGGCCCGAGGCGTGGGAGGCGGTGGCCTCCGGTCTCGGCCGGGTGCCGGCCGAGCACGGCCGAGCCGCCTCCGCCGTCTACCTCGGCAACCCCAACGTGCACACCGTCGCGGGCGGCCTCTACCCGCCGACGGTCGTCCGCGCCCTCGGCACCCGCAACGTCTTCTCGGCCAGCACCCTGGACCAGATGCCCAAGCAGGCCGCCTGCGGTCACCTGTACGGCGACGCGCTGGCCGTCCCGGTCCCCGACCTGGACCGCACCGACCACCTGGTCGTCATCGGCGGCAACCCCATGGTCTCCAACGGCAGTCTCGCCACGGCCGCCGACTTTCCCGGCAAGCTCAAGGCGCTGCGCCGGCGCGGCGGCAGGCTCACCGTCATCGACCCGAAGCGCACCCGCACCGCCGAACTCGCCGACCGGCACCTCGCCCCGCGCCCCGGCACCGACGCCGCCCTGCTCTTCGCCCTCGTCCACGTGCTGTTCGAGGAGCGGCTGACCGACCTCGGCCGCCTCGCCGAGCATGTCACCGGAGTCGAGGAGGTCCGGGCGCTGGCACGCGACTTCACCCCCGAGAGCGTCGCCGCCCACTGCGACGTCCCCGCCGCACAGATCCGCACCCTCGCCCGCGATCTCGCCGCCGCCCCGACGGCCGCCGTCTACGGACGTCTGGGCAGTACCGCCGTCCGTTTCGGGACCGTCGCCAGCTGGCTGATCGACGTGCTCAACATCCTCACCGGCAACCTCGACCGCCCCGGCGGGGCCATGTTCCCGCTGCCGCCCACCGCCCGGGCGCCGCGCCCGCCGCGGCCCGGCCGCGGCTTCACGACCGGGCGCTGGCACAGCAGGGTCTCCGGTCACCCCGAGGTCGCCTCCGAACTGCCCGCCGCCGCGCTCGCCGAGGAGATCGACACCCCCGGGGACGGCCGCGTCCGCGCGCTGGTCACCATCGCCGGCAACCCCGTGCTGTCCGCGCCCGACGGCGAACGCCTCGACCGGGCCCTGGCCGCACTGGACTTCATGGTCAGCGTGGACCCGTACCTCAACGAGACCACCCGCCACGCCGACGTGGTCCTGCCGCCACCCCCGCCCTCGCGCAGCGCGCACTACGACTTCGCGTTCACGCACTTCTCCGTGCGCAACAACGCCCGCTACAGCCCGCCGCCGGTGCCGCTGGAGGACGGGCGCCCCGACGAGCCGGAGATCCTGGCCCGCCTCGCCCTCGTCATCGGCGGCCTCGGGGCGGACGCGGACCCCGCCCTCGTCGACGAACAGGCGATCACCCATCGCCTCGGCAAGGAGACCGCCGACCCGCACTCGCCGGTCCACGGCCGGGAACCCGGCGAACTGGCCGGGCAGCTGACCGGGCGTACGGGCTACGAGCGGCGGCTCGACATGATGCTGCGCCTGGGCCCCTACGGCGACGGCTTCGGTGCCGACGCCCGGGGCCTCACGCTCCAGCGGCTGCTGGAACGGCCGCACGGCATCGACCTCGGCCCGCTGCGCCCCCGCGTCCCGGAGATCCTGCGCACCGCCTCCGGCACGATCGAGCTGGCGCCCGCCGCCGTCACCGCCGACGTCCCCCGGCTGCTGGAGTCGGTCACCGGGCGCGCCGGCGACGGCCTGGTCCTCGTGGGCCGCCGCCATCTGCGCTCCAACAACAGCTGGATGCACAATGTCCCGGCGCTGACCGGCGGCACCAACCGCTGCACGCTCCAGGTCCACCCGGAGGACGCCGAGCGCCTCGGGCTCATCGACGCGGCCCCCGCCCGGATCAAGGGCGACGGCGGCGAGATCGAGGCGCCCGTGGAGGTCACCGACGCGATGCGGCCCGGGGTGGTCAGCCTTCCGCACGGCTGGGGACACGACCGGGACGGCACCCGGCTCACGGTCGCCGCCCGTACTCCCGGCGCCAACCTCAACCAGCTGCTCGACGGCAGTCTCCTCGACCCGCTGTCGGGCACGGCCGTTCTCAACGGCTTCCCCGTCCAGGTCGCCCCCGCGTGATCCACTGCACGCAGTGCCGACCTGGCACCAGAAAACTATCGGCGCTAGTTTGGGCGGGCCAAGGCACCGCCGCCCGGGAGGACAACCGATGAAGCCGCACGACGGGATGTACATCGACGGCGAGTGGCGGCCCGCCGCCGGCGCGGAGACGATCGACGTCGTCAACCCCGCCGACGAGCAGGTGTTCGCCACTGTGCCCGCCGGCACCGCCGCCGACGTGGACGCCGCGGTGCGCGCCGCCCGCGCGGCCTTCCCCGGCTGGGCCGCCACCACTCCCGCCGACCGGGCCGCCCGCATCGCCGCGCTGCGCGACGTACTCGCCGCCCGCCGTGACGAGATCGCCGAGACCGTCGCCGCCGAGCTGGGCTCGCCCCTGGCCTTCGCCCAGGCCGTCCACGCCGACCTCCCCATCAAGGTCGCCGGTTCGTACGCCGAACTCGCCGCCGGGCACGCGTTCGAGGAGCGGATCGGCAACTCCACCGTGCTCCACGAGCCGGTCGGCGTCGTCGGCGCGATCACCCCCTGGAACTACCCGCTGCACCAGATCGTCGCCAAGGTCGCCCCCGCCCTCGCCGCCGGCTGCACCGTCGTGCTCAAGCCCGCCGAGGACACCCCGCTGGTCGCCCAGCTCTTCGCCGACGCCGTCCAGGAAGCGGGCCTGCCCGCCGGGGTGTTCAACCTCGTCACCGGCCTCGGCCCGGTCGCGGGACAGGCGCTCGTCGCCCACTCCGGCGTCGACCTGGTGTCGTTCACCGGCTCCACGGCCGTCGGAAAGCAGATCGCCGCCACCGCCGGGGCCGCGGTCAAGCGCGTCGCGCTGGAGCTCGGCGGCAAGTCCGCCAACGTCATCCTCCCGACCGCGGACCTCGCCAAGGCCGTCAACGTCGGCGTCGCGAACGTCATGTCCAACACCGGGCAGACCTGCAGCGCCTGGACCCGCATGCTCGTCCACCGCGACCACTACGACGAGGCCGTCGCCCTCGCCGCGGCCGCCGCCGCCAAGTACGTTCCCGGTGAGCGCATCGGCCCCGTCGTCAACGCCAAGCAGCAGGCCCGGGTGCGCGGCTACATCGAGCAGGGCATCGCCGAGGGCGCCCGGCTCGTCGCCGGCGGCCCCGAGGCGCCCCGCCCGCTCGGCTACTGGGTCAGCCCCACGATCTTCGCCGACGTCACCCCCGGCATGACCATCGCGCAGGAGGAGATCTTCGGCCCGGTCCTGTCGATTCTGGCGTACGAGGACGAGGACGACGCCCTGCGCATCGCCAACGGCACCGTCTACGGCCTCGCGGGGGCCGTGTGGGCCGGGGACGACGCCGAGGCCGTCGCCTTCGCCCGGCGCATGGAGACCGGCCAGGTCGACATCAACGGCGGCCGCTTCAACCCGCTGGCCCCCTTCGGCGGTTACAAGCAGTCCGGCGTCGGCCGCGAACTCGGACCGCACGGCCTCGCCGAGTACCTCCAGACCAAGTCCCTCCAGTTCTGACGCCCCCGAACCCCTGAGCGCAGGAGAAAACACCGTGGTCCGCGCCGCCGTCCTGTCCGCCGTCAACGCGCCCCTGGCCATCGCCGACATCGAGCTGCCCGAACCCGGCCCCGGCCAGGTCCGGGTACGCCTCGCTGCGGCCGGCGTCTGCCACTCCGACCTGTCGCTGTCGAACGGGACGCTCCGCCAGCCCGTGCCCGCCGTCCTCGGCCACGAGGGCGCGGGCACGGTCGTCTCCGTCGGCGAGGGCGTCACCGGCCTCACCCCCGGCGACCCCGTCGTCCTCAACTGGGCGCCCTCCTGCGGCGCCTGCCACTACTGCGGCCTCGGCGAGCCCTGGCTCTGCGCCAACGCGGGCGCGGCGGCCGCCGCGCCCTACGCCAAGCTCGCCTCCGGGGGCGACGAGCTCTACCCGGGCCTCGGCACGGCCGCCTTCGCCGAGGAGACCGTGGTCCCGGCCGTCGCCGTCCTCCCGCTGCCCGACGGCGTCCCGCTCACCGAGGCCGCCCTCCTGGGCTGCGCCGTGCTCACCGGCTACGGCGCCGTCCACCACTCCGCCGCCGTCCGTCCCGGCGAGTCCGTCGTCGTCTTCGGCGTCGGTGGCGTGGGCCTCGCCGTGCTCCAGGCCGCCCGCATCGCCGGCGCGGGGACGATCCTCGCCGTCGACGTGTCCCCTGCCAAGGAGGAGCTGGCCCGGGCCGCGGGAGCCACCGAGTTCCTGGTCGCCGGTGACGACATCGCGAAACGCGTCCGCGCCCTGACCGGCGGCCACGGCGCGGACGTCGCCATCGAGTGCGTGGGCCGCTCGGAGACCATCCGTGCCGCCTGGTCCTCCACCCGGCGGGGCGGCCGCACGACGGTCGTCGGCATCGGCGGCAAGCAGGACATGGTCTCCTTCTCCGCCCTGGAGATCTTCCACTTCGGCCGCACGCTCTCGGGCTGCGTCTACGGCAACAGCGACCCGGCCCGCGACCTGCCCGTCCTCGCGGACCACATCCGCGCGGGCCGCCTCGACCTGTCCGCGATGGTCACCGAGCACATCGCCCTGGAGGGCATCCCCGCCGCCTTCGACGCGATGCTCGCAGGGCGTGGCGGCCGCGCCCTGGTGGTCTTCTGAGGCCCGCTCACCCCTGACCGACGGTCACCGTCACATATCTCTCACCCGGTCCCGGGGGCCGCGTCCACGAGCGGGTGGTGAAGGTGGGCAGGTAGTTCCGCGTCAGGGCGAAGCGCGGCAGCGTCACCCCGAACGCGGCGGCTATGGCCCCCAGGGCGCGCAGTTCACCTTCCCTCGGGAAGTCCTCGGGCGAGAAGAGACGATCCGGATCGAGGTCCGGCGGCACACTGCCGCTCCGCCGGACCTCGGTGCCGCGCACGGTGAACGCGTACGACTCCTCGCCCTTCTCTGCGACCGACAGATGGAAGAGGTCGGACGTCGGCCGGTGCGTCCCGCCGGGGGTGCTCCAGACGACGACGGCGCGGCCGGTCCGGGACGCGGCGACCACCGGTGAGACGAACCGTGCCTCGGCGAAGTCGGGGGGCACCGCGTCGAAGGCGAAGGACCAGCCCCCGCCGGCGCTGCCGGCGGCCATGCGCGTCGTGCCCGTGGAGGGCGCGTCCGCGCGGGCAGGGTCCTGGAGGAATCCGCCGGCCTCCTCCGTCGCCAGCAGCCCGGGCAACGCGTCGGGGGTCGTGCCCTCCACGAGCACGAAGCGGTAGCCGCGTCGGTGCCCCAGGGCGGAGGGGAGCCAGACGAGGCCGGCCGGATCGGTGTCGGGGGCCGGCTCCGGCGCAACTCCCGCCTCGCCGGCGCGCGGGGTGGCCAGCATTTCCCGTCCGCGTTCCGGCGTGATCAGCGGACCGAGGACCGGGTCCGCGAGCAGACCCAGCGGAGCGAGCAGATCCGGACCCGGCGGCTCCCAGACCGGCAGCGCCGCCCGCAAGGTGCGCCAGGCCGCATCGGTCCCGCCCCACCGCGCCTGCTCCCGCGCCCGGTCGACGGCCTCCCCGAAGGCACCCGGAGCCGTGTACCGGAAGGTTCCCTCCCGTACCCGTTGCAGCACGTCCTCGCCCAGGGCGCGGACCGCGTCGGACGCACCCCGGACGAAGCCCCACGAGGCCCCGTCACGTCCGCCCCCGACGTGCTCGCCGGCCAGCACCGGCAACAGCTCAGGCGCGTACACGAGGTCGAGGGCCAGCTTGGCGAAGCCGCCCGTCGAGGTTCCGTTCGCCAGGTGCCGTATCTGATCGCGCAGCGGCTTGGCGCTCGGCCGTCCGTACTCCTCCGCCTCGGCGAGCACGCTTTCGGCCGACTCCCACCGGCCGGCCAGCGCGTCGTGCCGGGCGTCCTCCACCGCGGCGTCCAGCGCCCGCGTCGTCGTGTTGGCGAACTCTTTTCCGCCGCGGGCGCCGTGGATCGCGAACGACTGGTGGAACTCCCGGTACATGCCTTCCAAGAAGTCCCGGAACGACGCGTACCGCGTGGGCGGATGTCCCGACCAGACGTCGAAGAAGGAGACGGCCCATTCCCCTTCGCCGTCCACGTCGCCCGGGTCCATGAGCACATGGACCGGGTCGGACCTGTCGTTCACGTGCAGGGCCCGCCCCCACATTCCGGTGCGCACCACGTCCTCGTGCGACGGGTACGGGACCTCGTCCGGATCCGCCGTGTGGAGGTCCGCGAAGCCGCTGACGTCCTCGAACCACCGCGCCCCCTCGGCGCCGACGATCCGAGGAACAGAGCCGCCCGCGTGCCGCCATCCGTCGCTCACCTCGAGGAACGCCCGGTAGGACGGCGGCAGTCGGCGTCCCAGCCGGCGTTCCGCCTCCGCTATGCGCTCGGCGTCCGCCGGTGCGAAGCCCAGCCACCGGTCGCGCAGGGCCCGCGCGTCGTCCTCGGTGAGGCAGTCGTCCGGATCCCGGGCGTCGGCCCATTCCCCACTCCACCGCACGAGGAACGAGCGCCAGTCGAAGGTCGTGTCCGTCATGGGCCGATCGTCGCACCCGCCACCGACAGCGGGCCCCTGCCGGTCAGCGCGGCAGTGCGGCGAACTGCACGGCCAGCCCGTCCACCAGGGCCCGCAGCCCCGTCTCGAACGCGCCCTCGTCCACCTGCTGCTGACGCTCCGCCAGCAGGTGCGCCTGCCCCAGGTGCGGGTAGTCCGCCGGGTCGTACGCGGACGCGTCGTCGACGAACCCGCGCGCGAACGAGCCCAGTGCCGACCCCGCCACGAAGTACCGCATGAGGGCGCCCACCCGGGTCGCGTGGGCCGGCGGCCACCCCGCGGCCGTCATGCCGCCGAAGACCGCGTCGGCCATGCGCAGGCCCGCGGGGCGGCGGCCGGGTCCCTGGGCGAGGAACGGCACGATGTGGGGGTGTGCGGCGAGGGCGGCGCGGTAGGACCGGGCCCAGTCCACCAGCGCGTCGCGCCAGTCCCGGCCGTCCTCGAACATGGCGAGGTCCACCTCGGCGACGACGGCGTCGGCGACCGCGTCCAGGATCCCGTCCTTCGTCGTGAAGTGGTTGTACAGGCTCGGCCCGCTGACCCCGAGCTCCGCGGCGAGCCGCCGGGTGGAGACGGCCGCCAGCCCCTCCGCGTCCACCAGCGCGAGCGCCGCGGCGACGATGCGCTCGCGGCTGAGCAGGGGCTTGCGGGGACGGGCCATGCGGCACATAGTAGAGGCTGCGAGCAAGAAACTAGCACTGCTAATTAACGAGTGGATCAACACCGAGGTGCGTCGTGAACCTTGAGCTGTCCGAGGAGCAGGCCGCGGTCCGCCGCCTGGCCGCTGACTTCACCGAGCGCGAGATCGCGCCGCACGCGACGGCCTGGGACCGCGCCGAGAGCGTGGACCGGGGCATCGTGAAGAAACTGGGCGCCGTGGGCTTCCTCGGCCTCACCGTCCCGGAGGAGTACGGCGGCTCGGGCGGCGACCACCTCGCGTACTGCCTGGTCACCGAGGAGCTGGGCCGTGGGGACTCGTCCGTGCGCGGCATCGTCTCGGTCTCGCTCGGCCTCGTCGCGAAGTCCGTCGCCCACTGGGGCACCGAGGAGCAGAAGCGCGCCTGGCTGCCCCGGCTGACCTCCGGCGAGGCCGTCGGCTGCTTCGGCCTCACCGAGCCCGGCACCGGCTCGGACGCCGCCCACCTCACCACCCGGGCCACCCGGGACGGCGGCGACTGGGTGATCAACGGCACCAAGATGTTCATCACGAACGGCACGTGGGCCGACGTCGTGCTGCTCTTTGCCCGCACCAATGACACCCCGGGCCACAAGGGCGTCAGCGCCTTCCTCGTGCCCACCGACACCCCTGGCCTCACCCGCCGCGAGATCCACGGCAAGCTCGGCCTGCGCGGCCAGGCGACCGCCGAGCTGGTGCTCGAGGACGTGCGCGTACCGGACTCCACGATGATCGCGCCCGAGGGCAAGGGCTTCTCGGTGGCGATGTCGGCGCTGGCCAAGGGCCGGGTGTCGGTGGCCGCCGGCTGTGTGGGCATCGCCCAGGCGGCCCTGGACGCCGCCGTGGGCTACGCCAAGGAGCGCGAGCAGTTCGGCCGGCCGATCGCCGCCCACCAGCTGGTGCAGGAGCTGATCGCCGACATCGCCCTCGACGTGGACGCCGCACGCCTGCTGACCTGGCGCGTCGCCGACCTCATCGACCGCGGGCAGCCCTTCGCGGCGGAGTCGTCCAAGGCCAAGCTCTTCGCGAGCGAGGCAGCCGTGCGCTGTGCCGGCAACGCGCTCCAGGTGTTCGGCGGCTACGGCTACATCGACGAGTACCCGGTCGGCAAGCTGCTGCGCGACGCCCGCGTGATGACCCTCTACGAGGGCACGAGCCAGATCCAGAAGCTGCTCATCGGCCGCGACCTGACCGGTGTCTCGGCCTTCTGACCGCCTTCTGACCGGACCGGGCCGCCGCTCCTCACCGTTCGACCGACCGCTCGGAATCTAAGCGCTTGCTCAGTGGGCATGTAGGGTGTCCGCCATGGACGTGGAGGCGGAGCAGTCGGAGCGGACCGAGGCGTGGACGGGCATCACCCCTGATGCCGCCCGGCGGCTGGTCATCGCCGCGGTCGAGGCGTTCGCGGAGCGCGGCTACCACGCGACGACCACCCGCGACATCGCGGGCCGCGCCGGCATGAGCCCGGCGGCGCTCTACATCCACTACAAGACCAAGGAAGAGCTGCTCTACCAGATCAGCGTGGTCGGCCACCGGCTCTCCCTCGGGCTGCTGCAGGACGCCGCCGGCGGCGAGGGCTCCCCGTCCGGGCGCCTGGCCGAGGCCGTGCGCGCGTTCGTCCGCTGGCACGCCGAGCACCACACGACCGGCCGCGTCGTGCAGTACGAGTTGGGCGCGCTCGGCCCCGAGCACTACACCGAGATCGTGGAACTGCGCCGGCAGAGCGAGGCCGCGGTCCGCTCGATCCTGCGCGACGGGGTGCGGACGGGGGAGTTCGACGTCCCCGACGTCTCCGGCACGACCGTCGCGCTGCTGTCCCTCTGCATCGACGTGGCCCGCTGGTTCAACCCGGGCGGGCGGCGCACGCCGGACGAGATCGGCGCGCTCTACGCCGATCTCGCCCTGCGCATGGTCGGGTACGGCCCGGCCGGTTCCGGCCGGGGGTAAGGCCTCAGAGGTAGAAGCGCACGACCGTCTCGGCGACGCAGACCGGCTTGTCGCCGCCCTCGCGCTCGAGGGTGATGCGGGCGACGAGCTGTGCCCCGCCCGGCACTTCGGTGACCTCGGCCACCTGGCCCGTGGCACGCAGTCGCGAACCCACCGGCACGGGTGAGGGGAAGCGCACCTTGTTGACGCCGTAGTTGACGCCCATCTTCACGCCCTCGACGCGCATCAGTTCGGGGGTGAAGGAGGGGATGAGCGACAGCGTCAGGTAGCCGTGCGCGATGGTGGTGCCGAAGGGGCCCTGGGCCGCCTTCTCCGGATCCACGTGGATCCACTGGTGGTCGCCGGTGGCGTCCGCGAAGAGGTCGATCCGCTTCTGGTCGATCTCCAGCCAGTCGGTCGTGCCGAGTTCCTCGCCGACGGCGGCCTTCAGTTCGTCCACCGACGTGAAGATCCTGGGCTGTCCCATGTCATGCCTCCCGTACTGTCCAAGCGCTTGCTCAGCATGCTGCGAGGGACGGATCCCTGTCAACGCCCCGTCCTCCGGCGCGTATCACGAAGTACCTGTCCGGTTTGTGGCTATCTTTCATAGCCATATGCCCCGAATGTGGCGTTGTGGCGGTGGAGGAGGCGGCAGTGGCCGAGGCCCGGACGGAGACCAGCCCGCACGACTGGGACACAACGGAGGTCCGGTACGGCAGCGGGCCGACCGTCCCCGGTGAACGCCGCGTCCTGCTGCGGCCGTCCACCTGGCCGCAGGCCTGGGTCGCGCTCGGCGCGTACTGGATCTCCAGCCGCGTGGTCATGCTCGCCCTGCTGCGGGCCGGGCACGGGGACATCGCGCGCGAGGTCTACTACCTCTACCAGCACTGGAGTCACGGCTTCGAACGCGGAACCTACCCGGTGCGCGACGTCACATGGCAGTACCCGCCCGGCGCCGCCCTGGTGATGCTGACGCCCGCGCTGCTGCCGGGCCTGAGTTACCTGCAGGGCTTCGTCCTGCTGTCGCTCCTCGGCGACGCCCTCGTGCTGGCCGCCCTCCTGCGCGCCGGGTGGAACCGGCCCGGCCGCAGCATCACGGGGGCCTGGATGTGGGTGCTGGGGCTGCCCCTGCTGATGCACCTGCCCTACTCCCGCTACGACCTCCTGGTCACCGCCGTCGCCGTGTGCGCCCTGCTCGCGGTGCCGGCGCGGCCCCGGCTGGGCGGCGCGCTCGTCGGACTCGCCGCCATGATCAAGCTCTGGCCCGCGCTCACCGTGCTCGGCACCCCGCGCGGCCGCACGACCCGCCAGGCCTGGACCGCGGTCGGCCTCTCGGCGGCCGCCCTGCTCGCGGTGCTGACCGTCTTCTTCCGCGGCGCCACCGGCTTCGTCGCCGCCCAGCACCACCGCGGGGTCGAGGTCGAATCGCTCGGCGGCACCTTCCTGCACGTCGCGGGACTTCTCGGCTGGCCCGGCCGCGTGCGGGCGCACTACGGCTCCATGGAGTTCATCGGCCCGTACGTCTCCTGGGTGGCCACCGCCTCCCTCGTGCTCACCGGCGCGGCCCTGGTGTGGCTGCTGGTGTGGCGGCTGCGGGCGGCCCGCTGGACGCCGGCCACCCCCTACGACGCCGCCATGACCGCCGTGCTGCTCTTCACCGTCACCAGCCGCGTCATCAGCCCGCAGTACCTGATCTGGCTGATCGGGCTCGCCGCCGTATGCCTGACGATGCGTCAGACGACGCAGCGCCCGGTGACCGTCCTGCTGCTGCTCGCCACCGCCGTCACCACGGTCGACTACCCGCTGTTCTTCGAGGAGGTCGTCAGCAACTCCTGGCAGGGCACCAGCGTCGTCGCGATCCGCAACGCCCTGCTCGTCGGCGCCGCCGCGGTGTCCTGCGCCCGGCTGTGGCGGGCGAGCGTCCCACGCCGCAAGAAACTCACGACGCTCTCGTAGAGTCGGAGCATGACCGCCATCCCCACCGGACAACGCGAACTGACCGTCGGCCAGCTCAGCGCACGCAGCGGCGCGGCGGTCTCGGCGCTCCACTTCTACGAGTCCAAGGGGCTGATCCGCAGCCGCCGCACCGCCGGCAACCAGCGCCGCTACACCCGCGACGCGCTGCGCCGGGTCGCCTTCATCCGGGCCTCCCAGCGGGTCGGCATGCCCCTCGCGGCGATCCGCGAGGCCCTGGACGGCCTGCCCGCGGGACGCACCCCCGACCGCGCCGACTGGGCACGGCTGTCCGCGGGCTGGCGGTCGGAACTCGATGCCCGCATCGAGCAGCTCACCCGCCTGCGCGACAGCCTCGACGACTGCATCGGCTGCGGCTGCCTCTCCCTGGACCGCTGCGCCCTGTCCAACCCGGGCGACGTGCTCGGCGACCAGGGGCCGGGCGCGCGGCGGCTGCTCGCCGGGCAACCGCCGCGCCCCGCCGCGGCCACTACCAGAGCGCGGGCCTGCGCGCGGCCCACGGACGGGCCGCCTCCAACTGCGCCGACAGCGAGATGAGCGTCGCCTCGTCCCCGTAGCGGGCGCCGAACATCACACCGATCGGCAGGCCCTCCTCGGTCCAGTGCAGCGGCACGTTCACCGCCGGCTGGCCCGTGGCGTTGAAGATCGGCGTGAACGGCGTGAAGGCCGCCAGTCCCGCGAACTCCGCGGCCGGGTCGTCGTCGTGACGCAGTCCGGTCGGGCCCACCGGCGCCGGCGGCTGCGCCAGCGTCGGGGTCAGCACCAGGTCGTACGAGGACAGCAGCGCGTCCGCGATCAACTGCCCCAGCGCGCGGAAGGCGTACAGCGACGCCGCGAAGTCCGGCCCCGAGACCTTGGCCCCCTCGGCGCGCAGGTGCCGGGTCAGCGGCATCAGCAGCTCCTCCTGCTCCGGCGCGACCGGGTAGACGGTGGCCATCACGCCCCACACGCGGGTGAAGGCGTCCCGGATCGCGCCGTCGACGGGCAGGTCCACCTCGTCGACCTGGTGGCCCAGCTCGCGCAGCAGCTCCGCCGTGCCGTCGTACGCCGCACGGCAGTCCGGGTGCAGTTCGACACCCGGCACGGGCGGCTGGGGCAGCCCGACCACCCGCAGCGGGCCGGGCTCCCGGGCGGCGTAGGAGGCGAACGTCTCACCCGGCGCCGGCGACGGCGCGCCGTACGGGTCGCCCGGCATTCCGCCGGCCAGCACGTCCAGCAGCGCCGCGGCGTCCGCGACGGTACGGGCGAGCGGTCCGCTCGTGCTCAGCCCGCTGATGTCGTGCTGCACCGGGCCCGCGCTGACCCGGCCGCGGCTCGGCTTGATGCCGAACAGACCGCAGACGGACGCGGGGATCCGGATGGAACCGCCGCCGTCGCTGCCCTGGGCGATCGGCGCCAGCCCCGAGGAGACGGCGGCCGCCGCGCCGCCGCTGGAGCCTCCGGCGGACCGCGCCAGGTCCCACGGTGTGCGGGCGGGCGGGGCGAGTTCGTTCTCGGTGTAGCAGGGCAGCCCGAACTCCGGGGTGTTGGTCTTGCCCAGCAGGACCGTCCCGGCGGCGCGCAGCCTCACGGCGACGTGGTCGTCGACGTCCGGCACGTGGTCCGCGTACGCGCGCGAGCCGAGCGTGCAGCGCACGCCCGCGACGAAGTTGAGGTCCTTCACGGGGACGGGCACGCCGTGCAGTGGCGACAGATCCGCAACGCGGTCCTCGCGCCGGGCCGCCAGCGCCTCGGACTCGGCGTCGGCGGCCTGCTTGCGGGCGATCTCCGGGGTGACGGTGATGTAGGCGCCGACGGTGTCGTTGAGGCGGTCGACGCGGGCCAGGTAGTGGTCGGTGAGTTCGACCGGGGACACCTCGCCTGTCCGGATCGCGGCGCCCTGCTCCAGTGCGGTCAGATCGTGCAGTTCGGCCATGCCGGTACCGTCCCGTCCCACGTCGTTTGGACCCCTGCGACGTGCATCGTCGCATTACCCTCCGGTAGGTGTCAGCCCCTGCGCTGCGCTTGCGGTCCGGGTAGGTCTTTTCCCCGCCCTCCCGCCCGTGTGCCCTGTGAAGTCCGGGCACCCCGGCGCCCGTTTCGTAGGGTGCCGGGTGCGGGGCCTCCGGGGCCGGCCATTCTGGACAGCACATTTTGGTGCCTCGGGCACTCTGCGTTGGGCGCCCCGGGTTGTGCACCCGAATATGCTCCACAGTCCAGAACGCCCACCCCTACGACCCCGCCCCCTCCGTAGTAGCAAGCGCCTGATCCTCAGTGGGGGTATGGAGGCAGTCCGGGGCGGCCGCGGTTGCTTGGATACTGCCCCCACCGGCCGTCAGGGCGCGCGGCCGACCGGGACGGGGTGTGGCGGGGTGCCCCTGCTGGGGGCGATGTGGGCGTGAACCACGCGCCTTGTGACGGTCGCCCGGCAGAAGGCTGGGCGCGACGCGACGCCCGGTGCGCAGTGCGTGTGGGCGGTGAGGGCTGGGCGGCTGATGTGCCGCCGCACCAACAGGGGCCTGTGCCATGGCTGCCTTCCACCCCCACTGGGGATCAGGCGCGAACACTACGGAGGGGGCGGGGTCGGAGGGGTGGGCGTTCTGGACTGTGGAGCATATTTGTGTGCGGCATCCGGTCAGGGATGGGATGAGCAAGTGCCCGTCACGCACGTAAATATGCTGTCCAGAATGGCCAGCCCCGGAGGCCCCGACCCCGGTCCACCCCGAAACGCGCGCCGGGGTCACTGACTTCACAGGGCACACGGGAGGGCGGGCGGGGAACAAAACCTACCCGGACCGCAAGCCGAGCGTCAGGTCAGCCCGCGGCGACAAGCAACTCCCCCCGTGCCGCGGCCACCGCCGCCCCCGTCAGGACGGGGAGCGGGACCACGATCCCGCAGTGCGCGCACACCGGCCCCGCGCCGGGATAGTGGTTGAGGCGGTCGCGCCACAGGAGCCGCTCCCGCGCGCAGACGGGGCACGCGCGCCCCGCCCCCGCGTCGATCGCCGTGATGATGCGGCGCAGGACGTCCGCGAGCCGGTCGGAGGGGTGCGTGAGCGGATCGTCGCACCAGGCGACCCCGTTGCCGCCCCAGGTGCGCCGGTGCCAGTCGTCGAGGGCGCCGGGCTGCCGGATGCCGGAGAACTTCTCCTCCTTGCGGCGGGCGGCGAACTCCCGTTCGTACGCGAGCCAGACGGCCCGCGCCTCCTCCAGTTCCGCGAGCGCGGACAGCAGTCGGGCCGGGTCGGGTTCGCGGTCCTGGGGGGCGAACCCGGCGCGGGCGCACAGGTGGTCCCAGGTGGCGCGGTGCCCGTACGGCGCGAAGCGCTCCAGGCATCGCCGCAGGTAGGTGCGGCGCTGGGTGGGGGACCACCGCGGGTCGCGCACCTGTCTCGCGAGACTTCGGAATCCGGCCATGGCATGCCACCTCCGTCATCGGGTTCGCATCGCTGTCCAATGGACGTAACGGACGGCGATCCGGATCCATCCCCGGGGTGGCGAGTTCCGACGATCTCATGTTCTGAAAAAGTGACGCATGTTCATCTTACTCATGGGTCAACTTCGAAGTAATCTGCGTCACACCGGCCTTCGGGAGGAGCGGTCATGCGTGCGCAGATTGACAGGTTCAGGTCAAAGTTCAGGTCGAGACTGAAAACGGGTGCCGCCGCGGCGGTGCTCGCGCTGGGCGCGAGCCTGCTCGCGCCGCTCCCATTGGCGGCCCCCGCGGCCGCCGCGACCCCCAACGACTACTGCCAGGGACAGTGTTCCGACATCCTGCCGCCGGGGGAGAACGGCAACGCCACTCTCGCCCAGATCCTGCTCAACCAGATCTTCGGCACCCAGCCGGACCACGCGGAGGACCAGCTCGGTCCGTACGCCAACCTGGCCACCGGGTACCAGAGCCTGACGAACGCCACGATCAACAACTTCTTCAACGACGCCTCCTTCGGCGTCCCCGCCGGCCAGGTGGCGTCCACCGTCTCGCCCCGCAGCGACGTGACGATCACGCGGGACAAGAAGACCGGCGTCCCGCACATCTCCGGGACGACCCGCTACGGAACCGAGTTCGGCGCCGGGTACGCCGCGGCGCAGGACCGCCTGTGGATGATGGACCTCTTCCGGCACGTCGGCCGGGGCCAGTTGACCTCCTTCGCCGGCGGCGCCCTGGCCAACCAGGGCCTGGAGCAGCAGTTCTGGCGCGCCGCCCCGTACACCGAGGCCGATCTGCAGACCCAGATCGACTGGATCGCCTCCCACAACGGCGCGCGCGGCCAGCAGGCGTACGCCGACGTCAGCGCGTACGTGGACGGCGTCAACGCCTACATCGCCGCCTCCGACAGCGGCCGCTACTTCCCCGGCGAGTACGTGCTGACCGGCCACAAGGACGCGATCACCAACGCCGGCACCATAGAGAAGTTCAAGCCCACCGACCTGGTCGCGCTCGCCTCCGTCATCGGCGCCCTCTTCGGCACGGGCGGGGGCGGTGAGGTGACCAACGCGCTGTCGCTGCTGGCGGCCCAGGAGCAGTACGGCGTCACCGAGGGCACCAAGGTCTGGGAGTCGTTCCGCGAACGCGACGACCCCGAGGCGGCCCTCACCGTCCACAACGGCGAGACCTTCCCGTACGCTGTGCGCCCCGACACCCCGCGCGGCACGGCGATGCCCGACGCCGGCTCGGTGGCCGAGGAGCCGCTGGTCTACGACCGCACCGGCACCGGCGCGACCGCCAAGGCCGCCGCCGCCTCCAAGAGCGCGGCGAGTACGGCCCTGTCGGCCAACACCAGGGGCATGTCCAACGCCCTGCTGGTGAGCGGCGCGCACACCGCGAGCGGCCACCCGGTCGCCGTCTTCGGCCCGCAGACCGGCTACTTCGCGCCGCAGCTGCTCATGTTGCAGGAGATCCAGGGACCCGGGATCAGCGCCCGCGGCGCCTCCTTCGCGGGCTTGAGCATGTACGTGGAGCTGGGTCGCGGTCCGGACTTCGCGTGGAGCGCGACGACCTCCGCCCAGGACATCACCGACACCTACGCGGTCGAACTGTGCCAGGACGACGTCCACTACCTCTACCACGGCACCTGCACGCCCATGGAGAAGCTGGAACGCACCAACTCCTGGACGCCGACCACCGCCGACGGCACGGCCGCCGGCTCGTACCGGATGCAGGTCTACCGGACCGAGTACGGCACCGTGGAGTACCGCGGGACCGTCGGCGGCAAGAAGGTGGCGTTCACCAGCCTGCGCAGCTCCTACATGCACGAGGCCGACTCGGTGGTCGGCTTCCAGATGCTCAACGACCCGTCCGCGGTCACCGGTCCCGCCTCCTTCGAGGAGGCCGTGCAGCACATCAACTACACCTTCAACTGGTTCTACGCCGACTCCCAGCACACGGCGTACTACAACAGCGGTGACAACCCCGTCCGGCAGGCCGGTGTCGACGCGACCTTCCCGGTGCGCGCCGAGACGGCGTACGAGTGGCAGGGCTTCGACCCCGCGCACAACACCGCCGACTACACGCCGCCCGCCCAGCACCCGCAGTCCGTCGACCAGGACTACTACGTCTCCTGGAACAACCGGCAGGCCAAGGGGTACGACGCGGCCGGCTTCGGCAACGGCTCGGTGCACCGCGGGGACCTGCTCGACGACCGGGTGAAGCAGCTCGTCGCCGCGGGAGGGGTCACCCGCGCGCAGCTCACCCGGGCGATGGCCGACGCGGCGCTGACGGATCTGCGCGGCGAGGACGTGCTGCCGAACCTGCTGAAGGTGATCCGCAGCAGCGCCGTCTCCGACCCCGCGGCGGCCGCCGCCGTCACGAAGCTGGGCGACTGGGTCACCGCGGGCACCAAGCGCAAGGAGACCTCGGCGGGTTCGCACACCTACGCCAACGCCGACGCGGTGCGCATCCTGGACGCGTGGTGGCCGCTGCTGGTCAAGGCGGAGTTCGAACCGGGCCTCGGCAGCGGGCTGTACGCGGCGCTCACCGCCAACCTGACCGTCGACGAGTCGCCTTCGGCGGGGCACGGTCCGACCGGCGCCCACGCCGGGAGCGCCTTCCAGTACGGCTGGTGGTCCTATGTCGACAAGGACATCCGTCAGGTCCTCGGCGAGCCCGTCCAGGGCGGCCTGGCCAGGAGCTACTGCGGCGGCGGCTCGCTGAGCGCCTGCCGGGACATCCTGGTCACCACCTTGAAGCAGGCCGCGGCGACGACCGCCGCCCAGGTCTACCCGGGCGACGAGAACTGCTCGGCCGGCGACCAGTGGTGTGCCGACACCGTGATCCAGCGGCCGCTCGGCGGCATCAAGCACGGCAAGATCAGCTGGCAGAACCGCCCGACCTACCAGCAGGTCGTGGAGTTCGCCGCGCACCGCTGACCCGGTGCGACCACCCGTACGCGATCCGGGGCCCGGCCGTTTCGGCCGGGCCCCGGCCCGTGTCTCCGCGGCATGACCTTCCCTCTCTGTGACCGACCGCTTAGTATGCGAAGGGAGCCGTACGAGTCGAAGGAGACGCGATGGAAGCGCTGCGCGATGCCCGGGTGGTCGTCACCGGTGCGGGAGGCGGGATCGGTGCGGCGCTCGCCCGCCGATTCGCCGCGGAGGGCGCCCGTGTCGTCGTCAACGACCTGAACAAGGCCGCCGCAGAGACCGTCGCCGAGGAGATCGGCGGTATCTGCCTGCCCGGTGACGCCTCCGGCGTGGTCGGGCCGGCCCGCGAGGCACTCGGCGGCCGCATCGACCTGTTCTGCGCCAACGCCGGCATCGGCTCCATGGCCGGCCCCGAGGCCGACGACGAGGTCTGGCAGCGCGTGTGGGACGTCAACGTCATGGCGCACGTCCGGGCGGCGCGCGAACTGCTCCCGGAGTGGCTGGAGCGCGGTGAGGGCCGCTTCGTGGCCACCGTGTCCGCCGCCGGACTGCTGACCATGGTCGGCGACGCCCCGTACTCGGTCACCAAGCACGGAGCGCTGGCCTTCGCCGAGTGGCTGGCCGTCACCTACCGCCACCGCGGCGTCCGCGTCCACGCGGTCTGCCCGCAGGGCGTCCGCACCGACATGCTGCGCGCGGCCGGCCACGCCGGCGAACTCGTCCTCGCCCCCGGCGCCATCGAGCCGGAGGACGTGGTGGAGGCCGTGCTCCAGGGCATCGCCGACGAGCGCTTCCTGATCCTGCCGCACCCCGAGGCCGCCGGGTACTACGCGGCCCGGGCCAACGACACCGACCACTGGATCGACGCCATGAACCGGATGCAGCGCAAGCTGGAGGAGGGGGGAGCGGCATGACCTCGTACGAGAGCAGGCCCTGGCTCAAGCACTTCAGGGAGGAGCTGCGCACCCTCCCCGACCCGCCGCCGACGCTGCTGCACGCCTTCCGCGCCACCGTGGAAAGGGTGCCGGACCGCACCGCGCTGGCCTACTTCGACGCCCGCATCCCCTACCGCGAGCTCGACGAACTCTCCGACGGGCTCGCCCGCCACCTCATCGGACGCGGCTTCGCGAGCGGCGACCGGCTCGCGATCGTGCTGCAGAACGTCCCGCAGTTCGCGGTCGCCCTGCTCGCCGCCTGGAAGGCCGGCGGCAGCGTCGTCCCGGTCAACCCGATGTACAAGGAGCACGAGCTCGGCCACATCCTGCGCGACGCCGACGTGGCCGCGCTGGTCTGCTCCGAGCGCGCCTGGGACGGGTACATCCGCAAGACGGCCGCGGACTCCCCGGTCCGCATCCCGCTGACCACCAGCGAGCTCGACCTGCAGACCCGGGACGACCTCCGCGTCCTGCCGGGGCAGCGGATCGCCGCGGAGGACGCCGAGGACCTGCTCGCCGCGGCCCACGCCGGCACGGTGGGACCCGCCCTGCCCGACCCCGGGCTCACGGGCGCGGACATCGCGCTGATCAGCTACACCTCGGGCACCAGCGGCGTGCCCAAGGGCGCGATGAACACCCACGGCAACATCAGCTTCAACGCCGACCGGCAGCGCGCCCACAGCGTGCTCCCCGACGGCGCGACGATCTTCGCGCTGGCACCGCTGTTCCACATCACCGGCATGGTCTGCCAGCTCGCCGCCGGCATCGCCGCGGGCGCGACGGTCGCCCTCGCCTACCGCTTCGAGACGGGCGTCGTCCTGGACGCGCTCCGCGAGCACCGCCCCGCCTACATGGTCGGGCCGTCCACCGCCTACATGGCGCTGATGGCCCACCCGGAGGCCGTGCCCGAGGACTTCGCCTCCTTCCAGCTGCTGTACTCCGGTGGCGCGCCGCTGCCGCCCGCCCTGGTGGAGGCCTTCCGGGAGCGTTTCGGGCACTACCTCCACAACGGCTACGGCCTCACCGAGTGCACCGCCCCGGCCACCAGCACCCCGCCCCACCTGGAGGCCCCGGTGGATCCGGTCTCCGGCACGCTCTCGGTGGGCGTCCCCGGTCCCGACACCCTCGTGCGCATCGTCGACGAACAGGGCGCGGACGTGCCCTTCGGCGAGCACGGCGAGATCGTGGTGCGCGGTCCGATGGTCGTCCCCGGCTACTGGCGGCTGCCGGAGGCCTCCGCGGCGGCCCTGCCCGACGGGGAACTGCGCACCGGCGACATCGGGTTCATGGACGAGGACGGCTGGGTCTACGTCGTGGACCGCAAGAAGGACATGATCAACGCCTCCGGCTTCAAGGTGTGGCCCCGCGAGGTCGAGGACGTCCTCTACACGCACCCGGCGGTCCGCGAGGCAGCCGTCGTGGGCGTCCCCGACGCCTACCGCGGCGAGTCCGTGAAGGCGTACGTCAGCCTGCGACCGGACGCCGCCGCGTCGCCCGAGGAGCTGATCGCCCACTGCAAGGACCGGCTCGCCGCGTACAAGTACCCCCGCGTGATCGATGTCCTGCCCGAGCTGCCCAAGACCGCCACGGGCAAGATCCTGCGCCGGGAGTTGCGGGCACGCGCGGACTGACGACATACCGCTCGGTACGCTGTCCCGCGCACCGGTACGGAGAGAGGGCAGGCCATGGCACGGAGTACGACACCACCGAAGGCAGCCGCCACCGCTGTCCCGCAGCGGCTGCTCGCCGAGGCCACCCGGCTCTTCGCCGAGCGCGGGTACGACAGGACCTCCGTGCAGGAGATCGTCGAGGCCGCCGGAGTGACCAAGGGCGCGCTGTACCACTACTTCGGCAGCAAGGACGACCTCCTGCACGAGATCTACGGCCGGGTGCTGCGGCTGCAGCTGGAGCGCCTGGAGTCGATCGCCGACCGGGACGAGCCCGTGCAGCGGCGCCTGGTCGAGGCCGCCGCGGACGTCGTCGTCACCAGCATCCAGAACCTCGACGACACCAAGATCTTCTTCCGGTCCATCCACCAGCTGAGCCCGGAGAAGCAGAAGGCGGTGCGGGCCGACCGCCGCCGCTACCACGAGAAGTTCCGCGCGCTGGTGGAGGAGGGACAGCGCGAGGGGGTGTTCCGGGCGGAAGCCCGGCCCGACCTCGTCGTCGACTTCTTCTTCGGCGCGGTGCACCACCTCGGCACCTGGTACCGCGAGGACGGACCGCTGTCCGCCGGCCAGGTCGCCGCCGATTTCGCCGACATGCTGCTGCACTCCGTGCGGCAGCCCTGAACAGGAGCCGGGAGCGGACCGCATGAAGGCATGGCGAGTGCACGAGAACGGGGAGCCGCGTGAGGCGATGCGCCTCGACGACGTCCCCGACCCGCAGCCCGGCCCCGGCGAGCTGCTGCTCACGGTGCGCGCGGCCGCGGTCAACTTCCCCGACGCGCTGCTGTGCCGCGGCCACTACCAGGTCCGGCCGCCGCTGCCGTTCACCCCCGGCGTCGAGTTCTGCGGCGAGATCGCCGCCGTCGGCGAGGGTGTCGAGGGACACCGCACCGGCGACCGCGTCATCACCCCCGCGGCGCTGCCCGGCGGTGCCTTCGCCGAGCAGGCCGTCGTCCCGGCCGCCGGCGTGCTGCCCGCGCCGGAGGCGCTGGACGACGCGGAGGCCGCCGCCCTCCACATCGGCTACCAGACCGGCTGGTTCGGCCTGCACCGGCGCGCCGCGCTGCGACCCGGCGAGACCCTGCTCGTGCACGCCGCGGCGGGCGGCGTGGGCAGCGCCGCCGTCCAACTGGGCAAGGCGGCGGGCGCCACGGTCATCGGTGTCGTCGGCGGCCCGGAGAAGGCCAAGGCCGCCCGGGAGCTCGGCGCCGACGTCGTCGTCGACCGGCACAGCGAGGACTTCGTGGCCGTCGTCAAGGAGGCCACCGGAGGGCGCGGCGCCGACGTGGTCTACGACCCGGTCGGCGGCGACGCCTACACCCGGTCCACCAAGTGCATCGCCTTCGAGGGCCGCATCGTCGTCGTCGGTTTCACCAGCGGCACCATCCCCAGCCCCGGGCTCAACCACGCCCTCGTGAAGAACTACGCCGTTCTCGGCCTCCATTGGGGCCTGTACAACACCCACGACCCGGCCGCCGTCCGGCGCTGCCACGACGAACTGACCCGGCTGGCCGCCGAGGGCGCGATCAAGCCCCTGGTGAGCGACCGGGTCTCGCTCACCGGCGCCGCCGACGCCGTGCAGCGCGTCGCGGACGGCACGACGACGGGACGACTGGTGGTCGTCAACAGCTGATCACCCGCGAGCAACCTGTGCGTCGCCTGGATCGTCTCTTCTCCAAAGGCCGGACCGCCGAACAGGGGGAGAAACGAACAATGCGGTGGTGCCTTGACGCACGCGGGCAGTGGACGGCCTGGGCGGTGACCCGGCTGCTGCTCGTGGGCGCGTCGCTGCGCCTCGGCCCGTTCAGCGGCCTCGGAGACCTCGACCCGTCCGTCTCGGAGGTCTACACGGGCTGGTACGCGGTGCTGCGCACCGGTGTCTTCCCCGTGGCCGACGTCACCTGGCAGTACCCGCCCGGCGCCGCGCTCCCGCTGCTCGCCCCGAGCCTGGTGCCGGTGCTGGACTACGGTCACGCCTTCATCGTGTGCTGCGCGCTGTGCGACGCCGTCGTGACCGCCGTGCTGCTCCGCAAGGGGCCGGGCACGGCGGCCGCGTGGATGTGGATCGGCGGCCTGCCGCTGCTGATCACCCTGCCCTGGAGCCGCTTCGACGTCTTCGTGACCGCCACGGCCATGGGCGCCCTCATCGCGGCGGGCACCCGGCGCCGCTGGGCCGACCTCGTCTTCGGGGTGCTCGTCGGGCTCGGCGCCATGATCAAGGCCTGGCCGCTGCTGCTGCTCAGCGGACTGCGGGCCGGCCCGCGGGCCCGTACCGCGATCCTCACGGCGGCGGCGACCGCCGCGGCCGTCGCCCTCGGCTTCGCCGTCGCCATGCCCGGGGCCTTCGACTTCCTGGCCGCGCAGCGCGAACGCGGCATCGAGGTCGAGGCGACGGCGGCGCTGCCGTTCCACATCGCCCGGCACTTCGGCTGGTCGGGGCAGTGGATGCCGCGCGACGGCTCCATGGAGTTCGTCGGCCCCTGGATCCGCGAGACGGTCTGGGTCAGCGAGGCCTGCACGGTCCTGGCCTTCTGCTGGCTGCTGTGGTGGTGGCGGCGGGCCGACCGCAGGGCGCCCTGGGTGCTGCCGGACGCGGCACTGACCGCGGTGCTGCTCTTCGTCGTCACCAGCCGCGTCCTGAGCCCGCAGTACCTGATCTGGCTGATCGGACTGGCCTCCGTCTGCCTGCTGCACCGCGGCACCTCGCAGCGTCCGGTCGCCGCCCTCCTGGTCGCCGCGACCGTGCTGACGACCCTGGACTTCCCGCTGCTCTTCCGCGACCTGCTCGACGGGTCGGTCCTGGCCGTGGCCGTGCTGACCGCCCGCAACCTGCTGCTCGTGGCCGCCACCGTGCTCTCGGCGACCCGCCTGCTGCGGGCCACCCGGCGCGCGGACACCGGCCCCGGGGCCGTCCACCTCGTCCCGGACGGCGGGGCGCGGGGCGGGAAGGACGCGCGAACGGTCGGCGCGGGCAGCCGGGCCGCGTGACCGGGCCGGCCGCCGCGGCGCCGCGACCTCACCGGCCCGGGACGATCGGGCCGAGCCACAGCCCCCCGCAGACGTCGATGCGCTGACCGGTGACGTAGGCGCCGTCCGGGCCCGCCAGGAAGGCCACCGCGCGGGCCACGTCCTCGGGGTCGCCGAGCCGGCCCAGCGCGGTGATCGCGGCGAGCTGGGCGGCGGCCCCCGGGACGGCGGTGTGCCCCGCGGTCATGTCGGTGCGGATCACGCCGGGCGCCACGGTGTTCACGGTGATGCCCCGCCCGCCGAGCTCGTTCGCCAGCGACGGGGTCATGCTCTCCAGGGCCGCCTTGGTCATGGTGTAGGCGATCTGGGTGGAGACCGCGACGCGGGTGGCCGTGGAGGCGATGGTGACGATGCGGCCGCCGTCGTTGAGCAGCGGGACGGCGCGCCGGGTCACCAGGAACGGGGTGCGGAGGTTGACCGTGAGGATGCGGTCGAACTCCTCCTCGGTGACGGCGGCGATCGGACTGGTGGACGCGATGCCCGCGTTGCCGACCAGGATGTCCAGCCCGCGCCCGCCGAGTCCGGTCTCCAGTCCCTCGAAGAGGCGGTCCGCCGCGTCGGGGGACGCGAAGTCGGCCCCGATCGGGAAGGCCCTGCCCCCGGCCTCGTTGATCAGCGCCACCGTCTCGTCGGCGGCCTCCTTGCGGCTGCCGTAGTGGACGGCGACCAGGGCGCCGTCGGCCGCCAGCCGGCGTGCCACGGCGCGGCCGATGCCGCGCGAACCGCCGGTCACCAGTGCCGTCCTCCCGGCCAGTGCGGTCGAAGCGGTGGAAACGGCAGAAGCGGTGGCAGTGGTCGATGCGTTCATGTCGGGCTCCCCGGTCCGCGGTGCCGGGCCCCTGCGGCCCGTCCGTGGGAACACCATCGCGCTCGGCGCTGACCGGCCGCGCACCGGCGGCGCACCGCTCGCGCACACGAGGGCGCCCCCGGGTCGGGGGACCCGGGGGCGCCTCTCGCGTGTCTGCCGCTCAGCTCTCCTGGGCTGCGTACCGCTTCAGTTCGCGCCGGGCGAGGGACCGCTTGTGGACCTCGTCGGGCCCGTCGGCCAGGCGCAGCGTGCGGGCCGCCGCGTACAGCTCGGCGAGCGGGAAGTCCTGGCTGACGCCACCCGCGCCGTGCACCTGGATGGCGCGGTCGAGGATGAGGCCCACCTTCGCCGGGGTGGCGATCTTGATGGACTGGATCTCGGTGTGCGCCCCGCGGTTGCCGACGGTGTCCATCAACCACGCGGTCTTCAGCACCAGCAACCGCAGTTGCTCGATCTCCACGCGGGCCTCGGCGATCCACTCCTGGACGACGCCCTGTGCGGCCAGCGGCTTGCCGAACGCGACCCGCCCGGAGGCGCGCCGGCACATCAGCTCCACCGCGCGCTCGGCCATGCCGATCAGCCGCATGCAGTGGTGGATGCGGCCGGGGCCCAACCGGGCCTGGGCGATGGCGAAGCCGCCGCCCTCCTCGCCGACCAGGTTCTCCGCGGGCACCCGCACGTCGTGGAAGACCACCTCGGCGTGGCCGCCGTGGTCCCCGTCGTCGTAGCCGAACACCCGCATCCCGCGCCGGACTTCGAGGCCGGGCGTGTCACGCGGCACGAGGATCATGCTCTGCTGGCGGTGCCGGTCCGCGGTGGGATCGGTCTTGCCCATGACGATGAAGATCGCGCACTTGGGGTTCATCGCGCCGGAGATGTACCACTTGCGGCCGTTGACGACGTAGTCGCCGCCGTCGCGCACGATCCGGGTCTCGATGTTCGTCGCGTCCGAGGAGGCCACGTCCGGCTCGGTCATCGCGAAGGCCGAGCGGATCTCCCCGGCGAGCAGCGGCTCCAGCCAGGTCTTGCGCTGCCCGTCGGTGCCGAACTCGTTCAGCACCTCCATGTTCCCGGTGTCCGGGGCGGCGCAGTTCAGGGCCGGCGGGGCCAAGTGCGGGCTGCGGCCGGTGATCTCGGCGAGCGGCGCGTACTGGAGGTTGGTCAGGCCCGCGCCGCGCTCACCGGGCAGGAAGAGGTTCCACAGGCCCAGCTCCCGTGCCTTCGCCTTCAGTTCCTCCACGACCGGCGGCGCCGACCAGACCGCGTCGCCCTCGGCCTCCTCGCGCTGCCGGTGGAAGACCGGCTCGGCGGGGTACACGTGCTCGTCCATGAAGGCGAGCAGCCGCTCGCGCAGTTCCTCGGTCCTGGCGTCGTACGCGAAATCCATGGTCAGCCTTCCTGAAGTGTGCGCAGGCCGTTGTCGATGAAGGCCGGGACGATGGCGCCGATCCGGTCGAAGCCGGCGCCGACGGTCTGGCCGAGGGTGAAGCGGTAGTGGATGCCCTCCAGGATCACCGCGAGCTTGAAGTACGCGAAGGCCGTGTACCAGGCCACCGCGGACACGTCGCGCCCCGAGCCGGTGGCGTAGCGCCCGACCAGCTCGGCGGCCGAGGGGTGACCCGGGGCGCCGCCGGTGACGGACACCGGCGTGCCGGGGGTCGGGCGCAGCTCGCCGTACATCAGCAGCAGGCCGAGGTCGGTGAGCGGGTCGCCGAGCGTGGACATCTCCCAGTCCAGGACGGCCCTGATGGTGTCGTCGGAGCCGACCAGCACGTTGTCGAGCCGGTAGTCGCCGTGCACGACCGCCGCGGGGCCGGAGGCGGGCAGCCGGGTGCCCAGGGCGGCCGCGAGCTCGTCGATGCCGGGCAGGTCGCGGCTGCGCGAGGCGTCGAGCTGCTTGCCCCAGCGGCGCAGCTGGCGCTCCAGGAAGCCGTCGGGACGGCCGAAGCCGGCGAGCCCGGCCGCGGCGGGATCGACGGCGTGCAGCGCGACCAGCGTGTCCACCAGGCCGAGCACGATGGAGCGGGTGCGCTCGGGGCCGAGCTCGGTGAGCTGCTTCTCGGTGCGGTAGGGCGTGCCCTCGACGAAGTCCATGACGTAGAAGGGCGCGCCCAGGACCTCGGTGTCGTCGCACAGGAGCACGGCGCCGGGGACGGGCACGGGGGTGTCGCGCAGGGCGCTGATGACGCGGTGCTCGCGGCCCATGTCGTGCGCGGTCGCCAGGACGTGGCCCAGCGGCGGCCGGCGGACCACCCAGCGGGCGGTGCCGTCGGTCACGGCGTACGTCAGGTTGGACCGCCCGCCCTCGATCAGCTCGCCGTCGAGCGCGCCGTGCAGCAGGCCGGGCCGCTGCGCGTCCAGGTACCGTCGCAGCCGGTCCAGGTCGAGCCCCGGTGGGTTCTCCGTACCGCTCATCATGCTCCTCGCCCCTGCCGATCCTGTCCCCGACATCATGCCGACCAGTCGGTATGTCGTCCAGTCCGCCGCGTGAACCGGCGGCCGCGCACCGAAGTGCCCGCGCCCGGCGGCGCTGCAAGACTTGCAGCCATGATCCCGCCCGCCGCGCTCGACTGCCTCTACGGCCTGGCCCGCGGTGACGCCTTCGGCGGCCGCTGGTACCGGGTGCCGTACGCGGAGCGGGAGGACGCGATGGCGCGGAGGGTCCTCGACGTGGGCGCCGGCCCCTGGCCGTGGACCGACGTCACCGCGCAGGCGCTCGCCCTCTGCTCCCACCTCGACGCCTTCGGCGGCGCCGTCGACCAGGACGGACTGGCCCGCGCGTTCGCCGACGCCTACGCCGCCGACCCGCACCGCAAGTACGGCCCCGCGATGCACGACGTGCTGCGCCGCATCGGCGCCGGGGAGCCGTGGCGGCGGGTCGTCGGCGCCCAGTTCGGCGGCCAGGGCTCGTACGGGAACGGGGCCGCCATGCGCGTCGCCCCGCTGGGCGCCTGGCTCGCCGACGCGGACCCCGGGCCCGGGCCCGGCCCTGGTGCCGGCCTGGACGCCGTCGCCGACGCCGCCGCTCGGCAGGCGGCCGTCTCGCACCACCACCCGGAGGCCGCCGCCGGGGCCGTCGCCGTGGCCCTGGCCGCCGCGCTGGCCGCCCGCAGCCGCGGTGGGCCGCCCCCGGCCGACCTGCTGCGGACGGTCGGCGACCGGGTCCCGGCCGGCGATGTGCGCGGCGGCCTGCGGGTCGCGAGCCGCTTCCCGGAGGGCACCCCCGTCCGGCACGCCGCCGACGTGCTGGGCTCGGGCTACGGCGTCTCCGCACCCGACACCGTGCCCTTCGCCCTGTGGTGCGCCGCCATGCACCTTGACGACCTGGCAGGCGGGCTGTGGAGCGCGGTGGCCGGACAGGGCGACATGGACACCACCTGTGCGATGGCGGGTGGCGTCCATGTCGCCCGTACCGGCGTCGCGGGCCTGCCGCCCGCGTGGCACGGCGCGGCCGAACCCCTGCCCGGCTGGGTGCCCCGGCCGCCCGGCACGGCCGGGTCGCGATCCGTGTCCGGACCTGTGCGTTCTTGACGAGTTTGGGGAGGGGACCTAGGGTCCGATTCTGATAGACGCATCTCAATCATGTATGTGAACAACGAGGGTGGGCGTTGATGACACACCGCAGGGACCTGACGATCACGGACGTACGACTCACCCCCGTCCTGATCTCCGACCCGCCGCTCCTCAACACCCAAGGCGTTCACCAGCCGTTCACCCCCCGGTTGATCATCGAGGTGACCACCGAGACCGGGATCACGGGCGTCGGCGAGACCTACGGCGACGCCCGGTACCTGGAGCCGGCCCGGCAGCTCGCCGACGCGCTGCCCGGGTGCGAGGTCAGCGACCTGAACAACCTGGTGCCGCTCGCCGGCCTGGTCTGCGCACCGCCGCAGGAGACCTCGGACGCGGTGGACGCCGGCGGGCTGCGCGGCGTCCAGACCGCCGACAAGGTGCTGCTGTCGGTGGTCTCCGGTTTCGAGGTGGCGTGCCTCGACGCGCTCGGCAAGGCGCTCGGACTCCCGGTGCACGCGCTGCTCGGCGGCAAGGTGCGCGACACCGTCGACTACAGCGCCTACCTCTTCTACCGCTGGGCGGAGCACCCGGACGGGCAGGGCCTCAAGGACGACTGGGGCGCGGCGCTCGACCCGGAGGGCGTCGTCGCGCAGGCCCGGCGCTTCGTCCGCGAGTACGGCTTCACCTCGTTCAAGCTCAAGGGCGGGGTCTTCCCGCCCGACGAGGAGATCGCCGCGGTGCGGGCGCTGGCCGCGGCCTTCCCCGGCATGCCGCTACGCCTGGACCCCAACGGCGCCTGGTCCGTGGAGACCTCGCTGCGCGTCGCGGACGAGCTCGGCGACGTCCTGGAGTACCTGGAGGACCCCGCCTCCACCACCGCCCGCATGGCCGAGGTCGCCGCCGGCACCGACCTGCCGCTGGCCACCAACATGTGCGTCACCACGTTCGAGGAGATCCCCGAGGCGTTCGCCCAGGAAGCCGTCCAGGTCGTGCTCTCCGACCACCACTACTGGGGCGGGCTGCGCAACACCCGTGAACTCGCCGCGCTCTGCCGCACCTTCGGGGTGGGGGTGTCCATGCACTCCAACACCCACCTCGGCATCAGCCTCGCCGCGATGACCCACGTCGCCGCCACGGTGCCGAACCTGCACCACGCCTGCGACTCGCACTACCCCTGGCAGACCGAGGACGTCATCACCCGCCGCCACGAGTTCCGCGGCGGCCGGCTGGCCGTGTCCGACGCCCCCGGCCTCGGCGTGGAGCTGGACCGGACGGCCCTGGAGGCCCTGCACCGCCGCTGGCTCGACGACGACGGTGGCCTGCGCGACCGCGACGACGCCAAGGCCATGCGCCGCGCCGAGCCCGGCTGGGTCAGCCCCTCCGTGCCGCGCTGGTGAACCCGGGCCTCAGGCCAGGCACTCCGGGACCCGGCCGCCGTTCAGCACCGCCATGTCGGTGATGATCCGCACCAGGTCGAGCGGCGAGCCGGGCGGCAGCCCGTCCAGCTCCGCGTACGCGCGGTGCAGATTGGCGACCAGCCGCTCCGGCTCGCGCAGCGCCGCGAACTCGCCGGCGTCGGCGGTCCTGGCGACCTCCAGCGGCTCCCGCCCCGCCCTGTGGCCGTCCGCCGCGAGCTCGGTCACGAAGCGCAGATAGGCCTCCGTCGTGTCGTACGCCGACGGGTCGCAGACCTGCCCGTGGCCCGGCACGACCACCTCGGCGTCCAGCGAGCGCAGCGTCTCCAGCGCCTGCAGCGACCCCGCCAGGGAGCCCATCAGGACGAAGGGCGCGCCACCGTTGAACACCAGGTCGCCGGTGAAGACCACCCGCGAACCGGGCAGCCACACCACGGTGTCGCCGAGCGTGTGCGCGACCCCGGGGTGCAGCAGCCGCACCTCCTCGTCGCCGACGTGCAGGGTCAGCTGCTCCTCGTAGGTGACCGTGGCGGGGATGACGGGCACCTCGCCGTAGTCCACGTCCGGCCAGATGGCCTGCAGCTGGTGCCCCGCGGCCAGCTGCTCCTTGACGCACGCCGTGTGGCCGACGATCCGGGCACCGGGGGTGAAGACGCTGTTGCCGTTGGTGTGGTCGCCGTGGTGGTGGGTGTTGACCACGTACGAGGGCTGCGGCACCCCGGCGGCGGTCAGCGCGTCGCGCAGCAGCAGGGCGCGCCGCTCGGTGGCGGCAGTGTCCACCAGCAGCGTCGTGCGGCCGTCGCTGACGAACCCGGCGTTGTTCAGGCACCAGCCGCCGTCCGGCTGGACGTAGGCGTGGACGCCCGGCGTGAGCCGGGAGGTGTACGGAGCTTCGGTGTACGACGGAGACGACATGGCTGCGCCCTTCCCTGGTGGACCGCGAAGAACCTAACAGGGAAGGGCGCAGGCCAGGCGGGGTGGGGCCGCCCGCGGCGGACCGGCTACAGGATCAGCGACAGCAGCAGGACGAAGACGATCGCGACCACCGAGATGACGGTCTCCATCGCCGACCAGGACTTGAGGGTCTTCGGGACGCTCATCCCGAAGTACTCCTTGACCAGCCAGAACCCGGCGTCGTTGACGTGCGAGAAGAACAGCGACCCGGCGCCGACGGCCAGCACCAGCAGCGCGGTGTGGGTCGAGGTCATGCCCTCGGCGAGCGGGGCGACCAGGCCGGCGGCGGAGATCGTCGCCACGGTCGCGGAGCCGGTGGCCACCCGGATCAGGACGGCGATCAGCCAGGCCAGCAGCAGCGGCGAGATGTGCCAGCCGTCCGACCAGTTCAGGATCATGTTGCCGATGCCGGCGTCGATGAGGGTCTGCTTGAAGCCGCCGCCCGCGCCGACGATCAGCAGGATGCCCGCGATCGGGCCGAGGGACTTCTCGACGGTGGTGGAGATCCGCTCCTTGGTGAAGCCGGCCGCCCGGCCGAGGGTGAACATGCCGACCACGACGGCCGCCAGCAGGGCGATCAGCGGCGAGCCGATGACGTCGAAGATCCGGAAGACCGGGCTGCCCTGGTCGTCGACGAGGACGTCCACCAGTGCCTTGCCGAGCATGAGCACGACCGGCAGCAGCATGGTGGCCACGGTGGGGGCGAAGCCGGGCCGCTTCTCCAGCTCGTCCGAGGCGCGGCTCGGGGTGAGGTGCTCGGGCGGGGTGACCTGCACCCAGCGGTCCACGAAGCGGCCGAAGAGCGGTCCGGCTATCGCCACGGTCGGCAGCGCGACGAGGACACCGAGCGCGAGGGTGGTGCCGAGGTCGGCGTGGATGGCGTCGATCGCGGCGAGCGGGCCGGGGTGCGGCGGGACGAGACCGTGCATGACCGACAGGCCGGCCAGCGCCGGGATGCCGATCCGCATCAGGGAGTGGTTGCCGCGGCGGGCCACCAGGAGCACGACCGGGATCAGCAGCACGATGCCGACCTCGAAGAACAGCGGCAGGCCGATCAGCCCGGCGATCAGGGCCATCGCCCAGGGCAGCCGGCGCTCGCTGGTCCTCGCCAGGATCGTGTCGACGATCTGGTCCGCGCCGCCGGAGTCGGCCAGCAGCTTGCCGAGGATCGCGCCGAGCGCGATGAGCACGCCGACGCCCGCGACGGTGGTGCCGAGCCCGGTGGTGAAGCTGGTGATGGTCTTGGCCAGTGGCGCCCCGGCGACGGCACCGAGGACGCCGGTGCCGATGGTCAGGGCCAGGAAGGCGTGCATCTTCCAGCGGGTGATCAGCAGGACGATCACCGCGATACCGACGAGCGCGGCGACGCCGAGCCGGGTGTCGCCGGCGCTGGTGATCGGCTCCGTCGCGGCCGGCGTCGCGGCCAGCAACTCGGCGCTGAGTGCAGACACGTTCGTACTCCGTTGTCAGTGGGGGGAGGGTGTTGGGGGGAGTGCTGGAGGGCTCAGTGGGGGAGAGCCGCCAGGGCGCGTTCGGTGATCTGCTGCGGGCCGCCGTCGATCGTGACGACCGCCCCGGCCTCGTCCGGGTCGAGCGGTTCCAGCGCCTCGAACTGCGAGTGCAGCAGCCCGGCCGGCATGAAGTGCTCCATCCGCGCCGCGAGACGGGCGGCGATCAGTTCCTCGCGGCCGTCGAGGTGCAGGAAGAACAGGCCGGGCGCGTCCCTGCGGAGCCGGTCGCGGTAGCGGCGGCGCAGGGCCGAGCAGCTGACCACGCCGCCGCGCCCGCCGCGTTCGGTGATCCAGGCCGCGATCGCGTCCAGCCAGGGGGCGCGGTCCCGGTCGTTCAGCGGGTGCCCGGCCGACATCTTGGCGATGTTGGCCGGCGGGTGGAAGTCGTCGGCCTCGGCGTACGGGACGCCCAGCCGCTCGGCGAGCAGTCCGCCGACGGTGGACTTGCCGGATCCGGAGACCCCCATGACCACCACCAGGGGGAGACGCGGGCCGTCCGGGCCGTTGTCCGTCATCGCTGGTACCTCCTCGTCCGGGTGACGGCCCTCAGGAAACGTCATAGGTACTACTTATTCAAGGGGTCGAAATCAAATCGTCATACGAATCATTCCCGCATAGGCTGTCGCCATGGATCGGCAGGGAGAGAACGGCGGCCTGCACGCCCGGGTCCTGGCGGAACTCGGCCCCGCCATCGCCTCCGGCGTCCACCCGCCCGGCACGGTGCTGCGCATCGACGAACTCGAGCGCGACTTCGGCGTCTCCCGCACCGTCGTCCGCGAGGCCGTCCGCGTGCTGGAGGCCATGCACCTGGTCGAGTCCCGGCGCCGGGTCGGCATCACGGTGCGCCGCACCGAGGAGTGGAACGTCTTCGACCCCGCCGTCATCCGCTGGCGCCTGGCCGGCGCCGACCGGCCCCGCCAGCTGCGCTCGCTGACCATGCTGCGCACCGCTGTCGAGCCGGTCGCCGCCGGGCTCGCGGCGGCGGCCGCCACGCCGGCCCAGTGCCGCGAACTCACCGTCCTCGCCGCCGAGATGGCGGCGGCCGGACGGGCGGCGGACCTGGCCGCGTACCTGGTCCACGACGTCGCGTTCCACCGCCTGATGCTCCGGGCCTCGGGCAACGAGATGTTCGCCCGGCTCGGCGACGTGGTCGCCGAGGTCCTGACCGGCCGCACCGAGCACCACCTGATGTTCAGCGCCCCCGACCCGGAGGCGGTCACCCTCCACGTCCGGGTCGCCGAGGCCGTGCGGTCCCGCGACGCCGAGGCCGCCGAGCGGCTCATGCGGGAGATCTGCGTGGGCGCCATGCGCGAACTGGACATCCTGGCGCCCTGACGCCGCCCCGCCGCCGGGACCGCGCTCAGCCGGTGGGCCCGGCGTGGCGCAGGATCGTGTCGACGGTCTCCTGCGGGGTCTGCTCGCCGGTGTCCAGCCACAGTCCGATCCGGGGCGTACTCGAGCGCAGCGCGTGGTCGAGACGTGCGGGCGTCACAACGGCGTCGTAGACCCGCTTGGCGCGCCCTGCCTCCCGCGCGGCGACCGCCCGGGGAGGCGGGACGAGGACGACGACGTGCAGCGGCCTGGTGCGCAGCAGCGCGATCGTGCGGGGCAGTTCGTCGCCGAGGATCACGTCCTGCAGCACGGGGGTGAAGCCGGCGGCGGCGTACGCGTCGGCGCTCGCCGCGGCGAGGGCGTACCGCAGCCGCATCTGCCGCAGCGCCTCCTCGTCGGGGCCGTCGTCGTGCTCACCGCCGGGGTGCTCGCCGGGGTGGCCGGGAGCGGGCTCGGCACGGCCGCCCACGATCATCCGGCGGAAGACGTTCCCGCGGACGTGCGCCGACCTCGGCAGCCGCTCGGCCAGTTCCTGCGCCACGGTGGACTTGCCCGACGCCGGAATGCCGGTGATCAGGAACATGCCTCGCACCGCCGCCGTCTGTCGCGGAACCGGTGACGGATCGTCACAAGGCCCTCCTCTCAGGGAAATCGGCGTGTCAGGGGCGAATCTAAGGTCGAACGTGCAGCCAGCGGAATCCTTGGTGACGGACGACTGGAAACCGGGTGACCGGCCGGGCCCCGGAATGGTCGACTGGTGGCCATGACCTCTCCACCGGGCGCGCGCCCCGCCCCGCCGCAGCCCTACCGCTGGACGCTGTCGCGCGCCGGCGACGGGCGTCGCCCGGACCGCCTCGGCGCGCTCACTGACGGGGCCGAGCCGCCCCGGCTCTGGTTCCTGCCGGAGCTGACGACCTGCGCGGGCAAGGTGCTCGCCCGTTCCGGCGGGGCCGACCTGTGCTTCGTGGGACGTTCCCTGGACAGCATGTACGACCTGCTCAGCGGCGCCTTCGAGGGTTCCTCCTGGGAGGGGCGGCTGCTGCGCCTGCCGCTCTCGCTGCGGGCGGGCGGCGCGGGGCTGGACGCGGCGCAGGCCCGCCGGCTGCGGGAGCACCTGGCGGCCGCCGGGCTCGCACCGTACGACCTGGCCCGCCGCGCACGGCCGGTCGCGCTGGTCGACGTGGTGGACGGGGGTACGACCTACGACGTGCTGCACCGCGCGCTGTCCGGCTGGGCGGCCGAGAGCCGCGAGCCCTGGCCGGTGATCCGCCGCAAGCTGCGCTTCGTCGGCGTGACGATCCGGGAACGGACCAGCCCGAACACCTGGCGCTGGCAGCAGCACACCGAGGGCGACTGGGCCCGCGGCCTTCCGGCCGGGCACGCCGCGAGCGTGTCACTGGACGTCCGGGTGTGGGCCTACCTCGGCAACGACCAGGACAAACTGCAGCCCTCGTTCCCGCCCCGCCGGTGGTTCGACGAGTGGGCCGCCGAGCCCTGGCACCGCCCGGGGCTGCCGACGGCCCTGGCCGAGTCGCTGGAGGTGGTTCGGGCGGGCCGCGGTCGCGCCGTGCGCGAGCAGCTGATCCGCGTCATCGGCGCCGAGCCCGGCTTCGCCGACCGGAACGTCCGGGCGCTCGTCGCGCCCCTGCGGCGTCAGCCGCGGGTGCGGTCCTCCATGACCGGGCGCAGCCGCTCCAGCAGGCCGTAGAGCGCCTCGCGCTCCTCGGCGTCGAGGACGTCGAGCGCGCCGTGGGTGGCCTGCATCTCGTCGCGCACCCGGCCCATCGTCTCGCGGCCCAGATCGGTGGCGACCACGTTCTTCACCCTGCGGTCGGCCGGGCTCACCTCGCGGCGCACAAAGCCGTGGGCCTCGAGACGGTCCACGATGCCGGTGATGTTGGACGCGTCGCACACCAGCCGCTCCGCGAGACCGCGCATGGGGACCGGTCCGTGCAACTGGGAGAGCACCTTGGCCTGCATGGACGTCAGCCCGTGCCGTGCCGCCGCGGCGGCGAAGTCCTGCCACTGGGCGGTGCCGATGGCGGCGAGCAGCTCCAGCAGCTGGATCTTGGAGGGCGGTGCGACGGCCGGCGAAGCCGGGGCGGTCGGGGCGTTCCGGGCGCTCATGCTGCGAGTGTACTCAGGTACTTGACATTGTGAACCATTTGCTTGATGTGCCCAAGTTTCCACGGGCGCGGGGGCCCGGGGTCACAGGAACAGCAGCGCCGACCCGAGGAGGACCAGGGCCAGGACGCACAGCACGGCCCCGGCCGCCCACGGCCCGGTCAGCACCGGCGGCCGGACGTCGTCCAGCACGGCGATCCTGCGCTGCGCGACCGCCGTGAAGGCCAGCCACACCAGCGCGCACACGGCCACCGCGCAGATCGCGACCGCCGACACCCCCTGCAGCAGCGCCTCGCGCCCGGCCAGCAGCGCCGCCACCGCGAAGGACAGGGTCGTCCGCCGCCACGCCAGCCGGGTCCGTTCCGGCTGCAGCCCGGGATCGCGCGGCGGGGTCCCGCCGGCGTCCATCAGCCGGCCCGCCCCAGCACGGCGGTGAGCAGCAGCACCACCGCCATCGCGGCCACCACCACCGCCAGCAGCGCCGGGAACCGCGAGACCGGCAGGTCCTCCCCGCGGCGCATCGCCCGCTCGCAGCGCACCCAGTGGTTGACCGCCCGCACCGCGCACATCGCCCCGCCCACGACCAGCACGACCGCCAGCGTCACCCGGACCGGACGTTGCAGGTCCCGCAGGAACTGGTCCACGGCGAAACCGCCGCCCACCAGCGCCAGCGCCGTGCGCAGCCAGGCCAGGAACGTCCGCTCGTTCGCCAGCGAGAAGCGGTAGTCGGGTGTCGTGCCCTCCGTCCGCACCCGTTCCGGGGCGAACCACAGGCCGACCGCCCGCGCGGTGTTCCGGACAGCGTCGATCACACGGTTCACCCTACCCACGCCAGGACAACCCCCGGCGTCCACCGGCTGCCGCCCGGGGGAGAGGTGCGTGACGCCCGCGGCCGTGGCACCGTACGGGGATCACCGGCGACCGGACGGCGGAGGCGCGGCATGGACGGCATGGACGGCACGGACGGGGCGGCACGCCCGGCGGACGAGCTGCTGGACATCGTGGACGAGCAGGACCGGGTCGTCGGCCAGGCCCGCCGCGGCGAGGCGACCGCCCGCGGACTGCGGCACCGGTGCGTGTTCATCCTGGCCAGGGACGCCGACGGCCGGGTCTTCGTGCACCGCAGGACGGCCGGGAAACTGGTCTTCCCCTCCCTGTACGACATGTTCGTCGGCGGTGTCGTAGGCGCGGGCGAGGCGTACGACGCCGCCGCCCTGCGCGAGGCCGAGGAGGAACTCGGCGTCAGCGGGCTGCCGCAGCCCACCCCGCTGTTCGGCTTCCTGTACGAGGGGACCGGCGCGGCCGCCGGCCACACCTGGTGGTCGCGGGTCTACGAGGTGCGCTGCGACCTGCCGGTCGCGCCGCAGGCGGAGGAAGTGGCCTGGCACGCCTTCCTCACCGAGCGGGAGCTGGAGGACGAGCTCCCGCGCCGCGCGTGGGTCCCCGACGGACTGGAGGCCTACCACCGGCTGCTCGCCCGGCGCCGCACCGCGCGCTGACCACCGCCGCGCGGGCACGTGCCGTCCGGCCCCCGTCCCGGCTCTTCTGCTCGGCGGGGCACGGCCGGTAGCGTGCCGCTCGCGCGCCCCGGTGTTCCGTTCGCGCCGCGACGGGGCCTGTGCGAGCGTGGCCGGAGGCGTATCCGCACACGCCGCGGGTAGGGAATCGGGCCCGAACGGTCCCACGGGAGGCGAGTGATGAACCGACCCAGGATCCTGGTCGTCGGCGGTGGCTTCGCGGGCATGGAGTGCGCGCACCGCCTTGAGCGCCGGCTGGCGCCGGACGAGGCCGACATCAGCCTGGTGACGCCCTGGAGCCACCAGCTCTATCTGCCCCTGCTGCCGCACGTCGCCGCCGGTGTCCTCACCCCGCAGGCCGTCGCGGTCCCGCTGCGCCGCATGCTGCACCGCACCGCGGTGATACCCGGTCGGGCGATCGGCGTGGACCCGGCGGCCAAGGCGGTGGTCGTCAGGAAGATCACCGACGAGGAGCAGGTCGAGGAGTACGACTACCTCGTCCTGGCCCCCGGCAGCGTCACCCGCACCTTCGACATCCCCGGACTCACCGAGTACGGCCGGGGCATGAAGACCCTCGCCGAGGCGGCGTACATCCGCGACCACGTCATCGCGCAGCTGGACCTGGCCTCCGCCACCACCGACCAGGCCGAGCGCGAGTCCCGGCTGCAGTTCGTGGTCGTGGGCGGCGGCTACGCCGGCACCGAGACCGCCGCCGTCCTGCAACGGCTGACCACGGCCGCCGCCAAGCGCTACCCGCGGCTGGACCCGGCGCTGATCAAGTGGCACCTGATCGACATCGCGCCCCGCCTCATGCCGGAACTCGGCGAGAAGCTCGGCCTGAAGGCGCTGCAGATCATGCGGGAACGCGGCGTCGACGTGTCGCTCGGCGTCTCCGTCGCCGAGGTCACCCCCGACACCGTCACGTTCACCGACGGCCGCAAGCTGCCCTGCCGGACCCTGATCTGGACCGCCGGTGTCGTCTCCAGCCCGCTGGTGACCACGCTCGGCACCGAGACCGTCAAGGGCCGTCTCGTCACCGACGCCGAGATGCGCATCCCCGGCGCCGACGGGGTGTTCGCGCTCGGCGACTCCGCCGCGGTCCCGGACCTCGCGACCGGTGGCGGCGCCGTGTGCCCGCCCACCGCCCAGCACGCCATGCGGCAGGGCAAGGCCGTCGCCGAGAACGTGGTCGCCGCCCTGCGCGGCCGCCCGTTGGAGGAGTACCGGCACAAGGACCTGGGGCTGGTCGTGGACCTCGGCGGCGTCGAGGCGGTCTCCAAGCCGCTCGGCATCCCGCTCAGCGGCCTGCCCGCGCAGATCGTGGCCCGCGGCTACCACCTCGGCGCGCTGCGCACCTTCCCCGCGCGCTTCCGGGCGGCGGCGGGCTGGTTCCTCAACGCCGTCGCGGGCGACGACTTCGTGCGCACCGGGTTCCAGGCACGCAGGCCGGCCGCCCTCAAGGACTTCGAGGTCACCGACATCTACCTCTCGCCGGAGGAGATCCGCCGCCACGTGGACTCCCTGCGCGCGACCTCCGTCTGACACCGGGCGGCCCGCACCACACCGCACCACACCGCACCACGGCTTCACCGCACCACCACAGCTGAAGACCGACACCGCCGACGGCGAGGGACATGACCCAGCGACGAGACACCCTGCGGATCGCCAACTGCTCAGGCTTCTACGGGGACCGCCTCTCGGCCGCCCGCGAGATGGTCGAGGGCGGCCCCATCGACGTGCTGACCGGCGACTACCTCGCCGAGCTCACCATGCTGCTGCTGTGGAAGGCCCGGCAACGGGACCCGGGCGCGGGGTACGCGGTCTCGTTCCTCGCCCAGATGGGCGACGTGCTCGGTACGTGCCTGGAACGCGGCATCAAGGTCGTCGTCAACGCCGGCGGCCTCAACCCGGCCGGACTGGCCGCCAAACTCGGCGAACTGGCGGCCCTCGCCGGGCTGAGCCCGTCGGTGGCGTACGTCGAGGGCGACGACCTCATCGAGCGGCTCCCCGAACTCCAGGCGCAGGGGCACCACTTCGCGCACCTCGCGACCGGCCGCACCCTCGCCGACGCCGACGTGCGGCCCGTCACCGCCAACGCCTACCTCGGCGCGTGGGGGATCACGCGGGCGCTGCGCGCCGGCGCCGACGTGGTGATCTGCGGGCGCGTCACGGACGCCTCCCTGGTGGTCGGCCCCGCGGCGTGGGCCTTCGACTGGGCGCCGGACGACTGGGACCGTCTGGCCGGGGCCGTCACCGCGGGGCACATCATCGAGTGCGGCGCCCAGGCGACCGGCGGCAACTACTCCTTCTTCACCGAGATCGAGCGCCCCGTGCACCCCGGCTTCCCCCTCGCGGAGATGCACCCCGACGGGTCCGCCGTCATCACCAAGCACGACGGCACCGCCGGCGCGGTCACCGTCGAGACCGTCACCGCCCAACTTCTTTACGAGATCGACCGGCCCGCCTACCTCAACCCGGACGTCGTCACCCGCTTCGACACCGTCACCCTCGAACAACTCGGCCCCGACCGGGTCCTGGTCAGCGGCGCCCGCGGCGAGCCCGCCCCCGACACCCTCAAGGTGTGCCTCAACCACCACGGCGGCTACCGCAACACGGCGACCTTCGTGCTGACCGGTCCCGACATCGAGGCCAAGGCCCGGTTCGCCGAGGCGTCCCTGCTGGACGCCACCGGCGGGCCCGGGCGGTTCGGGACGTACGACGTCCACCTGGAGCCGACCGCGTCCGGTGCCCGGCTCACCCTCACCGTCAAGGACGCCGACAAGGACAAGGCCGGCCGCGCCCTGTTCTCCGCCGTGGTCGGCACGGGCCTGTCGACGGCACCCGGCCTGCACATGGAGCACTTCTCGCCGAAGGCCACCGAGTACGGCGTGCACTGGCCCGCCCTGGTCCCGGCCGAGGTGGTCCGGCACGAGGTCGTGCTCCACGACGGCACCCGCGTGCCCGTGCCGCGTGCACCGGCGGCCGCCGAGGCGCCCGTCCCCGCGTCCGTCCCCGAGTCCACTGCGCCCGCGCCGGGCGGGCCCACCGTGCGCGCCCCGCTGGGCCTGGTCGTCGGCGCCCGGTCCGGTGACAAGGGCGGCGACGCCAACGTCGGCCTGTGGGCCCGCAGCGACGCCGCGTACGCCTGGCTGCGGGACTGGCTGGACGTCGAACGGCTGCGCGCGCTCGTACCGGAGGCAGCCAAGCTCCGCGTGAGCCGCTACGAACTCGCCAACCTGCGCGCCCTCAACTTCGTCGTGCACGGCCTGCTCGGCGAGGGCGTGGCCGCGTCCACCCGTCCCGACCCGCAGGCCAAGGGGCTCGGGGAGCAGTTGCGCGGGCTGGAGGCCGACATCCCCGCCGCCCTGCTCCCTGCCCCGCGCACCGAGGTGTGACCACCCCATGAGCAATCTCGACGTGCGTCCCCGGCCCACCGCGTGCGGCGGACGGGAGGACGTGTCCGCCGCGCCCGTGCGCGACCTGCTGACCGGCCGCGTCGTGCCCCTGGGCGAGAGCAGTCAGGTGCGCCGGCTGCTGCCCAACCTGGGCCGCCGCATGGTCGGCGCCTGGTGCTTCGTCGACCACTACGGACCCGACGACATCGCGGACGAGCCCGGCATGCAGGTGCCACCGCACCCGCACATCGGCCTGCAGACCGTCAGCTGGCTGCACGAGGGCGAGGTGCTGCACCGCGACAGCCTGGGCAGCCTGCGGACGGTGCGGCCCCGCGAACTCGGCCTCATGACCTCCGGCCGCGCGATCGCGCACTCCGAGGAGTCCCCCCGCGACCACGCCCGCCTGCTGCACGGCGCGCAGTTGTGGGTGGCCCTTCCCGACACGCAGCGGCACCGCGAGCCGTCCTTCGAGCACTACGCCGACCTCCCGCTCGTCACCGGCGGGCACGGCGGGCTGCGCGCCACCGTCCTGCTCGGGGCCCTCGACACCGCCGTCTCGCCCGGCTCCACCTTCACCCCCCTCGTCGGCGCGGACCTGGCCCTCACCGAGGGCACGGACGTCTCGCTGCCGCTTGAGCGCGACTTCGAGTACGCCGTACTGGCCATGGCCGGCCGGATCGACGTCGACGGGGTGCCCGTCGAGCCGGGCTCGATGCTCTATCTGGGCTGCGGGCGCACCGAGTTGCCGCTGCGGGCGGACAGCGACGGCTCGGTCATGCTGCTGGGCGGCGAGCCGTTCGAGGAGAAGCTCGTCATGTGGTGGAACTTCGTGGCCCGTTCGGGCGAGGAGATCGCCCGGGCCCGCGAGGAATGGAACACCGGCACCGCCTTCGGCACGGTCCACGGCTACGCCGGCGCCCGGCTCCTGGCCCCGGACCTGCCCGCGACGGCGCTCAAGCCCCGGGGCCGCGAACGCTGAGCCCGCCGGCGGCTCGTCGGATGGGCGGTCGCCGGTCGCCGGGCTTGCCTGCGCGGTCCGCGACGCGGACGGCGTCCGGTGCCTCGCCGCGTATTGCCCCTCACCATGCGAGGAACCCGGGGCGGCGGGCTCGCCCGGCCGGGCAGCGCCGGAGGCGTTTCTGCGCGGTGGGCGGCTGAGAGGGCGAGCCTCAAATGCCGGGGGCTTGTCGGGTGCGTCCCCCGGCGCGGAGTGCGCGTTGTTGCCGGTGCGGTCGGGTCGTCCGGCGGGCATGTGCGCTCGGTCCCTGACCAGGACGGCAGCTTGCCCTGGTGTTGCCCGTCACCGACCGCGGGGCCACAGGATCGCGGGTCCGCCCGGCCGCGCACCGCCGGAGGCGTTTCCGCTCGGTGCACGGGTAGGACGGCGAGCGCCATCGCCCCCCAGGGAGTCACCCGTCTCCGCGCTCAAGTGCCGGGCCCGCGAAGGCTGACCCGGCTTACGTTCGCGGAGCGGCCGGGTGCGGGGGGCCGGCGACGCGGGACGACTCGGCGCTGCACTCCGCGTAGGGCCGTCGAGCCGCCGGGCCGCACGGCCGGGAAATCCCCGCACGCGACGTCGTTCGCCCTCGACGGCGTCACCGTCCAACAGGTGCCCGCACCGCCGCGACCGACGGGCCCCGCACCCGCCCCCGCCCCCGCGGGGCCTCAGACCCGGAAGACCGAGCCGACGAACTCCGTCAGCAGGCCTTCCTTGAGGCGGCCCGGCAGGGCGTCGAGCAGCGTCAGTACGGGGGCCATCCGGCGCGGCAGTTCCGATCCGCCGCCGAGGCCCGCGAAGGCCAGCACCCCCGCGACCTCCTCCGGCCCCAGGGTGTCGGGGTCGAGCCCGGCGGCGAACTGCGCGAGCGCGGGGTCGACGGTGACCGGCGCCAGGGTCCGCGCGGCCTTCAGGGACGCGTCCAGGTCGGCGAGCAGGGCGTCGACCAGCCCGGCCGACGCGGGGGTCAGGGTGAGGTGCAGATTCGGCGGGAGCCCGTCGAAGGACAGCTGGGGCTGGAGGTACCAGCCGCGTTCGCGCATCTCGTCGGCCAGGTGCAGCAGCAGGCTCAGATCCGGCGCGCCGTCCGTCCCGAGCAGTGTGAACGCGACCAGTCCGGCCCCCGGGTCGCCCAGCACGCGTACGCCCTCCACGGCGCGCAGCCCCGCCAGCAGCCGGTCGGCCGCCCCGGCGGTCCGCTCGGCGAGTTCGCGGTAGCCGTCCTCGCCGATGTGGCGCTGCACCGCCCACGCCTGGGCCAGCAGCCCGGCCGACTTGGTGCCCTGCACGGTCGGGTTGACCACCGGGTAGCCCGGCCAGCCCGCGTGCGCGAAGTACTGGTGGCGGCGGAGCTCCGCGTCCCGGTACAGCACCACGGAGGCGCCCTTGTCGGCGTAGCCGTACTTGTGGAGGTCCACCGACAGCGAGGTCACCCCGGGCACCGACAGGTCGAACGGCGGTACGTCCCGCCCCGCCTGCCGCAGATGGGGCAGGAGCCAGCCGCCGATGCAGGCGTCCACGTGGCAGAGCACCCCGCGCGCGGCCGCCGCGGCGGCGATCTCCGTCACCGGGTCGATCACCCCGTGCGCGTACGAGGGCGCGGAGGCGACGACGAGCGCGGTACGGCCGGTGATCGCGGCCGCCATGGCGGCCGCGTCCGCCCGCAGGCTCTCCCGGTCCACCGCAACGGTCACCGTCTCCAGGCCCAGGTAGGAGGCCGCCTTGTGGAACGCGGCGTGCGCGGTCGAGGGCAGCAGGAGCTGGGGCTCCGTCACCCCGCGCACCGCGCGGGCGTGGTCGCGGGCGGTCTTCACGGCGAGCAGGATCGACTCGGTGCCCCCGCTGGTGAAGGTGCCCTGCGCTCCGGGCGCGCCCAGCAGCGCCACGGCCGCGGCCACGACGTCGTTCTCCAGGCGGGCCACGCTGGGGAAGACGGTCATGTCCAGGCCGTTGACGGCGGCGAACTCCGTGTACGCGGCGGTGGCCAGCTCGTCCACCCCGGCGAGCCCGGAGTCGTAGACGTAGGCGAAGGTGCGCCCGCCGCGGGTCGGGGCGTCCTGCGCGCGCAGGGCCCGCAGCTCGGACAGCACCTCCTCGGCCGGCCGGCCGTGGGGGAGTGCGGGGGAGGGAACGGGCTCAGTGGGCATGGTCGTTCGTGTCCTCGGATGGGTCGGTGGCTTCGGGGTCGGGTGCGGCCGCCGCCGGGACCGGGACGTCCTCCCGGTAGCGGTGCAGCAGCCACAGGCTCGCCGCGGCGAGCACGGCGGGCAGCAGGCTCATGCCGGACGCGATGCCGGTCAGGGCGGCGCCGGGCTGGTCGACATGGTGCGCGGCGTCCGAGGAACGGAACCCGGTCACGGCCAGGACCAGGGCGAAGACCCCGGCGCCCAGCGCGAGCGCCAGGGTCTCGGCGGCGGTCCACAGCCCGGTGAAGGTCGCCGCCCGGCGCCGCCCGGTCCGTACCGCGTCGGCGGCCAGGGTGTCGGCGAGCATCGTCAGCGGCAGCAACTGCAGCCCCGCGTAGGCGATCCCGACGGCCGCCACGGCCGGGTAGCCGAGCGCGGCCCCCGCGAACGGCGTGAGCCCGAGCAGCGCGGCAGCCGCGACGAACAGCGACGAGGCGCACCACTGCGCGTACTTGGGGCCGCGCGTCCGGGCCAGCCGGTTCCACAGCGGCATCACCAGCACCAACGGGCCGATCATGCAGGCGAACAGCGGGGTGACCGCTCCCGCCGCGCCGAGGGTGTACGTGGCGAAGTACTGCACCCCGGCCAGCATGATCCCGACGGCGAGGGCCTGCAGCCCCCACATGGCCACCAGGAAGAGGAAGGCCGGGTTCTCCCGGGCGGCGGCCAACTGCGCCCGCAGGGACGGCTCGGACTCGCTGCGGGCGACCGACGGGGCCCGCCGGGTGAAGTGCCAGGCCCCGAGTGTCCCGGCCAGGAGGATCAGCGCCACGACGACGCCCATCTGCCGGTAGCTCCCGGGGGTGTCGCCCCTCTCGTGCGCGATCGCGGGGGCCAGCGCGCCCGACAGCAGGATCGCCACCCCCAGGAACCCCACCCGCCAGCCCAGTACGCGGGCCCGTTCGCCGGTGTCCTCGGTCATCTCGGCGGGCATCGTCACGTACGGGACCTGGAAGACCGCGTAGGCGGTCGCGGCGAGCAGGAAGAACACGGCCACGTAGCCGGCCGCGGCCGCGCCCCGCAGCGGCGGCGCCGCGAAGACCAGCGCGAACAGCGGCGGCAGGGTCAGCGCCCCGGCCAGCAGGAACGGCCGCCGCGAACCCCCTTGCAGCCGGCTGCGGTCGGCGGCCGCCCCCACCAGAGGGTTGATCAGCACGTCCCACGCCTTGGGCAGGAAGACCGCCGCGCCCGCGACGGCCGCCGGTACGGCCAGCACGTTCGTCAGGTAGTAGAGCAGGATCAGCCCCGGCACCGTGCCGAACGCGCCCGTGCCCAGCGACCCCAGGCCGTACCCGATCCGCACCGCGCGCGGCAGCGGCGCGGCGGGCGCGCGGCCGGGGTCCCCGGGAGGGGCGGAGGGCAGCGTCTCGGGCATGGGTTCCCTGCGGGCCGGGGCGGACGGCGGAGCGACAGGATCAGGAGATCACAACGGCGCGGCGCACCGACAGATCCGGGAACGGCCCGATTCCCGTGCGTACCGCGGCGGCTCACGCCTGCGCGCGTGCGGCCACCACCCGGCCCGCGACCTCGCCGAAGCCGATCCGCGTGCCGTCCGGGCCGGGCGCGGTCGCCGTGATCACGACCTCGTCGCCGTCCTCCAGGTACGACCGCCGCGTCCCGTCGGCGAGCACCAGCGGCTCCTCGCCGTTCCAGGTCAGCTCGATGAGCGCACCGCGCTGCGCCCGTTCCGGGCCGCTGACCGTGCCGGAGGCGAAGAGGTCCCCGGCCCGCAACGAGGCGCCGTTCACGGTCATGTGGGCGAGCATCTGCGCGTACGTCCAGTACATCGTGGCGAACGGCGGCCGCGAGACCACCTCGCCGCGCAGCCGCATCTCCAGCGCGATGTCCAGGCCGCGCGGCGGGGCGGAGCCGTCCTGGTCGTCGAGGTACGGCAGCAGCGCCGCGTCGCGGGCCGGCGGGGCGACACGGGCCGCGTCGAGCGCGTCGAGGGGGACCACCCAGGGCGAGACCGAGGTCGCGAAGGACTTGCCGAGGAACGGGCCCAGCGGCACGTACTCCCAGGCCTGGATGTCGCGGGCCGACCAGTCGTTGACCAGGCAGACGCCGAAGACGTGGTCCTCCGCGTCGGCGAGCGGCACGGGCGTGCCCTGCGCGGTGGGGCCGCCGACGACGAAACCGATCTCCGCCTCGATGTCCAGCCGTCGCGACGGCCCGAAGTCCGGGGCGGCCTCGCCCGGCGCCCGGCGCTGCCCGCTCGGCCGCACCACGGGTGTGCCCGAGACCACCACCGTGCCGCTGCGGCCGTGGTAACCGATCGGCAGGTGCTTCCAGTTGGGCGGCAGCGCCGCGCCGTCGGGCCGGAAGATGCGGCCGACGTTGGTGGCGTGGTGCTCGGAGGCGTAGAAGTCGACGTAGTCCGCCACCTCGAAGGGGAGGTGCAGTGCGACCGCCGTCCGCGGCAGCAGGTGCGGCTCGACCGCCGGGCGGTGCGCCGGGTCGGTGAGCCAGGCGGTGAGCAGCGCGCGGACCGCAGTCCACACCGGCCGCCCCGCCGCCAGCAGCGGGTTGAGCGTCGGCGCCGACAGCAGGGCGGCGGTGGTTGCCGCGAGGTCCCCGGCCGTCGCCGCCACGGCTCCGGCGTCGAGCACGTACTCCCCGACGGCCACGCCGATCCGCCGCGCGTGGGGCCGGTCCGCGGTGGTGAACACCCCGTACGGCAGGTTGTGCACGCCGAAGGGGGAGTCGTCCGGCACGGCGACCCAGGTGGGGGCGGCCATGGCACCTCCATACGCGTCAGCGCCGCGCCTGCTCGCGCGGTCGGCCCACCCTAGCGTCCAGCGTGGCTGAGGCCCCCGGACGGCTCGCGTCGGTAATGTCGCGAAAGTCGCACTTGTCGCGAATGGTGCGCCGCGACGAGAGGGGAAGGCGATCTCCGGGACCGCGAACCAGCCTCAGGAAGCCGACCAGTTGCGGAACATGCTGCGTCAGCCGTACTACCGTAAGGCGCTGTTGGCCTCCGCCGTGCTCGGCATCCCCGTGTCCTTCCTCGCCTTCTGGTTCCTCGTCGGCATCCACGAACTGCAGAGACTGATCTGGCAGGACTGGCCGCGGCACCTGGGGCACGCTCAGCCGCCCTGGTGGTGGCCGATCCCGCTGCTGGCCGTCGCCGGTCTGGTCGTCGGCCTGGTCGTCACGCGCCTCGCGGGCGGCGGCGGCCACATCCCGGCGTCGGGACTGCACTCGGGCGGTGCCACCGCCGCGGCGGTGCCCGGGGTCGTCGTGGCGGCCGTGGCGAGCCTGCCGCTCGGTGCCGTCCTCGGCCCCGAGGCGCCGCTGATCGCCTTCGGCGGCGGCATCGCGCTGGTCTTCCGCAACCTGGTCCGCGCGTCCCCCACCCCCAGCAGCAACGTGCTGCTGGGCGCCGCCGGTGCCGCGGCGGCGATCGCGACGATCTTCGGCAATCCGCTCGTGGCGGCGGTGCTGCTGATGGAGGTCGCGGGCGTCGGCGGCCCGCAGTTGTTCGCCGTCATGCTGCCTGCCCTGCTGTCCAGCGGGGTCGGCGACATCGTCTTCACCGGGTTCGGGCACTGGACCGGCCTGAAGACCGGCGGCCTGGACATCGGCCTGCCGCGGCCGTCCGCCCTCGACGTCGGCGACGTCGTGTGGGGCGTCCTCATGGGCCTGGTCGTGGGCGTCGTCGTGCACTGGATCGTCGTCGGCGGCCGGTACACGGCGGTCCTCGTCTCCCGCAGCCCGCTGCGCAACACCGTCGTCTGCGCGGTCGCCGCGGGCGTCTGCGTGGCCGCCTACGCCCTGGCGACCGGGCGTTCACCGGCCGAGGCGGCGCTGTCCGGGCAGAGCACCCTGCCCCAGCTCGCCTCCGACCCGCACACCTGGCCGGTCACCGCCCTGGTCGCCGTACTGGTCTTCAAGTCCCTGGCGTACGCCCTGTCCCTGGGCAGCCTGCGCGGCGGCCCGATCTTCCCGGCCCTCTTCCTCGGCGGGGCCTGCGGTGTGCTCGCGGCCCCGCTGCCGGGCTTCGGCCTCGTGCCCGCCATGGCCGCGGGGATGGCGGCCTCGTGCGCCGCGGCGATGCGGCTGCCGGTCAGCACGGTCCTGCTCGTCGTCCTGCTGCTGGGCAACGCCGAGACGGTGCCGGTGGTCGTACTGGCGGCCGTGGTCGCCTTCGTCACCACCGAACTGCTGCCCCAGGGCCCCGGCATCCCCGCCTTCGGCCGCGCCGGGGAAGCGGAGTCCGCGGCAGCCCCGGACGTCAGGCCCCCCGCGCGGTGACCCGGCCGGTACGTACGGCCTCCAGGAGCGCCTGGTGGTCGCGCTCGTTCTGGTCGGCGTACAGCTCGGCGAACTCCGCCAGCGCCCGGTCGAAGACATCACCCCGGCCCAGATAGGCGGCGATCGCGATCCGGTCCCCCGAGCGCGCGTGCGCACGGGCCAGCGTCGCCCCGCACATCCGGCCGAAGATGCCCATCACCTGCGGTGACATCGTCTCGGCCACCACGATGCCCTTCCAGTCGCGCAACTGGCGCACGTAGAAGTCCCGCCGCCGGCCGTCGATGCCGTGGACGCGTTCCCAGCCCAGGAAGATGTCGCTCGTGGCCTGCATCAGCCGCTGCCCGGCCACCACCCGCTCGCCCTGCGTCCGTTGCAGGCAGGCGCCCACATGGCGGGCCAGCACCGACTCGTCGGCCTCCTTGGCCTGCAGGAACAGCGGGTCCTCGTCGTCCTTGCCGAGCAGCAGCACGATCCAGCAGCGGGTCCCCACACTGCCCACCCCGACGACCTTGCGTGCGATGTCGGCGACCCGGTACTGCTCCAGCAGGGTGCGGCGGTCGGACTGCAGGGTGTGGCCGTAGCGCTCCATCAGCCGCCCCAGTTCGCGCTCCACCCCGGAGTCCGCGGCCTCGGGCAGGTCGCGCAGCGGCGTCAGCAGCGGCGGATCCGGCACGATCCGCCGCTCACCGTCCACGACATCCGTGAGCTTGACGAACGCCTGCAGCGTGTCGTGCGAACGCGCCCGCTCCTGCGAACGCTCCCAGCGCGCCCGGTCCCGCGCGCCGAGCAGGGGGGCGAACCGCTCCTGCAGCCGCTCCGCCTCGAAGTGGGCGTACCAGACGTCGAGATTGCCCATCCGGGCGAAGCGGCGCATGTGCTCGCGATAGCCCCCGACGGCGGCCAGGACGGTCGCCGCACGCTCCCGGCCGGAGAAACCGGCCGCCCGGCCCGCGATGACGAGACTGGCGGCCAGGCGCTTGACGTCCCACTCCCAGGGCCCGGGCAGCGTCTCGTCGAAGTCGTTGATGTCGAACATCAGCCGCCGCTCGGGCGAGGCCAGCAAGCGGAAGTTGAGCATGTGCGCGTCCCCGCACAGCTGCGCGCGCAGCCCCGTCACCGGCGTGCCCGCGAGGTCCGCCGCCATGACCGCCGCCGCGCCCCGGTAGAAGCGGAACGGCGACTCGGCCATCCGGCCGTACCGGATCGGCACCAGCTCGGGCACCCGGCGCGCGGACTGCTCCTCGATCACGTCGACCGGGTCGGCCCGGTCCGGCGGGGGCGCCCAGTGCGCGTGGTCCGACCGGGGCGCGGTCCGCCGGGCCGCCCTGCCCAGCGCGGCCCGTTCCCGCGGCGTGACGTGCTCCCGCGGGTCGGGCGCCGCCGGCTCGTCCTGCTCGTCGGTCATGGCGGCCACGGCGGCACCGTCCCTAGTGGCTTCCGCCGACCACCGTGAAGCTCTTCCAGGGGGCCTGGCCGGGCACACCCGGGTCGCTGGTCTGCGAGGGCAGGTAGAACTTGCTGGTTCCCGCGGCGTTGTGGCAGTCCTCCTGCGTGTAGAGGACCACGTCGTTGACGGTGTTGTTGTCGACGCTCTTCGCCCCGGGGGCCGTCAGCGGGTGGCACCCGTCGACCGAGGGGCTGTCGATCTGCTGCGGCTTGCCGTCCGTGGTCGTGTAGACCAGGTTGCCCACGGCCTGGTGGGTCATACCGGAGCACGCCGCGGTGCCGAGGAGCAGGAGCAGGGCGCCGGCGTGAAGGCCGGGCCGGCGGAGAGCGGCCATGGTGAGCGTCCTCGTCTGTACGGGGGACCGGTACTGAGGGCAACGCTGCCGCGTGCGCCGGACCCTGTCACCCGCAGCGCGACCAGTCGGCTGAATCGGCGGCGGTCCTACACCGCCGCGGGCCTGCGCCCGGGGGCGGTGCACAGGGCCCAGATGACGACGCCGTCGAGGAGGATCATCGCCAGGGCCCAGAAGGGGATGTACGGCAGCCACATGAAGTTCGCCAGCATCGACAGGCCGACGATCACCGCGCCCACCGTGCGCGCCCACAGCGCGCCCCGCAGGAGCAGCAGTCCGACGAGGACGACCAGCACGCCGAGGACGAGGTGGATCCATCCCCAGGCGCTCAGGTCGAACCGGAAGGTGTAGTTGCCGGTCACGACGAAGACGCTGTCCTTGGCGATCGCGGCGACGCCCTGGAGGATCGCGGAGATGCCACCGAAGATCATCAGGACGGCGGCGAAGACGATCCATCCGGAAGCCGCGGAGCCTTCCGTTCGCGGAGTGGTCATGGTGGGCTCCTTACTCTTCGGAACCAGCGTGCCACGGTCCGCGGTGGACGGCATGCGGAGCGGGCCGGGTCTGCGGGGGCGGGGATTCCGGGGGGAAACGTCTGTGGGCGGTATCGCCGGAATCCGGCCGTACCGCCCACAGGCTTCACATGGTGTCCGAGGGGGGACTTGAACCCCCACGCCCGATAAAGGGCACTAGCACCTCAAGCTAGCGCGTCTGCCATTCCGCCACCCGGACAAGGTGTCCGCCACCCGGCTCGTGGGCCCGGCGACGTGGAAAACAATAGCAAACATCCGGGGCCCCTCGATCAACCCGCCCGCCGGGGCCCTCGCAACGGCCGCAGGAAGGGGTGCGGGGGGCCTCGCGGCCCGGTGGGGAGGCGGGGGAGGATGGGGAGATCGACGAACGAAGGAGACAGCGTGAGCGAGTCGAGCTCGGCCGCCCGTACGACCACCGGCGAGGACGAGGTCGCCGGCCTCTGCCGTGACCTCATCCGGATCGACACCAGCAACTACGGCGACCACTCGGGTCCCGGCGAGCGGGCCGCCGCCGAGTACATCGCCGAGAAGCTCGCCGAGGTCGGCCTGGAACCGCAGATCTTCGAGTCGCACCAGGGCCGGGCCTCCACCGTCGCCCGCATCGCCGGCGAGGACCCCTCGCGGCCCGCCCTGCTCATCCACGGCCACACCGACGTCGTGCCCGCCAACGCCGACGACTGGACCCACCACCCGTTCTCCGGCGAGATCGCCGACGGCTGCGTGTGGGGCCGCGGCGCGGTCGACATGAAGGACATGGACGCCATGACCCTGGCGGTCGTGCGCGACATGCTGCGCAGCGGGCGCCGCCCGCCGCGCGACATCGTGCTCGCCTTCCTCGCCGACGAGGAGGCCGGCGGCGTCTACGGGGCCCGCTTCCTGGTCGACAAGCACCCGGAGCTCTTCGAGGGCGTCACGGAGGCGATCGGCGAGGTCGGCGGCTTCTCCTTCACGGTCAACGAGGACGTGCGGCTCTACCTGATCGAGACCGCCCAGAAGGGCATGCACTGGATGCGGCTCACCGTGGACGGCACCGCCGGCCACGGCTCCATGACCAACAACGACAACGCGATCACCGAGCTGTGCGAGGCGGTCGGCCGGCTCGGACGGCACCAGTTCCCGGTGCGCGTCACCAAGTCCGTCCGCGGCTTCCTCGACGAGCTCGGCGACGCCCTCGGGACCGATCTCGATCCCGAGGACATGGAGACGACGCTGGCCAAGCTCGGCGGCATCGCCAAGCTCATCGGTGCCACGCTGCGCAACACCGCCGCGCCGACCATGCTGGGCGCCGGCTACAAGGTCAACGTGATCCCCGGCCAGGCCACCGCGCACGTGGACGGGCGCTTCCTGCCCGGTTACGAGGAGGAGTTCCTGGCCGACCTGGACCGCATCCTCGGTCCCCGGGTCAGGCGCGAGGACGTGCACTCCGACAAGGCCCTGGAGACGACGTTCGACGGGGCGCTCGTCGAGGCCATGCGCGCCGCGCTCAAGGCCGAGGACCCGATCGCCCGCGCCGTGCCGTACTGCCTGTCCGGCGGGACCGACGCCAAGTCCTTCGACGACCTGGGCATCCGATGCTTCGGCTTCGCGCCGCTGCAGCTGCCGCCCGACCTCGATTTCGCCGGGATGTTCCACGGCGTCGACGAGCGGGTACCGGTGGACGGTCTGAAGTTCGGCGTGCGGGTGCTCGACCGCTTCCTCGCGAGCAGTTGAAACGACTCGCCAATTATCGACATTTCCTGCCGCTTAGCCGAAAAGAGTGAATGAATCCCAGCGGCAGTAGCGCGCCTTGTGTCCACTCGTTGGTTCCTGTGCGGTCCGAAGTTGGGGCCGTTTTGCCAACGAGGAGGAAAAATGATCAAGAAGGTCGTCGCTGCTGCCGTGGTCACCGGTGGGCTCGTGGCTGCGGGTGCCGGCGTGGCCGTCGCCGACTCCGGCGCCCAGGGTGCCGCGGTCGGTTCCCCGGGTGTGCTGTCGGGCAACGTGATCCAGGTTCCGGTGAACATCCCGATCAACCTGTGCGGTAACACGATCAACATCGTGGGCCTGCTGAACCCCGCCGTCGGCAACGTCTGCTTCAACAGCTGACAACGCTTCGGGCCTCGTAGAAGGCCCGATCCTGGCCGGCCCCGTGAAGCCCCGTGAGGGCTTCGGGGCCGCCCCGGCTGGGGGAGCGCCGGTTTTCCATTCCGGGGGGTCATCCATTCCCCCGGCGGGTATCGCCCGCCGGTTTCCGTATCCGGAAAAGCAAGGCAAGGAAACTCAATGCGACAGGTTGCAAAGAAGGCGCTGCTCACTGCGGTCGCGACCGGCGGCGTGCTCGTCGTCACCGGCGGCATGGCCCACGCGGACTCGCACGCGTCGGGCGTCGCCGCCGGATCTCCGGGCGTCCTGTCCGGGAACCTGATCCAGGTCCCGGTCAACATCCCGATCAACCTCTGCGGCAACACCATCAACGTGGTGGGCCTCCTCAACCCGGCGGCGGGCAACGTCTGCATCAACGGGTCCTTCGGTCACCGCGAGGTCCGCGTGTACAAGAAGGGTGGCGGCTTCCACAAGCCCATCGGTGGATACCGCGACAAGGACGGCTACGCCGACAAGGACGGCAAGTGACGTTCTCTCAGGCCTCTTCCGAGGCCTGAAACCGGTCGGCCCCGGAAATGCCCTGTGCGCTTCCGGGGCCGCCCCGGTGGGGGAGGCAAAGGTTCTGACGTCCGGGGGGGCGACCATTCCCCCGGCGGGCATTGCCCGCCGGTTTCCGTATCTGGAAAAGCAAGGCAGGGACATTCCATGCGACAAGTCGCGAAAAAGGGGCTTCTCACCGCGGTCGCGACCGGCGGCGTGCTCGCCGTGACCGGCGGTATGGCCGCCTACGCGGACTCCAACGCGTCCGGCGTCGCCGCCGGCTCGCCGGGCATCGCGTCCGGCAACGCGATCCAGGTGCCGGTGAACATCCCGGTGAACGTCTGCGGCAACACCATCAACGTGATCGGCCTGCTCAACCCGGCGGCCGGCAACACCTGCGTCAACGGTTCCCCCGAGCGCCGCGAGGTCCGCGTCTACAAGAAGGGCTTCCACAAGCCCGTCGGCGGCTACCGCGACAAGGACGGCTACGCCGACAAGGACGGCGGCCCGGGCCGTTCCGTCCGCGGCGTCGACTCCGCCTTCGGCAGCCGGGGCAACGACGGCGGCCGCGGCTTCGGCGGCGGCGACCACGGACGCGGCTTCGGCGGCGGGTTCGGCGGTGACCGCGACGGCGGCGGCTTCGGCCACGGTGGCGCCTCGGCCCACGCGGCCGCGGTCGGCTCGCCCGGCATCCTGTCCGGGAACGCCATCCAGGCGCCGGTGAACATCCCGGTCAACGCCTGTGGCAACTCGGTCAACGTGGTCGGCCTGCTCAACCCGGCGGTCGGCAACACCTGTGTGAACGCCGGCGGCTACGGCGGCCACTACGGCGGCGGCAAGGGTCACGGGCACCACCCGCGCCCGCACCGCAACATCCCGCGCGGCCACGACGACTACCCGGAGCACAACTACCCGGAGCCCGCGGGCGTCCCGGGCGGTGGCGGCCCCAGCCTGGCCCAGACCGGTACCGAGGACGTCGGCACCGCGCTGCTCACCAGCGCCGGACTGCTGCTCGGCGGTGCGGTGCTCTTCCGCCGCGCCCGCGCGGCGCGTCGCTGAACGCCTCCGTCTCCCCCGTGGGGCGGCATGTGAGGAAAGGGGCCCCGCCGACGCGGGGCCCCGCTTCATGTGGCGTACCTCACCATGTGGCGCGGACCTGGCGGATGATTCTTCGGCGCAGCCGAACCCGGCGACTGCCGTCCGGGTAGAGGCGGAGACGGTCCAACTCCCAGTGCCCGTACTCCGCATGGTCGGTCAGCAGCCGCTGGGCCTCCTTGCGGGAGACGCCCCGTGGCACGTACACATCTCTGAATTCGTATTCAGGCATCGCATCTATTGTGCGGGGAGCGCCCCAGTACGGATAGCGTCTTCCGCATGTCTGATGTCGCGCAGCCCACTGTTGCCGAGGTACGAGCCGCCGTCGAGGCGGTGAAGGCCGCTCTGGACCGCCACCTGGCCGCGGTCGAGCACCGCACCGGGGAGGACGATCCCGCGGTCTACCAGGCCTTCGAGGCCCTGGCCTCGGCGGCCGAGGCCTACGACGAGCTGCTCTACGACACCTACGACGAGGTCACCCCCTTCGAGGTGCCGCTCGGGGACACGCTGCCCGAGTACGACGGGCCCGAGCAGCCGAGCGCGGTCAGCGTCCTGATCCGCCGCGACTACACCGTGGGCGACTCGCAGCGCCTGGTGCAGCAGGCGGAACGCGTGTCCGACACCGGCCCCGAGGGCGGCCCGGACGTCGCGGCCGCGATCGGGGTCCTGTTCGGGGAGTACGAGCCCGACGAGATCGCCGAGCGGCACAAGGAGTTCGGCCTGGTGGAGGGCGACTCCACGGTCTGGGTGACCGCGGTGGAGCCTGCCGAGCCGGGGGAGTGGCTGGCCAGCCCCTTCGAGCAGGTCGATCCGCGGCACCTGATCTGCCGGTTCGACGTGAGCGCGGTCTTCGACGAGGAGAGCGACGTGCTCGGCGAGGACCGCAGCGAGGCATGACGTACCGAGCGGGGGCCCGGGCACGCCCGGGCCCCCGCTCCGTGCGTCACTGCGCCGACGCCGCCTGCTCGCGGAGGATGTCGCGCAGCCGCGTGGTGCGGTCCCTGGCCGGGATCTCCGCGACGGCGCGGGGCAGCGCCTGGTCGACGCCCTGGACGACGGACAGATGCCGCTCGCCCCGGCCGAAGGCGGTGTAGACCCAGGCCCGGGTCAGGGTCTGCGCCGCGTCACCGGGCAGCACGACGACGGCGGCCGGCCAGCGCCGGCCGGCGGCCTGATGGGCGGTGACCGCCCAGCCGTGGCGCACCTGCCCGGCGACGGCCTCGGGCGGGACGACGACGGAGGCCCCGTCGCAGTCCACGCGCAGGCCCTCGTCGCCGCCGGAGGTCACGGTGCCCGGCACGGTCCTGCCGGGGGCGGGGGTCAGGAGCACCCGGTCCCCGGGGTCGAAGCCGCCGAACCGGCCGGGGCCGGGATTCAGCCGTTCCTTGAGCGCCGCGTTGAGCACCCGGGTACCGGCGGCGCCGCCGTGGCCCGGGGTGATGACCTGGGTGCTCGCGGCGGGCACCCCGATGACCCGGGGCACGGAGTCCGCGACCAGCTGCACCGTGCGGTGCACCGCCTCCCCGGCGTCCCGCACCGGGACGATCACGACCTCCTTCTCCGGCGCCTCCACCTGCGCGAGCTCGCCGATGCCGATCCCCGAGACGAGTTCACCGATCGGCCCCGGGTCCGGCGTGCGCGAGACGGCCTGCGGGCACACCTTGGCGGCCGCCAGGTCGGCGAAGACCCGCCCGGGACCGGCCGACCACAGCGCCATCGGGTCGCCGGAAAGGACCAGGCGCGCGCTGTCGGGCACGGCCTCCACGAGGGTGGCCGCCGCCTCCACGTCCAACTGCGGCGCGTCCAGGACCGCCAGCAGGTCCAGCGCCAGCGTCCCGTCCTCGTCCCGTCCCGGTCCCTCGTGCCCGGCGAGCAGGCCCGCGACGGTGGCCACCGCGTCCTCGCCCGCGCCCGCCGCGGCCAGCCGCCTGCGGCCGTCCTCGGTGGCCGCGGCGGCGTAGGCGCGCAGACCGAGCGCCCGCGCGGCCGCCACCAGGGCGGCGGGTTCGGCACGGGCCTCCTCGGCGCCCTGGTGGACGACGAGACCGCTTCCCGCGGCCGCGCGCACGAGGGCCCCGGCGGACGAGGAGGGCGCCGCGGCGGCCGCGGCCTCCCAGTCCGGTCCTCCCTCCTGTCCCTCGTCGGGGGAGAAGGTGTTGAGCAGCCGCATCAGGCCGTCGGCGAGGCTCTCCTCCGCCATCGCCCACCGGTCCAGGCCGAGCAGCAGCCGTACCGGCCGCTCGGCGTCCTCGTCGTCGTCGGCGCCCGCGGGCTGCGCGGGTCCGGCGTTCTCGTCGGCGACGTGGAAGAGCAGCGCCAGGCCGTCGGTGACGGCCGCCTTGAGCGCGTCGTCGGCCGCGGTGACCGCGTGCCGGCCCAGGGCCGCGGCGAGCACGGGCCATTCGACCGCCGTGTGCCCCTGCTCGGCCGCCTGTTCCAGCAGCCGGACGACCAGGGCGCGCACCCGGCGCTCGTCCTCCGGACCGGCCGCGCCGCCCAGCAGCGCCTTCGCGAAGCCGTCGGCCTGGTCCACCCGCACGCCCGGCACGGACAGCACCTGCCACGGGTCCTCCCGCAGCGCCTCGCCGGCCCGCTCGCCGAGCGCCGCGACGGCCGCCTCCGCGAGCCCCTCCGGCGCGCCGCCCGCGGCGAGCACCGTGCGCGCGGCGGCCACCGCGTCCCCGCTCAGCAGGGCGGGAACGGGAGCCGGGGCCACCGCTGCGGGGGAGGGCGCGGGCACCGACGGACGCTCGGGAGCGGGGCGTGCCGGGGCGGTGCGGCCCCTGGGCACGGCCGCCGGCCGTTCGCCGCGCTCGATCGCCCGCACCGCGGCCGCCAGGTCCGTCAGTTCCTCGGGCAGCTGCGAGCCGACGCCTTCGGTGGACGGGCGCGGGCGGCGGGGCGGCGGCGTGTCCTCGCCGGTGTCTTCCGCGGCTCCGGCGGACTGCGCCGGCGCCGCGTCCGCAGCGGGCGCCGCCTCGGCTGCGCTGGGGTCCTCGCGGTCGCGGTCGTCGCGGTCCTCGGTCACGGTGGCCTCCGTAGTAGGGCGGACTACTGCCGGAGGACGCTCACAGCGTGCTCCAGTCGTGGTCCGGATAGCGGTGCAGCGGCGCCGAAACGTCGTCCAGCGCCTGGCAGATCTCTTCGGGAAGACTAAGGGCCTCCACTGACAACGCCGCCGCCAGCTGCTGGGCGTTGCGCGCCCCGACGATCGGCGCGGCGACCCCGGGGCGGTCCCGCACCCAGGCCAGGGCGACCTGGAGCGGCGAAGTGGCCAGCCCGTCGGCCGCTATGGCCAGCGCGTCCACGATGAGCCGGGCCGTCTCGTCGAGGTAGGGCGCGACGAAGGGTGCCATGTCGTCGGAGCCGCCCCGCGAGTCGGCCGGGGTGCCGTGCCGGTACTTGCCGGTGAGCACGCCCCTCCCGAGCGGGGAGGAGGGCAGCAGACCCACCCCGAGGTCCAGGGCGGCGGGCAGCACCTCGCGCTCGATGCCGCGCTGCAGCAGCGAGTACTCCATCTGCGTACTGGACAGCGGCGTCCGCGTCTGAACGGCGCGCTGCCAGGTGGCGGCCTTGGCGAGCTGCCAGCCGCAGAAGTTGGAGACACCGACGTAACGCGCGCGGCCCGAGGTGACGGCGAGGTCGAGCGCCTGCAGCGTCTCGTCGAGCGGTGTGGTGGGGTCGTAAGCGTGCACCTGCCACAGGTCCACGTAGTCGGTACCGAGCCGCTGCAACGAGGCGTCCAGGGCAGCGAGCAGGTGGCCGCGGGAGGCGTCGAAGCGCCGGTCGGGGTCGGGCACGCTGCCGGCCTTGGTGGCGATCACCAGGTCCGAGCGCGGCACCAGGTCCTCGACCAGCCGTCCGAGCAGGTACTCCGCGCCGCCGTCGCCGTACACGTCGGCCGTGTCGACCAGCGTTCCACCGGCCTCCCAGAACGCCTTGAGCTGGTCCGCGGCGTCGAGTTCGCCGGTGTCGCGCCCCCACGTCAGCGTGCCGAGCCCGAGCCGGGACACACGCAGTCCGGTACGGCCGAGGTGCCTTTGCTCCATGACGGCTGACATTACTGGTCAACGGCGGTATTTGGGCGCGTGTGACGTACCAGACGGGCGCCGTGCCGCCGTGGGGACGATATGGTCCGCAGAACAAGGACGTTACTGACTGGTAAGGGGAGCGCTATGCGGCTCGGGATCAACCTCGGCTACTGGGGCGCCGGAATGGACTCGGACAACCTCGCCGTCGCGCAGGAGGCGGACCGCCTCGGCTACTCGGTGTGCTGGGCGGCCGAGGCCTACGGCTCGGACGCGCCCACCGTCCTGTCCTGGGTCGCCGCGCAGACCGAGCGCATCGACGTCGGCTCCGCAATCTTCCAGATCCCGGCCCGCACGCCCGCGATGACCGCCATGACCGCGGCCACCCTCGACTCGCTGTCGGGCGGCCGCTTCCGTCTCGGCCTCGGCGTCTCCGGCCCCCAGGTCTCCGAGGGCTGGTACGGCGTCAGGTTCGACAAGCCGCTGGCCCGCACCCGTGAGTACGTGGAGATCGTCCGCAAGGCGATGTCCCGCGAGCGGCTGACGCACGAGGGCGAGCACTGGACGCTGCCGCTGCCGGACGGCCCGGGCAAGGCGCTCAAGCTGACCGTGCACCCCGTGCGCGAGTACATCCCGCTGTACATCGCGGCCATCGGCCCCAAGAACCTGGAGCAGACCGGCGAACTGGCCGACGGCGCGCTGCTGATCTTCCCCTCCGCCGCGCACCTGGAGGAGACCGCGCTCCGCCACATCCGGGCGGGCCGCGAGAAGGCCGGGAAGACGATGGAGGGCTTCGACGTCTGCCCGACCGTCCCGATCGCCATCGGTGAGGACGTCGACGCGCTGGCCGACCTCTTCCGTCCCTACACCGCCCTGTACGTCGGCGGCATGGGCAGTCGCAAGCAGAACTTCTACAACAAGCTCGCGCAGCGCATGGGGTACGAGAAGGAGGCCGCCGAGATCCAGGACAAGTACCTGTCCGGCGACAAGGACGGCGCCGCGGCCGCGATCCCGCGCGAGCTGATCGACTCCACCACGCTGCTCGGCACGGTGGAGCGCATCGCCGACCGCATGCAGGCGTACGCCGCGGCCGGCGTGACCACGCTGACCCTCTCCCCGGCGGGCTTCACCCTGGACGAGCGGATCACGGCCCTGCGCACCGGCGCCGAGGCCCTGGAGCGGGCGGGGCTGGCCGAATAGGCCCTCACCGCAAGGCACCGCACCGCACAGCGCGGCGGCGGCCGGTCCCGGCTCAGCCCGGGACCAGCCGCCCCAGCAGCCGTCCGAAGGCGATCAGCCGCGCTATCTGCCCGGGGCCGCCGTCCTCCAGGGACTTGCTGAACCGGAAGGCCTCCGGCCGGAACCGGGCCGAGGCGATCGCCCCTTCCGCGTCCCCGCGCACCGCGCTCAACTCGTGCGGCATGGCGGTCGCCAGCACCACGTACACCCCGCGGTCGACCCGCCGGCCCTGCTCGTCGTGGCCCACCAGGGTGCGCATCCCGACGTGGCCGATGGTCTCCAGGGGCAGCACCTGCACGGAGGAGTCCAGGACGCGGCCGCCGGGGGCGTCCTCGTCGGCGACCTCCTCGCTGTGCCAGAGGATCAGCCGCCGCCCGTCGCAGACCGCGGCCTCCTGCCACACCGACGTCCCGGCCTCCGTGAGGTCCACCACGCGTTCGAGGGTGAAGCCGCGCACCCGGCGCCGGCCCATGACTCCGCCGATCGCCTCCAGGGCCACCTCGGCGTGCAGGAAATAGGCGTGGGCCGCGTCGTCCAGGCGCGCGTAAGGAGCCCAGTCAGAACCCGCGGGGCCCGCTGGACGCACCGTCGAGCGGCTCCGCGTCGCCTTGCTGAACATGTCTAGGTAGTGACCCCTCCGAGGGGCTATGAAATCACGAGCGCCCGGGCCGGCCGCAGGACCCCTCGGTTTCCGCGGCCGTGGTGGGGGCTCGGGGGTCTTCCCCGCCACGGCCGTCACCAAACTCAACGCCGGGAAGCGCCAAGGGTTACGCACCCCTCACCCGATCGTCCTCATCCGTTCGGCCGAGTTGACGCGCGGGCCTGTTGCCAGGGGCTTTCCGGGGCATTTGACTCTTCATTTACGCACGGCTGATTTATTGAGTTATCCGGTGGTCCATCCGGTTCGCGCAGGAGGTTCCGACATGCTCTCCGCCCGGAGTCTGTTCCAGGAGATCCTCGACCACGACGACTCCTTCCGGCTCTTCTGCTCGATCGCCGCCAGCGGCGAGGCACAGGGAGGCTGGGAGAACGGCCGCATCGCCGCCCTGGTCCCCGAGCCGGAGCGCGGCCTCGCCCCCAAGATCGCCCGGCACGGCGCCGACGAGGACAAGCACGGGCGGATCTTCAACGCCCTGCTGCGCAAGCGCGGCCTGGAGCCCGTCCCCGTGCCCCCGGACACCGACTACACGATGCTGCTGGAACGCGGCGGCATCGGCCTGGCCCACGACAAGCTCCGCCGCGACGAGCCGCTGACCGTCCAGGACGTGGTCACCTACCTCGCCCACAGCCGGGTCACCGAGCAGCGCGCCTCCGAGCAGATGGCCCTGCTCGTCAGGCACTTCGCGGACCATCCCGACATCGGCCGCGCCGTCCGCATGATCTCCCAGGACGAGGACAACCACCTCGCCTACTGCCACGAGGAACTGCTGCGCTTCACCTCCGCCGGGCACGGCCGCGCCATCCGGCACACCCTGCGCACGTGCGCGCTGGCCGAGGTCCGCGTCTACCGCGACGTCAGCCTGGCCGTCATGGCGCACATGGGACGCGTCCTCGGCTGGTCGCGGGGCCGGTCCGCGCTGCTGCGCGCGGGCATCCACGCCGTGTACGTCTACGAGCGCGTGGGCGGCTGGCGGCGCATGGTCCGCCTGTCGATGCCGCAGCGGCGCGACGCGCTCGGCGGGCCGGCCACCGCGGCCGAGGCGGCGGTGTAGCGACGGGTGGGCGCGCACCGGCACGACGGCACGGCCGGCTACAGCCAGTCGTGCCGTTTGAACGTCCGGTACAGCAGGATCTCGGCCACCACGATGACCGCCAGCACCGCGGGATAGCCCCAGACCTGGCGCAGTTCCGGCATGTGCTCGAAGTTCATGCCGTACACGCCGGTGAGCATCGTCGGCACGGCGGCCATGGCGGCCCAGGCGGAGATCTTGCGCATGTCGTCGTTCTGCCGCACGCCGACCTGGGTCAGATGCGCGCCCAGGATGTCGCTGAGCAGCCGGTCGAGGCCGTCCACCAGTTCGTTGGCCCGGGTGAGGTGGTCGGCGACGTCCCGGAAGAACGGCTGGGTGCTGGACGCCACGTGCGGCACCGTGCCCGCGGACAGCCGGATCATCGGCTGCATCAGGGGCGAGGCCGCCCGGCGGAACTCCAGCAACTGGCGCTTGAACGCGTAGATCCGGCTGGCCGTGCTCTCCGCGCCGCGCCTGGCGGCCGCACGCCGCGGCTCGGGGGCGAACACCTCCGCCTCCAGTTCCTCCAGATCGGCCTGAAGATCGGCCGCCACCACGATGTAGTCGTCCACCACGGTGTCGCTGATGGCGTACATCACGGCGCCCGGGCCGTGCTTGAGCACCTCGTGCTCGGCCTCCAGGCGGTGCCGGATCTCCCCGGGCGCGATGGCCTCGCCGTGGCGCACGGTGACGACGAAGTCGTTCCCGACGAAGACCATCAGCTCGCTCGCGGTGACCGTGTCCCGCGCGTCGTCGTAGGCCACCGGCTTGAGCACGAGGAAGAGCGAGCCCTCGTAGACCTCCAGCTTGGGGCGCTGATGGGCGCTGAGGGCGTCCTCCACCGCCAGCGGGTGCAGCGTGAACTCCCGGCTGACGAGGTCGAACTCCTTCTCGGTGGGCTCGTACAGCCCGATCCACACGAAGGCACCGTCCACCGCCCGCGCGGCCTCCAGTGCCTCGGCCACGTCGGTGGGCGTCGCCGTGCGCTCGCCGTCGCGGTACACGGCACAGTCCACGATCACGTATGTCTCTTTCCGCGTATCGCCGCCGACACACCGGTCCCGGGCGCGCCGTATGGTGGCGGTCATGTCCACCGTGATCCTGGTCCGGCACGGCCGGTCCACCGCCAATACCGAGAACGTGCTGGCCGGACGGCTCCCCGGAGTCGCCCTCGACGAGACCGGCCGCGACCAGGCCACGGACCTCGCCGCGCGGCTCGCCGTCCTGCCGCCCGCCGCCGTGGTCACCAGCCCGCTGCAGCGCTGCCGCGAGACGGTCCAGCCGCTGCTGGACGTGCTGCCCGACGTGCCCCTGCACGTCGAGGAACGGATCACGGAGTGCGCCTACGGCGACTGGAGCGGCCGCAAGCTCGCCGAGCTCGCCGACGAGCCGTTGTGGGGAGTCGTGCAGCGCTACCCGTCGGGTGCCGTCTTCCCCGGCGAGGGCGGCGAGTCGGTGCGCGCCATGCAGAACCGCGCGGTCGAGGCCGTGCGCGAGTGGAACGCCCGCATGGAGGAGGCCCACGGCCCCGACGCGCTGTGGGTCATGTGCTCGCACGGCGACGTCATCAAGTCGGTCGTGGCGGACGCGCTCGGCATGCACCTCGACCTCTTCCAGCGCATCGCCGTCGACCCCTGCTCGGTGACGGCCATCCGCTACACCCCGGAACGGCCCTTCCTGCTCCGTCTCGGGGACACCGGCGGCCTCGACGGGCTCCGCCCGCGTGAGCAGCCCACGGCCGCGTCGGGGGACGCGGAGGTCGGTGGTGGTGCGGGCGCACCGTGATCAGCTTCCGCAGTAGGGTGGACCGGACCTCGAAGACACCGAGCAAACGGAGCAGGACGTGCCTCGTCAGGTGTTCCTCTACGACAAGCCCGATCGCTTTGTCGCAGGCACCGTTGGCCAGCCAGGACAACGCACCTTCTTCCTGCAGGCCAGCGCGGCCGGCCGGACCACCAGTGTCGCCCTGGAGAAGACCCAGGTGGAGGCGCTGGCGGAACGTATCGACGAACTCCTGGACGAGGTCGTGCGGCGCACCGGCGGCTCCGCGCCCGTCCCCGCCGTGGCCCCCAGCGAGCTGGCGGACAACGCCCCCCTGCAGGCCCCGGTCGAGGAGGAGTTCCGCGTCGGCACCATGGCCCTCGCCTGGGACGGCGCCGAGGAGCGCATGATCCTCGAGGCGCAGGCCCTCGTCGAGATCGAGGCGGACGACGAGGAGGACCTGGAGGCCGCGGAGGAGATGCTCCTCCAGGACGACGAGAACGGCCCGCCCCTGCTGCGGGTGCGCCTGACCGGCGCCCAGGCCCGCACCTTCGCCAAGCGCGCCCTCGACGTCGTGGCCGCCGGCCGGCCCCCGTGCCCGCTGTGCAGTCTGCCCCTGGACCCGGAAGGACACGTATGCCCGCGTCAGAACGGGTACCGGCGGTCGGCGACGGCCTGAGCGGCGACATGCCGGCCCGCGACGGAGCCGACGGCGGCATAGCCGGGGCCGAACTGCTCACGCACGGCGAACTGACGGTGCTCGGACGGCTGCGCGACGCCTCGAACGCCGTGCTCTACTGCGAGATCGCCCACGAGGGCGTCACCGCCCACTGCGTCTACAAGCCGGTCGCCGGGGAGCGGCCGCTGTGGGACTTCCCCGACGGCACGCTCGCCCAGCGCGAGGTCGCCGCGTACCTGGTGTCCGAGACCACCGGGTGGGGCCTCGTGCCGCCCACCGTGCTGCGGGACGGACCGTACGGCGAGGGCATGTGCCAGCTGTGGATCGACACCCCCGAGGAGGGGGAGGACGGCGGCGACGGCCTGCTCGCCCTGGTCGACGCCGAGGAGCCGGCGCCCGGCTGGAAGGCGGTCGGCTTCGCGGAGGTCGGCGAGGGCCGTACCGCGCTGCTGGTGCACGCGGACGACGAGCGGCTCCGGCGGCTCGCGGTGCTCGACGCCGTGATCAACAACGCCGACCGCAAGGGCGGCCACCTGCTGCCGACGGCGCGGGGCGATCTCTACGCCATCGACCACGGTGTGACGTTCAACGCGGAGAACAAGCTGCGGACGCTGCTGTGGGGGTGGGCGGGGGAGCCGCTGACCGAGGAGGCCGTGGAGGTGCTCGGCAAGCTGGGGACGGAGCTCGGCGACGGTGGCCTCGGGGCTCGGCTGGCCGAGCTCATCACCGTCGCGGAACTCACCGCACTGCGCGAGCGCGTGGCGGACCTGCTGCGCACGGGGCGGCACCCGGAGCCGTCAGGGGAGTGGCCGGCCATCCCCTGGCCCCCGATCTGAGCGTTCCGGACGGCATGCCGGCGGGCCCCGCAGTGGGCGACGGCACAGTCCCGGAGGCCCCCGCCGGTCGTTTGCCGATCACGCGGGCGGTTAATCTCATGACATGCATGCCTGGCCCGCTTCCGACGTCCCCGCCCTCCCGGGCAAGGGACGCGACCTTCGTCTCCACGACACCGCGACCGGTGGACCCGTAACCCTGGACCCCGGTCCGGTCGCCCGCATCTACGTCTGCGGGATCACCCCCTACGACGCCACCCACATGGGGCACGCGGCCACCTACAACGCGTTCGACCTCGTGCAGCGCGTGTGGCTCGACACGAAGCGCCAGGTCCACTACGTCCAGAACGTCACCGACGTCGACGACCCGCTGCTGGAGCGGGCCGAGGCCACCGGCCAGGACTGGACGGCCCTCGCCGAGCGCGAGACCACGCTGTTCCGCGAGGACATGACCGCCCTGCGGATGCTGCCGCCCGCCCACTACATCGGCGCGGTCGAGGCCATCCCCGGGATCGTCCCGCTGGTCGAGCGGCTGCGCGAGGCGGGCGCCGCCTACGAGCTCGACGGCGACATCTACTTCCACGTCGACGCCGACCCGCACTTCGGCAGCGTCTCCCACCTCGACGCGGTCGCCATGCGCGTGCTGTCCGCCGAGCGCGGCGGCGACCCGGAGCGCCCCGGCAAGAAGAACCCCCTCGACCCGATCCTGTGGCTCTCGGCCCGCGAGGGCGAGCCCAGCTGGGACGGCGGCAGCCTCGGCCCGGGACGGCCCGGGTGGCACATCGAGTGTGTCGCGATCGCGCTGGACCACCTCGGCATGGGCTTCGACGTCCAGGGCGGCGGCTCCGACCTCGCCTTCCCGCACCACGAGATGGGCGCCTCGCACGCCCAGGTGCTGACCGGCGAGTTCCCGATGGCCAAGGCCTACGTGCACGCGGGCATGGTGGCGCTGCACGGCGAGAAGATGTCCAAGTCGAAGGGCAACCTGGTCTTCGTCTCGCAGCTGCGCCGGGACGGCGTCGACCCTGCGGCCATACGGCTCAGCCTGCTGGCCCACCACTACCGCTCCGACTGGGAGTGGACGGACGCCGTGCTGGAGCGGGCCGTGGAGCGGCTCGGCAGCTGGCGCGCGGCCGTGTCGCGGCCGGACGGACCGCCCGCCGAAGCCCTGGTCGAGGAGATCCGCGAGGCGCTGGCCGACGACCTCGACGCGCCCGCGGCGCTCGCAGCGGTGGACCGCTGGGCGGCCCTCCAGGCCGCCGAGGGCGGTACCGACACCGGGGCCCCCGGGCTGGTGTCGCGCGCGGTGAACGCGCTGCTCGGCGTGGCGCTCTGAGCCGGCCCGACCTGGGCTGACGGACGGCGAAGGCCGCTGCCCCCCGCGGGGGGGCGCGGCCCTGGCCGTCCGTCAGCGGCTCATTCGTCCTTGTCGGTGTTCTCGGTGTTCTCGGTGCTCTCCGCGCCGTCGGTGTCGGTGTCGGCGGTGCCGTCCTGCTCCGGCGCGTCCTTGTCGGGCCTGGCCACGTTGCCCTGCCCCGCGGTGCCGGTCTCCGGCTTCGGGGACGTGTCCCGCAGGTAGGGGCTCGCGTCCTGGTCGCCCGCCTGCGGGTCGCGGCGCCGCAGATAGCGCTCGAACTCGCGGGCGATGGCCTCGCCGGAGGCCTCCGGCAGCTCGGCCGTGTCGCGTGCCTCCTCCAGGGTCTGCACGTACTCGGAGACCTCGCTGTCCTCGGCCGCGAGCTCGTCCACCCCGACCTGCCACGCGCGGGCGTCCTCGGGGAGCTCGCCGAGCGGGATGCGCAGGTCCAGCAGGTCCTCCAGCCGGTTGAGCAGGGCCAGGGTGGCCTTAGGGTTGGGCGGCTGCGACACGTAGTGCGGCACGGCGGCCCACAGGCTCACCGCCGGGATCCCCGCGTGCGTGCAGGCCTCCTGCAGGATGCCCACGATGCCGGTCGGGCCCTCGTAGCGGGACTCCTCCAGGCTGAGCGCGGTCGCCAGATCCGGGTCCGAGGTCACCGCGGTGACCGGGACGGGACGGGTGTGCGGCGTGTCGCCGAGCAGCGCCCCCATGACCACGACCATCTCGACGCCGAGCTCGTGGGCGAAGCCCAGGATCTCGTTGCAGAACGAGCGCCAGCGCATGCTGGGTTCGATGCCCCGGATCAGGACCAGGTCGCGCGGCTTGGGGGTCTCGATGCGGACGACGGACAGCCGGGTCGTGGGCCAGGTGATCTGGCGTACGCCGCCGTCCATCCACACCGTGGGACGGTTGACCTGGAAGTCGTAGTAGTCCTCGGCGTCGAGCGCCGCGAACACCTCGCCCTTGAACTCCCGGTCCAGATGCCCGACCGCGGCGGAGGCGGCGTCCCCGGCGTCGTTCCAGCCCTCGAACGCGGCCACCATGACCGGGTCGATCAGCTCGGGAACTCCCTCGAGCTCGATCACCCAGCGCCTCCTTCCGGCCGGAAGGGGGATGGTGTCACCCCCGCCGGCTGCCGTTCCTTCGCGTGCGGCACCAGCCTACGGCTTCACGGGGCGGGTGCCGCCGCCTTCGTAGGGGGATGATCCCCAGCGTCACGGGACGTACGCGTCCCGTCGTCCACCGGCCCCCACGCGGAGCGGTACGCGGCCCAGTCCTGCGCGGTGGCGTGGAAGTCGACGTAGAGGGCGAGCCCGAAGCGCTCGCGGCCGGGATCGGTCCGGGCGAGCCCCAGCCGGGCCCCGCGGGCGGCGGCGGCGACGGTCTCCGCCCACGCGTGGTGGCCCAGGTTGTTCGTGTGGTATCCGGGCAGCCCCATCAGCAGGTCCGTACCCGGCGGGGTCACCTCCAGGGCCAGCGCGGTCTGCTGGGCGACGTAGCCGCCGAACAGGCTCTCCAGCGGCTGAGCCGTGTCGTAGGCCATCACCGCGACCTGGTCGACGCGCCGGGCGACGTCCCCGAAGTAGGCCTGCGACCACCACTTGGGATGGTGGAACAGCGCGCCCGCCGGTACGTGCAGCGACGGCAGCGGATCGATCTGGTGCGTCGCGACGGAGAGGACCGCGCCGCGCCCGGCCGTCAGCGCGTGGACGGAGTCCAGGACGTCCAGGAAACCGCGGTCGCCGGAGTACATCGGCTCCAGGTCCAGGTGCACGCCGTCGAAACCCGCCGCCAGCGCCTGCCCGGCGCTCGCCGCGATCCGGGACCGCGTCGCCGGGTCGTCCAGGTGCAGGCCCTCGTCGCCGTGGTGCGAGACCACCTGCCCCAGCCACGCCTGCACGCGCACCCCGGGCAGCGCGCGGTGCGCCTCCCGCAGCAGCGACGCGGCGGCGGGGTACAGCGCCGGATCGAGACTGCCGTCGAACTCCATCGGGCCGGTGTGCACGTACAGGTCCCGGGTGCCGCTGCCGCGCAGCTCCCGGCCGAGCCCGGCCAGATCGGCCGCGTCCCGGCGGCCGTCTACCCAGGCGTGGCCCAGCCAGACCGCGTTCCGGCCGCGGTCGGCGCCCGCGCCGGAGGGGTCGCCCACGTACTCCAGGCGCAGGGCGACGCCGGCCGCCAGCACCGGCAGCAGGACGACGAGGGCGACCGCGAGGGCGCCGCGCCGCAGCGTACGGGCGGAGGGGCGGCGGAAGCGGAACAGGCGACGGCGCCGTGGGTCTGGGCGTGAATTCATCCGATCCCTTTTCTCGATCACTTCTTCGAGAGATCGGACGCACGGGACGCCGTGCCCGGTTCGCCCGCGGGCCGGCGGTTCAGAGGGTCGAGCGCAGCCACTGCTCCACGCTGGCGACATGCACCGTCGCCCACGACCGTGCCGCCTCCGCGTCGCGATCGCGCAGCGCGCCGATGATCGCCCGGTGCTCGTGCAGGGTGCGGCTGACCGCGTCCTCCTGGGTCAGCCCGCGCCAGATCCGCGCCCGCGTGGTGGGCCCGGACAGCCCGTCGAGCAGCGAGCACAGCACGGAGTTGCCGGCCGCCTGCACGATGCCGCGGTGGAACTCCAGGTCGCACGCGACCAGTTCCTCGACCGAAGGCTCCGTCCCCAGCGCCGCCAACTGGGCCTCCAGGGCGTCCAGCTGCGTCTCGGGGATGATCGCGGCGGCCATCGCGGTCGCGGCGGGCTCCAGTATGCGCCGTACGGCCAGGAACTCCAGTACGGTGTCGTCGCGGTGGAAGTCCACGACGAAACTCATTGCCTCCAGCAGGAGTTGGGGGTCGAGGCTGGTGACGTACGTGCCGTCGCCCTGCCGCACGTCCAGGATGCGGATCAGCGAGAGCGCGCGCACCGCCTCGCGCAGCGAGTTGCGCGACAGACCGAGGTCGGCCGCCAGTTCGCTCTCCTTGGGGAGCCGGTCGCCCGGGCGCAGCGCACCGGAGACGATCATCCCCTTGATCTTCTCGATCGCCTCGTCGGTGACCGCCATGACCGCCCTCGCCTCCAGGACATCCGATGTATCGGGCCATTATGCCGTGCGACGGCGATTCGGGAGCCCTGCCGTCGGCCGCGATCTCCCGGGTGTGCGCCGAAGGTCCGGCGGCGGCGTCCCGGGCACCGCGGCGGAGCGCGCCCGGACACGCCAAAGGCCGTCTCCCGGATTCGAGAAACGGCCCCTGAACTGCGACAACGTTCGTCACGCTGTCGGGACGACAGGATTTGAACCTGCGACCCCTTGACCCCCAGTCAAGTGCGCTACCAAGCTGCGCCACGTCCCGGTGCGGATCGGCCGGAGCGCTGCCCCGGAAGATCACGTAAAGAGGAGGATACCCGAAGGTCGCTGATCAGCCGAATCGCTCGATACGGATCCGGCCGACCGGCTGCCCGCCGTCCACCAGGAGGCGGGAGGCGTGCTCCGCGAAGCCGTTGCCGCCGCACACGTACGCCTCCCAGCCGCCCTGCGGCGGATCGCCCAGGTAGGGGGCCAGATGCGCGGCGGTGAGCCGGCCCTGGGAGCGGGTGAGGACGACGGTGGTCTCCGCGCCGTACTCGCGGGCGTAGATCAGGTCCTCGGGCGTACGGGCGGAGACGATCAGGCGCAACGGCACGTCCAGCCCGCGCAGCCGGCGGTGGCGGATCATCGACATCAGCGGCACGACCCCGGAACCGGCGCCGAGCAGCAGCGCGGGCCGGTCGCCGGACCAGGCGAAGAAGCCGCTGTGCGGGCCGCGCACCTCGAAGGCGTCGCCGGGCCCCGCGACGGTGTGCAGATGCCCGGAGACCTCGCCGTCCGGGACGTGGTCGAGGGTGAGCTCGATGTGGCCGGAGTCGTCCGGCGCGGAGGCGAGGGAGTAGTTGCGCTGGGCCGTGTAGCCGTCGGCCGCCGTCAGCCGCAGTGTGAGGTACTGGCCCGGCTGGTGCCCGGCCCAGCCGGGCACCGCGAACCGGAACGTGGCGGCGCGCGGGGTCTCGCGGCGGACCTCGGTGAGCGTGGCGCGCCGCCACACCGCGGCGGCGGCCCCGCTCACCGCGACGCGGCCGGGCACGGCGAAGCGGGTCGGCGGGACGAAGGCGGGTGCGGCCAGGTCAGTCATGGGCGTAACGCTGTTCCTGCCACGGGTTGCCGCGGGGGTGGTAGCCGTTCTGCTCCCAGAAGCCGGCCTCGTCGTGGTCGAGCAGCCGGATGCCCGCGATCCACTTGGTGCTCTTCCAGAAGTACAGGTGCGGCACGACCAGCCGGGCCGGGCCGCCGTGCTCGGGGGTGAGCGGCGCGCCGTCGTGCTCGAAGGCGATCCAGGCCCGGCCGCCGGTGACGTCCGCGAGCGGCAGGCCCGCGGCGTAGCCGGTGTGCGCGTACGCCACGACGTGCGTCGCGGCGGGGGAGGGGCGCACCGCTTCCAGGAAGGCGTCCAGTGACACCCCGCCGAAGTGCACGCCGAACTTGGACCACCCGGTCACGCAGTGGATGTCACCGCGGTAGGAGGACCGGGGCAGGGCCGCCGCCTCGTCCCAGGTCCAGGTGCGCGGCGCCGTCACCAGGCCGTCGACGCGGAACGTCCACTGCGCCGCGGTGAGCCGCGGGGTGACCTCGGCGGAAAGCACCGGCCACTCGTCGCGCGCGTCGTACTGACCGGGCGGCAGCCGCGGGTCGCGGTCGGCGGCCCGGGCGCGGCCGGTGAAACCGCGGGTGGTTTCCAGCGCGGAGGTCATGCCGGGTGCTCCTGCTCCAGCGCCTCCAGCGCGCGCAGCGCGGCCGGTTCGTCCAGGGTGAGCAGGGCGCGGTCGCGCATCAGGACGCGGCCGTCCACGACGGTGTCGCGCACGTCGGCGGCCGCGGCGGCGTACGCGAGCATCGACCACGGGTCGTGACGCGGGGCCAGGTGCGGCCCGCCCAGGTCGAGGACGACGAGGTCGGCGCGCTTGCCGGGCTCCAGGGAGCCGAGGTGGGCGTCCAGGCCCAGCGCGCGGGCGGACTCGATCGTCGCCATCCGCACCGCCTGCTCGGCGCTCACGGCGGTGGGGTCGCCGCCCGCCTTGTGGACCAGCGCGGCGGCGCGCACCGCGCCGAGCACGTCGAGGGTGTTGGAGCTGACCACGCCGTCGGTGCCGAGGCCGACGGTCACACCGGCGGCCAGCAGGTCCGGGACACGGGCGATGCCGCAGCCCAGCTTCAGATTGGAGACCGGGCAGTGCGCGACCGCCGTGCCGGTCCTGGCCAGCGCGGCGATCTCGCCGTCCGACAGATCCACCGCGTGCGCGAGGAGCACGTCGGGGCCGAGCACCCCGAGCGAGTCCAGCAGTTCCACCGGGCGCTTGCCGTGGCGTTCGACGACCATGGCGACCTCGGCGGCGTTCTCCGCCGCGTGGACGTGCAGCAGCGCGCCGTGCTCGCGGGCGAGGGCGCTGATCGCCACCAGCTGGTCGGGGTCCAGGGTGTACGCGCTGTGCGCGAAGAGCACGGGGCGGGTGCCCGGCGCGTGGGACGCGCGTGCCGCCAGGTCGGCGGCGGCCCAGGGCATGCGGTCCCCGTAGGCGCGGCCGTCCGGCGGGCCGGGGACGTCCATGAAGGTCGGGCCGGCCAGCAGCCGCCAGCCCGCCTCCCGGGCGGCCTCCTCGGCGGCCTCGTGGAACCAGTACATGTCCAGTCCGGTGGTGACGCCCGCGCGCACGCTCTCCGCCACCGCGACCCGCACCCCGGCCGCCACCGCAGGCGGCGAGAGCAGTTCCGCCTCGCGGGGGATCACCCGGGCCAGGAACTCCTGCAGGTCCACGTCGTCGGCGCAGCCCCGCAGCAGGGTCATCGCCAGGTGGGTGTGCGTGTTGATCAGGCCGGGCAGCACCAGGCAGCCCGTCGCGTCGATCTCCTCGGCGGCCCGGTACGCGGCGCGGACCTCCGCCGCCGGGCCGACGGCCACGATCGCGCCGCCGCGCACCGCGACCGCGCCGTCCGGCACGACGGTGCCCGTCGCGTCGACGGTCAGCACAGCGCCGCCGTGCACCAGCAGATCGGCGTCCTGAACGCTCACTCCACGTCGCTTTCGTCATCGGTGGCCAGCAGATGCAAGGCGTCCAACGTTACCCGGCTGCCGCGGGCCACTCCCTCGGCGACCACCGCCCGGTGCGGGTCGTAGCCGCCGGTCGCCTCGACGTCGACCAGCTCGTCCGCGTTCGCCCCGTCCACGACCAGCGCGCCGCCCGCGACCAGGCCCCGGGTGGAGGCGAGCACCAGCAGCGCCGACAGCTCCATCTCGATGGCCGCGATCCCGGCCGCCGTGTACGCCTCGCCCGGCAGCGGCAGGAAGCCCGGCTGGAAGGCGGCCCGCGTCCAGACCACCCCGCGGTGGTGCGGCGCGTCCAGCGCCCGGGCCGCGCGCTGCAGGGCCAGGACCGCCTCAGGCGTGGCGAACGCCGGGTACTCCGGCGGCAGAAGCTGCTGCGTGACCCCGTCGTCGCGCACGGCCGCCTCGGCGATCACCAGGTCGCCGTCGCCGATCCCGGCCGCGATCGCCCCGGCGGTGCCCAGCCGCAGGATCGTGCGCACCCCGGCGTCCGCCAGCTCCTGGAACAGCAGCAGCGCCCCCGGGGCGCCCACGCCGTGCGAGGCCACCACCACGTCCGTGCCCTTCCACGTCCCCGTGAACGTGCGGTACTCGCGGTGGTGCGCCACCTCCCGCGCCTGCGCCAGCATCCCGGCGACCTCCGCCGCCCGCGCCGGGTCCCCCACCACGACCGCGTGCGCGGGCAGCCCCGAGCGGGGGACGCGGGTGATGGGCTGCGGATCGGTGGTCATCGGGCCTCCAGGCACGGGTCGGTGATGGTCCCGGACGCTACACGGACGCGCCCGCCCGCCTCAGGCGGCCCTGCGGCGCAGCAGCGCGAAGGCCGCGACGCAGGCGAGGGCGGCCAGGGCCAGGACGATCCCCGACTCGACGAACTGGAGCGGCCAGTAGTGCGAGGCGGGGTGGACCACGGCGTAGGCGTCCGCGGCGCCCATGTCCCGCAGGCACTGCTCGAACTCCCTCGGCGCGTCCATATTGCACTGGGTCCCGGACAGGGGTTTCCCGGCGGCCGTGACGAGGCCGACCTCGATCCGGTCGGCACTGGCGGGCAGCCGGGCCGCCTCGAAGCCGGTCCACCGGGTCGTCGGCCACAGACGGGACCGGAACGTGACGAGGGTGAAGTGGACGAGGACGGTCGCGAAGGAGGCGAAGCCGAGACCGCTGAGCGTCCGCCGCATCAGCAGGCCGCTCAGCGCGCCCAGTGCCAGCCCGAGCAGGACGTACGCGAGCCCGACCGGGCCGCCGGCGAAGAAGACGTCCTTCTCGTACCAACCGGGTGCCGCGCCGCTCGTACCGGACGTCCAGACCCAGCGGAAGAGCAGCGTCAGGACGGTCATGCCCGCCGTGAGCGCCACGGCGGGCACGGCGAGTTTGGCGGCGAGCCAGCGGGCCGGGCTGACCGACTGGGTCCAGGCGAGTGCGGCGGTGCCGTTCTCGAGCTCACGGCCGATCAGCGCGCCGCCCGCGAAGGCGGCGACGACCGGCGGCAGGAGGAGGATCGCGCTGCCGGCCAGGCGGAGGCCGGCGAAGTCGTCGAGGGGGAGGCCGTCCCCGGCGTTCCCCGTGGCCTGCCGGTACGACCACAGGAGTCCGCCGACCCCGGCGGCCACGACGGCGGCCCAGACCCACAGGGCCGTACGGTGCACCCGCAGCACCGACCAGGTCAGGCCGTGCGGATCGCGCAGGCGGCGCGGGGGGAGCGTCAGGGCGGTCATGCGGTGGCCTCCTGCCGGGACGTGGGAACGCTGCTGTCGATGACGAGGGCGGGTGCCCCGGGATTGCGCAGGTGGGCGAGGACCAGCTCTTCCAGACCGGGGTTCTCCACCAGCCAGCGGTCGCCGTCGATGGCCCCGCCGGGCCGGACCAGCGCCGTGCGTCCCCGGCCCGAGGCGCGCTCCTCGACGACGGTGTGGGTTCCGTGGTCCTCGCCGACACCGGTGAGCAGGCAGTGGGCCGCCAGCAGTTCCTCGATCCCGCCCGCCAGCCGGACCTGGCCGCCGCCGAGCAGCAGCAGGTGGTCGCAGGAGTCCTCCAGTTCCGAGACGATGTGGGAGCTCATCACGACGGTCGTGCCGTGCTCCACCGCCTCGGCCAGGAGCGCGCCGGTCAGTTCGTGCCGGGCCTGCGGGTCGAGCCCGGACATCGGCTCGTCGAGCAGGAGCAGGTCGGGCCGTTTGCCGAGCGCCAGGGCGAGGGCGACGCGGGTGCGCTGGCCGCCGGACAGCGAGCGGATCCGCGTCTTCGGGGACAGGCCGCCGGCCTCCACGATGCGCGTCGCCGCCTCGTGGTGCCAGCGGTCCGGGTTCAGTTCGGCGCCGAGGCGCAGCGTCGCGGCGACGGTGAGGTGCGGGTACAGGGGTTTGTCCTGGGCGACGTACGCGACGCGGGCGCGTGCCGCGGCCGGCGCCGTGCCCAGCACCCGCAGCTCGCCTTCGGCGGGCCGGAGCAGTCCCGCGGCCACTGCGAGCAGCGTCGACTTGCCGGTGCCGTTGGGCCCGACGAGTGCGCAGATCCGGCCCGCGGGCAGCCGGAAGGCGCAGTCCCGCAGGACGGGCTCGCGGCGCCACGGATATCCCACGGTGAGCCCGGACGCCTCGACGGCGGCCGTTTCCTCGTTCATTTCTCCCCCTCGGAGAACTCCTGGTCAAGCACGGAGGTGAACAGCGCGGAGGCGTCCTCACGGTCGAGTCCGCCCTCGCGTGCCCGGCGCATCCACGCGGCCAGTTCCGCGGCGAGCGGAGAGTCCGCGGGCGCGGCGCCGAGCGACTTCTGCACGAAGGTGCCGAGGCCGCGGCGGGCCACCACCAGCCCCTCCCGCTCCAGTTCGCGGTAGGCCTTCAGCACGGTGTTCGGATTGACGACGGCCGTCTCGACCACTTGGCGGGCGGTGGGCAGCTGGTCGCCGGGCCGGAGCAGCCCGAGCCGCAGGGCCTGCTTGGTCTGATGGACGATCTGCAGGTAGGTGGCGACCCCACTGCGCCGGTCGATGCGGAACTCGACCATGCGACAACCCCCCTTTAACTAATCAAGTAGTTAAAGAGTGTTTCAGGAAGGCGCCGATGTCAACCCGGCGCCAACCCGTCCTGTCGCGGGGCGGGTTGTCGGACCGTGGCGCGGGAACGCGAAAGGCCCGGGTGGGCTGTGCGGACCAGCCGTTCGGCTCGGTCGCACAGCCCACCCGGGCCCGTGGCGAGAGGGTCAGTCGCGCCGGTCGGCCAGCACCGCCTCCACGCGCGTACGGACCTCCGCGGTGTCCAGTCCCCGCACCGTCAAGGTGGTGCGCCGGCGCAGCACGTCGTCCGCGGTCCGCGCCCACTCGTGGTCACGGGCGTAGACGACCTGGGCCCATATCTCCGGGCCGCCGGGGTGGATGCGCTCGCCGAGCGCGGGGTCCTCGTTCACCATGCGGGCGATGTCGAAGGCCAGCGCGCCGTAGTGCGTGGCCAGGTGACGGGCCGTCAGCGGATCGATGCGGTGGCCCGGGTCGCGGTCCACGAGCAGCCGGTGGGCGACCGCGTTCGGGTTGGCGACCCCCGGCAGCGGCACCCGGCGCGGCAGCTGGTCCAGCGGCTCCATGTCCTCGTTCAGCGGGGTGCCGGGCAGCTTGGCGAGTTTGGCCATGACGGTGCGCCCGATGTGCCGGTACGTGGTCCACTTGCCGCCCGCGACCGACAGCATGCCGCCGCTGCCCTCGGACACCACCGTCTCGCGCTTCGCCTTCTCCACGCCGCCGGGGCCGCCCGGCAGCACCCGCAGGCCCGCGAAGGCGTAGGTGATCAGGTCGGGGGACAGGTGCTCGTCCCGCACGGAGTGGGCGGCCTCGTCCAGGATCTGCCGGGTGTCGGCCTCGGTCGCCCGTACGTCGGCCGGGTCCCCGGTGTACTCCTCGTCCGTGGTGCCCAGCAGCAACTGGTCCTCCCACGGCAGCGCGAAGGTGATGCGGTACTTGTCGATCGGCGTCGCCATGGCCGCCCGCCACGGCGCCTTGCGCTTCAGGACGATGTGGGCACCCTTGGACAGCCGGATGCTGGGCGCGGCGCCCTTGTCCTCCATCTGCCGCAGGTGGTCGACCCACGGGCCGGTGGCGTTGAGCACCAGCCGGGCGTCGACACCGAACTCGGTACCGTCCAGACGGTCCTTGAGGTCGGCGCCGGTGACCCGGCCGTGGGTGAAGCGCAGCCCGGTGACCTCCGCGTGGTTGAGGACGACCGCGCCCGCCTCGACGGCCGCGCGCACCGTCATGACCGCCATCCGGGAGTCGTTCATCTGGTGGTCGTAGTAGACGGCCACCGCCTTCAGGTCGTCCGTGCGCAGCGCGGGGTTGGCGGCAGCCGCCCGGGACGGGGAGATGATCCTGCCCACCCCGTCGCCGAAGGCGGACAGCGCCGAGTAGGCGAAGACGCCCGCACCGAGCTTGGCGGCCCCGACCGGGCCGCCCTTGTAGACCGGCAGGTAGAAGGTGAGCGGGTTCACCAGGTGCGGGGCCACGTCCTTGGCCAGCACCCGGCGCTCCATGTGGTTCTCCGCCACCAGCTTGACCGCGCCGGTCTGCAGGTAGCGCAGACCGCCGTGGACGAGCTTGGAGGAGGCCGAACTGGTGGCGCCGGCGAAGTCACCGGCGTCCACCATCGCCACCCGCAGCCCCGACTGCGCGGCGTGCCAGGCCACGGAGGTGCCCAGGATGCCGCCGCCGATGACCAGCAGGTCGTAGCCGGCGCGGCTCAGCAGTTCCCGGGTCTCGGCGCGGCCCGGGTTCCGGCCGGCGATCGGATGCGTCCCGAGGCCCGGGACGTGCTGCAGGGTGGTCATGATCGGTTCACTTCTCCTCTTCGATCCAGCCCATGGTCCGCTCGACGGCCTTGAGCCAGCTCTTGTACTCGCGGTCGCGGACGTCGGCGTCCATCCGCGGGGTCCATTCGGCGGCGCGGCGCCAGTTGGCGCGCAGCTCGTCGGTGTCCGACCAGAAGCCCACCGCCAGACCGGCGGCGTAGGCCGCGCCCAGGCAGGTGGTCTCGGCGACCAGGGGGCGCACGACGGGCGCGTCCAGGAAGTCGGCGAGGGTCTGCATCAGCAGGTTGTTGGCGGTCATGCCGCCGTCGACCTTGAGCGCGGTGAGCTCCACGCCCGAGTCCTTGGTCATCGCGTCGACGATCTCGCGGGTCTGCCAGGCGGTCGCCTCCAGCACGGCGCGGGCGATGTGCGCCTTGGTCACGTACCGGGTGAGGCCGGCGATCACACCGCGGGCGTCGGAGCGCCAGTACGGTGCGAACAGACCGGAGAAGGCCGGCACGAAGTAGGCGCCGCCGTTGTCCTCGACCGACATGGCCAGCGTCTCGATCTCGGCCGCCGTCTTGATCAGGCCCATCTGGTCGCGCATCCACTGCACCAGCGAACCGGTGACGGCGATCGAGCCCTCCAGGGCGTACACCGGCTTCTGGTCGCCGATGCGGTAGCCGACGGTGGTGATCAGGCCGTTGTAGCTGTTGATCGGCTTGTCGCCGGTGTTCATCAGCAGGAAGGTGCCCGTGCCGTAGGTGGACTTGGCCTCGCCCTCGGAGTAGCACGTCTGGCCGAACAGGGCGGCCTGCTGGTCGCCGAGCGCGGAGGCGACCGGCACGCCCGCCAGGGCGCCGGAGGCCGCCTCGCCGTACACCTCGGCGGAGGAGCGGATCTCCGGGAGGATCGCGGCCGGGATGCCGAGGGACGAGACGATCTTGTCGTCCCAGTCCAGGGTGTGCAGGTTCATCAGCAGCGTGCGCGAGGCGTTGGTGACGTCGGTGACGTGCCGTCCGCCGTTGACTCCGCCGGTGAGGTTCCAGATCACCCAGCTGTCCATGGTGCCGAAGAGGATCTCGCCGGCCTCGGCGCGCTCGCGCAGGCCCTCGACGTTGTCCAGCAGCCAGCGGATCTTCGGGCCGGAGAAGTAGGAGGCCAGCGGCAGTCCGGTCTCACGGCGGAAGCGGTCCTGGCCGACGTTGCGGCCGAGCTCACGGCACAGGGCGTCGGTGCGGGTGTCCTGCCAGACGAGGGCGTTGTGCACCGGCTCGCCGGTCGCCTTGTCCCACAGCAGTGTGGTCTCGCGCTGGTTGGTGATGCCGATCGCCTTGACGTCGGCGGCGGTGATGCCCGCCTTGGAGACGGCCTCGGCGACGACCTCCTGGACGTTGGTCCAGATCTCCGCGGCATTGTGCTCGACCCATCCCGGCTTCGGGAAGATCTGCTCGTGCTCCTTCTGCCCGACCGAGACGATGCGGCCGTCCCTGTCGAAGATGATGCAGCGCGACGACGTGGTGCCCTGGTCGATCGCCGCGATGAAGGGGCCTTCGGTGTGGGCGTTGGTCACGGTGTGCTCCTCAAGTCCAAAGTCCGGTGGGTCGTCGGTGCTACTGCTCAGAATGCGATCCTGTGGAGGCCGGCTGCGAGGACCGCGCCCACGATCGGGCCGACAACCGGTATCCAGGCGTAGCTCCAGTCCGATCCGCCCTTGTTCGGCAGCGGCAGGAGCGCGTGCACGATGCGCGGGCCGAGGTCGCGCGCGGGGTTGATGGCGTAACCGGTCGGGCCACCGAGCGAGAGGCCTATGCCGACGACGACCAGGGCCACCATCAGGGTGCCGGTGCCGGAGACGCTGAGGCCCTTGGTGAGGCCGAGGGTCAGGATGAACAGCACGAGGACGAAGGTGCCGATGATCTCGGTGGCCAGGTTCTGCACGACGTTGCGGATCTCGGGACCGGTGGAGAAGATGCCCAGCACCGGGCCGGGTGCGGAGGCCCGCCGCTGTCCGGGGGCGGTGGCGTCGGTGCCGTCGGTGGCAGCGGCGTGGGGGCCCTCGATGGCGCCGGTGATCTCGCTGTCGGTCAGGTGGGCCTGGAACTGTCCCGCGTAGGCGGCCCACACGAGGGCGGCGCCGATCATCGCGCCGAGCATCTGGCCGGCCAGGTAGACCGGGACCTTGCTCCACTCGCCGCTGTCGACGGCGAGGCCGATGGTCACGGCCGGGTTCAGGTGGGCGCCGGAGAGGCTGCCCGAGATGTAGGCACCGGTCAGGACCGCGAAGCCCCAGCCGAAGGTGATGGCGAGCCAGCCGGCGTTGCGGGCCTTGGAGCTCTTGAGCGTGACGGCCGCGCAGACGCCGCCGCCGAGGAGGATCAATATGGCGGTACCGATGGTCTCGCCGAGAAAGATGTGCTCACTGGACACGTGCGACTCCTTTGTCCTTCGTCCAGGGGAAGGCGAACCCTCGTCCCGTCATGGGTTCGCGGGCCTGTCACCAGGCCCCCCGGCGGTCCCACGGCCAGCTACACCGTACCGACTCCGTCGGCTTCCGTTCGACAATGTCGACCGCCGAACGAGAGTGTTCTCCTGCGTGACCGGATGCGTCAAGAGTTCGACAGGTTCTGAACGGTTCGCCGAGCCCGCTCAGAACCGGCCGGCGCCCAGGTCGCGGGAGACCGCGCGGGCGCAGTCCCGCACCGCGGCGACCAGTTGGGCCCTGATGCCGCCGTCGTCGTCGCAGACCCGCTCCACCGCGCCGGTGACGGCGACCGCGCCGACCGGCATGCGGTGCCGGTCGTGGATGGGCGCCGCGATCGAGGCCACGCCGTCCCAGGTCTCCTCCAGGTCGGCCCCCCAGCCGCGGGCCCGTGTGAGATCGAGCACTCCCTCGAACTCCGCGGCCCCGGTGACCGTGCGCGGGGTCAGCGCCTCACGCTCCATCTCGGTCACCTCGCCGTGCGCGACCGGGTCGTACGCGGACAGCACCTTGCCCAGCGCGCTGCTGTGCAGCGGGTGCATGGCGCCGACCTCGAGCACCTGGCGGCTGTCGTCGGGGCGGAAGACGTGGTGGACGATGAGCACGCCCTGCTGGTGGAGGACGCCCAGGTAGACGGCCTCGCCGCTGGAGCGCGCCAGGTCGTCGGTCCACACCAGGGCGCGGGCGCGCAGTTCGTGCACGTCCAGGTAGCTGTTGCCGAGCCGCAGCAGTTCCGCCCCCAGCTGGTAGCGGCCGGAGACCGGGTCCTGCTCGACGAAGCCCTCCTGCTGCAGCGTGCGCAGGATGCCGTGCGCGGTTCCCTTGGCCAGGCCCAGCGAGGAGGCCACGTCCGACAGGCCGAGCCTGCGCTCCCCGCCGGCCAGCAGCCGCAGGATCGCAGCCGCGCGGCTGAGCGACTGGATGGGACCTGGCATGAACAACCCCTCTGTCAGGAACGATCATGAACGAGTCGACAATGCTGAACGCTGTCAGACCATGCCGACCATCATCATCCCAGAGATGAGTGTGGCACCACGGTCCGCCCTTCGGAATGCCGGAGGCGGATTCCGCTCTCCCGGCTACGCTGGCCTGGTGCGTACCAGCGAGAGCGGGTGCGCACCAAGCCGACAGCCGTCGCACTCAGGGAGCACATCCATGGCCCAGCCGTCCTCGCATTCCTCCAAGGGGACCTCCCCGGCACACGCCCGCGCAGCGGCGCTCCGGGAGTCCCTCGCCCAACGGGTCGTGGTCGCCGACGGGGCCATGGGCACCATGCTCCAGTCGAAGAATCCGACGATGGACGACTTCCAGGGCCACGAGGGCCTGAACGACATCCTCAACATCTCCCGCCCCGACATCGTGCGCGCGGTGCACGAGGCCTACTTCGACGCCGGCGTCGACTGTGTGGAGACCAACACCTTCAGCGCCAACTACGCCGGCCTCCTGGAGTACGGCATCGAGGAGCGCGTCCACGAGGTCGCCGAGGCCGGCGCCCGGGTCGCCCGCGAGGTCGCCGACGCCTACGCCACCCCCGACCGCCCCCGCTGGGTGCTCGGTTCCATGGGCCCTGGCACCAAGCTCCCCACCCTCGGCCATGTCGCGTACGGGACGCTGCGCGACGCCTACGAGCAGAGCGCCGCGGGCCTGCTCGCCGGCGGCGCCGACGCGGTGATCGTGGAGACCACCCAGGACCTGCTGCAGACCAAGGCCGCCCTGATCGGCGCCCGGCGGGCCCTGGACGCGGCCCACTCCGTCGCGCCGCTCATCTGCTCCGTCACCGTCGAGACCACCGGCACCATGCTGCTGGGCTCCGAGATCGGCGCCGCGCTCACCGCGCTGGAGCCGCTCGGCATCGACATGATCGGCCTCAACTGCGCCACCGGCCCCGCCGAGATGAGCGAGCACCTGCGCTACCTCGCCCGGCACGCCGGCATCCAGCTGTCCTGCATGCCCAACGCGGGCCTGCCCATCCTCGGCAAGGACGGCGCGCACTACCCGCTGACCCCCGGTGAACTCGCCGACGCGCAGGAGGTCTTCGTCCGCGAGTACGGGCTGTCCCTGGTCGGCGGCTGCTGCGGCACCACCCCCGAGCACCTGCGGCAGGTCGTCGAGCGGGTGCGCGGGCACGAGGTCGCCGCCCGGCAGCCGCGCCCCGAGCCGGGCGCGTCCTCGCTGTACCAGACGGTCCCCTTCCGCCAGGACACCGCCTACCTCGCCATCGGCGAGCGCACCAACGCCAACGGCTCCAAGAAGTTCCGCGAGGCCATGCTGGACGGCCGCTGGGACGACTGCGTGGAGATGGCCCGCGAGCAGATCCGCGAGGGCGCCCACTTCCTGGACCTGTGCGTCGACTACGTCGGCCGCGACGGCGTCGCCGACATGAACGAGATCGCCGGCCGGCTCGCCACCGCGTCCACCCTGCCGATCGTGCTGGACTCCACCGAGCCCGAGGTGCTCCGGGCGGGCCTGGAGAAGCTCGGCGGACGCGCGGTGATCAACTCGGTCAACTACGAGGACGGCGACGGTCCCGAATCCCGCTTCGCCCGCACCACCCGGCTCGCCGTGGAGCACGGCGCGGCCCTGATCGCCCTCACCATCGACGAGGAGGGCCAGGCCCGCACGCCGGAGGCCAAGGTCGCGGTCGCCGAGCGCCTCATCGCGGACCTGACCGGCAACTGGGGCATCGCCGAGAGCGACATCATCGTCGACTGCCTGACGTTCACCATCGCCACCGGCCAGGAGGAGTCGCGCGGGGACGGTGTCGCCACCATCGAGGCGATCCGCGAACTCAAGCGCCGCCACCCGGCCGTGCAGACCACGCTCGGCCTGTCCAACATCTCCTTCGGCCTCAACCCGGCCGCCCGCATCGTGCTCAACTCGGTCTTCCTGCACGAGTGCGTGGAAGCCGGCCTGGACTCGGCGATCGTGCACGCCTCCAAGATCGTGCCCATCGCCCGCATCCCGGAGGAGCAGCGCGAGGTCGCCCTCGACCTCGTCCACGACCGCCGCCGCGAGGGCTACGACCCGCTGCAGCGTTTCCTGGAGCTGTTCGAGGGCGTCGACACCAAGTCCGTCAGGGCCGGCCGCGCCGAGGAACTCGCCGCGCTGCCGCTGGACGAGCGGCTGCAACGGCGCATCATCGACGGCGAGAAGAACGGCCTGGAGGCGGACCTCGACGAGGCGCTGAGGGCACGTCCGGCCCTCGACATCGTCAACGAGACCCTGCTGGAGGGCATGAAGGTCGTCGGCGAGCTCTTCGGCTCCGGCCAGATGCAGTTGCCCTTCGTCCTGCAGTCCGCCGAGGTGATGAAGACCGCCGTCGCCCACCTCGAGCCGCACATGGAGAAGTCCGACGCCTCCGGCAAGGGCACCATCGTGTTGGCCACCGTCCGCGGCGACGTGCACGACATCGGCAAGAACCTCGTGGACATCATCCTGTCCAACAACGGCTACAACGTGGTCAACCTGGGCATCAAGCAGCCGGTCTCGGCGATCCTCGACGCCGCCCAGGAGCACGCGGCGGACGTCATCGGCATGTCGGGCCTGCTGGTGAAGTCCACGGTGATCATGAAGGAGAACCTGGAGGAGCTCAACCAGCGCGGCCTGGCCGCCCGGTTCCCGGTCATCCTCGGCGGCGCGGCCCTGACCCGCGCGTATGTCGAGCAGGACCTCCACGAGATCTACGAGGGCGAAGTCCGCTACGCCCGGGACGCCTTCGAGGGCCTGCGGCTGATGGACGCGCTCATCGCCGTCAAGCGCGGCGTCCCCGGCGCCACGCTCCCCGAACTCCGGCAGCGCCGCGTGGCCCGCCGCGAGGGGCAGACGGGCGACAACGCGGCGCAGGAGGCCGAGGAGAACCGCGGCCAGATCCGCTCGGACGTGGCCACCGACAACCCCGTCCCCGCCCCGCCGTTCTGGGGCTCGCGGATCGTCAAGGGCATCCCGCTCAAGGACTACGCGTCCTGGCTCGACGAGGGCGCGCTGTTCAAGGGCCAGTGGGGCCTGAAGCAGTCCCGCGCCGGTGGTCCCGACTACGAGGAACTGGTGGAGACCGAGGGCCGGCCGCGGCTGCGCGGCCTGCTGGACCGCATGCAGAGCGAGGGCCTGCTGGAGGCGGCGGTCGTCTACGGCTACTTCCGCTGCGTCTCCAAGGGCGACGACCTGATCATCCTCGGCGAGGACGGCGCGGAGCGGACCCGCTTCACCTTCCCGCGCCAGCGCCGCGGCCGCCGGCTGTGCCTCGCCGACTTCTTCCGCCCGGAGGAGTCCGGCGAGACCGACGTGGTCGGCCTCCAGGTGGTCACGGTCGGCAACCGGGTCTCCGAGGCCGCCAACGAGCTCTTCGCCGCCGACGCCTACCGCGACTACCTGGAGCTGCACGGCCTGTCCGTCCAGCTCGCCGAGGCGCTCGCCGAGTACTGGCACGCGCGGGTCCGCGCCGAGCTGGGCTTCTCCGGTGAGGACCCGGGGGCCATGGAGGACATGTTCGCGCTGAAGTACCGCGGTGCCCGCTTCTCCCTCGGCTACGGGGCCTGCCCCGACCTGGAGGACCGGGCCAAGATCGCGCAGCTGCTGGAGCCCGAGCGGATCGGCGTGCGGCTGTCGGAGGAGTTCCAGCTCCACCCGGAGCAGTCGACCGACGCCATCGTCATCCATCATCCGGAGGCGAAGTACTTCAACGCGCGGTAACGGGTCATACGTCGTACACTGGACGATCCGAACGGCACCTGGCCGGTCCCACGCCCCCACCACCATGGGGCGCGAGGCGACCGGCCTTTGTGCCCCCTGGACTGTGAAGGATGTGGGGCGCATGACCAGCGGTATTCCCGTCACCGAGACCCGGCCGGCCCGGGACGCAGGCCTGCAGGCCGTCCTCCTGGACATGGACGGCACGCTGGTCGACACCGAAGGCTTCTGGTGGAACGCCGAGGTCGAGGTCTTCGCGCAGCTCGGTCACGTCCTGGACGACACGCACCGCGAGGTGGTCGTCGGCGGCCCGATGGCCCGCAGCCTGGGACACCTGATCTCGGTCACCGGGACGGATGCCACGCTCGCCGAGCTGTCCGCGCTGATCAATCTGCGTTTCGTCGAGCTCATCGGCCGGGGAGTACCGCTCATGCCGGGCGCGCGGCGCCTGCTCACCGAGCTGGCGGCGCACGGTGTGCCCGCCGCCCTGGTCTCCGCCTCCCACCGCCGCATCATCGACGCCGTCATGCTCTCCATCGGGCCCGAGCACTTCGCGTTCTCCGTCGCCGGGGACGAAGTGGTCCAGGGCAAGCCGCACCCCGAGTCCTATCTGCACGCCGCCGCGCGCCTGGGCGCCGACCCGGCGCGCTGCGTGGTCGTCGAGGACACCCCGACCGGGGTCCGCGCCGCGGAGGCGGCCGGGTGCCAGGTGGTGGCGGTGCCCTCGATCGCCCCGATCGAGCCCGGGCCCGGGCGGGCCGTCGTCGCCTCCCTCGAAGCGGTCGACGTGCCATTTCTGCGCTCTCTGATTACGGCCGTTCACTGAGCGTCGCCATAAATAGAGCGGAAACTCTGGGCGCCCGTCCGCTCATTTTCCGTGACGTTTCGCGGGTGCCGAATTCTTTACCGGCGGCCCTCGGTCGGCGTGATACTTTTCACGTCGACGGGCGTCGACAACACCGTCCGGGCGTGCTTCGGCCCGTCAATTGACGGTACGCGTAGTGCTGTTGTGTCCGTATTGGGACGTGGAGGGCTGTTCGTTCCGCTGTCCGGATATCGGTGCACCACTCCCTGTTATCCGCCTGTGACGCGGGCTCAACTTCTCCGTGTCAGGGGGCGGTCGGCCGGAATGCCGGGCACCGGCAATTCCGGGTATCGTCGCCCCGCTCGAGACTGCGCGGCCGAGGGCCGGAAGAGGGAGAACAACGAGGATGAATCGCAAGCTGCTGGTGCTGCCGGCCGTGATGGGCCTCGCCGCGCCCGTACTCGCCGGATGCGGTGACTCGAACGCGGGAAGCGGTGGCGGCGACTCGATCGTCATCGGCACCACCGACCACATAGCGGTGTCCAAGGAACTGCCCTCTCCCGTGGACCCGGCCACCTCGTACGACGGTGGCACGTACACCTTCTTCAACAACACCTTCCAGATGCTGCTGGGTTACGAGCGCAGCGCGACCATCCCGTCCCCGGACGCGGCGAAGTCCTGCGAGTTCTCCGACACCAAGTCCGAGACCTACCGCTGCACGCTGCGCGACGGGCTGACGTTCTCCAACGGGCACGCGCTGACCTCCGAGGACGTCAAGTTCTCCATCGACCGCGTCATCAAGATCAAGAGCGACTACGGCCCGGTCAGCCTCCTGTCGAACATCCAGTCCGTCGAGGCCCCGGACGACAAGACCGTCGTCTTCCACCTCAAGGCCTCCGACGCCACCTTCCCGTACAAGCTGGCGACCCCGGCCGCGGCCATCGTCGACAGCGAGGTGTACCCCGCCGACAAGCCGCTGGACGGCCTGCAGATGGTCGGCTCCGGCCCCTACAAGCTGGACTCGTGGGACGGCGACAAGGCCGTGCTGAGCGCCAACCCGAACTACAAGGGCCTGGTCGGCAAGCTCAACAACAGCAAGGTCGAGGTCCGTTTCTTCGAGACCGCGGCCGACATGGAGAAGGCGCTCGCCGACGGCGGCATCGACATGGTGAACCGCACCTTCACCTCCGACCAGATCGCCGGCATCCAGCAGGGCAAGGAGCCGAACATCAAGCTGACGGAGGCCTCCAGCCCCTCCGTGCGCTACATGTTCTTCAACGTCGACGACCCGACGGTGAAGGACAAGGCCGTGCGTGAGGCGATAGCCCGCCTCGTCGACCGTGACGCGCTCACCCGGGACGTGACCCACCGCACCGCGACGCCGCTGTTCGGCGCGGTGCCCACCGGCATCGTCGGGCACAGCAACGCGTACTTCAACACCTACGGGCAGCCCAGCCGCGACAAGGCCGCCGGGGCCCTGTCCGCCGCCGGTATCAGCACCCCGGTCAAGCTGACGTTCTCGTACCCCACGGACCGGCCGGCCACGCCGAACAAGGAAGAGGCGGTGGCCCTGCAGAAGCAGCTCAACGGCAGCGGCCTGTTCGACGTGACCCTCAAGGGCATGCCGTGGAAGAAGTTCCTTCCGGGCGCGGTCAAGGGCCAGTGGGCGATGTACGACCTGAGCTGGCTCCCCGACTTCCCGGACCCGGACACCTACATCGCGCCGTTCTTCGCCGAGGGCTTCCTCAACCTCAACTACCCCGGCGGCGACATCAAGAACTCGCTGCTGCCCAGCACCCGTCAGACCGCCGACCGCGGTCAGACGGACAAGGACTTCCTCCAGATGCAGGACATCCTGGCCCGGGACCTGCCGGTGATCCCGCTGTACCAGGACAAGCAGTACGTCACCACGCGTGACAACATCACCGGCGCCGAGTGGCTGCTGAATTCCTCCTCCACGGCCCAGTTCTGGGAGCTCGGGCGCGGCGTGGCAGGATGAGCCGCCGGCTGGTACGGATCCGGGCACAACGCCCGGATCCGTAGCAGCCGGGCCCATCCGCACCACGACGCTTTGAGGTACCCGTGAGGAAACGAGTCCAGATACTGGCTCTCCCACTCTCCGCGACCGCGATCCTGGCCGCCGGCTGCGGAAGCGGCGGCGGCGACGGAGGTGGCGGGGGAAAACCCGTCACGATGGGGATCACGGACAAGGTCACCGCCGTTGATCCCGCCTCCGGTTACGACGTCGGTTCCTGGATCGTCTTCAACAACGTCTTCCAGTCCCTGATGAGCTTCCCCAAGGGCGCCACCAAGCCCGAACCCGAGGCCGCCGAGAACTGCACGTTCACGGACTCGGCCAGCCGGACCTTCGACTGCACCCTGCGGTCGGGGCTGAAGTTCAGCAACGGCGACGATCTCACCTCGCAGGACGTCAAGTACTCCTTCGAGCGCACCCTCAAGATCAACGACGAGAACGGCCCCGCCGTCCTCCTCGACTCGATCAAGACGATCGACACCCCCTCCGCCGCCCGCGTCGTCTTCCACCTGAAGTACTCCGACGCGACCTTCCCCATGAAGATCGCCTCCGGCGCCGGCTCCATCGTGGACCACCGCGAGTACCCGGCGGACAAGCTCCGCGAGGACGACAAGGCGACAGGCAGCGGCCCGTACCGGCTGGACACGTACGCCCCCGGGGACCGGGCCGTCTTCTCGGTCAACGACCGGTACCAGGGCACCGCGGAGGTCCGCAACTCCGGTATGACCATGAAGTTCTTCGCGGAGGAGAACGGCCTGAAGCAGGCCCTCGAGAGCGGCAGCGTCGACCTCGCCTACCGCGGTCTGGCGGCCAAGGACATCGCCGCCCTGCAGCAGAAGGCCGCCTCCGGGGACAGCGGCATGAAGGTCGTCGAGGGCACCGGCGCCGAGGTCCAGCACCTGGTCTTCAACGTCAAGGACCCCGTCGTCGCCAGCAAGGCGGTCCGCCGCGCCGTGGCCGCCCTGATCGACCGCAAGGCCATCATCCGCGACGTCTACGACCGCACCGCCAGCCCGCTGTACTCGATCGTGCCGCAGGGCATCACCGGCCACAACACCGCGTTCTTCGACCGCTACGGCGAGGGCGACGACAAGGCCGCCGCCCAGGCCGCGCTCACCGGGGCCGGCATCACGGACAAGGTCCGCTTCACCCTCTGGGGCACGCCCGTCCGCTACGGACCCGGCACCGTGCCCGAGCTGACCGAGATCGCCCAACAGCTCAACTCCAGCGGCCTGTTCGACGTCGACGTCAAGACCACCGACGCCGACCAGTACGCCAAGGACATCGCCGAGGGCAAGTACGCGGTCTACGTCCGCGGCTGGGTCCCCGACTACCCGGACCCCGACAACTTCACCGCCCCCTTCTTCGGCGACGGCAACGTGCTGTCCAACAACTACGTGAACGAGCGGATCAGCGGCCAACTCATCCCGCGCACCGCTGCCGAGGCCGCCCGCGCCTCCACCACCACGGACTTCGAAGAGCTGCAGGACACGGTCGCCGACGACGTGCCGATCATCCCGCTGTGGCAGGGCAAGCAGTACGTGGCCGCGAAGGACACCGTGAACGGCCTGGAGTGGACGCTCGACCCGTCCACCGTCTTCCGCTTCTGGGAGATCCAGAAGGTCGCGCAGGCCGGCTGACCCGTCCGGCACCTCCGGTCCCCGACAGACCGGACGTCCCCCGCCCCATCCGGGGGACGACTACTGCGCCCCGGGGCGCACCAGACCGCTTTCGTACGCGTACACCGCCGCCTGCACCCGGTCGCGCAGCGCCAGCTTCGTCAGCACGTGGCCCACATGGGTCTTGACCGTCGTCTCGCTCACGAACAGCTCCGCCGCGATCTCGGCGTTCGACAGCCCCCGCGCGACCAGCTTCAGCACCTCGACCTCACGGTCGGTCAGCGTGTGCAGCGCCTGCGGCACAGGCTCCTCGCCCGACGGCAGCCGGCCCGCGTACTTGTCCAGCAGCCGCCGCGTGATACTCGGCGCGAGCATCGCCTCGCCCGCCGCGACGACCCGGATCGCCTGCACCAGTTCGTGCGCCGGGGCGTCCTTCAGCAGAAAGCCGCTGGCACCCGCGCGCAGCGCCTCGACCACGTACTCGTCCAGGTCGAAGGTGGTCAGCACCAGCACCTTCGCCGGGCCGTCCCGGCCGGGTCCGGTGATCTGGCGGGTGGCCTCCACCCCGTCCATCCGCGGCATGCGGATGTCCATCAGCACGACGTCCGGCTGCAGTGCCCGCACCTGCTCCAGCGCCTGCTGCCCGTCCCCCGCCTCGCCCACCACCGCGAGTTCCGGCTCCGCCTCCAGGATCATCCGGAAACCGGTGCGCAGCAGCGGCTGGTCATCGACCAGCAGAACGCGAATGGCCACGTGATCTCCTCAGCTCAGGAATCCCCATTCTTCCCCACCACCGCCAGCGGGTACGGCGGGGGAGTGCCGCCGAACGACGGGCAGATCGCCTGGTGGTCGCACCAGTCGCACAGCCGGCTCGGACGCGGACGCCAGTCGCCGGACTCGGTGGCCCGCCGGATCGCCTGCCACAGCGCCTCCAGCTTGCGCCCCACCGCCAGCAGGTCCTCCTCCGACGGGTCGTACGTCATCACCTCGCCGCTGCCGAGGTACACCAGCTGCAGCCGGCGCGGCACCACCCCGCGCAGCCGCCACAGCACCAGCGCGTAGAACTTCATCTGGAACAGCGCCTCGTCCGCGTACTCCGGGCGCGGGGCCTTGCCGGTCTTGTAGTCCACCACCCGCAGGTCGCCGGAGGCCGGGGCCACGTCGAGCCGGTCGATGTAGCCGCGCAGCGTCAGCCCCGACTCCAGCTCGGTCTCCACGTACAGCTCGCGCTCGGCGGGCTCCAGCCGCGTCGGGTCCTCCAGCGAGAACCAGCGCTCCACCAGCCCGGCGGCCCCCTCCAGCCACTCCGCCAGCTGCTGCTCCTCCTCGGCGGAGAACAGCTCCGACAGCTCGGGGCGCTCCTCCAGCAGCCGCTGCCACTGCCCGGGCACCATCGCCCGCGCCCGCTCGGCCGTGCGCTCGGGGGCCGGTGTGTCGAAGAGCCGCTCCAGCACCGCGTGCACCACCGTGCCCCGCGCGGCGGCCGGACTCGGCTTCTCCGGCAGCTTGTCGATCACGCGCAGCCGGTACAGCAGGGGGCACCGCATGAAGTCGGCGGCGCGCGACGGCGACAACGACGAAGGAGCGGCCGGCGGCCTCGGCGGCGTCGGCGGAACGGGTTCGATGCTGGTGCCCATGGCAGGACCCTATGGGGTCGCACCGACAGCCGGTGTCGGCTCCGGGCAGCCGGGCAATACCATCGACGTCGGACCGACAGCAAAACGAGGGGAACCAGTGAGCGAGAGCCAGCAGCCGCCTGACGGCGGCGAGCAGACTCCCGGAGCCGACGGCGGCACCGGCAAACGCCCCGCCGGCCCCGGCGGCGGCATCCTCATGGGCCGCATCTTCGGTGTGCCCGTGTACGTCGCCCCGAGCTGGTTCCTGGTCGCGGCCCTGATCACCTGGGTCTTCGGCGGTCAACTCGACCGCGTCCTGCCCGAACTCGGCGCCGTCCGCTACCTCGTCTCGCTCTTCTTCGCGGTGGCCTTCTACGCCTCCGTCCTGGTGCACGAACTCGCCCACACCGTCGCGGCGCTCCGCTTCGGACTGCCGGTGCGCCGCATCCAGCTCCAGTTCTTCGGCGGCGTCTCGGAGATCGAGAAGGAGTCCGACACCCCGGGGCGGGAGTTCGTCCTCGCCTTCATCGGGCCGCTGCTCTCGCTCGTCCTGGCCGGGGTGTTCTACCTCGGCATGCAGGGCGTGGACCCGGGCACGGTGCCGGGCGTGCTGCTCGCCGGGCTGATGATCAGCAACCTCCTCGTCGCGGCGTTCAACCTGCTGCCGGGGCTCCCGCTGGACGGCGGACGCATGCTGCGCGCGGTGGTCTGGAAGATCACCGGCAAGCCCATGACCGGCACCGTCGCCGCCGCGTGGATCGGGCGCTTCCTCGCCCTCGCGGTCCTGGTCGGGCTGCCCCTGCTGTCGTACGCGGGCGGCCTCAGCGACGGCACCGGCGACGCCACCGGGTTCGACTCCCTCACCGACGCGCTGCTCGCCGCCATCCTCGCCGCGATCATCTGGACCGGCGCGGGCAACGCCCTGCGCATGGCCCGGCTGCGCGAGCACCTCCCCGAGCTCCAGGCGCGGACGCTCACCCGGCGCGCCCTGCCCGTGGCCTCCGACACCCCGCTCTCCGAAGCCCTGCGACGTGCCAACGAGGCCGGGGCCCGCGCGCTCGTCGTCGTGGACGGCCACGGCACCCCCACCGCCGTGGTCCGCGAGGCCGCGATCGTCGGCGTGCCCGAGCACCGGCGCCCCTGGGTCGCCGTCTCGGGGCTCGCGCAGGACATCAAGCCGGGCATGAAGGTTTCCGCGGAACTCGCGGGGGAGGACCTGCTGGACACACTGAGGGCGACGCCGGCCACGGAGTACCTGGTGGTGGAGAACTCCGGTGAGATCTACGGCGTGCTGTCCACCGCGGACGTCGAGAAGGCGTTCCTCGCCGCCATGGCCCGGCCCACCGCGTCGGCCTGAGGCACGGGGCGCCGCGGAGGCGAACGGAGCCCCCGGAAAAGACCGGTAGGCTGGGGCGCATGTCCGAACCGACCGGTGCCGCCCGCCGTCGCGGGCCCTTCAAGGTCGGGGACCAGGTCCAGCTCACCGATCCCAAGGGACGCCACTACACGTTCACGCTCGAAGCCGGGAAGAACTTCCACACCCACAAGGGGTCGTTCCCGCACGACGAGCTGATCGGCGCCCCCGAGGGCAGTGTGGTCCGAACCACGGGAAACGTCGCCTACCTCGCGCTGCGCCCCCTGCTCCCCGACTACGTCCTGTCCATGCCCCGCGGCGCCGCCGTGGTCTACCCCAAGGACGCGGGGCAGATCCTGTCCATGGCCGACATCTTCACCGGCGCGCGCGTCGTGGAGGCCGGCGTGGGCTCCGGCTCGCTCAGCATGTTCCTGCTGCGGGCCGTCGGTGACGAGGGGATGCTGCACTCGTACGAGCGCCGCGCCGACTTCGCCGAGATCGCGACGCAGAACGTGGAGCGCTACTTCGGCGGCCCGCACCCCGCGTGGCAGCTCACCGTCGGCGATCTGCAGGACAACCTCAGCGACGTCGACGTCGACCGCGTCATCCTGGACATGCTCGCTCCCTGGGAGTGCCTCGAGGCCGTCTCCAAGGCCCTGGTGCCCGGCGGCATCCTGTGCGCCTACGTCGCGACGACCACGCAGCTGGCCCGCACCGTCGAGGCGATCCGCGAGCACGGCACGTTCAACGAGCCGTCCGCCTGGGAGACGATGGTGCGCACCTGGCACGTCGAGGGCCTCGCGGTGCGTCCGGACCACCGGATGATCGGGCACACCGGGTTCCTGCTGACCGCCCGCCGGCTGGCGGACGGAGTGGAGCCCCCGCTCCGGCGCAGGCGCCCCGCGCCGGGCGCGTACGGCGAGGACTACACCGGCCCGGGCGCCGGGCGCGCGGCGGGCCGCGCCGCCAAGGCCGCTGAGGCGACCGAGGCCGTCGAGCCGGGCCAGGCAGCCGAGACAGCCGAGGCAGCCGACACGACAGAGTGACCGCACACCACGAGAGCGCCGCCGCCGGGATTCCGGCGGCGGCGCTTTTCGTGTCCCCGCTGTTGTCTCCTGTCACATACGTCATATGACGTACCGATAAGAGATCCGCGACACACGGGACCCGGTCGTACCGGCGCCGTGTGCGCTGTGGCAGCATGCTGGCCACCCCGCTCGACCAACTCCACAGGAGACAGGCGCGTGCAGCCAACCGCAGGGCAGGCCCTTCCGCACACCCGGGCCCGTTCGGTGCACTGGATCACCACGGCCGCGGTCATCGCCGCCGTCATAGGCAGCGCCGCGGTGGTGCAGCCCGCCGGGGCCTCCACCGCGAAGCGGCCGGTCGTCGGTGCCAAGGCCGGCGTCGCGACCGTGCTCCCGCCCGACCCGAAGGCCGCCCATTACCCGATGAACTGCGCGGGCGCGCCGGTGGACGTGGTCGGCCGGGCCTCCGGCGACCTGGACGGGGACGGGCGCCCGGAGACGGTCGCGGTCGCGCGCTGCCACTCCGAGACGGGTACGCCGCCCAGCGGTCTGTACGTGCTCGGGCCGGACGCCGCGGCCGGTGCCGCGCCGCGGATCGTGGAGACCCTGGTCGACCCCAAGGAGCAGCGGTCCTTCAAGGACCTGCGGATCGAGGGCCGAAAGGTTCGCGCCACGGTCCTCGGCTACTCCTCGGACGACATCCCGCGCTGCTGCCCCGACCAGACGCGGGACTACAGCTGGGAGTGGCGGTCCGGCACCTACTACGAGGTCCCGGGACCGCCGGCGAACAGCGTGTGACAGATCACTCCGCGGCGGGTCCGTACAGCTCTACACTGTCCGAAACCCGACGTACATGAATACATTCGCCAGGACATTCCCTGGCCGAATCCACCACATCGGTCAGCAACGGCAGGGGCACCGGGGCGGAGGCCCCAGGGGCCTGACGCAGCTCGTTGTCATCACCCTTGACGTAGGCGAGCCCGTCGATGTCCAGCTCGAAGACCTCGGGCGCGTACTGCACACAGATGCCGTCACCGGTGCACAGGTCCTGATCGATCCAGACCTCAAGCGCCTCGACGACTTCGTCGCTCACGGGTATCTCGCCTGCCGTTCATCGTTCGGGAAGGGACCGCCCCTGACGGGCGTTGACCGAACCGACGATACAACCGGCCGCTTTCGGATGGTGATGGCTGGGTATCTCCCTGGCACGAGGACGTGCGCAAGGGTGAAGATCGGACACACTCCGGACGTCTTTGTGATCTAGGGGTTTCAACCCCTACTGGCCCAGGTAGGGTCTGGAAGCGTCCAGCTCCCCTTGGAGGAGGTGAGGACCGTGGCGGCCCACGACGACGACATCAACCGTGGCGGCCGACCCGCTCGTGGATCGGAAGACCCCATGAGCCAGGTCGCCTTTCTTGAGCAGGAGATCGCCGTCCTGCGACGTAAGCTCGCCGACTCTCCGCGGCACACGAGGATTCTCGAGGAGCGGATCGTCGAGCTGCAGACCAATCTTGCGGGTGTCTCCGCTCAGAACGAGCGGCTGGCCAACACCCTCCGCGAGGCCCGCGACCAGATCGTGGCCCTCAAGGAAGAGGTGGACCGGCTGGCACAGCCCCCCGCCGGATTCGGCGTGTTCCTGCAGGCGAACGACGACGGGACGGCGGACATCTTCACCGGCGGCCGCAAGCTGCGGGTGAACGTCAGTCCGTCGGTCGAGCTGGAGGACCTCCGGCGCGGCCAGGAACTCATGCTCAACGAGGCGCTCAACGTGGTCGAGGCCATGGAGTTCGAGCGCGTCGGAGACATCGTCACCCTCAAGGAGATCCTCGAGGACGGCGAGCGGGCCCTGGTCATCGGGCACACGGACGAGGAGCGGGTGGTGCGGCTCGCCGAGCCGCTGCTCGACGGCGCCCTGCGGGCCGGCGACGCCCTGCTGCTCGAACCGCGCTCGGGATACGTCTACGAGCGGGTGCCCAAGAGCGAGGTCGAGGAGCTCGTCCTCGAAGAGGTCCCCGACATCGACTACCGCCAGATCGGCGGCCTGCGGAACCAGATCGAGCAGATCCGGGACGCGGTCGAACTGCCCTACCTGCACGCCGAGCTGTTCAAGGAGTACGAGCTCCGCCCGCCCAAGGGCGTGCTCCTCTACGGCCCCCCCGGCTGCGGGAAGACCCTGATCGCCAAGGCGGTCGCCAACTCCCTTGCCAAGAAGGTCGCCGAGGTCACCGGGCAGCCCCAGGGCAAGAGCTACTTCCTGAACATCAAGGGCCCCGAGCTGCTGAACAAGTACGTCGGCGAGACCGAGCGGCAGATCCGCCTGGTCTTCCAGCGTGCGAGGGAGAAGGCCAGCGAGGGCACCCCCGTCATCGTCTTCTTCGACGAGATGGAGTCGCTGTTCCGGACCCGTGGGTCCGGTGTCAGCTCGGACGTGGAGAACACCATCGTCCCGCAGCTGCTCGCCGAGATCGACGGCGTCGAGGGGCTGGAGAACGTCATCGTCATCGGCGCCTCCAACCGCGAGGACATGATCGACCCCGCGATCCTGCGGCCCGGCCGCCTGGACGTGAAGATCAAGATCGAGCGGCCGGACGCCGAGGCGGCCAAGGACATCTTCTCCAAGTACCTGGTCGCGACCCTGCCGCTGCACGGGGAGGACCTGTCGGAGCACGGCGAGTCCGCCGAGGCCACCGTCGACGCCATGATCCAGTCGGTGGTGGAGCGGATGTACTCGGAGTCCGAGGAGAACCGCTTCCTGGAGGTCACCTACGCCAACGGTGACAAGGAGGTCCTGTACTTCAAGGACTTCAACTCCGGCGCCATGATCCAGAACATCGTGGACCGGGCCAAGAAGATGGCGATCAAGGCCTTCCTCGACCACAACCAGCGGGGCCTGCGCGTCTCCCACCTGCTCGCCGCCTGCGTGGACGAGTTCAAGGAGAACGAGGACCTGCCCAACACCACCAACCCGGACGACTGGGCCCGCATCTCCGGAAAGAAGGGCGAGCGGATCGTCTTCATCCGCACGCTCGTCACCGGCAAGCAGGGCGCCGACACCGGTCGCTCCATCGACACCGTCGCCAATACGGGTCAGTACCTGTAACGCGACCACCCTCCGGCTGCGGGTGCCCACGCAGGGGCACCCGCAGCCGGAGTGTTTCACCCCGGCATAACCCAAGAAAGCGCGTAATGATCTCCCCACCACCGTCATCGCGTTCTAGGCTCATCGGTACCGCCCGAGGGCCATGTGCGGGGCGGTACTTGAGCGACCGGGCCGGCACGGCCCGGAGCCGGGCAAGGAGGGCCGCATGACCGTACGGCGAGTAATGGGCATCGAGACGGAGTACGGGATCTCCGTCCCGGGCCACCCGAACGCCAATGCCATGCTCACCTCGTCCCAGGTCGTCAACGCCTACGCGGCGGCGATGCACCGGGCGCGCCGCGCCCGCTGGGACTTCGAGGAGGAGAATCCACTGCGGGACGCCCGCGGCTTCGACCTTGCCCGCGAGGCCGCGGACTCCAGCCAGCTCACCGACGAGGACATCGGCCTGGCCAATGTGATCCTCACCAACGGTGCCCGGCTCTACGTCGACCACGCCCACCCGGAGTACAGCTCGCCGGAGGTCACCAACCCCCGCGACGCGGTGCTGTGGGACAAGGCCGGCGAGCGCATCATGGCCGAGGCCGCCGAGCGGGCCGCCCAGCTTCCCGGCGCCCAGCCCATCCATCTGTACAAGAACAACACCGACAACAAGGGCGCGTCCTACGGCACGCACGAGAACTACCTGATGAAGCGGGAGACCCCCTTCTCGGACATCGTGCGCCACCTGACGCCCTTCTTCGTCTCGCGCCAGGTGGTCACCGGCGCCGGACGGGTCGGCATCGGACAGGACGGCCACGACCACGGCTTCCAGATCAGCCAGCGCGCGGACTACTTCGAGGTCGAGGTCGGCCTGGAGACCACCCTCAAACGGCCGATCATCAACACCCGGGACGAGCCGCACGCCGACGCCGAGAAGTACCGCCGGCTCCACGTGATCATCGGCGACGCCAACCTCGCGGAGCTCTCGACCTACCTCAAGCTCGGCACCACCGCCCTGGTGCTGTCGATGATCGAGGACGGCTTCATCAACGTCGACCTCGCCGTCGACCAGCCGGTCCGCACCCTGCACCAGGTCAGCCACGACCCCACGCTGCGCCGGCTGGTCACGCTGCGCAGCGGCCGCACCCTCACCGCGGTCCAGCTCCAGATGGAGTACTGCGAGCTCGCCCGCAAGTACGTCGAGGACCGCTTCGGCACGGACGCCGACGAGCAGACCAAGGACGTCCTCGGCCGGTGGGAGGACGTGCTCAACCGGCTCGAGAGCGACCCGATGAGCCTGTCCCGCGAGCTGGACTGGGTCGCCAAGCGGGAACTCATGGAGGGCTACCGCCGCCGGGACAACCTGGAGTGGGACGCGGCGCGCCTGCACCTGGTCGACCTGCAGTACGCGGACGTGCGCCCCGAGAAGGGCCTGTACAACCGTCTGGCCGCGCGCGGACGCATCCAGCGGCTGCTGACCGACGAAGAGGTCGACCGGGCCGTGGGCAAGCCCCCGGAGGACACACGGGCCTACTTCCGCGGGCGCTGCCTCGAACAGTACGCGGACGACGTCGCCGCGGCCTCCTGGGACTCGGTGATCTTCGACCTGCCCGGTCGTGACTCCCTGCAGCGGGTGCCCACCCTGGAGCCGCTGCGCGGCACGCGCAACCACGTCAAGGAACTGCTGGACCGCTGCCGCACGGCGGAGGAGCTGGTGCGGATCCTGTCGGGCGGCTGAGCAGGGCTGAAATCCTCCCGAACCGGGAATCATCGGGGTGGCCCCCGGACGTTGCCCAATACCAGGGGCCGATGTCAGGCCCTCCTTGTAGGGTCTGATCTTGTAGGACATGGAACCGAGCGGGGTGAGGGACACATGGCTACCAAGGACACCGGCGGCGGACAGCAGAAGGCCACGCGTTCGACCGAGGAGGTCGAGGAGACCGCGCAGGACGCGCAGGGCACCTCCGACCTCAAGGACCGGCAGGAGAAGCTGTCGGACGACGTGGACTCCGTGCTCGACGAAATCGATGATGTGCTCGAAGAGAATGCCGAGGATTTCGTGCGGAGCTTTGTTCAGAAGGGTGGCGAGTAGTCCTTAAATGTCCGAATTGCATCAGGCGAAAAAGTGCTCGCGGTGCAAGCGGATATTGTCGAGGGACGCCTTTGCCGGCAATAGGTCCATGCGGGACGGGCTCCAGGCGTACTGCCGGGAGTGCTCAGCGGAGTACTACCGGCAGCGCCAGGAGGCCCGGGGTCGCACTGTTCGCGAGAAACACAAGGTGCCGCTGGGCCACAAGCGTTGTCCCCGGTGCGAGGAGGCCAAGCCGCATTCGGAATGGACGCGCAACAGCAGCGCCGCCGACGGTTTGACCACTTACTGCAAGACATGCCGTGCGGCGGAGGGTCGAGTGCGGCACCTCAGGAAAAAGTACGGGATGACCGAGGCAGAGCGGGACGCCATGGTCGTCGAGCAGTTCGGGATCTGCTGTATTTGTCTGGATGCCCCGGCGGAACATGTGGATCACGACCACGGGACGGGTAGGGTCCGTGGCGTACTGTGCTTCAGCTGCAATGCCGCGCTGGGGCAGTTGAAGGATCGGCCCGACGTCATACGGCGGGCGGCCGCCTACGTGGAAGGAAACGTGTGGAAGCCAACACTCGTAGCACCGGGCGTCTACCAGCTGCCTTCCTGACGCCCGGTTCGTCGTCGTTCGTGGATTTCCTGGACGCGCACTCGCCGGCGCTGCTCCCGGGCAACCGTCCGCTGCCGCCCGTGCAGGGAGCCATCGAGCTGCCGCACGGCACCACGATCGTCGCGGCGACGTTCGCCGGCGGCGTGGTGCTCGCCGGTGACCGGCGCGCCACCATGGGCAACATCATCGCGCAGCGCGACATCGAGAAGGTGTTCCCCGCCGACGAGTACTCGGCGGTGGGCATCGCGGGCACGGCGGGCCTGGCCGTGGAGATGGTCAAGCTCTTCCAGCTCGAGCTGGAGCACTACGAGAAGATCGAGGGCGACGTCCTCTCCCTGGAGGGCAAGGCGAACCGCCTGTCGACCATGATCCGGAGCAACCTCGGCATGGCGCTCCAGGGCCTGGCCGTGGTGCCGCTCTTCGCCGGGTACGACACCGACCGCGAGAAGGGCCGGATCTTCTCCTACGACGTGACCGGCGGCCGCTCCGAGGAGCACGGCTTCGCCGCCACCGGTTCCGGCTCGGTCTTCGCCCGCGGTGCGCTGAAGAAGCTCTACAAGTCCGACCTCACCGCCGACCAGGCCACCACCCTGGTCGTCCAGGCGCTCTACGACGCGGCGGACGACGACTCGGCGACCGGTGGTCCCGATCTGGCACGCCGCATCTACCCGATCGTCACGGTCATCACCGAGGACGGCTTCCGCAGGCTCACCGACTCCGAGAGCCAGGAGATCGTCCGCGCCGTCCATGAGCGGCGGATGGAGCAGCCCGACGGCCCGCGCGCCGAGCTGCTCTGAGCCCGGACGTCCTCAGATGCACCCGCACTCGACAGAAAGGGACGGATAGCCGGTGTCGACGCCGTTCTATGTCTCACCCCAGCAGGCCATGGCCGACCGCGCCGAGTTCGCCCGCAAGGGCATCGCGCGCGGGCGCAGCGTCGTCGTTCTGCAGTACACCGACGGCATCGTCTTCATCGCCGAGAACCCGTCCCGCGCACTGCACAAGGTCAGCGAGATCTACGACCGCATCGCCTTCGCCGCGGTGGGCAAGTACAACGAGTTCGAGAACCTGCGGATCGGCGGGGTGCGCTACGCCGATCTGCGCGGTTACACCTACGACCGTGACGACGTGACCGCCCGCGGCCTGGCGAACGTGTACGCCCAGACCCTGGGCACCATCTTCTCCAGCGTCGGCGAGAAGCCGTACGAGGTGGAGCTGATCGTCGCGGAGGTGGGTTCCGACCCCTCCGAGGACCAGATCTACCGGCTGCCGCACGACGGCTCGATCGTCGACGAGCACGGTGCCGTGGCGGTCGGCGGCAACTCCGACCAGATCGGCACCTATCTCGACCAGCGGCACCGTGACGGCATGACCCTCGCGGAGGCGCTGAAGCTGGCGGTGGAGTCCCTGAGCCGGGACAACAACGGCAGCGACCGGCAGCTCACGGCGGAGCAGCTGGAAGTGGCGGTGCTGGACCGCACGCGGCCGCAGCAGCGCAAGTTCAAGCGCATCCTCGGCCGGCAGCTGTCGCGGTTGCTGGAGGAGGACGGCGCAAGCGGTACGGCCGGCACGTCCGACAAGGCCGCGCCCGCCACCACGACCGACGATGACGACGACCTTCCGGAGCTCGACGAGGACGTGTGAAGTCCGTACGTCCCCGCGCCTCGCCGAACGCCCCGGCCGCCCAGCGGTGGCCGGGGCGTTCGCGTGCGCGCCCTCAGGCGTCCCGTGGAGGGGCGGTGGACCCGCGGACGACCAACCGGACGGGGAGTTCGGCGCCGGTGGCCGGGCGGCCCGCCAGGGCGTCCAGCAGGGCGGTCATACCGCCGGCGCCGACCGCCTCGGCGGGCAGCCGGACCGTGGTGAGTTCCGGTTCGATCGCGGTGGCCAGCGCGAAGTCGTCGTAGCCGGTCACCGAGACGTCGTCGGGGACCCGCAGCCCGAGGCGCCGCAGGGCCTTGCAGGCGCCGACCGCGAGGACGTCGTCGTCGCAGACCACCATGGTCGGAGGGGCGCCGGGGCGGGCGAGCAGGCGCTCGGTGGCCTGCCGGGCGGCCTCGGGGTCCAGGGCGGAGTGCTCGGTGGCGGGAGTGGTCCCGAGGACTTCGGCGAGGGCCTGGGCACGGACCCGGAAGGTCCAGGTGTCGATCGCGGCGGCGAGGTGGGCGACCCGTTCCGGGCGGTGGCCGAGGGCCCTTACGTGGTGGGCGATCTGCCGCATCCCGTCGGCGATGGCGAGGTTGACGGTGGCGGCGGGCCCGGGTTCCGCGGGGTCCGCGTCCAGCATGACCAGGGGCAGTCCGCCCTCCCCGATCGCGGCGAGCGCGTCGGCGGCCATGGAGGAGGCGATGATGCCGTCCAGCGCGGCCTGGGCCGAGCCGAAGGGGTCCCGGGCCGGGCCGACGCCCTCGGGGGAGGGGTAGAGCACGACGCCGAAGCCGTTCTCCTCGGCCACGCGGGCGGCGCCGGTGTAGATCCGCGCGAAGTACTCGTTGGTGATCGAGGGCACGACCAGCAGGGCGGTCCGGGTCCGGCCCAGGCGCAGGTTGCGCGCGGCGATGTTGGGCCGGTAGCCGAGCTCGCGGGCGTGCGCGCGGACGGTGTCGGCGGTGCGCTCGGAGACCCGGCCGCGCCATTTGCCGCCGAGTACGAGGGAGACCGTGGCCTGTGAGACCCCCGCGGCCCGCGCGACGTCCCGGGAGGTCGGACGCGCTGTGTCGGTCACCGTGGGGGCCCCTCTCGTTCTTTGCTCGCCTTGCTCGACCGGTGCCACGGCTGGACCCGCGGACTGCGGCCATGGTACGTATGACCCAGGACGTTATACGTACAACTAGACGAGGGGGCGCCCATGGCGACGGGTTACGCGGACCTGCTGCGCGCGCCGCACGCGATGCGGCTGCTGGCCGGTACCCTCGTCGGCCGCCTGCCCAACGCCACGGCCGCGCTGGGGATCGTGCTCCTCACCCGGTCCCAGGGCGCTGACTTCGCCCTCGCCGGCGCGCTGTCCGCGGTCTACGGAATCGCCAACGCCGTCGGCCAGCCGCTGCTGGGCAGGGCCGTCGACCGGCTCGGTCAGCCCCGCGTGATGCTGCCCGCCGCGCTCGCCTCGGCCGCCGGGATGGCCGTCTTCGCGCTGGCCGGGCTCCGCCCGCTGCCCCTGGCCTACGTCGCCATGCTCGTCGCCGGCTTCTTCACCCCGCCGCTGGAGGGCGGACTGCGGGCGCTGTGGCCCGGGGTGCTCGAGCGGCCCGACCGGGTCCACGCGGCCTACGCCCTCGACGCCGCCGCGCAGGAGGTCATGTTCGCGGTCGGGCCGCTGCTGGTGACCCTGCTGGTGGCCGGCTTCTCCGAGGCGGCCGCGCTGTTGTGGATCGCGGCCGTGGGTGTGGCGGGGGCGGTCAGCGTGGTCGTCTCGCCGCCCTCGCGGGCGTGGCGCTCGCAGCCGCGGGTCCCGGACTGGCTCGGGCCGTTGCGCTCGCGCGGCATCGTCGTGCTGGTCGCCTCCTTCTTCTTCGTCGGCCTGGCGCTCGGTTCCATCGCGGTGGCCGCCGTCGCCTACGCCGACGACCACGGCGGCGGGATGGTCTCCAGCTATGTGCTGTCCGGCACCGGATTCGGTGCCCTGGTGGGTGGCGTCGTGTACGGCGCCCGGCAGTGGCCGGGGGTGCCCGAGCGCAGGCTGCGGCTGCTGATGGCGGGCCTGGCGGTCGGCTACCTGCCGCTCGCCCTGGTGCCCGGGGTGGCTTCGCTGACCGCCCTCGCGGCGCTGTCCGGACTGTTCCTGGCGCCCTCGCTGGCCTGTGCGTTCGTGGTCGTGGACCGGCACGCCCCGGCGGGCACCGTCACCGAGGCGTTCTCATGGATCGTCACCGCGTTCGGTGTCGGCGCGGCGGTCGGCACCGCAGCCTCGGGACCGGCCGCCCAGTACGGCGGAGCCGTGGCGGCGTTCACGGTCGCGGGGGCGGGCGGACTGGCCGCGCTGGCGGTCCTGCTGGCCGGCGGCCGCCCGTTGCGCCTTCCAAACCCGGCAAGCGGGACAGAAAAAGATCGAATCGCCGCGGCCCAAGACGGTTTGAGCTCCACGCATCAGGCGTAAGGTCTCAGCATGGACCGCCGCATTTTCGGGCTGGAGAACGAGTACGGCGTCACGTGCACGTTCCGGGGACAGCGGCGTCTGTCCCCGGACGAGGTGGCGCGGTACCTCTTCCGCCGTGTCGTGTCATGGGGTCGCAGCAGCAACGTCTTCCTCCGCAATGGCGCCCGCCTCTACCTCGACGTGGGGTCCCACCCGGAGTACGCCACTCCCGAGTGTGACAACGTGACGGAACTGGTCACCCACGACAAGGCGGGTGAGCGCATTCTCGAAGGGCTCCTCGTGGACGCCGAACGGCGCCTGCACGAGGAGGGCATCGCGGGCGATGTCTACCTCTTCAAGAACAACACCGACTCCGCCGGCAACTCCTACGGCTGCCACGAGAACTATCTCGTCGCCCGCCACGGGGAGTTCTCCCGCCTCGCGGACATCCTCATCCCCTTCCTGGTCACCCGGCAGCTGATCTGCGGCGCCGGCAAGGTGCTGCAGACCCCGCGCGGCGCGGTCTTCTGCGTCAGCCAGCGCGCCGAGCACATCTGGGAGGGCGTCAGCTCCGCCACCACGCGCTCCCGGCCCATCATCAACACCCGGGACGAGCCGCACGCCGACGCCGAGCGCTACCGGCGCCTGCACGTCATCGTCGGCGACTCCAACATGTCCGAGACGACCATGCTGCTCAAGGTCGGCGCGACCGACCTGGTGCTGCGCATGATCGAGGCGGGCACCGTCATGCGGGACCTCACGCTGGAGAACCCGATCCGGGCGATCCGCGAGGTCTCCCACGACATAACGGGACAGCGCAAGGTGCGCCTCGCCTCCGGCCGGGAGGCCTCCGCCCTGGAGATCCAGGAGGAGTACTACTCCAAGGCGGTGGACTTCTGCGAGCGTCGCGGCATCCGCAGCGGCGTCATCGAGCAGGTCCTCGAACTGTGGGGACGCGCCCTGGAGTCGATCGGCAGCGGTGATCTGGACCGGATCGGCACCGAGATCGACTGGGTGATGAAGTACCGCCTGATCGAGCGGTACCGGGCCCGCGACAACATCACCATGTCGCATCCGCGCATCGCGCAGATAGACCTCGCCTACCACGACATCCACCGTCGCCGCGGGCTCTACTACCTGCTGGAGAAGCGGGGTCAGGCCAAGCGGATCTGCAACGACCTCAAGATCTTCGAGGCCAAGTCGGTGCCCCCGCAGACCACCCGGGCCCGGCTGCGCGGCGACTTCATCCGCCGCGCCCAGGAGCAGCGGCGCGACTTCACGGTCGACTGGGTGCACCTGAAGCTCAACGACCAGGCGCAGCGCACGGTGCTGTGCAAGGACCCCTTCCGGTCCGTCGACGACCGGGTGGAGAAGCTGATCGCCGGGATGTAGCACAAGAGCGTGAAGGCAGGCGCGGGGCCCCGTCGGTGTTCGTACGGGGCCCCACGCACGCCGTAGAGTGGCGCGCACGCCAGATACACAAGATCGACCTGATGGGGATCCCTGTGCGCCGACGTTCTCTCCTCCTCGCCGTGCCCGCCGGCCTGCTCACGCTCGCGGGCTGCGGTGACGACAAGTCCGACAAGGTCAAGCCCGGCGCCTCCCCATCGGGTTCCGCCTCGGCCCCCGCGGCGGACGTCAAGATCGTCAGCGGTCCGGTGCCGGACATCACCGCCGGCACGAAGTTCGGCGAGAAGCCGACCGTCGCCAAGGGGTCCGGCAACCCGAGCAGCGACCTGGCGGTCAAGACCGTCATCCAGGGCACCGGCGCCGTGGTCGCCAGCGGCGACTACCTCCAGGCGAACTATCTCGGCCAGATCTGGAGCACCGCCAAGGTCTTCGACAACTCCTACGACCGCGGCGCGCCGGCCGTCTTCCCGATCGGCGTCGGGCAGGTCATCCCCGGCTGGGACAAGGCCCTGGTGGGCAAGAAGGTCGGCGACCGCGTCGAGCTGGCCATCCCGCCGGCCCTCGGCTACGGCGCCCAGGGCAACTCCCAGGCCGGCATCAAGGGCACCGACACCCTCGTCTTCGTCGTCGACGTGGTGAACACCTTCGGCGCCAAGAGCTCCGCGCAGGGCAAGGCCGTGCCGCAGAGCGACGCCGCGCTGCCGAAGGTCGGAACCAACACCGACGGCCAGGCGCCGTCGATCGACGTCCCCAAGGGCGCCGCGCCGGCCAAGCTGGTGTCCGACTACGTCATCGAGGGCACCGGCCCCGCGGTGAAGGCCGCCGACAACCTGCTCGTGCAGTACAAGGGCGTCCTGTGGGACGGCGGCAAGGAGTTCGACTCCACGTACTCCCGCAGCCAGCTCGCCTCGTTCTCGCTCCAGCAGGTCATCAAGGGCTGGCAGCAGGGCCTGGTCGGCAAGAAGACCGGCAGCCGCGTGCTGCTCGTCGTGCCGCCGGACCTGGGGTACGGCAACAAGGCGCAGAGCGGGATTCCCGCCAACTCCACGCTGGTCTTCGCGGTCGACATCCTCGCCGTGGTGTAAGACTGTGCAGGTTGTCCGCAATATCAAGAGGAGCACGTACGTGAGCATCGACAAGCCCGAGATCGACTTCCCGGGCGGCGAGCCCCCGGCCGACCTGGAGATCAAGGACATCTGGGAGGGCGACGGCGCCGAGGCCAAGTCCGGACAGAACGTCACGGTCCACTACGTGGGCGTCGCCTTCAGCACCGGCGAGGAGTTCGACGCCAGCTGGAACCGCAACTCGCCCTTCACCTTCCCCCTCGGTGGCGGCCGCGTCATCAAGGGCTGGGACCAGGGCGTGCAGGGCATGAAGGTCGGCGGCCGTCGTCAGCTGACGATCCCGGCGCACCTCGCCTACGGCAACCAGAGCCCGACGCCGGCCATCAAGCCGGGCGAGACCCTGATCTTCGTCGTGGACCTGCTCTCCGTCTGACGGACCGTAGGGCGTCCTTCGCGCAGTGGAGCCCCCGCCGCGCCGGCACTGCCGGTGCCGCGGGGGCTCCGCCGTGTCCCCGTCCGTTCCCCCGGGACCCCCGGCGAGCAGGCCGCATTCGCTTTTGCCGGGCGGCGCCGTCGCGGTACGGTCTCGATCGAGAGCCGAACAGGAAGAAGGTTGCGTCGAGTGGCCATTGCCAAGGCCGAGCGGCTGATGAACCTGGCGCTGTGCCTGATGAACACCCGGCGCCCGGTCAGCAAGCGGGAGCTGCGCGCTTCCATCGAGGCCTATCACGAGATCGGTTCCGACGAGGCGTTCAACCGCATGTTCGAGCGGGACAAGGACGACCTGCGTGAACTCGGCATGGTCATCGAGACCGTGGAGAGCGTCGACGGCGAGATCGGCTACCTCGCCCGCAGGGACCGCAACCGCCTTCCGGAGATCGCCCTGGACGCCGAGGAGGCCGCCGCGCTGAGCCTGGCCGCCAAGGTGTGGCAGCAGGCCCGGCTCGCGGAGGCCGCCAGTGGCGCCCTGCAGAAGCTGCGCGCCGCCGGAGTGCCCTTCGACGACACCGACGCCGACGCGGCCGCCGGCTCGCGCGATCCCGCCGTCTCCGGGCACAGCGCCCTGGAGCCGCGCATCCCGGCCCCCGAGCCGGCGTTCGAGCCGCTGATGCTGGCCACCCGCGACCGCCGCCCGGTCGCCTTCGACTACCGCAAGGCCAACGCGGTCCGCCCCGAGCCCCGCCAGGTCGAGCCCTGGGCGCTGGAGTGCTGGCGCGGCCACTGGTACCTGGCCGGCTGGGACCGCGACCGCAGCGACGTCCGGGTGTTCCGGCTCTCCCGGATCACCGGCCGGGTGCGCACCCGCAGCGGTACCTTCACCGCCGAGGTGCCCGACCACGTGGACGTGCGGGCCGCCGTGGCCAGCTGGGCCGGCGAGGGCGCGACCGCGACCGCCCGGATCCGGCTGCGCCGCGACTCGGGCTACCCGCTGCGGGCCCGTGCGGTGGAGACGCTGCCGGTGGACGCGGACTGGGACGAGCTGGAGATCCCGTACGGACACGGACTGGACGCCTGGCTGGTGGAGTTCGGCCCGGACGTGGTCGTACTGGAGCCCGCCGAGCTGCGGGCCGACGTGGTGGACCGGCTGCGCGCCGTCGCCAAGGGCTGAGCGGGGGAGAAGGACGAGATGGCGAACGCGATCGACCAGACGCGCCGGATGCTGTCCCTGGTCACGTATCTGCGCGAGCGCCCCGGCGCCCGGGTGAGCGACGTGGCCCGTGCGTTCGGGGTCACCGAGGCCGAGCTGATCGGCGACCTCAACGTGCTCCCGCTGTGCGGGACCAGCTTCCGGGGCGGGGACCTGCTCGACATCGACACCGACGGCGAGCGCATCTGGTGGCACAACGTGGACGACGTCGCCCAGCCGCTGCGGCTGGCCGCCGACGAGGCCGCCGCGCTGCTGGTGGCCGCCCGCGCCGTCGCCAACCTGCCCGGGCTGCGCGAGAGCGACCGGCAGGCGCTGCTGCGTGCCACCGCCAAGATCGAGGGAGCGGCGGGCGAGGCCGCCGGTGCCTCGTCACGGCTCTCGGTGACCTTCGAGTCCGAGGGCAGCGTCTTCGCCGACGTCGACCGGGCCATCGCCGAGCGCCGCAGGCTGTGGATCCGCTACTACTCGCCGGCCCGGGACGAGCTCACCGAGCGCGAGGTCGACCCGATCCGGCTCTTCGCCGTGGGCCACACCTACTTCGAGGGCTGGTGCCGCCTGTCGGAGGACCGGCGCACTTTTCGGCTGGACCGGGTCGCCGAGATCCGGCTGCTGGACGAGGCCAGCGACCCGCCGCGCATCGAGCCCCGGGACCTGTCCCAGGGTCTGGTGCAGCCGGCGGGCGACGACCCGGAGGTCGTGGCCGAGGTCGGGCCCGGCGGCCGCTGGGTCGCCGAGTACTACCCGCACGACCGTGCCGAGGAACTGCCCGACGGCGGCCTGAGGATCACCCTGCGCACCCCCGACCCGGGTTCGCTGCGCCGGCTGGCGCTGCGGCTCGGCCGGGACGGCCGTATCGTCTCCCCGGCCGACCTGGTCACCAGCGCCCGGGACGCGGCCTCCCAGGCCCTCGCGGCCTACGGTGAGTGACGGGGAGCACCGATGACGGACACCGCGGACACGGCCGACCGGGCGGACCGGGCGGACGCACCCGGCACCTCCGGCGCGGACGATCCCGTCCCCGACGGCGATCCGGCGCCAGAGGCGGTCTTCCGGGCCTCCTGCACCGAGTGCCGGGCGAGCTTCGAGCTCACCGCGGGCGACCTGCGGCTGGCCATCGGCGGCAGCCACCGGACGACCTTCTACTCCTTCATCTGCCCCGACTGCGGCATCTCGGTGCGCAAGCCCGCGGGCGACCGCATAGTGGAGCTGCTCACCGACGGCGGCGTGCGCACGATGCGGCTCCACCTGGGCTGAAGCGCTACGCTCGGCTGCCATGTGGTGGCTCTACCTCTACGTCGGCCTCGCGACCGCCGGCATCCTCGTGCTCGGCGTCCTCGGCATCCGTGTGTACGCCGAGGTGGTCGGCCTCGCCCGTCAGGTGGGGCGCAGCAGCGCCGATCTGACGCGCGCCGCCGACGAGTTGCAGCGTGCGGCCGATCCGCTGGCCAGGGACGCCGGGGAGCTCTCCCGGCCGTGAACTCCGGGCGGTCGCCGGGCAGTACCCCCTCCGACGGGCTCTCGTTCTCAGCGGTCCCGGGAGGTACGCTGCAGATCGCGGCCCCACAAGAGCGCGGCGGGGGCAGCAACTGTACGGATGCCGGGTGATTGCCACACGTTTACTCCCGCACGTTACGATCGCTGGCAGAGTGGTCGGCGGGCGTATTGCGCCCGCAGGTCACAGACAGGTACCCATGCCGCCTCGGTGAGAAGGTAGACGCACATGTTCGGACGGCTCGGCCCCACCGAGATCATTCTCATTCTCGTCGTCATCCTGCTGCTCTTCGGCGCCAAGCGGCTGCCGGACATGGCGCGCGGCCTCGGCAAGTCGATGCGCATCCTCAAGAGCGAGGCCAAGGCGATGAAGAACGACGACGCGCCCCCCGCCGAGCAGCCGGCGGACGCCCCGCAGGCCGCGCCGCGTACGATCCAGGCGGCACCCGGCGACGTCTCCAGCGCCCGCCCGGTGAACGAGACGCCGCAGCAGCAGACGCAGCACACCCAGAGCTGACCGCACGGCACAGGTATGCGGAAGCCGACCGCGACGGCGGCGACCGCCCGAATTGAGGACGTGGGTTGCTCAAGTCCGCCCGCAAGCAGGAGCAGGAGAGGGACCCCGAGGGGCGCATGCCCCTTGTGGAGCACCTGCGTGAACTGCGCAACAGGCTCTCCAAGGCGCTGCTCGCGATCATCGTCGTCACGGTCGTCGCGGCCTTCTTCTACAACGAGATCATCGAGTTCTTCACCAAGCCGGTGCTGGAGTCGGTCGGCTGCGCCAGCTCGTTCACCGAGCTGGCCAAGCAGACGCAGGGCACCTGTGCCCGGATCACCATCAACGGTCTGCTGACGCCGTTCACCCTGGCACTGAAGGTCTCGCTGATGGCGGGCGTGGTGCTTGCCTCGCCGATCTGGCTGTACCAGCTCTGGGCGTTCCTGGCGCCCGGCCTGCACCGGCACGAGAAGAAGTACGCGCTCTCCTTCGTCGGCGCGGGTTTCCCGCTCTTCCTCGGCGGCGGCTTCTTCGCCTACAAGGTGCTGCCCACCACCGCCCGGGTGCTGATCGACTTCACGCCGGGCGGCGTCGACAACCTGCTTCCCCTGGACGACCTGCTCGACCTCGTCACGCGGATGGTCATCGTCTTCGGCCTCGCCTTCGAGATGCCGCTGCTGCTGGTGCTGCTGAACTTCGGTGGCGTGATCACCGGGCGGCGGATGCTCAGTTGGTGGCGCGCGATGATCGTCGGCATCACCGTCTTCGCGGCGGTCGCCACCCCCAGCACCGACCCGCTGACGATGATGGCGCTGGCGGGCCCGATCTGGGTGCTGTACTTCCTCGCGGTCGCGGTCTCGCTCCTCAACGACCGGCGCAAGCGCCGGGCGAACCCCGACGCCGACCTGGACGACGACGAGGCGTCCGAGCTCGACCTCACGCCCGAGCCCGTCGGGGCTCCGGTGCCCGAGCAGGCGTCGCCGGTCGACGACGACATCCGGCCGAGCGGACGCGGGTTCGACGACGCCACCTGACAGGGACGGTCACGCGCGGTAGGGTCCGCGCGTGACCAGCGAGATCACCCTCATCGTCAATCCCACCGCGGGCCGCGGCCGGGGCGCGCACGCCGCGTCGCCGGCCGTCCGCGCGTTGCGGGACGCCGGCCACACCGTCCGCACGGTGACCGGCGCCGACGCCGCGGACGCCCTGCTCAAGGCCCGCAAGGCGGTGGAGGGCGGCACCGGCGCCCTGGTCGCCGCCGGTGGCGACGGCATGGTGTCCCTGGCGCTGCGTGCGGTGGCCGGGACCGGCACCCCCATCGGCGTGGTCCCCGCGGGCACCGGCAACGACTTCGCGCGCGCGGCCGGGCTGCCGCTGGGCGACCCCGCGGCGGCCGGGCGGCTGATCGCGCGGGCGCTGGCGGAGGGGCGGACCCGGGAGATCGACCTCGGACAGGTGGGCGAGCGGTGGTTCGGCACGGTCCTGGCCTCCGGCTTCGACTCCCGCGTCAACGACCGGGGCAACCGCATGCGCTACCCGGCGGGCCGGCTGCGCTACGACGTGGCGATGCTCGCCGAGTTGGCGACCCTGCGGCCCATCCGGTACCGGATCGCTCTCGACGACGGCCCGGAGCAGGAGATCGAGGCGACGCTGATAGCGGTGGGCAACGGCTCCTCGTACGGCGGCGGCATGCGGATCTGCCCGGAGGCCGCCATGGACGACGGCCTCTTCGACATCTGCGTGGTGGGCCCCTGCTCCCGCGGCACGCTGCTGCGGGTCTTCCCCCGGGTCTTCCGGGGCACCCACACCACGCACCCCGTGGTCACCGTGCACCGCGCCGCCAAGGTGACGCTCGCCGCCGCGGACCTGACGGGCTACGCGGACGGGGAGCGCCTCGGGCCGCTGCCGCTGACCGCGGTCACGGTGCCCGGCGCGGCACGCCTGCTCACCGGGGCGTAGGCCCTTCCGGCCGGTCGCATCACAGGTCCAGGACGAGGTCGTCGGGCGGCTGCGAGCAGCAGATGAGGACGTTGCCGTCGCCGGGCGCGTCGACCGGGTCGGGCTCGTAGACGACGCGCCCCGACAGCAGCGCGGTCTCGCAGGTGTGGCAGACACCGGTGCGGCACGACCAGCGCGTGGGCACGTCGCAGGCCTCGGCGAGCTCCAGGAGCGTCCCGTAGCCGGGGTCCCACGGCACGTCGAGGCCGCTGCGGGCGAAGGACACCGTGGGCCCGGTGGCCGGGCCGGGCGGCCGTGCGGGCTGGTGCGGGGCCTTCGCCGGTCCCTGAGCGATGCCCGGGGTGATCGCGGACTGCGCGCCGAAGGCCTCCGTGCGGATGCTTCCGGCGGCGAGCCCGCAGGCGCGCAGGGCCTCGGTCATGTCCGCCATGAAGGTGTCGGGGCCGCAGATGTAGGCCTCGGCGTCGGCCGGCGGGGCCAGTCCGCGCAGCACGTCCGCCGTCAGCCGTCCCGCCACGGTGTAGTCGGCCCCCGGGCGGTCCTGCGCGCGCGGCCTGCTGTAGGCGATGAACGCGCGGCTGCCGGGCAGCTCGGCCAGCAGGTCGCGCGCCTCGGCCGCGAAGGGATGGTGGAGCCCGTCCCGGGCGCCGTGCACCCACCACACCGGCCGCGAGGTGTCCGCGTCGGCCAGCGCGTGCAGCATCGCCAGCACCGGCGTCGCCCCCACGCCCGCGGACACCAGCAGGACCGGCGTCCCGCCCTCGGCCAGGGTGAAGGCGCCGCGGGGCGCGGCCACTTCGAGCACGTCGTCCACCCTCAGGTGCTCGTGCACATAGGTGCTCGCCACGCCGTGCGGTTCCTGCTTCACGCTGATCCGGTACGCCTCCGCGCCCGGCCGGCCCGACAGCGAGTAGCTGCGGATCACCGGCGGCACGTCCGGACGGGGGCGCATCCGCACGGTGAGGAACTGGCCGGGCAGCCCCGCCGGTACCGGCCGGCCGTCGGGCGCGGCCAGCGTCACGGAGAAGATGCCGTCGCTCTCCGGGGCGATGGCCGCCACCCGCAGCGAGCGGAAGCCGGGCCACGCGGGCGGCGGGCCGACGCTTCCCGCGGTCAGCCCGGCGTTGCCCCCGGCCCCCTCCGTCACGTCCTCCCCGGCCGAGAGCAGCGCCCGCATCGAGCCCTGCCAGCCGGGGCTGAGCGCCGGGATGCGCAGGGCCCGTTCCACCTGGGTGCGCTCGTGGCCCGGCAGGTAGAGCACCGCGTCGATCTCCGCGACGGTCATCGCCTCGGGGCCCGAGGCGATCTTGACGATCTCGTCGCCCGCCGCCACCTCGCCCTCGGTCAGCACACGGAAGTAGAAGCCGGGCCGGGCGTGCGAGACCAGCAGCGCCGCCATCCGCGGCTCCTCCATCCGCAGGCCCACCCGGTAGCAGGTCACCCGGGGCTGGGTCACCTCGAACTCCGCGCTGCCGATGCGGTAGCGGTCGCCGATGCACACCTCGTCGTCCGGCAGTCCGTCCACGGTGAAGTTCTCGCCGAACTGCCCGTAGGACAAGTCGTCCCGCTTCAGCTGCTCCTGCCAGTGCCGGTAGGAGTCGAGCTGGTAGACCAGCACCGCCCGCTGCTCGCCGCCGTGCCCGGCGAGGTCGCCCTGGCCGTCGCCGTCCAGATTGAGCCGCCGCACCCTGCGCCGGCCCGTGACGGGCCGCTTCCAGACGCCGGTGTGCGTGATCCGGCCGCGCCACTCGACGTCCTTGGGCAGTCCGACGTTCACGGAGACCAGGGTGGCCATGTCCTCTTCCTTGCCGGGGCGGGGATACGTCCCTGCCACGCTAGTGGCGGCCGGATTCTTCGCAAACCGGACACGAGGCGGCCCGGTGCGGCGGTCCGGGTGTGCGAGCGGTAAAAGATCAGTCGACTGTCAGTGCCGCCGGGTAGTCTCGTTTTCAAGATGAACGACGAGATGTCTCCCGCCGAGCGCTACGCGGCGGCCAAGGTCCGGGCCGCCGAGCAGGCCACCGCACTCGCGGGCTTCCGCGAGCTGTACGACTTCGCCCTGGACCCCTTCCAGATCGACGCCTGCCGGGCGCTGGAGGAGGGCAAGGGCGTGCTGGTGGCGGCGCCCACCGGCTCGGGCAAGACCATCGTGGGCGAGTTCGCGGTCCACCTGGCCCTGCGCGAGGGCCGCAAGTGCTTCTACACCACGCCCATCAAGGCGCTGTCGAACCAGAAGTTCACCGACATGGTCAAGCGCTACGGCGCCGAGCGCGTCGGCCTGCTCACCGGTGACAACAGCGTCAACGGCGATGCGCCGATCGTGGTCATGACCACCGAGGTGCTCCGCAACATGCTGTACGCGGGCTCCCAGGCGCTCGACGGCCTCGGCTACGTGGTCATGGACGAGGTGCACTACCTCTCCGACCGCTTCCGCGGCGCGGTCTGGGAGGAGGTCATCATCCACCTCCCGCAGTCCGTGACGCTGGTGTCGCTCTCCGCCACCGTCTCCAACGCCGAGGAGTTCGGCGACTGGCTGGACACCGTGCGCGGCGACACCGAGGTCATCGTCTCCGAGCACCGTCCTGTGCCGCTGTGGCAGCACGTACTGGCCGGCCGCCAGATGTACGACCTCTTCGAGGAACGGCAGGACGCCGCCGGCCCGGCCCCCCAGCGCGCGGTCAACCCGGACCTGGTGCGCCTGGCCCGCATGGAGAACCAGCGCTCCTTCAACGGCCGCGACCGCCGCGGCGGCAAGGTGCGCGAGGCCGACCGCGAGCGGGACCGGCGCCAGCAGCGCCGGGTCTGGACGCCCAGCCGGGTCGAGGTCATCGAGCGGCTGGACGCCGAGGGGCTGCTCCCCGCGATCACGTTCATCTTCAGCCGGGCCGGCTGCGAATCCGCCGTCCAGCAGTGCCTGTACGCCGGGCTCCGGCTCAACAGCGAGGAGAACCGGGCCAGGGTCCGGGCCATCGTCGAGGAGCGCACGAAGTCCATCCCCGACGAGGACCTGCACGTCCTCGGCTACTTCGAGTGGCTGGAGGGCCTGGAGCGGGGCATCGCCGCGCACCACGCGGGCATGCTGCCGACCTTCAAGGAGGTCGTCGAGGAACTCTTCGTCAAGGGGCTGGTCAAGGCGGTCTTCGCCACCGAGACGCTCGCGCTGGGCATCAACATGCCCGCCCGTTCCGTCGTCATGGAGAAGCTCGTCAAGTGGAACGGCGAGACCCACGCCGACATCACCCCCGGCGAGTACACCCAGCTCACCGGACGCGCCGGGCGGCGCGGCATCGATGTCGAGGGCCACGCCGTCGTGCTGTGGCAGCGCGCCTTCGACCCGGCGCACCTGGCGGGGCTCGCCGGCACGCGCACGTATCCGCTGCGGTCGTCCTTCAAGCCCTCCTACAACATGGCCGTCAACCTGGTCGGCCAGTTCGGGCGGCACCGCTCGCGGGAGCTGCTGGAGACCTCCTTCGCGCAGTTCCAGGCGGACCGCTCGGTGGTCGGCATCTCCCGGCAGGTGCAGCGCAACGAGGAGGGACTGGAGGGCTACAAGGCCTCCATGACCTGCCACCTCGGCGACTTCGACGAGTACATGTCGCTGCGCCGGCAGCTGAAGGACCGCGAGGCCGAAATCTCCCGCCACGGGGCCAACCAGCGCCGGGCGGCCGCCGCGGAGGCGCTGGAGAAGCTCAAGCCCGGCGACATCATCCACGTCCCGTCCGGCAAGTTCGCGGGCCTGGCCCTCGTGCTGGACCCCGGGGTGCCGGCCGGCCGCAGCCCCGGCCACCACGACCGGCACGACCATTTCCACCAGGACGGGCCGCGCCCGCTGGTGCTGACCGCCGAACGCCAGGTCAAACGGCTCGCGCAGATGGACTTCCCGGTGCCGGTCGAACCGCTGGAGCGGATGCGCATCCCGAAGTCCTTCAACCCGCGCAGCCCGCAGTCCCGGCGCGACCTCGCGTCCGCCATGCGCTCCAAGGCAGGAACGGCCGGCATCGCGCCGCAGCGGCCGCGCCGCGAGCGCTCCGCCGCCGCGGACGACACCGAGATCGCCCGGCTGCGCACCGCCATTCGCGCGCACCCCTGCCACGGCTGCGACGAGCGTGAGGACCACGCCCGCTGGTCCGAGCGCTACCAGCGACTCGCGCGCGACACCAAGCAGTTGGAGCGGCGCATCGAGGGGCGTACGAACACCATCGCCCGCACCTTCGACCGCATCTGCGCTCTGCTGACCGACCTGGGCTACCTGGAGGGCGACCAGGTCACCCCCGACGGACGCCGGCTCGGCCGGCTCTACGGCGAACTCGACCTGCTCGCCAGCGAATGCCTGCGCGACGGCGTGTGGGAGGGCCTCGACCCCGCCGAACTCGCCGCCTGTGCCTCGGCCCTGGTCTACGAGTCGCGGTCCGCCGACGACGCGCTGCCGCCGCGGCTGCCCTCCGGCAATGCCAAGGAGGCGCTCGGCGAGATGGTCCGCATCTGGGGCCGGCTGGACGCGCTGGAGGAGGAGCACCGCATCAACCAGGCCGAGGGCGTCGGCCAGCGCGAGCCCGACCTCGGCTTCGCCTGGTCCGCCTACCGCTGGGCCTCCGGCCACGGCCTCGACGCGGTGCTGCGCGACGCGGAGATGCCGGCCGGTGACTTCGTGCGGTGGACCAAGCAACTCATCGACGTGCTCGGCCAGATCGCCGGCGCGGCCCCGGAGGGCGGCCAGGTGCGGCGCAACGCCCGCAAGGCGGTCGACGGGCTGCTGCGCGGCGTCGTGGCCTACTCCTCGGTGGGCTGAGCCCCTCCCGGACCCGGCGGCGATTCCGGTCGTACGGGGCAAGCGGGCGCCCGGCGCGAGGAGTTCGCCGGGTCCCCGCCGGCTCCGGGCGGGGCCGGGAGCGCTGTGCGAGGATCGGAGGATGAGCGGCACGGGACGGCGGGTCGGGCGGCCGCGGGCGCAGGTGCGGCCGGAGACCGGGCTGTCCACCCGCGAGGAACTGCTGGGAGCGGCGGCCGAGCTGTTCACCACGCGGGGCTACGCGGCCACCACGACCCGCGCGGTCGCGGACCTCGCCGGTATGCGGCAGGCCTCGATGTACCACTACTTCGCCGGCAAGGAGGACCTGCTGGCCGCGCTGCTGGAGGGCACCGTACGCCCCTCCCTCGAACTGGCCGGCGCGCTGACCCGCCGGGACGACGTGCCGGGCGAGGTACGGCTGTGGGCGCTGTGCCGTGCGGACGTGGCACTGCTCTGCGGCGGCCCGCACAATCTGGGCGTGCTCTATCTGCTTCCCGAGGTGCGGGCCGAGCGCTTCGCCGGGTTCCGCGCGGTACGGGACGAGCTCAAGGCCGCCTACGCCGCGCTGCTGGCCGCCACGGCGGCCGGTGCGCGACTGCCGCCCGCGGCGTTCGCCGTCCGCGCCGACCTCGTGTTCGGCCTCATCGAGGGCGTGATCCTGATCCGCCGTGAGGCGGCGATCCCCGACGCCCCGGCCTTCGCCCGCGCCACCGCCGACGCCGCGCTGCGGGTGGCAGGCTGCCCCGAGGACGTCATGGCCCGGCTGCACCGGGAGGGCGAGGCGCTGCTGTCCCCGTGAGCCGCGCGGCCAGGTCCACCAGGTCCGCCAGGCGCAGCACCCGTCCCGGCCACCCGGGCATCGGCACGTGCAGGGGTTCGGTCCACCGCGGCGGGACGGCGCCGAGTCCGTGCACCGCGCCGGCCAGGGTGCCGGTGACCGCGGCGACCGTGTCGGTGTCGCCGCCGAGGTCGATCGCGGCGCGCACCGCGTCCTCGTAGGAGCCGGTCGTCCGCACCGCCCAGAGCGCGGAGCCGAGGCAGGGCCAGACGGCGCCGTTGAACTCCGTGGCCAGGCTCGGGTGCCAGTCCGGCGCGAGCACGGCGGACCACCGTTCCCGGAAGGGCTCCGCCACCTGTGCCAGGGCGTCGGCCACCACCGCGGGGGCGACGGGGTCCCCGCCGTCGAGGGCGACGCGCACGAGGTCGTGCAGGATCGCGCTGCCCTCCCAGGCGGCACGGTCGCCGTGGGTGAGGGCGGCGATCCGGCGGGCCGCGTCGAGCGAGGCCGCCCGTCCGTGCCCGGCGAAGTGGACGGCGGCGGGGGCGGCGCGCATCAGGGCGCCGTTGCCGGCCGCCCGGGTATGCGTCTGGAAATGCAGGGCGGCGGCCAGGTCCCAGGGATCGCCCGAGGTGAGGACGGCCTCGGTCTGCAGCCCGATGTCCTTGGGGTCCGCGGCCGACCAGCGCCGGAACCGTGCGAAGAGGTCGGGCAGGTCGAGGGTTCCCCGTTCCAGCAGCGAGTCCGCGACCAGCACGGCCATCTGCGTGTCGTCCGTGGCCTCGCCGGGGTCCCAGCCGCCGCCCCCGCACATCTCGCCCCCGCCGCCCGCCCGCGGGAAGCGCGCGCCGAACGCGCCCTCCGGACCGAACTCGAAGGGCGCGCCCAGTGCGTCACCGACCGCCGAACCCACGACGGCGCCGGCCGCTCTTGCGTCGCGTTCCATCACGTCGTCAGGCTACGGGTCGTCGGGGCGGGGTATTCCGTTCAGCAGTAGCGGTTCCAGCCCGCGCGGTACCCGTCGCGGTAACCCTGCCGGTAGTCACGGTCGTCGCGCCGGGGATCGTAGGAGTCCCGGTAGTCGCGGCAGCGCGGCCGGGAGTGGCGGGAGTCGTAACGCCCGTCGTCGTAGCCGTCCCTGAAGCCCCGCTGGTACCGGTCGCGTGACGACTGGGGGGCGACGGTGCCGGAGGACGGTGTCGCGACGGCGGCCGTCGGTGCGGCCGCGGCCGCCTGTGACGCCGCCGCAGGCAGGAACGCCACGGCGCCTGCCGCCACCGGGGCAACGAGCAGGGCCAAAAACTGCTGTGCGCGCATGATGTCCCCTTCCGGAAGCCGGAACGCGCAGTCGACGCGCCGTCCTGGCGAGGCGGCCGATGCGGCGGCCGGCCGGGCGGACGCGGTGGAGAAGCCGAGGTGCGCCATCGTCAGGAGCCGTGCCGGAGCCGTGCTCTGCGTGGCCGGGTCACCCTCGGTGCTGTCCGTTCTTCGACCGTAGCGAGACGGGTGTGATGTGTCCACTTGTGGGCGAATTGACTGGTGGGGCAGGTGGGTTGTGGCTCCGGGCCGCTCGGAGCCCGACCCCGCGGACCGTCGCCGGGCACCGCGTCGGGCGGCGCGGGCCGGGGCGTGGAGCCTCCCGTGCTCCGGGCGGGCATGGAACGGCCCCTGGACGTGTCTCCAGAGGCCTTCTGTCGGTACGTCAACATGGGGGGGCAGTCGCGGTACTCGGGGGCCCGCCCGCGGACCGTTTCAGTCGATTCGTGGGCGGGCCCGCCAAGCGCGGGGTGGCGCGTGAGGGTCCTAGCCGAACTCACCCTCGCGCACGCCGTCCCGGAACGCTTCCCACTCTCCCGCGGTGAACCGCAGCGGCGGCAGGTCGGTGTTGTTCGAGTCGCGGAGCGCGACGGCTCCGCCGCCGAGGTCCGCCACCTCGACGCAGGTCTCGCGGTAGGGGCTCTTGCTGCTCTTGGTCCAGCGCGCTTCCGTCAGGTCGCGTGCGTACAGGTCGCTCTTTCGCGCTTCCATCAGAAACTCCGTTCGAGATTCGATCGGATCTTCCCCTTTCTCACCCTTGTCCTGTACGTCCCCCTTCGCAACTGGCGGATGGGTACCGAAATTCGCGATGTATCGCGCTTGTGGAGACGGGACACTCGCGATATGTTCGGCTACGGATATACGGGAGCGAGGTGTACGGACATGGCGACGCGGCGCAAGCTCGGCAATCCGCTGGCACTGGCGGTGATGGCGACGCTCGGCGAGCGGCCCATGCACCCGTACGAGATCGCCCAGGTGCTCCGGCAGCGGGGCAAGGAGCAGAGCATCAAGATCAATTACGGCTCGCTCTACACCGTGGTGCAGAACCTGGAGAAACATGGATTCGTCGAGGTCACCGGCGTTCAGCGACAGGGCAACCGCCCCGAGCGCACGCTGTACGGCCTCACCGACGCCGGTCGCGAGGAGATGCACGACTGGCTGTCCGACCTGGTCGCCGTCCCCGTCCGCGAGTACCCGTCGTTCGAGGCCGCCCTGTCGCTGCTGCTCGTGCTCCCCGCCGACGAGGTGGTCGGGCTGCTCACGGAGCGGGTGGCCAAGCTGGAGGTCCAGGCGGCCGCCGTCCACGGCGTGCTCGCCCGGCTCCGCCGCGACCTGCCCCGGGTGTTCCTGCTGGAGACCGAGTACCAGGTGCACATGATCGAGGCCGAGGCGGCCTGGATCCGCGGCTTCCTGGACGACCTCGACAAGGGTGCCGTCTCCGGCGCCGCCGAGTGGCGGCGGTGGCAGGCGACCGGCGAGATGCCGGACACCTGGACCGGGATCGACGAGCTCACCCGCGACGGCGCGGCCGCCCGCCACTTCAGGGAGGAACTGGACAAGCTCACACCCCCGACATGAGAGAACCCCCGGTGGGCCGCTGCGGGAACAGCGGCCCACCGGGGGCGGAACCCCGGACCGGACACCCGCGGGAACGGATGCCTGGCGCTCGAGGTGCGGCACACCCAGAGTAGCCCGGCACTCCTCCTGTCGATCGGTCCGTCGCAGCACGCCGACGCGCCTCGGTGCAGTCAGTACTCCGAGCGCATTCGGCACATCGACATATCGACACAGACAGGCGGAGGAATCTGTCATGAGTACCCGCGCGCCCGCGATCGTGGCGCACGACCTCGTCAAGACCTATCCCGGCGACGTCCGGGCCTTGGACGGCATGGGCATCACCGTGGAGCCCGGCACCGTCTTCGGACTGCTGGGCCCCAACGGCGCCGGCAAGTCCACCACCGTCAAGATCCTGACCACGCTGGCCCGGCCCGACTCGGGGACCGCCGTCGTGGCCGGTCACGACGCGCAGCGCCACCCGGACCGGGTGCGGCGCGCCATCGGCGTCGTCGCCCAGAAGTCCGGCGCCGACCCGGTCGCCACCGGCGCGGAGAACCTGCTGCTGCAGGGCCGGCTGTACGGCCTGCGAGGCGCCGCCCTCACCGGGCGGGTCGCCGAACTCCTCGCCCGCTTCGACCTCGTCGACGCCGCCAAGCGCCAGGTCAAGACCTACTCCGGGGGGATGCAGCGGCGTCTGGACGTCGCGCTCGGCCTGGTCCACCGTCCCGAGGTGCTCTTCCTCGACGAGCCGACCACCGGCCTCGACCCGGAGGCGCGCACCGCCATGTGGGAGGAGATCACCCGGCTCGCCGGCGACGACGGGCTGACCATTCTGCTCACCACTCATTACCTGGAGGAGGCCGACCGGCTCGCCGAGCGCATCGCGATCGTCGACCGCGGCCGGGTGGTGGCGGAGGGCACGCCCGACGGGCTCAAGGGCGAACTGCGCGGCGACGCCGTGCACGTGGAGCTGCGCGAGCCGGCCCATCCGGTCGACGCGCATCTGCTGGAGACCGCGCTCACCGAGTTCGCGGGCGTGCGGGAGGCGGTGCTCGACGGGCGCCGGCTCAGCGCCCGTGCCGACGACGGGGGCGCCGCGGTGCCGCAGGTGCTCGCGGTCCTGGAGCGCGAGGGCGCCTCCGTCGCCTCCGTCACCGTCGCCCGCCCGTCCCTGGACGACGTGTATCTGCGCTATGCCGGACGTCGCTTCGCGGATGCCGACGCCGGCTCCTCCGCGGCCACCGGCACCACCACCGTCCACGCGAACGCCGGGGGTGCGCGATGAGCGCGATCAGCCCGAAGACCGGGACAACCGGGACTGCCGGGGCAACCGTGAAGGCCGCGCCGGCCGCGCCGGGCGCCGCCCTCACCCAGACCTGGTACATGACGCAACGTCAGTTGATGGCGGTCTGGCGCCAGCCCGCCTACCTGCTCATCACCCTGGTGCAGCCGGTGATCTGGCTCTTCCTCTTCGGCGGGCTCTTCCGCCGCGTCGTGGAGCTGCCCGGATTCGGCGGGGCCTCGTACCTGGACTACCTCGTGCCCGGCGTGGTCGTGATGAGCGCGCTGTCCTCCAACATGTGGGCCGGGATGGGCACGTTGGAGGAGATCGAGCGCGGCACCCTCAACCGCTTCCTGACCACGCCGGTCAGCCGGGCGGCCCTGATCAACGGCAACGTGGTCTCGCAGGGGCTGAGCACCGCCCTGCAGTCGGTCGTCATCGTGGCGCTGGGCAGGCTGGGCGGCGCCGACTACCCCGGCGGGGTCGTCGGACTGCTGGTGCTGTTCGTGGCGTCGGTGCTGCTGGGCACCCTGGTGGGGGCGTTCTCCAACGCCATGGGGATGCTGGTGCGGCAGCGCGAGAGCATCATCGGCATCAACACCTTCCTGCTGCTGCCGCTGACGTTCCTGTCGTCCGCCTTCATGGCGCCCGCGCTGATGCCGCCCTGGATGCGGCACGTCGCGGACTTCAACCCGGTGAACTGGGCGCTGGTCGCCGGGCGTTCGGCGATGGCCGACACCCCGGACTGGGGCGGCGTGCTCAGCCGGGGCGGCGCGCTGGTCGTCGTCGCGGTCGCCGCGGTGTGGCTGTCGACCCGCACCTTCCGCTCGTACCAGAAGTCGGTCTGAGCCCGCACCGGGACGACAGCGAGGCGTGATCCCGCCAAGGGGTCACGCCTCGTGCGTTCCGTACGCGGGCAGGTGGCCGGCGGCGTCAGGAGGCCAGGGCCCTGGGGGCTTCCTGCTCCTCCTCCACCCGGCGGTTCCAGTCCGCCTTGGAGGCCTGCCAGCCGTCCTCGTCGTGGCCGGCGCGCCAGTAGCCGGAGATCGACAGCCGCTCGCGCGGCACCCCGTGCTCGACGCGCAGCAGCCGGCGCAGCTGCTTGACGAATCCGGCCTCGCCGTGGACGAAGGCCTGCAGGTCCCCGGCGGGGAACTCCAGCGCGTGCACCGCGCGGAGCAGGGCCTCGCCGACCCGGCCGCTGCCGCGGTGCACCCAGGTGATCTCGGCGTCACCGGCGGTGGGGAGCTTCTGCTCCTCCTCGGGCCCCGCGACCTCCACGAACACATGGGCGCGGGCGCCCTCGGGCAGCCGTTCCAGCGACGCGGCGATGGCGGGCAGCGCGCTCTCGTCGCCCACCAGCAGATGCCAGTCGGCGGCCGCGTCCGGGGCATAGGCGCCGCCGGGGCCGAGGAAGAGGATCTCCTCGCCGGGCTGGACGCGGGCGGCCCACGGGCCGGCCAGGCCCTCGTCGCCGTGCAGGACGAAGTCGACGGTCAGCTCGCACGACTCGGCGTCCCAGTGGCGCACGGTGTACGTCCGGGTGCGCGGCCAGTGCTCGCGCGGGAACTCCGCGCGGATCGCCTGGATGTCGAAGGGTTCCGGGTAGGTCACACCCTCGGCCGGGAAGAGCAGCTTGATGTAGTGGTCGCTGCATTCGCCCACGGGAAAGCCCTGGAGCGAACCGCCGCCGAGCACCACGCGGATCATGTGCGGGGTCAGCCGTTCCACGTGCTGCACCTGCGCGCGGTTGAGCTGCGGCTTCCTGCGCACCGGACGGTCTGCCATGAACACACTCCTCACGATGGTTAGGCAAGGCTAACCGATTGTGCCCCCGGAATGCGATGACTCCGGGAAACGTCATGCGTTCCGGCGGGCGCCCGCCCCGCCTCAGCCGGCCTGCGCGGCCCCCAGCACCGTGAGCAGCCGCTGGAGCGCGCCGCCCAGGCCCCAGCGCCCGGCCAGCGCCGACAGCTCCTGCGGGTGGCGCGGCTCGCGCGGGAGCCGCGGGTCGAAGGCGGGCATCGGCACGTCGCCGGCGACATGGACGACCTTGGGCGCGACGGCGACGTAGTCCGCCGCCTCCTGAAGGCGCTTGCGCTGCGCCGGGGTGATCCTCGAGGCGGGGTCGTGGGCGGCGGCCATGATGCCCGCCAGGTCGCCGTACGCGTCCAGCAGCTTGGCCGCGGTCTTCTCGCCGATGCCCGGCACGCCCGGCAGGCCGTCGCTCGGGTCGCCGCGCAGCGTCGCGAGGTCGGCGTAACCGGGGCCGTCCACCCCGTACTTGGCGCGCAGCCACGCCTCGTCGACCACGTCCAGCGCGCCCACGCCCTTCACCGGGTACAGCACGCGCACCCCGCGCGCGTCGTCCACGAGCTGGAACAGGTCGCGGTCGCCGGTGACGATGTCCACCGGTCCGGCCGCCGCCCCCGCCAGGGTCCCGATCACGTCGTCGGCCTCGTACCCCGCGACACCGACCCGGGCGATGCCGAGCGCGTCCAGCACCGCCTCGATCACCGGCACCTGCGGCGACAGCGTGTCCGGCACCTCCTCGATGTCCGAGCCCTGCGGGACCGCCTCGGCGACGCGGTGCGCCTTGTACGAGGGGATCAGGTCCACCCGCCACTGCGGGCGCCAGTCGGCGTCCATGCACGCCACCAGGTCGCCGGGGGAGTGGTCGGCGACCAGGCGGGCGATGAAGTCCAGCAGCCCGCGCACGGCGTTGACCGGCGTGCCGTCCGGGGCGCGCACCGAGTCGGGCACCCCGAAGTACGCGCGGAAGTAGAGGCTGGCGGTGTCGAGGAGCATCAGGCGTCGAGTCACACGCCGATGATGCCGCAGACCTCGGACACCGGAGACACCGTGACCTCCGTCACGGAACGGTTTGCTCCGCTTGTGTCGGGGCACCCGCCGTCCCGGAGCGGGCCAGGAACGCTCCACGACCTGGGTGCGGGGGCAGCAGGTCGTTCTCCGCACGACCCGAGAGGTGTATGTGTACAGGCTGCAGGCAGAGCATCTGTACAAGGTGTTCGGTCCCGACCCGGAGGACGGCGTACGCCGTCTGCGGGACGGCGCCGGACGCGACGAGCTGCGCGAGAGCGGCACGACCGCGGCGGTGATCGACGCGGGCTTCGACGTCCACGAGGGTGAGATCTTCGTCGTCATGGGTCTGTCGGGCTCCGGGAAGTCCACCCTGCTGCGCACGCTCAACGGGCTGCTCCCCCCGACCTCGGGGCGGGTGCTCTTCGACGGCCGCGACCTCACCGCACTCTCTCCGCGCGAACTGCGCCGCGTGCGCTCGCACGGCATCAGCATGGTCTTCCAGCACTTCGCGCTCTTCCCGCACCGCAACGTGCTGGAGAACGCCGCCTACGGCCTGGAGGTGCAGGGCGTCGGCCGCAAGGAGCGCGAGGAGCGCGCCGCGCAGGCGCTGGAGCTGACCGGGCTGGCCGGCTGGGGCGCGTCGTGGCCCGACGAACTGTCCGGCGGCATGCAGCAGCGCGTCGGTCTGGCCCGCGCGCTGGCCACCGACGCCGACGTGCTGCTGATGGACGAGTCCTTCAGCGCCCTCGACCCGCTCATCCGCCGCGACATGCAGGACCAGCTCCTGGAACTGCAGCGCGCCCTGAAGAAGACCATCGTCTTCATCACCCACGACCTCAACGAGGCCATGCGCCTCGGCGACCGCGTCGCCGTCATGCGCGACGGCCGCATCGTGCAGATCGGCACGCCGGAGGACATCCTGCTGCGTCCCGCCGACGACTACGTCGCCTCCTTCGTGCACGACGTCGACCGCTCCCGCGTGCTGACCGCGGGCACCGTCATGGAACCGCCGTCCGGCACGGACACCGGCGACTGCCGCTGCGAGAGCGTCGACCCGCGGACCCCGCTCGTCGACGTGCTCCCGGTCAGCGCCCGCACGCCGCACCCCGTCACCGTGCGCGGCAGCAGCGGCGACGTCGTGGGGGTGATCGCCCAGGAGCGGCTGCTCGCCTGCCTCGGTTCGTACGACGGCCCGCCCGCGGCCTGCACCGACGAGGCGGAGCCCGGCGGGGCGGTCCCCGTGGTACCCGCAGCAGCCGCGCCCGAAGTGCCGGGGCAGGCCCCTAAGGAGGCGGCGCGTGCCTAGACTGCCGCTCGGCGACTGGACGGACAGCGCCGTCACCTTCCTGCGCGACCACTTCGGTCCGCTCTTCGACCTCATCAGCGCGGTCGTCTCCGGCATGTACGACGGCCTGGACGCCGTCCTGCAGGCCCCCGCGCCGCTGCTGCTCGCCGGCATCCTCGCCGTCCTGGCGCTGTGGCTGCGCGGCGTGACCGCGGGGGTGCTGTCCTTCGCGGGCCTGGCTCTCGTGGTCTCGGTCCAGCAGTGGGACGAGGCCATGGACACCCTGTCCCTGGTGCTCGTCGCCACCGTCATCACGATCGTGCTGGCCGTGCCGCTCGGCATCTGGTCGGCGCGCAACCGCACCGTCTCCGCCGCGCTCCGGCCGGTGCTGGACTTCATGCAGACGATGCCCGCCTTTGTCTACCTGATCCCCGGCATCTTCTTCTTCGGTGTCGGCCAGGTGCCCGGCATCATCGCCACCATCGTCTTCTCGCTGCCTCCGGGCGTGCGGATGACCGAGCTCGGCATCCGCCAGGTCGACGGTGAACTCGTCGAGGCCGCCGAGGCGTTCGGCACCACCCCGCGCAACACCCTGGTGCGGGTGCAGCTGCCGCTGGCGCTCCCCACGATCATGGCGGGCGTCAACCAGGTGATCATGCTGGCGCTGTCCATGGTCGTCATCTCCGGCATGGTCGGCGGCGGCGGGCTGGGCGCCTCCGTCTTCACCGCCATCAGCCAGGTCGACATCGGCCTCGGCTTCGAGGCGGGCCTGTCGGTGGTCATCCTCGCCATGTACCTCGACCGCGTCACCGGCGCGCTCGGCAGCCGCGTCTCGCCGCTCGGCCGGCGCGCGCTCGCCGCGGCCGCCGCCCCGCGCCGGTCCCGGCTGTGGACCTACCGTCCGCACACCTCCGTGGCTGTCGTCGGTGTCGTCGTCCTCGCCCTCGTCGCCGGCGGCATGAACATCCTCGGCGGCGGCGAGGACGACACGCCCGCCGTCTCCGGGGCGAAGAACGTCGGCAAGGGCCGGCAGGTCGACCTGGGCTACATCCCCTGGGACGAGGGCGTCGCCTCCACCTTCCTGTGGAAGGAACTGCTGGAGCGCCGCGGCTACCGGCCGAAGGCCACCCAGTACGACGTCGGCGCGCTCTACACGGGCATGTCCGCCGGGCGGGTCGACTTCGAGACCGACTCCTGGCTGCCCGTCACGCACCAGTCGTACTGGGAGAAGTACAAGAACCAGCTGGACGACTACGGCTCCTGGTACGGCCCCACCTCCCTGGAGCTCACCGTCCCCTCCTACGTCAAGGGCGTCGACTCGCTCGCCGACCTCAAGGGGCAGGGCAAGCGGTTCGGCGGACGGATCATCGGCATCGAGCCCGGCGCCGGGATGATGAAGATGCTCAACGACTCCGTGCTGGCCAAGTACGGGCTGCAGGGCGAGTACAAGGTCACCACCGGCTCGACCGCGAGCATGCTGGCCCAGCTCGACCGCTCCATCAAGGCCAAGGAGCCCGTCGTCGTCACCCTGTGGTCCCCGCACTGGGCCTACAGCGAGTTCCCCCTGAAGAAGCTGAAGGACCCGCTCGACGCCTGGGGCTCGGGCGACGGCATCCACACGCTGGCCCGCGACGGCTTCGCCGCGAAGGAGCCCGCCGTGGCCCGCTGGCTGAAGGACTTCAAGCTCAGCGAGAAGGAGCTCAACGGGCTGGAGGCCGCCGTCCACGGCGCCGGCCAGGGCCACGAGCAGGACGGCGTCCGCGACTGGCTCGCCAGGAACCCGTCGGCCGAGAACCGGCTCGCCCCGGTCGGCTGACCCCGCCCGGCCCGCCCCGCACGGCAGACCCCACGCGCCCCGGACGGCGCGGCACCCGGATCCCCCTCCCTCAGTTCCGGCGGCCGCGCCGTCCGGCCGTCCTCGCCCGCCGGGGCTCGATACGGTGGGCATATGACCCGTCGCGACTCCGGCCCGGCACGGCGTGTGGTCTCCCTCGTGCCCTCGCTCACCGAGGCGGTGGCGACCACGGCGCCCGCGCTGCTGGTGGGCGCGACCGACTGGTGCAGCCACCCGCCCGACCTGCGCGTCACCCGGGTCCGGGGGACCAAGAACCCCGACATCGAGGAGATCGTCCGGCTCGCCCCGGACCTGGTGATCGCCAATGAGGAGGAGAACCGCGCGCCCGACCTGGGCGCGCTCCGGTCCGCCGGGCTCGACGTGCTGGTCACGGAGGTGCGCAGCCTTCCGCAGGCCTTCGAGGAACTGCACCGCGTGGTGGTCGGCGCGCTGGGCCTGCCCCGTCCCGCGTGGCTGGACGCCGCGGAGAAGGCCTGGGGCACCGTCCGGCCCGTGCCCCGGCCGCGACGGGCCGTGGTCCCGATCTGGCGGCGCCCCTGGATGGTGCTCGGGCGGGACACCTTCGCGGGCGACCTGCTCGCCCGGCTCGGCGTCGAGAACGTCTACGGCGGCCACCAGGAGCGCTACCCGCGGGTCCCGGTCCGGGAGCTCAATGCCGCGGGCGCCGATCTGGTGGTCCTGCCCGACGAGCCGTACCGCTTCACCGCCGACGACGGACCGGAGGCCTTCCCCGGCCTGCCCGCGGCCCTGGTCAGCGGTCGCCATCTGACCTGGTACGGGCCCTCGCTCGCGGAGGCCCCGGCGGTCCTGGCGGCGGCGCTGAACTGACGGACGAGACCCGCCCGACGACAGGCGAAGGGCCCCGGCCGGGTGCGGCCGGGGCCCTTCGGTGCGGTGTGCCGGTGTCAGCCGCGGCCCACGGAGGTGAACGCCGTGTGCCCCGAGCCGACGCGGTAGACCGCCCGTCCGTCCTGGACGCCCAGGTAGACGGCCCGGCCGCCGGAGACGGTGTAGCGGCCGCCGTCCGGCACCGGCAGGGCGACGGTCGCCGTGACGTTGACCGGCACGTCGACGGAGGTGTCCACACCGTGCCGCTTGCGCGCCCAGCTCACGCCCACGGTGCCGCGCTCGGTCCACTGCGTGCCGGAGGCGTGGCTCACCCCCGCGTCCGCCGGGGCGATCCGCACCGACGAACCGCCGGCACCGGTGACGGTGAGGCCGAGGACGCCCTCCAGTACCCCGACGGCTCCCGCGCCGCCCCAGCCGTGCGACATGCTCTCGCTGTTGCTCTGCGAGACCTGGGCCGCGGTGCAGGAACTGGTGGCGCAGCCCGGCGTCCACTGCTCCCACATGAACGTGCCGCCCTCGGCGAGGACCTGGGCCGGACCGTCGGCCGAGGGGTCGGTCAGGATCCGCACCAGCGTGTCCGGCCGGTCGGCGACCCGCAGCGCCTCCAGCAGGGTGCGCAGCGTCATCGGACCCTGCTGCATCCCCAGCGCGTCCATGCCGTCGCCGAGGGCCGCGTACTCCGACGGCTCGGCCACGCCGTAGGCGACCGGGAAGCTCTGCGCGTGCTCGCCCTGATGCGCGATGCGTGAGCCGTCCGCCGTCAGGCCGTCCGACCACAGACCGCTCGCGGTGTCCCGCAGTTGGGCCCGCATCGCGGTGGTGACGCTCTCCGCCCGGTCGTCGTAGACGGCCCCGGTGGCGGGGTCCCCGAGCTCCGCCGCGGCCTCGGCGACGGAGCGCAGCGCGCCGACGCCGAGCGCGTTGACGACGGTGCGGTCCACGTTGCCGTCGGTGACGTAGCCGTACCGCATGGGCGCCGGCCAGTCGATGATGCCGTGCAGGTAGGCGCCGCTGCCGCCGGGCAGGTCGGCGACCAGGCCCCGGTCGTCGACCGCCGACCAGACGTAGTCGGCGACGTTGCGCATCACCGGCAGCGCCTGGGCGAGCAACTGCCGGTCGCCGGTGGTCCGGTAGTAGCGCAGCACCCACTCGGGGAACATCTCGGTGTAGTCGGGGATGTCGCGCTTGGCGTCGCCGTTGGGGTAGACGGCGTTCATCGCGCCGTTCGGCCAGTAGCGGGCCTGCGAGTTCATGAAGGACACGATCGCCTGGCGGGTCAGGCTGCGCTCCCCGCTCGCGGTCATGGTCGCGAACGACTCGTCGACGGTGTCGCCGAGGAACTGGCCCTTCTCCCGGGTCGGGGTGTCCAGGAAGACGTTCTGCGCCGACTGCAGCGCCGAGCGCTGCATCAGCGAGAAGACCTGGTCCAGCGTGCCGTCGCTGCTGCGGAAGGTGGCGTCGTGCGCGGCGTCGGTGTTCTGGACGACGGCGCTGATGTCGTGCGCCGTCAGCTTCTCGCCGGGGTCGCTGATCTGCAGGTAGCGCCAGCCCCAGTAGGTGAAGGGCTGCGCGGTCTGCCGCCCGTCCTTCTCCGTGTAGAAGAAGCGCAGGTTGCTGCCCTGGGTGTCCTGACCGGACGTCCCCGCGCGGGAGTTCTCCACCCAGCGGCCGGCGGCGTGGTCCTCGCGCAGCGGGCGGTCCAGGGTGACGGTGGTGCCGTCCACCGCGCTCACGGTGCGGGACTCGGGACGGCCGGCGCCGTAGCCGTTGGCGGGCGCGTCGACCACGATCGCGTCACCGGCGTGGACGTTCGCGGTGCTCGCGAGCGTCACGGCGGCGTCGCCCTTCGCGGCGGCCACGCTCAGCGTGGAGTTGCCGCGCCGGTAGCTGGTGGTGAACGTCAGCTGCTTGCCGGCGGTGCCGGAGGCGAGCCGTACGGAGGGCACCGCGGCGTACACCTTGCCGAAGTCGGCGAAGACGGTGCCGTCGGGCAGGCGCAGCACCGAGACGGGGTGGACGGTGCGCTGCGTCAGGTGGGCCTGGAGGGCCGACAGATGGGTGAAGGCGCACGGCGAGGAACCGCCGGAGTAGGCGGCGCAGCTGACGGGGTTCGGGCGGGGGTGCGTGCCGATGACGGTGGCGGCGGCCCACCCGCTGTCGTCGTATCCGGCGGTGTCCCAGCCGGTCGGTTCGGCGGTGGCGTCGTAGTACTCGACACGGTCGCCGGAGTCGCTGTTGCGGTACGTCAGGGTGTCGACGCGCTGGGGGTCGTAGCGGTGCACCTTCCAGCTGCCGTCGGACACCGCCACGTCACGGGTGCCGTCGGCGTGCTCGACGACCACCTTGACCAGCGTGCCCGAGGGGCCCTCGGGGCTGCCGGGGCCGTTGGCCCGACCCTGGCACTTGCACGACCAGTAGTGCGTCAGCACGCCGACGGCCATGTCCTGGCCTGCCTTGACGCCCTGTACGGCGGCGACGTCGTAGTAGCCCTCGCCGGCGTACTCGTACGACGAACTGCGCTGCACCTGGGCGCCGTTGACATCGACCTGCCAGTCCCCCGCGGCCGCGACCCAGACCCGGGTGCGGACCACGGGGCTGCCCGCGGAGACCCGGACGACCTTGCGGGCCGCCGTCCACTCGTTCGCGGCGTCGTTGCCGGTGGCGGGGCGGCGGATCCACTGGGCGCCGGACCAGTCCTGGTCGCCGAGCCCGGCGCCGAAGGACGCCTCGCGCGACCAGGGGGACGCCTCGCCCGCGCGGTCCCAGGTCCTGACCTGCCACCGGTAGGTCGCACCGGGGGCCGGCGCCGGGCCGCCGTAGGGCACCCAGGACTGCTCGGAGCCGGCGACCCTGCCGCTGTCCCAGACGGTGTGCCCGCGGGAGTCGCGGACGACGATGCGGTAGGCGGTCTGGACCTCCCCGGCGTCCTTGTCCTGCGGGAGCCAGCCGAACTGCGGCGTTCCGTCGACGGCGAGGGGGTCGGTCCGGTCGTCGACCGTCAGGCCGGCGGGCGCTTCCGGCGCATGATTGCGGGGCGCCCGGTCGGCGAAGGCCTGGGGCGTGCCGGCGAGCACCATGCCGAGGGCCAGCGCGAGCAGAGTGAGCCGGCGCATGAGGGGTGGACGTCGTTTCATGAACACCTCATTGGTATCGCGACGTGTTTTAACGTTTCAATCCCAAGGCGTGCCAAGGGGCGGCGCGCCGGGGGCGGCCGTGGTCGCGGGTTGCGGGGGCGGGTGAAGGCGGGAAGATGATTGATACGTTTCAATCCATCGGTCCGGAGCCTATGAAGCCCGGCGGTCCACTGTCAACGGTCGTGCACGCGCCAACCCCGCCACTCGGCCCCGCCGCCGCCGACCCTAGGGTGAACCGCATGACCGACCTGCACATGCGCCCCGCGACGCCCGCCGACCTGCCCGAGATCGTGGCGATGTTCGCCGACGACGACCTCGGCAGGGGCCGGGAGACCCTCGACGACATGACGCCCTACCTCGCGGCGTTCGAGCGGGTGGCCGCGGACCCGGGCCAGCATGTCGTCGTGGCGGAGCAGGACGGCCGGCTCGTGGGCGTGCTGCAGCTGTCGGTGATCCCCGGGCTCTCCCGGCGCGGCGCGACGCGCTCCATCATCGAGGCGGTGCGCGTGCACCGGTCCGCCCGCGGCGGGGGCCTGGGGACGGCGATGATCGAGTGGGCGGTCGAGGAGTCCCGCCGGCTGGACTGCGCGCTCGTGCAGCTCACGTCCGACGTCTCCCGCACCGACGCGCACCGCTTCTACGAGCGGCTCGGCTTCACCGGCTCCCACGTCGGCTTCAAGATGCAGCTCTGACCAGCGCCCGCATCACCCGCTCGTCGGCGTCGTCCATCTCCGGGTGCCACTGCACCCCCAGCACGAAGGCGTCGCCGGGCAGCTCGACCGCCTCGGGGGTGCCGTCCTCGGCGTGGGCGGCGACCAGCAGTCCCCGGCCGAGGACGTCGACCGCCTGGTGGTGGTAGGTCGGCACGGAGACGGCCTCCGGGACCGCCGCCGCGTAGCGCGTGCCGGGCACCGGCTCGACGACGTGGTCACCGAAGACCCCGGCGGCCGGGCCGCGGTGGCCCTCCAGGTGCTGGACGAGCGTCCCGCCGAGGGCGACGTTCAGCAGCTGCATGCCGCGGCAGATGCCCAGCACCGGCACCCCGCCGGCCAGGGCGGCCCCGATCAGGGCCAGTTCCCAGGCGTCGCGCTCGCGGGCCGGCGGGTCGGTGCGCGGGTCGCGCTCCGCCCCGTAGTGCCCCGGGTCGACGTCCGGGCCGCCCGCCACGACGAGTCCGTCCAGCCGCTCCACGGTCCGGGCGGCCAGCTCCGGCTCGTCCGGGGGGAGCATCGCCGCGAGACCGCCCGCGCGCTGCACCAGACGCGGATACCCGGCCGGCAGCAGGGCCGCGGGCAGGTCCCAGGCACCCCAGCGGGCGGAACCGACCCAGTAGGTGCTGATCCCGATGAGCGGACGGGCCACAGGAGCCTCCCGGCGACGCGCGGATTTCTTCCCGCACCGTACCCAACCCGCCCTCCCGGCCCGTACTTTTGGATCACCTGTCGGCCGGTAGGAGAGGTGACCACCCGTGGACCACCGAACAGCCCCGCTCAGCACCCACGACCTGAGGCGTCTTGTCGACACCGGGGAGGTCGACACCGTGGTCGTCGCGTTCGCGGACATGCAGGGCCGTCTCCAGGGCAAGCGCTGCGCCGCGCGCCACTTCCTCGACGACGTCCTGGAGCACGGCACCGAGGGCTGCAACTACCTGCTGGCCGTGGACGCGGACATGAACACGGTCGACGGCTACGCCCTGTCCTCCTGGGAGCGCGGCTACGGCGACTTCGCCCTCCACCCCGACCTCGGCACGCTGCGCCGCACCCCCTGGGACGCGGGAACCGCCCTGGTCATCGCCGATCTGCGGCTGCTCGACCACGACGCGGCGCCGGTCGGCCCCTCGCCCCGGCAGATCCTGCGCCGCCAGCTGGAGCGGCTCGCCGAGCGCGGCTGGACCGCGTTCGCGGGTACCGAGCTGGAGTTCATCGTCTTCAAGGACACCTACGAGCAGGCCTGGAGCAGCGGCTACCGCGACCTGACGCCCGCGAACCAGTACAACGTCGACTACTCCCTGCTGGGCACCGGCCGCATCGAGCCGCTGCTGCGCCGCATCCGCAACGAGATGGGCGCCGCCGGGATGCGCGTGGAGTCCGCCAAGGGGGAGTGCAACCTCGGGCAGCACGAGATCGCCTTCCGCTACGACGAGGCCCTGGTCACCTGCGACCAGCACAGCGTCTACAAGACCGGTGCCAAGTCGATCGCGGCCCAGGAGGGTTACGCGCTGACCTTCATGGCCAAGTACAACGAGCGCGAGGGCAACTCCTGCCACATCCACCTCTCGCTGCGCGACGCCGACGGGATCCCCGTCTTCGCGGGCGAGGAGCCCGGCGCGATGTCGGAGACGATGCGCCACTTCCTCGCCGGGCAGCTCGCGGCGCTGCGCGACTTCTCGCTTCTCTACGCGCCCAACATCAACTCCTACAAGCGCTTCCGGCCGGGCTCCTTCGCCCCGACCGCCGTGGCGTGGGGCCCGGACAACCGCACCTGCGCGCTGCGCGTCGTCGGGCACTCCCCGGCCGCGCTGCGCCTGGAGAACCGCGTGCCGGGCGGCGACGTGAATCCGTACCTGGCCGTGGCCGGCATGGTCGCCGCCGGGCTGTACGGCGTGGAGAACAAGCTCGCCCTCCCGGAGCCCGTCACGGGCAACGCCTACGCCGAGGACGGCGTGGCGCGCGTGCCCACGACGCTGCGCGAGGCCGCCGGGCTGTGGCAGGACAGCCCGATCGCGCGGGCGGCGTTCGGCGACGAGGTCGTCGAGCACTACGCGAACATGGCCCGCGTCGAGCAGGACGCGTACGACACCGCCGTGACCGACTGGGAGCGCTACCGCTCCTTCGAACGCATGTGAGGCCCGCAGTGCCCGATGTGCTGGACGCCCTGGAAGTGCTCAACCCGGCCACCGAGGAGGTGATCGCCATGGTCCCCGCGGCCGGTCGGGGGGACGTGGACGCCGCCGTCGCGCGCGCCGCCCGCGCCCAGACCGGCTGGGCGGCGCTCGCCCCGGCGGACCGGGCCCGGCTGCTGCGCCGCTTCGCGGCCGTGGTCGACGCGCACACCGAAGAACTGGCCGCCCTGGAGGTGCGGGAGGCCGGCCACACGATCGGCAACGCGCGCTGGGAGGCCGGCAACGTCCGCGACCTGCTGGAGTACGCGGCGGGCGGGGTGGAACGCCTGATGGGACGTCAGATCCCGGTCCCCGGCGGCATCGACGTCACCTTCCTCGAACCGCTGGGCGTCGTCGGGGTCATCGCGCCCTGGAACTTCCCGATGCCCATCGCCGCCTGGGGCACCGCCCCCGCGCTCGCGGCGGGCAACGCGGTGCTGCTCAAGCCCGCCGAGACCACCCCGCTGACCGCGCTGCGGCTCGCGGAGCTGGCGCTGGAGGCGGGGCTGCCGGAGCACCTCTTCCAGGTGCTGCCGGGGCAGGGCCCGGTCGCGGGCGCGGCCCTGGTGGAGCACCCGGGCGTGGCGAAGATCGTCTTCACCGGCTCGACCCGGGTCGGCAAGCAGATCATGGCCACGGGCGCGGACACGCTCAAGCGGGTCACCCTCGAGCTCGGCGGCAAGTCGCCCAACATCGTCTTCGCCGACGCCGACCTGGAGAAGGCGGCGGCGACGGCTCCCATGTCCTTCCTCGACAACGCCGGACAGGACTGCTGCGCCCGTACCCGCATCCTGGTGCAGCGCACGGCGTACGACCGGTTCATGGAACTGCTGGAGCCCGCCGTCCTCGCCGTCGGCGTCGGCGATCCCGCCGACCCTTCGACCGCCATGGGGCCGCTGATCTCCGCCGTGCAGCGCGACCGGGTCCGGGAGTACGTGGACACCGAGGCGCCCGCGGCGATCCGGGGCACCGCCCCGGAGGGCAAGGGCTTCTGGTACCCGCCGACCGTGCTCGCCCCCGCCGGCCCGGGGGAGCGCGTCGCGGTGGAGGAGGTCTTCGGGCCGGTCGCCGTCGTCCTGCCCTTCGAGGACGAGGCCGACGCGCTGCGGCTGGCCAACGCCACCCCGTACGGCCTGTCGGGCTCGATCTGGACCCGTGACGTCGGCCGTGCCCTGCGGCTCGCCCGGGGCACCGCGGCCGGCAACCTGTCGGTCAACTCCCACAGCTCGGTGCGCTACTGGACACCGTTCGGCGGCTTCAAGCAGTCGGGACTCGGGCGCGAGCTCGGTCCCGACGCGCTCGCCGCCTTCACCGAGACCAAGAACGTCTTCATCAGCACGGAGGAGTGATCCCGGCAATGACGCAAGCAGAAGCAGCGGTGTGCCGCCGCCTGGTGGGCCGGACGGCGGTGGTCACCGGCGCCGGCAGCGGCATCGGCCTGGCCTCGGCGCGCCGGCTGGCCTCCGAGGGCGCCCACGTGGTGTGCGGCGACATCGACCAGAACGCGGGCAAGGCGGCCGCCGAGGAGGTCGGCGGCCTCTTCGTCGAGGTCGACGTCACCGACGCCGGGCAGGTCGAGGCGCTGTTCCAGGCGGCGTACGACACCTACGGGTCGGTCGACGTCGCCTTCAACAACGCGGGCATCTCGCCCCCCGACGACGACTCGATCCTCACCACCGGCATCGACGCCTGGCGCCGTGTGCAGGAGGTCAACCTCACCTCGGTCTACCTGTGCTGCAAGGCGGCACTGCCCTACATGCAGCGGCAGGGCAAGGGCTCGATCATCAACACCGCGAGCTTCGTGGCCGTCATGGGCGCGGCGACCTCGCAGATCTCGTACACCGCCTCCAAGGGCGGCGTGCTGGCGATGTCGCGCGAACTGGGCGTGCAGTTCGCCCGCGAGGGCATCCGGGTCAACGCCCTGTGCCCGGGACCGGTGAACACTCCGCTGCTGCGGGAACTGTTCGCCAAGGACCCGGAGCGCGCCGCCCGCCGCCTGGTGCACATCCCCGTCGGGCGCTTCGCCGAGGCGGAGGAGATCGCGGCCGCCGTGGCCTTCCTCGCCAGCGACGACGCGTCGTTCATCACCGGCTCCGAGTTTCTGGTCGACGGAGGCATCGCCGGGGCGTACGTGACCCCTCTGTAGTCGCGTGATCGCCCCGTGACCGGTGGTCTGACGGGAATCTTAAGGTCCTGGCCTTAGGGTGACGCCGTGACCATGACGACCCCGCCCGGCTGGTACCCAGAGCCCGGGCAGACAGGAAACGGCCCGGCACTCGAGCGCTGGTGGGACGGGTCCGACTGGACCGAGTACACCCGCGGCGCCCAGGTGCCCGCCCCGGCGTTCGGCGCCGGGGCGCCGGGCTATCCGCAGTACCCGGCCGGCTTCCCGGCCCCTCCGCGCAAGCGCCGCGGCGCCCTCGTCGCGATCGCCGTCGTCGCGGCGGTCGTGGTGGCCGGCGCGGTGGTCGGCGGTGTCGTCGCCCTGACCAGGGGCAGCGACAGCGGCGCGGACTCCGCCCGGCCCGCCCCCTCGGTCACCGCCCCCGGCCCCGGCCGGGACGGCGGCAACGGCCCGGACGGCGGCTTCGGCGGCGGTCCCGGGGACGGCCCGTCGAACGTGCCCAAGAGCGACCCCGGCTTCGCCACGGACCTCGTGGACGGCATCAGCCTGCCCGTCCCCGACGGCTGGACGGGCGGCACGAGCCGGTACGGGCTGGCGCAGCTCACCGTCGGCGAGTACACCTGCCCCGGCGACACCTCGAACACCTGCGTGCGCGGCGGCGTCTTCTCCATGCCCGCCGCGTCCGTGAAGCTGAAGTCCACCACCGCCGAGGCCGCGGCCAAGGAGGACATCGCCGGCAACGCCGAGGAGTCCTACGGCGGCAAGATCTACGGTGGCATCACCTCGCACACCCAACTGCTGTCGCAGAAGGTCACGGTCGCCGGCGAGCAGGGCTACCTGGTGCGCTGGAAGGTCGTCACGCAGAAGGGCGACGACGGTTACGTCCAGTCGCTGGTCTTCCCCTCGCCCATGGACTCCGCGCGGCTCGTCCTGATCCGTTCCGGATTCGACGTCGACGACAAGGCGCCGGAGCTCTCCGTCATGGACGAGATCGTCAAGGGCATCAAGTCCGCGGGCTCCGGCGGCGGCACGGGCATCTGACCGGTCCGCCCGCGGCCTCCGCCCCGCTTCCGTGCGCTCCGGCGACCCGGCGCGCACGGGAGCGGGCCCGCGACCTCACAGGAACGTCTTGCCCTCGCCGCGGTAGGTCGGGACCGTCGCGACGACCCGGTCGCCCTCCACGAGGCTCAGCGCGTCGAAGCGCTCGCACAGTTCGCCGGCCTTCGCGTGCCGGAACCACACCTTGTCGCCGATCAGCAGATCGTCCGCGGCCGCCCCGATCAGCGGCGTCTGCACCTCGCCCGGTCCTTCCTGCGGGTCGTAGCGCAGTCCCTCCGGCAGGTACGGCACCGGCAGCCGGTCCGCGCCCGCCGCGCCCGAGGCCGGGTAGCCGCCGCCGAGCACGGTCACCACGCCGACCCCCGGGCGCCGGACGACCGGCTGGGCGAAGAGCGCGGCCGGGCGGCCGCGGAACGAGGTGTAGTTGTCGAACAGCCGCGGCACGTACAGCCCGGACCCGGCCGCGATCTCCGTCACCGCGTCCTCGGCGGCCGTGCTCTGCACACTGCCCGTGCCGCCGCCGTTGACGAACTCCAGCCCCGGCACGACCTCCCGTACCGCCTGCACGACCGCGGCCCGGCGCGCCGCCAGCTCCTTGCGGGCCCGGGCCTGCATCAGCCGTACCGCCCGTGAGCGCAGCGGACGCCCCGCGATCGCGTCGCCCACCCCGGCCACGTGCCCCTCGTACGCCATGATCCCGACCAGCCGGAAGCCGGGTCGCCGGGCCACCTCGCCCGCCAGCGCGGCCAGTTGGGCGGGCCGGTGCAGCGGGGAGCGCAGCGCGCCGACGCGGACGCGGCCGCCCAGCATCCGCAGCGCGGTGTCCATCTCCAGGCAGACCCGCACGATCTCGGAACCGCCCGCGCGGGAGGAGTCGATCAGGTCCAGCTGGGCCACGTCGTCCACCATGACCGTGACGGCCGACGCCAGCTTCGGGTCCGAGGCCAGTTCCGCGTAACCGGCGCGGTCCGCGGACGGGTAGGCGAGCAGGACGTCGTCGAAGCCCGAGCGGGCCAGCCACACCGACTCCGCCAGCGTGAACGACATGATCCCCGCGAAGCCCTCGCGATCGAGCACCCGCTCCAGCAGCGCCCGGCAGCGCACGGACTTGGAGGCCACCCGTATCGGCTTGCCCCCGGCTCGTCGTACCAGGTCGGCGGCGTTGGCGTCGAACGCCTCGAGGTCCACGACCGCCACGGGTGCGTCGAGGTCGGCCGTGGCCCGGTCGTAGCGGGCCCGGTCTGCTGCACGATCAGACATGCGCGCAGCTTGCCAGAATGCCCCTACCGAGCGGTAGGGGCAAGTGATCCCGACTCCCACCGCGCCGGGCCGCCGCGACCAGTAGAGTGACGCCGCAGGTCCAATGCGCGAACAGGCCGTGTCCGAACCGGCCGTGAGGGGGCACCGGGTGAGCACCGGTTTCGACAGCGGGGGCACCACCCCCCGGCCGAGCTGGTCACCGCGCCCGATACCTCCCACCACCGCCACCTGGCCGCCGCCCGCCGCGGCCGGCCCCGTCGGAGCCGCCTACCCGGGGGCCGCCGCGCCGTCGCAGCCCGGCCACTCGCCCCTCGTCGCGTGGTCCTCGCCCGTCCCCCCGCCCGTCCCGCCCCCGCGTCCGCCGGGCGTCCCCGCCCATGCCGCGCAGGCCCGGCCGCGCGCTGCCGCCGCCGCTCTGTGCCTGGTGCTCGGCCTCGGACTGCTCGGCGGCGCCGCGGCCGGCATCTGGATCAACCACGAGCCCACCGCGCCCGCTCCCACCGCGGCGCAGATCAGCGCACGGCAGTTCGCGCAGGCCCGCGCACTGTGGCACAGCACGCCCGTCGACGCACTCTTCCCGCGCGTGCTGGACGGCCGCGGCGCCGGTCCGGGCGGCGCCGACCGCACCTGGACGCGGATCGGCGTGGCCCCGCCGAGCGGCTGCGCCGAGGCCTTCGACCCGCTGCTGGCCAAGACGCTGCGACCGGTCGGCTGTGTGAAGCTGCTCCGCGCCACCTACACCGACGCCTCGGAGGGCGCGGTCACGACGGTCGGACTCCTCGTCACCTCGGCCGACGCCCCGGCCATGCGCCGGCTCCACGACCGCTGGTCCGCCCAGCACCTCGGCTCCCGCGCCGATCTGATGCCCCGTCCGGTCGCCTTCCCCGGCACGGTGTCGGCCGGGTTCGGCGACAAGCAGCGTGCCACCTGGACCGTGGACGTGGCCGCCGACCTGCCCGTGGTCGTGTACGCGGTCAGCGGCTTCGCCGACGGCCGCGAGACCGGCGTCCCCCAGCCCGTCGCCTCCGCCGTCGCCGACGGCGCCACCGCGGCGCCCGCGCAGGCCGGCCTCGGCCATGACGCCAAGTCCCTCGCCGACGCGGTCGAGGCCCGGGCCCGGCAGGCCGCGCAGTCGCTGACGGCGTCCCCGTCGGGAGGTGCGCGATGAGGACCGGCGCGCTGCGGCGCACGGCCGCCTGCGTGGTGGCGGCCGCAGGACTCGCGTTCGTCCCGGTCGCCCCGGCGCACGCGGACGCGGTACGGGACGCGGACTGGGCGCTGGACGCCCTGCACGCGCAGGACGCGTGGCGGACGACGAAGGGCCGCGGCGTCACCGTCGCCGTCCTGGACACGGGCGTGGACGACTCGCACCCCGACCTGACGGGACAGGTGCTGCCCGGCAAGGACCTGATCGGCTTCGGCGACGGCCGCGGGGACGACGCGTGGGCCCGCCACGGCACCGGCATGGCGGGCATCATCGCGGGCCACGGTCACGGTCCCGACGGCGCGGACGGCGTGATGGGCATCGCCCCGGAAGCCAAGATCCTTCCGGTGCGCGTGATCCTGGAGGACAAGGACCCGCAGCGCAAGAAGGCCCGCACCACCCGCGGCGGGGCCCTGTCCGAGGGCATCCGCTGGGCTGCCGACCACGGCGCCGACGTCATCAACCTCTCCCTCGGCGACGACAGCCGCACCGCGCACCCCGAGGCCCAGGAGGACGACGCCATCCAGTACGCCCTGCGCAAGGGCGTGGTGGTGGTGGCCTCCGCCGGCAACGGCGGCGAGCAGGGGAACCGGGCCTCCTACCCGGCCGCCTACCCGGGCGTCATCGCCGTCGCGGCCGTCGACCGCTACGGCACCCGCGCCGCCTTCTCCACCCGGCGCTGGTACGCGGCCGTCTCCGCGCCCGGTGTCGACGTGGTCATCGCCGACCCCAACCGCCGCTACTACGAGGGCTGGGGCACGAGCACCGCCTCCGCCTACGTCTCCGGCACTGCCGCGCTCATCCGCTCCGCCCATCCGGAGCTGAGCCCGGCCCAGGTCAAACGACTGCTGGAGGACACCGCGCGGGACGCCCCGCCCGGCGGACGCAGCGACGCGCTCGGCTACGGGCTGGTGGACCCGGCGGCCGCCCTCGCGGCCGCGGCCCGCATCGAGCCGGAGGGCCTCACCCCGAGCCCCGCCGGCTACCCGCGGCAGTACTTCGGCTCGGGTCCCGACGCCGCCCGTGCCACGGCCGCCGCGGACGGGCACACCTTCGGCGACGGGATCGCGGCGGCCTTCGCCGTCGGCGGCGCCGCCCTGGTCGGTCTTGCCTCGGCCCTGTGGCTGCGGCCCCGGTTCACGACGCGGCGGAGCCGCCCTCAGCCCTGGTGAACGCCGCCACGGCCGCCTTGGCCGCGTCCTCGACCAGGGCGATTCCCCCGGCCCGGGTCGTGCTGCCGCGCGAGACGACGGCGACGAGGCAGGTGCGACCGCCCGAGGTGATCCGGCCGATGCTGTTGATGTCCCACAGCGAGGTCGTACTCCGCTGCAGCCAGCCGTTCTTGACCTCGAAGGCGCCGTCGGCCGCGCTCGGCACCCCCCAGTCCTGGCCCACCGAGACCCGGCCCATCAACTGGCGTATGGTGCCGCGCGAGGCCGCGTCCAGTGCCCCGTCCGAGCCGAACACCGCCCGCAGCAGGGTCAGTTGATCCGCCGCGGTGGTCTGTGTCAGCCCCCACAGCTCTCCGCTGCCGCCGCTCGTCCCCGTCAGTCCCAGTCGCTTGTCGGCGGCGTCGAGACCGGCGGCCCGGCCGATGCGGTGCCACAGCTCCAGTGCCGCCGCGTTGTCGCTGTTCTCGATCATGACCTCGGCCCGGGCCCGCTCGTACGACGTCAGCCGCCGTCCGGCGTCCTGCGCCCGGAGCAGCAGCGTCGCGAGGATGTCCACCTTGACGATGCTCGCCGTGTCGTACGCCCCCCGGCCGTACACCGCGCTGTTCCCCGACGCGGTGTCCGCGATCGCGACCGAGTACCGCGCGCCGCTGTCACCGGTGACGCCCGCCAGCGCCGTGCCGACCACCGTGTCGAAGTCCACCCGCGACTCCCTCTCCAGTTCCCCCGACACCACGTCCGCCGCGACGTCCCGCGTCGCCTTACCCGGCCGCGCGGAGACCGGCGCGGCCCCCACGTGCCGCTGCGCCGCGGACACGTACGTCACGGCGGTCAGCGACGCGGTCGTCAGGACCGCGACGGCCACCACCCCGCGCACCATCCCGACCGGTCGTCCGCCCCCGGGGTCGGAAGGCGTACGGGAGCGGTCACGGCGTCCGGCGAGCCGGCGCCGCCACGGGGTGGATGTCTCGGGGGCCATGCCCGGGAAAATTAGGGACCGAACATGCGTGTGCCATGAGAGAGGGATTAAGGACCGGTAACAATCGCCCCGTGCCCTGCGGCTACCCTCGGGGAGTGGCTCTCAAGAACATCCCGGACTCCGGATTCCCCGACGACGACGGCTCCGCCGACCCCCGGCTGGCGGCCGCGCTCGCCGCGTACGGCGCCGACCCGTCGGCGGAGGACGAGGTGCTCGCCGCGCTGCCGGGCGCCCGTGTGCTGGTGCCGGTCGTCGCGCTCCTGGGCGAGGTCGAGGAGGGACCCGGGGGACTGCGCCGGGAGAAGACCAGCGACATGGCCGTGCCCACGATCGAGACCGCCGACGGCCGTCGCGCCCTGCCCGCGTTCACCTCGACCGCGTCGCTCACCCGCTGGCGTGCGGACGCCCGGCCGGTGGCCGTGCCGCTGGGTCAGGCCCTGCAGGCCCTGGCCCACGAGAAGGCCGACACGCTCCTGGTCGACATGGCCGGCCCCGTCCCCTACGCCCTGACGGGCGCCGCACTGCGGGCCGTCGCCGCCGGCCGCGCCGGCGGGGACCCGCTGGCCGACCCGGCCGTCCGCCAAGCCCTGCGCATGGCCGTCGCCGGTGAGCCGGACGTGCTGCGCGCCCACATGGTGCCCTCCGCCGGCTCGGACGGCACCCTGGGCATCGTGCTGGCGCCCGCCGCCGACGTGCGCGGCGTCGCGCAGCGCGTCTCCGCCGCCCTGGCGGGCGACGAGGTGCTGCGCGGCGCGCTCGTGCGCGGCATCGAACTGGCGCTGCTGCCCGACGGCGCGACGCTGCCGGGCGAGCCCCTCTTCGCGCGCTGACGGCGCCGCCCCCGGAGGGCCGGCGCCGCGCGGTGGACGGTGCGTCCGTGACTAGCCGTGGACCGGCCCGGTGAACTTCTCGCCGGGGCCCTCGCCCGGGGCGTCCGGGACGGTGGAGGCCTCGCGGAACGCGAGCTGCAGGGACTTCAGGCCGTCCCGCAGCGGGGCGGCGTGGTAGGAGCCGATCTCGGGTGCGCCGGCCGTGATCAGCCCGGCCAGGGAGGTGATCAGCTTGCGCGCCTCGTCGAGGTCCTTGTGCTGGTCGCCCTCCTCCGCGAGGCCGAGGTTCACCGCCGCCGCGCTCATCAGGTGCACCGCGACCGTCGTGATCACCTCGACCGCGGGGACGTCCGCGATGTCGCGGGTCATCGTGTCGAAGTCGGGGCGGTCCGCGGAGGGGGACTCGTGCTGGGAGGTGGCGTCACTCATGCCTCACACGATAGGCCCACGTCGTCCGATTACGGTCTGCGGTCGATCGCTGGTATGCTTGACGATTGACCGGCTGGTCACCCCTCCGTCGACGCGCGGCCCACGAAAGCATCACCCAGTGGAGCCCATGGACGCGGAGGACGCCAGCCCACAAGTGGAGCTCCGATCTCCCACCTTGCCGGCCCTCGAGGTCGGCGGGTCACCGGTCAGGCGACGCGTTCTCGACGAGGACGCGGTGCCCGACGCGCCCCGCGGGGAATACCGCGGCGGTGCTCCCGGTTGTGAGGAGCCCGCCTGTGACCCGTTAGGGGCGTTTTTTGCGCCTTCTTCCGGGCGGAACCAACGACACAGTTACGCGGCTGTCGGCCAGTCAGCCGCGTGGTGCTACCGAGGAGGCCCCATCAGCGCCGAGCCCCGCATCAACGACCGGATTCGCGTCCCCGAGGTGCGACTCGTCGGTCCCAGTGGCGAGCAGGTCGGCATCGTGCCGCTTGCCAAGGCACTGGAGCTTGCGCAGGAGTACGACCTCGACCTGGTCGAGGTGGCGGCGAACGCACGCCCGCCGGTCTGCAAGCTCATGGACTACGGCAAGTTCAAATACGAGTCGGCCATGAAGGCCCGTGAAGCGCGCAAGAACCAGGCGCACACGGTCATCAAGGAGATGAAGCTCCGGCCGAAGATCGATCCGCACGACTACGACACCAAAAAGGGTCACGTCGTCCGGTTCCTCAAGCAGGGCGACAAGGTCAAGATCACGATCATGTTCCGCGGTCGTGAGCAGTCGCGCCCGGAACTGGGCTTCCGACTGCTGCAGCGGCTCGCGGACGACGTCCAGGACCTGGGCTTCGTGGAGTCCTCGCCGAAGCAGGACGGCCGCAACATGATCATGGTCCTCGGTCCGCACAAGAAGAAGACCGAGGCGATGGCCGAGGCCCGCGAGGCACAGGCCGCCCGCAAGGCCGGCCGCCTGCCGGGCAGCCCGGACGACGAGTTCGACACCGACGACGAGCACGGTGAGCAGCAGGAGCAGCAGCAGGACGCTCCCGCCGACGCCGGCTGAGGCCACCGGACCGGTGTCCGGCGGCAACGCCAGGGCCCGGAGCACCGCTCCGGGCAAGGAATGAAGGACTGACGCTCTCCGTCCGCCCCCGGGCGGGCGGGAGGGCCAGCGACGAGGAGACTACGGCGCATGCCGAAGAACAAGACCCACAGCGGTGCGAGCAAGCGATTCAAGATCACGGGCTCCGGCAAGGTGATCCGCGAGCGCGCCGGCAAGCGCCACCTGCTTGAGCACAAGCCGTCATCGAAGACCCGCGCCCTGACCGGCACGGTCGTCCTGGCCAAGCCCGACGCCAAGAAGATCAAGAAGCTTCTCGGCAAGTGACGGCCCGCCCCCTACGACCAGGGGGCGCGCTGCTGGACCGGGACCCATTCGCTTTCGGACCGTGTGACGACTTCCGCGGTCCCTCAAAAGGAGTTATCAAGTGGCACGCGTCAAGCGGGCAGTCAACGCCCAGAAGAAGCGCCGGGCGATCCTCGAGCAGGCCAGCGGTTACCGCGGCCAGCGTTCCCGCCTGTACCGCAAGGCGAAGGAGCAGGTCACCCACTCCCTCGTCTACAACTACAACGACCGCAAGAAGCGCAAGGGCGACTTCCGTCAGCTGTGGATCCAGCGCATCAACGCCGCTGCCCGCGCCAACGGCATCACCTACAACCGCTTCATCCAGGGTCTGAAGGCCGCCAACGTCGAGGTGGACCGCAAGATCCTCGCGGAGCTGGCCGTGAACGACGCCAACGCGTTCGCCACGCTGGTCGAGGTGGCCCAGAAGGCCCTGCCGAGCGACGTCAACGCCCCGAAGGCGGCCTGACCCGACGCTCTTCCGGACCCGCAGGCCGCGTGCCTGCGGGTCCGAGGTGTGTTCCGGGGCGGCGTCGCCCACCGCCCCCGCAAGCCCGCCAGACCCGACCGAAGTGAGTGCACCCCCATGGCCGGCCCCGAGCTGACATCCCTGCGATCCCCGCGTGTCGTCGCGGCCCACCGCCTCGCCAAGCGCAGCTTCCGCGGCAAGGAGCGCCGCTTCCTGGCCGAGGGACCGCAGGCCGTGCGCGAGGCGCTGGCCCATCTGGTCGAGGTCTACGTCACCCCCGAGGCCGCGGAGCGCCACGCCGGCATCGTCGCCGCCGCCCGGGCCGCCGGCGTGCCGGTGTTCACCGCTACCGACGAGGTCGTCGCCGAGATGGCGGACACCGTCACCCCGCAGGGCGTCATCGGTCTCTGCCGCTTCCTGGACACCCCGTTCGAGGAGATCCTGCGTGCCCGGCCGCGGCTGGTCGCCGTCCTCGCCCACGTCCGCGACCCCGGCAACGCGGGCACCGTGCTGCGCTGCGCCGACGCGGCCGGCGCCGACGCGGTCGTACTGACCGACGCCTCGGTGGACCTCTACAACCCCAAGGCCGTGCGCGCCTCCGCCGGGAGCCTCTTCCATCTGCCGGTGGCGGTCGGCGTGCCCATGGAGACCGTGGTCGGCGGGCTGCGCGGGGCCGGCGTGCGGCTGCTGGCCGCCGACGGCGCGGGGGAGCGCGACCTCGACGCCGAGCTGGACGAGGGCACGATGGGCGGCCCCACCGCCTGGATCTTCGGCAACGAGGCGTGGGGCCTGCCGGAGGAGACCCGCGCACTCGCGGACGAGGTGGTGCGCGTCCCCATCCACGGCCGCGCCGAGAGCCTCAACCTCGCGACGGCCGCCGCTGTGTGCCTCTACGCCTCCGCCCGGGCGCAGCGTGCTCCCGGAGGGTGCCGCACGGTAACCATGAGCTAGTAGGGTGGCGCCCCGGGGACCGCCCTGGAGAGGGGGTTGCGGGGATGGACGTCAGGACCACCGACGGAACCGAGCCGCGCGCGCTGCCGGCCTGGACCGCAGTCCTGACCGAGTTCGGCATCACGACCGACGAACTGCCCGACGGTCTCGTCGTCGCCGACGAGCGCGGCCTGGTCGTCTGCTTCAACGCCGCCGCCGCCCGCATCACCGCGCTCGACCCCGCCCGGGTCCTCGGCCTCCCGATCGAGCAGGCGCTGCCCCTGGAGGACCTCGACGGCCGCCGCTGGTGGCAGCTCACCGAGCCGTACGGGGGACTGGCCACCCGTACCGGACAACCCGAGCGCAACCTGCTGCTGCCCGGCGGCCGCGAGGTACTGGTCTCCGCCCGCTACGTCCGCGACCACCCCACAGGACCGGTGCGCCGGCTGGTCGTCGCGCTGCGCGGCACCGAGGCCCGGAGGCGCACCGAGCGCAGCCACGCCGAACTGATCGCCACCGTCGCGCACGAACTGCGCTCCCCGCTCACCTCGGTCAAAGGGTTCACCGCCACCCTGCTCGCGAAGTGGGAACGCTTCACCGAGGACCAGAAGAAGCTGATGCTGGAGACCGTCGACGCCGACGCCAACCGCGTGACCCGGCTGATCGCCGAACTGCTCGACATCTCCCGCATCGACTCCGGCCGGCTGGAGGTGCGCCGCCAGCGGGTCGACATGGTCGCCGCGATCCGGCGCCATGTGGACGCGCTCGTCGCCGCAGGGGAGTCGCCCGACCGCTTCCTCGTCCGGGTGGCCCAACCGCTCCCGGACCTGTGGGCCGACCCCGACAAGGTCGACCAGATCCTCGGGAACCTGCTGGAAAACGCCGTGCGTCACGGCGAGGGAACTGTCACCATTGACGTATCCGCGGCGCCCCGTCCGGCGGACACCCCGCGCGAGCGGGACCAGGCCGGCACGGCGGTGACCGTCAGCGACGAGGGACCAGGCATCCCGGAGGAATCCATGAACCGCGTCTTCACCCGCTTCTGGCGGGGCAGCAAGCGCGGCGGCACCGGCCTGGGGCTGTACATCGTCAAGGGCATCGTCGAGGCCCACGGCGGCACCATCATCGTGGGCCGCGCGCCCGGCAAGGGCGCCCAGTTCCGATTTATCCTGCCCGTCGGGGCGCCGGCCTTCATGGCCTGAGCGAGCGTGGTATTCCACCGGCCCCGACGGGCGTGACCAGCCTTTCCCCGTGGCCCCGATAGACTCGACCCTTGGCATTCAGCGGTCGGGCAGGCAGGTCGGCCACGCCATCACCCACATCGGAACGGGAAGAAATGTCGGCACCGAACAAGTCGTACGACCCTGTCGAGGTCGAGGCACTGAAACCGGAACAGATCGAGCGCCGGCGTGACGAGGCGCTCGCCGCGATCGCCGAAGCCGCCGACCTCGACGCGCTGCGCGAGGTCAAGGTGGCGCACACCGGGGACCGCTCGCCGCTCGCCCTGGCCAACCGTGAGATCGGCGCGCTGCCGCCGCACGCCAAGGCGGAGGCCGGCAAGCGCGTCGGCCAGGCCCGCGGTGCGGTCAACCAGGCGCTCAAGGCCCGCCAGGAGGTGCTGGAGAACGAGCGCGACGAGCGCGTGCTGGTCGAGGAGGCAGTGGACGTCACGCTGCCCTACGACCGCACCCCGCGCGGCGCCCGGCACCCGCTGACCACCCTCTCCGAGCGGATCGAGGACATCTTCGTGGCCATGGGCTACGAGGTGGCCGAGGGCCCCGAGGTCGAGACCGAGTGGTTCAACTTCGACGCCCTCAACATCTGGGCGGACCACCCGGCCCGGACCATGCAGGACACCTTCTTCGTCGAGGGCGACAAGCCGGCCGGGTCCGACCCGGAGGAGAGCGGTGTCGTGCTGCGCACGCACACCTCCCCGGTGCAGATCCGCTCGCTGCTCGGCCGCGAGGCGCCGGTCTACGTGATCTGCCCCGGCCGGGTCTACCGCTCGGACGAGCTCGACGCGACGCACACCCCGGTCTTCAACCAGGTCGAGCTGCTCGCCGTCGACGAGGGCCTGACCATGGCCGACCTCAAGGGCACCCTCGACCACATGGTGCAGTCGCTGTTCGGCGCGGACATCACGACCCGGCTCCGCCCGAACTACTTCCCGTTCACCGAGCCGTCCGCCGAGATGGACATGGTCTGCTACGTCTGCCGCGGCGAGTCCGTCGGCAACCCGGACCGGCCCTGCCGCACCTGCGGCAGCGAGGGCTGGATCGAGCTCGGCGGCTGCGGCATGGTCAACCCGCGGGTGCTCACCGCCTGCGGCGTCGACCCGAAGAAGTACAGCGGCTTCGCCTTCGGCTTCGGCATCGAGCGCATGCTGATGTTCCGTCACAACGTCGAGGACATGCGAGACATCGTCGAGGGTGACGTGCGCTTCACCCTTCCGTTCGGGATGGAGATCTGATGCGGGTCCCGCTTTCTTGGCTGCGGGAGTACGTCGACCTGCCCGCCGGCGAGTCCGGCCGCGACGTCCAGGCCAAGCTCATTTCCGCCGGCCTCGAGGTCGAGACCGTCGAGCAGCTCGGCGCCGGGCTCAAGGGCCCGCTGGTGGTCGGCAAGGTGCTCACCATCGAGGAGCTGACGGGCTTCAAGAAGCCGATCCGCTTCTGCACCGTCGACGTCGGCATCGCCAACGGCACCGGCGAGCCGCAGGAGATCGTCTGCGGCGCGAACAACTTCGCCGTCGGCGACAAGGTCGTCGTCATCCTCCCCGGCGGTGTGCTGCCCGGGAACTTCGAGATCTCCGCGCGCAAGACCTACGGCCGCACCTCGCACGGCATGATCTGCTCGGGCGCCGAGCTGGGCATGGGCGACGACGGCTCGCACGGCATCATCGTGCTGCCGCCGGAGCACGAGGCCGGCTCCGACGCGATCGAGCTGCTGGAGCTCGTCGACGAGGTGCTGGACATCGCGGTCACCCCCGACCGCGGCTACTGCCTGTCGATGCGCGGCGTCGCCCGTGAGGCGGCCATCGCCTACGGCCTGCCGCTGCGCGACCCGGCGCTGCTCGACGTGCCCGGCCCCAACTCGCACGGCTACGAGGTGCGGGTCGCCGACCCCGCCGGCTGCGACCGCTTCACCGCGCGCACCGTCACCGGGCTGGACCCCGAGGCCGCTTCGCCGGTGTGGCTCCAGCGCCGCCTGCAGAAGGCCGGCATGCGGCCGATCTCGCTCGCGGTCGACGTCACCAACTACGTGATGCTGGAGCTGGGCCAGCCCCTGCACGCGTACGACCGGCACCGGGTCGAAGGCGCGATCGGCGTGCGCCGCGCGCAGCCCGGCGAGAAGCTGACGACGCTCGACGGCCAGGTCCGGGTCCTGGACCCCGAGGACCTGGTCATCACCGACAACCGCGGGCCGATCGGCCTGGCCGGTGTCATGGGCGGCGCCAACACCGAGATCGACGAGACGGGCGCCACGACGACGGACGTCGTCATCGAGGCCGCGCACTTCGACCCGGTCGCCATCGCCCGTACCGCGCGCCGCCACAAGCTGTCCTCCGAGGCCTCCAAGCGCTTCGAGCGCGGTGTGGACCCGCAGGCCGCGTCCGCCGCCGCGCAGCGCACCGTGGACCTGCTGGTACTGCTCGCGGGCGGCACCGCCGAGGCCGGCGTCACCGAGATCACCGCGCCGTCCGCGCCGCACACCATCGGCATCCCGGCCGACCACCCGGACAAGGTGGCGGGCATGGAGTACGGCCGCGAGACGGTCGTGCGCCGGCTGCAGCAGGTCGGCTGCGACGTCTACGGGTCCGACGAGCTGATCGTCACCGTGCCCTCCTGGCGTCCCGACCTGCGCGACCCCAACGACCTCGCCGAGGAGGTCATCCGGCTGGAGGGCTACGAGAACCTGCCCTCCACGCTGCCGCACCTGCCGTCCGGCCGCGGGCTGACCGAGTCGCAGAAGCTGCGCCGCCGGGTCGGCCGCGCGCTGGCCGGCGCGGGCTACGTCGAGGTGCAGAACTACCCGTTCCTCGGTGAGGGCGTCTTCGACCAGCTCGGTCTGGACGCGGACGACCCGCGCCGCATCACGGTGCGGCTCGCCAACCCGCTGTCGGACGAGGAGCCCGCGCTCCGCACGACCATGCTCCCCGGCCTGCTCGGCGCGCTGCGCCGCAACGTGGGGCGCGGCGCGCACGACCTCGCGCTCTTCGAGACCGGTCTGGTCTTCCGCCCCAGTGGCGAGGAGCCCGCGCCGCCGCGGCTGCCGGTCGACCGGCGTCCCACCGACGCCGAGATCGCCGCGCTCGACGCCGCCCTCCCGCGGCAGCCCCGCCGGGTTGCCGTCGTCCTGTCGGGCGCGCGCGAGCAGTCCGGCTGGTGGGGCCAGGGCCGTCCCGCGACCTGGGCCGACGCGGTCGAGGCCGGGCGGGTCGTCTCCCGCGAGGCCGGGGTCGAGCTGATCGTCCGTCAGGACCGGCACGCCCCGTTCCACCCGGGCCGCTGCGCGGCGCTGCTGGCCGTCGTGGACGGCGAGGAAGTGCTCGTCGGCAACGCGGGCGAGCTGCACCCCCGGGTCATCAAGGCGATGCACCTGCCCGAGGGGACCGCCGCCATGGAGCTGGACCTGGACCGCCTGGAGCGCGCCTCGACGGGCGTCGTGGCGGCCCCCACGGTGTCCACCTTCCCGGTGGCCACCCAGGACGTCGCGCTCGTCGTGGACGCCTCCGTCCCGGCCGCCGAGGTCGAGACCGCCCTGCGGTCGGGCGCCGGCGGGCTCCTGGAGGCGCTGCGCCTGTTCGACGTCTTCACCGGCGACCAGATCGGCGCGGGCAAGAAGTCGCTCGCGTACTCGCTGCGCTTCCGCGCCCCCGACCGCACGCTGACCGCGGAGGAGGCCTCCGCGGCCCGCGACGCCGCGGTCGCCGTCGCGGCCGAGCGCACCGGCGCCACCCTGCGCGGCGCCTAGGCCCGATCCCGCCGCCAGGCCCCGCGCGGGGCGCCCCCGGATCCCGGGGGCGCCCCGCGCGCGTTTGCGGGCGCCCCGCGGTCCGGCGCCGGACCGACGGATCCGTCGGTGCATGGGGGCGTCCCGCGCATGACACTGCGGCCGGTGGTTAGCGGCTCGGGCTTGGGCGCGCTGTGTCTGCTCGGACGCATTCACCGGTGACTGGCTCGGTGCGGCAAGAAGCCGTTCGTCTCCTCGGTGCGCCTCTGCGCCTCTGCGCGCCTGACCGCACGCTGACCGCGGAGGAGGCCCTTGGCGGCGCGCGACGCCGCGGTCGCCGTCGCGGCCGAGTGCACCGGAGCGGGCGCCCCGCGGTCCGGCGCCGGTCCCCGGGTCCCCCCGAGCGACGTGTGCACTGGCGATCAGCTCGGTGCGGGAGCGGGTGGCGCGGGCGCTCTACGGGCCGGGTGCCCGGAGTTCCCCCGACCGCACGCTGATCGCGAAGGCGCCCCGGCCGGCCGTGAGACCCCGATCGCCGTCGCCGGCCGGGCGCACCGGGGCGCCCCGCGAGTGAACACGCGCGTATGCGGGCGGAGTGGGGCACTCGGGGCGGGGGCGATCACTCCGATACCCCCGATCCGGCGACATAAGGGTCACGTCGCACGATCGGGTGAACTGGCCGGAGAGGGGGTGGAACCCGGCCGGTCGGTCGACAGAATCGTGGGCGAACCAGCCCCGCTCTACGCGGGAGCGACGGCTGCGAGGGGGAGCCCGGCGGCATGATCGGACCCAGGGTGGCCATGGCGATGACGGGCCGCGTGCGGGGGTGGCTGTTACTGGCGTGGCCGGGTGCGTGGGTGGTCGCCGTGCTGGGGCTGGCCTGCGGGGTGCCCGGCGGTGACGAGTGGCTCCCCGGCGTCGCGGCGGCTCCCGCCCTCGCGTGCGCCGGCTCGGGGCGGCGGCGGTGCGTCGCGGTGCACGGCGGGCTCGCGGTGGCCGCGCTCTTCGTACCGGGGCCGGGCAGGCCGCGCCCCGGTGCCGCGGTGGCGGTGGTCGTGGTGCTGGCGGCCTGCTTCTGGCTGGCCGACCGCAGGAGCAGGCTGGCCGCCGAACTGAGCCGCGCCCGGGAGGTCGCGGTGGCCGCCCAGCGGGTGCTGCTGCGCCCGCTCCCGCACCGGGTGAGCGGCCTCACCGTCGCCGCCGACCATGTGTCGGCCAGCCGGGGCGCCGACGTCGGCGGCGACCTGTACGAGGTGCTGGCCACGCCGTACGGAGTGCGCGCCGTCATCGGCGACGTACGCGGTCACGGACTGGAGGCCATCGGCACGGTCGCGGCGCTGCTCGGCACCTTCCGGGAGGCCGCCCACGACGAGCAGGAACTCGGCGGGCTGCTGGTGCGGATGGACCGGGCGCTCGCCCGGCACGTGCGGGAACGCCCGCTCGCCGCGGAGGAGTTCGTCACCCTGATGCTGCTCCAGCTCGACGAGGACGGCCAGGTGGACGTCCTGAACTGCGGCCACCCCGGCCCGTACCGGCTGTCCGCGGACCGCCCCGGCAGGGTCGTGGCGCTGCCCCTGGAGGCAGGGGAGCCCCTGCCGCCGCTGGGGCTGGTGGACGCGGCCGCCGGGGCGAAGGCCGTGCGCTGCGGTCAACTACTGCCCGGTGAGGCGCTGTTCCTGCACACCGACGGCGTGCCGGACGCCCGGGACGCGGACGGCGCGTTCTTCCCGCTGACGGCCGCGCTGGAGGGGGCCGCACGCGCCGCGGGCGGGCACACGCTGTGCGCGCGGGCCCTGGTGGACGCCGTGCGGGCCGCCTTCATGCGGCACACCCGCGGCCGTCTCACCGACGACATGGCCCTGCTCGTCCTGCACCGGGACGCCCCGCGCGTGCCCGTACAGGCGTGCGGCGCCCGGACCGTGACCCGTCGTTCCGGAGTGCCGCGCGTCTGATCATGCTCATCCTTGGTACACCTTGGTCGATCCGTGAGCGAAACGCTCATTGTCCGCCTTGTGCGCCGTTGTCGTACGAGGAGCGTCACCCGAGGAGAACCGAGCAGAGGGGCAGGCATGGCACCACCGACCGCCACCGACGTCGCGCTGTCCGCGCCCGCGGGAGAACTCATCGCCGTCGTCGGCCCGCCCGGCCCGCAGCGCTCCGCGCTCCAGCACGCGCTCAACGACGCGCCCTGGCACCGAGGTCCCGCCGTGACGACCACCGTCATCAGCGACGGTGCCTGGAGCGAGCTGCGCCGGGTCGCGGCCGCGGGCATCACCGTGGTCGCCGCGTGCGACGCGACGGTCGCCGCCGAGGCCAACGCCCACCGCGTCGTCCTGCTCCCCGATCCGGACGGGGTGGCGTGACCGATGCCTCCGTGCCAGGCTGACGCGCGCCATTGACAAGGTAGTTGAATAAACGTTGTCATGTGCATATGCCGTCCCTGATCGGGCGTCGGGAGATCCTCGACCATGCCCGGACACAGCTGAGCGCCGGTCCGGGCGTCCTGTTCCACGGGTCCGCGGGCATCGGCAAGTCCGCGCTGCTGAACGCCCTGACGGAGCAGGACGGGGAGTCGTCCGCCGGCGGCTCCGTACTGCGCTGCGCCCCCGTCGAGGAGGACGCCAAGCTGCCCTTCGTGGCGCTGATGGACCTCTTCGCCCGCGTCCCCGAGGCCTACGTGGACGAGCTGTCGGAAGGACCCCGCGCCGCGCTGCGCGCCGCCCTGCTGCGCGGGCGTGAGCCGGTCTCCCCGCAGAGCCGGCTGGCCGTGCGCGACGCGGCCGTCGACCTGCTGCGGGCACTGTCCGCGGCCGGCCCGGTCCTCATCGTCGTCGACGACCTGCAGTGGCTCGACATGCCGAGCGCCGAGGTCCTCTCGGTCGCCCTGCGGCGCCTGTACGACAAGGCGCCCGTGCGCTTCCTGGCCGCCGAGCGCGTCATGGACGGCGAGGAACCGCTCGGACTGCGCTGCTGCCCGCCGGGCACCACCACCGTGTCCGTGCCCCCGCTCGCCGACGGCGAGGTGGCCGACCTCCTGCTGGAGCGCACCGGCCGGCAGTTGCCCGAGCACGCGCTGCGCGCGATCCAGGAGACCGCCGCGGGCAATCCCCTCTACGCGATCGAGCTCGGCCGCGCCGCCCTGCGCGACGGCACGCCGGTCGAGGCCGGCGACACCCTGCCCGTACCGCCCCGGCTCCGCGACCTGCTCCTGGACCGGGTACGGCTGCTGCCCGCCTCCGCCCGGCAGACGCTGCTGGTCGCCTCCGCCGCCGCCCGCCCCACGCTGCCGCTGCTGACCGCCGCCGGTATCCCGGACCCGGCGGGCGACCTGGCCACCGCCGAGGCGCTCGGCGTCGCCGTCGCCGACGCCGAGCAGACGATCCGCTTCCACCACCCGCTGATCCGCGCGGCGGTCTACGCCGACGCCCCCGAACACGGCCGCCGCGCGGCCCACAAGCTGCTCGCCCGCGCCGTCCCCGAGCCCGTCGAGCACGCCCGCCACCTGGCGCTGGCCCATCCGCACGCCGACGAGACCACCGCGGCCACTCTCACCGCGGCCGCCGGGTCCGCCCGCCGCCGCGGTGCCCCCGCCACCGCCGCGGAACTGGCCGCGCTGGCCGCCCGCCGCACCCCCGCCGACCGCCCCGCCGAGCGCGCGGAACGGCTGCTGGCCGCCGCCGAGTACGCCAGTGACGCGGGTCTGCGCGCGGACGCCGACCGCTCCGCGGAGACCGTCCTGGCCGAGGCCGCCTCCGCCCCGCAGCGCGTCCGGGCCCGGCTGATCATGCTCGGCAACGCCGGACAGGCGCTCGGCGGCACCGGCCGGCTCATCTCGGACGGCCTGGTCGAGGCCGAGGGGCACCCCGAACTGGAGGCCCGTCTGCACCACTGGGCCGCGGTGCGGCATCTGATCGGGGGACGTCCCGCCCAGGCCGCCGCGCACGCGCGGCGCGCCGCCCACCCGGCGCCGGGGACCGGCCCGGCCGCGGGCGCCGTCAGCGCCGACACCCGGGTGGCCGCCCTGGCCCTGCTCGCCCGGCTGCACGCGCTGCACGGCGAGGCCGACGCCGCGGACTCCGCCCTCGGCGAGGCGATGGCGCTCCTCGGCCCCGCTGACGAGCCGGGCGCCCGGGAACTCGTGCGCACCCGGGCGCTGCTGGCCGCCGACGCCGACCGCATCGACGAGGCGGAACGCGAGATGGCCGGGCTCCTCGACCGGCCGGGCCAGTACGCCTCCGTGGAGGAGACCGCCGCCACCCTGGTCGCCCTGGTCCGCATCCAGGTCAGGTCCGGGCGCTGCCGCGAGGCCCTGGACAACGTGGCCCGCTGCGCCGTCCTGCCGGTCCGCGCGGGCAGCGACTCCCCGCCGGTGCTCTACGCCGCCACGCTCGCGGAGACCGCGGGCGGCCGGCTGGACCGTGCCCTGGAGCTCGCCGACCGTACCGTGCGCGCCTGCATGACCGACGGCGACCAGCTGTTCCTGCTGCGGGCGCTGGGCGTGCGCGGCCGGGCCCAACTGCTCGCGGGGGGACGGGAGAACACCGCGGCGGCCGTCGACACCCTCCGGCAGGTGCGGCGGCTGGGGGAGACGATGGGGATCTGCGACCCGGTGCTGCTGCGCTGGTACGGGGACCTCGCCGAGGCGACCGCCATCCTCGGCGACACCGACGCCGCCGCCGAGGTGCTGCGCGCCGCCCGCCGCCGCGCCGGGAACCGTCCAGCGGTGAGCGTGGTCGCGGCCCTGGAACGCGCGGAGGGACTGCGGGACAACGCCCTCGGCCACCACAAGCGGGGCATCGCCCGTATCCAGTCGGCCGTCGCGCGGCTGCGCGGGCGGTCACTGCCGCTCGACCTCGCCCGCACCCTCATCGTGCTGGGCGCCGCCGAACGCCGCCCGCGCCGGGCCGCCGCCGCGCGCGGGGCGCTGACGGAGGCCCTGGGGATCAGCTCGGCCGTGGGCGCGGCCCCCATGGAGGCCAGGGCCCGCGCCGAGCTGGCCCGGTTCGGGGGGAGCCGCCCGGCGGCGACCCCGGCCCCGGGTTACGTGTAGTCGTAGAAGCCGTGGCCGCTCTTGCGGCCCAGGCGGCCCGCGTCGACCATGCGCTGCAGCAGCGGGGGAGCGGCGTACAGCGGCTCCTTGAACTCGTGGTACATCGAGTCGGCGACCGAGGCCACGGTGTCCAGGCCGATCAGGTCGGAGAGCTTGAGCGGGCCCATCGGGTGGGCGCAGCCCATCTCCATGCCGTTGTCGATGTCCTCGCGGCTGGCGATGCCGGACTCGAACATCCGGATCGACGACAGCAGGTACGGGATGAGCAGGGCGTTGACGACGAAGCCCGCCCGGTCCTGGGCGCGGATGGGGTGCTTGCCCAGCACGTCGGTGACCAGCTTCTCGGCGCGCACCAGCGTCTGGCCGTCGGTGGTCAGCGCGGGGATCAGCTCGACGAGCTTCTGCACCGGCGCCGGGTTGAAGAAGTGGATGCCGAGCACCTGCTCGGGACGCGAGGTGGCGACGGCGAGCTTCACCAGCGGGATGGAGGAGGTGTTCGAGGCCAGGATGGCGTCCCGGCGGGTCACCACCTGGTCGAGGACCTGGAAGATCTCCGTCTTGACCTGCTCGTTCTCCACGACGGCCTCGATGACGAGGTCACGGTCCGCGAAGTCGCCGAGGTCGGTGGTGAAGCTGAGGCGCTCCAGCGCCGCGTCGCGCTCCTCCTCGGTGATCTTGCCGCGCTCGGCGGCCTTGGCGAGCGACGTCGTCAGGCGCGTGCGGCCCAGTTCCAGCGCCTCGCCGGTGGTCTCCGCCACCCGGACGTACAGTCCGGCCCGGGCGCACACCTCGGCGATGCCCGCACCCATCTGGCCACAGCCCACCACACCGACAAAACGGATGTCGTCGTTCAACGCCCAGCCTCTCCCTGATCGCGAGACGAAGACCCGGGCCGTTGTACGGACCGGACCAGCCCGATCGACATTACACCCGGGTGGACCACCGCAGGCCGCCGGTGCGACGGTGCCCCCGGGTCGCACGTCAGGCCGCCCCGGAGCCGCCGGACGGGGCCGCCCGGGGACACGCCGGTGCCCGGCACGGGTTGCCCGCGGCGGCCGGTTCGCCGCATGATCGGCCGAAAGTGACGGATCATCAGGGGGATCGGATGGCTCACCTCTCACGCAGGGCCTTCGCCGCCGGTGCGGCCGGCGCCCTCTCCGTGGCGCTGACGTCGGCGGACGCCTCGGGTGCCACCGCCGGTGCCGCGGTCCCGGCGGGCGGCGCCGCGCTGCCGCAGTTCCGCGGCATGTGGCTCGCCACGGTCGGCGGCCGCGACTGGCCCTCGGCCCGCGGCGGCTCGCCCGACGAGCAGCGCGGCGAACTGCTGGACTACCTCGACACGGCCGTGGACCGCCGGCTGAACGCCGTGGTCATGCAGGTCCGGCCCACCGCGGACGCGTTCTGGCCGTCCCCGTACGAGCCGTGGTCGGAGTACCTGACCGGCGTTCAGGGCCGCGACCCGGGGTGGGACCCGCTGGGCACCGCAGTGGAGGAGGCGCACGCGCGCGGGCTGGAACTGCACGCCTGGTTCAACCCCTACCGGGTCGCCAACCACGCCGACCTGTCCCGGCTCTCGCCCCAGCACCCCGCCGTGCGCAACCGCGGCTGGGCCGTCCCGTACGCCGGAAAGCTCTATTACAACCCCGGTCTGCCCGAGGTCCGCGCCTTCGTCCAGGACGCGATGCTGGACGCGGTCCGCCGCTACCCGGTCGACGGCGTCCACTGGGACGACTACTTCTACCCGTATCCCGTGGCGGGGAAGGCGTTCGCCGACGACGACGCCTTCGAGCGGTACGGCGACGACTTCTCCGACCGGGCCGCCTGGCGGCGCCACAACACCGACCTGCTGGTGAGCGAGACCGCGGCGCGCATCAAGCGCCTGCGGCCCTCGGCCCGGTTCGGCATCAGCCCGTTCGCGGTCTGGCGCAACGGCACCACCGACCCGCGCGGCTCCGCCACCCGCGGCGGCGTGCAGACGTACGACGACCTGTACGCCGACACGCGCGGCTGGGTCCGCAAGGGCTGGATCGACTACATCGCGCCCCAGGTGTACTGGAACATCGGCTTCGAGATCGCCGACTACGCGACCCTGGTGCCCTGGTGGTCCGACGTGGTGGCCGGCACCGGGACGGACCTCTACATCGGCGAGGCCCTCTACCGGGCCGGCGCCGCCGGCGAGGCCCAGGCCTGGCAGGACCCGGAGGAGCTGTCGCGGCACCTCACCCTGGCCGCGGACCACCCGCAGGTCGGCGGCCACATCTTCTTCGCCGCCAAGGAGGTCGTCACCGATCCCATCGGCGCGATGAGCCGCGTCGTCCTGGACCACTACCCCACCCGGGTCCGGGCACGCTGAGGGGACCGCGGCCGCGCGGGGGCGGCCACGGTCCCGGAAGCGGTGGCGCAGGTGCCGCGCGCTACGGCTGGGGGGTGCGGGTCACGCCGCGTTCGTGCTCGACCACCGAGTCCGGTCCGGGCGACAGGATGCACTCGTGCCCGTCCTCGAACCGCACCCGGTACGGCGGCTCCCCGCTCTTGCCCATGACCTCGACGATCTCGGCCACCTTGTCGTGCTGTCCGACGACACGGCCGTGCTGCCTGACGTGGTCACCCTTGTTCGCGTGCATCGGTCGACCTCCTGGGAACTCGGCGGTCCACGGCTTGGCCCCTCCAGTCTAGGGTCGGCGGCCGGGTCCGCACCCGCTGCGCGGGACGCCTCAGAAGGGGTACCGGGGCTGCTGCGTGGCCACCGTCAGCCAGCGGGTGTTGGAGAACGCCTCGATGCCCCAGCGGCCGCCGAACCGGCCGTAGCCGCTGGCCTGGAAGCCGCCGAAGGGCGCCTGCGGCTCGTCGGCCACCGTCTGGTCGTTGATGTGGACGATGCCGGTGCGCAGCCGGCGGGCGACGGTCAGGCCGTGCGTGGCGTTCTCGGTGATGACGCCCGCGGTCAGCCCGTGCTCGGTGTCGTTGGCCAGGGCCACGGCGGTGTCGTCGTCCGCGAAGCCGGCGATGGTGACGAGCGGCCCGAAGGCCTCGGCGCGGTAGAGCTCCGCGTCGCGGGGGACCCCGGAGAGCACCGTCGCCGGGTGGACCGCGCCGTCCGGCTCGCCGCCGCCGGTCAGCAGCGCGGCGCCCCTGTCGACGGCGTCCTTGATCAGGGCGGCGACCCGCCGCGCCGCATCGGGGCTGACCAGCGGGCCGACGACGGTGTGCGGGTGGGAGGGGTCGCCGGCGCGCAGCGAGGCGACCTTCGCGGTGAACTTGGCCGTGAACTCCTCGACGAGGCTCTCGTGGACCAGGAGGCGGTCGGCGGACATGCAGATCTGCCCGGCGTTCAGGAAGACCCCGAAGACGGCGGCGTCGACCGCGTGGTCCACGTCCGCGTCCTCCAGGACGATCACCGAGTTCTTGCCGCCGAGCTCCAGGACGACGGGCTTGAGGTGGCGGGCGGCGAGCGTGCCGACGATCCGGCCGACCTCGGTGGAGCCGGTGAAGTTGACGGCGCGCACCCGCGGGTCGGCGATGAGCGCCTCGGCGACCTCGGCCGCGTCCTGGGGGGCGTTGGTGACGACGTTCAGCACCCCGTCGGGCAGCCCCGCCTCGCGCAGCAGGTCCGCGACGAACAGCCCGCACGCCACCGGCGCGTCCTCGCTGGGCTTGACGACCACGGTGTTGCCCGCCGCGAGCGGCGCCGCGACCGCGCGGACGCCCAGGATGAGCGGCGCGTTCCACGGCGCGAAGGCGGCCACGACGCCGAGCGGCTCGCGCACCGCCAGCCCGAGCCCGCCCTCGTCCTGCGCGCTGAGCACCTCGCCGCGCGGGGCGGTGGTCGCGGCGGCGGCCTCGCGCAGGATGCCGGCGGCCAGCCCGACGTTGAAGTACGCCCAGGGGCGGGTCGCGCCGGCCTCGTGGGCCATGATCCCGGCGGCCTGCTCGGTACGGGCCTCCAGCAGGTCGGCGGCGGTGAGGAAGATCCTGCGCCGCTCCACGGGGCTCAGCGCCGCCCAGTCCGGGAACGCGCCGTGCGCCGCGTCCACCGCCCGCGTGATGTCCTCGGGGCCCCCGGCGGCGACGGTCGCCCAGACCTCGCCGGTGTACGGGTCGAGGTCCTCGGTCGTGCGCCCGGAGGCGGCCGGGACGTCCTTGCCGCCGATCAGCAGTTCGCGCGTGATGGTCATGGCAGCCCCTTGTCCTGCGGCGAACGGCGTTGTTCGCACAGTGAACCATCGTTCATTGAGCTTTCGGCCACCGAGTCTGCGGCGCCCCCGGCGCCCTGTCAACGGACCGGCACCAACGGGCACATGCCGGATCGGGACGCCGTGCCCGGCCCCGCGGGCCCGGCGCCGGCCCCTCATCATCACTTCGCGTTTGCGCGGGGGTCGGGTCGATGCCGCCTGTCCGCAGCGGTCTCCCGGCACGGTGCGCGGAACGGGCGTGACCAGCGGGATCGTGCAGGGCTTTGCATAAAAGTTCCGGCGGCCGTATAGTCATGCCATCGAGGAGGAGGGTCCATGGCATTCCGGGCAGCGGTGGCGGGCGCGAGCGGTTACGCGGGCGGAGAGGTGCTGCGCCTGCTACTCAACCACCCCGAGATCGAGATCGGCGCGCTCACCGCGAACTCCAGCGCCGGGCAGCGCCTCGGCGGCCTGCAGCCGCACCTGCTGCCGCTCGCGGACCGCGTCCTGCAGCCCACCGACCCCGAGGTGCTCGCCGGGCACGACGTGGTCTTCCTCGCCCTGCCGCACGGCCAGTCGGCGGCCGTGGCGGAACAGCTCGGGGAGACCGCGCTGATCGTGGACTGCGGCGCCGACTTCCGGCTCGCCGACCCCGCCGACTGGGAGCGTTTCTACGGCAGCCCGCACGCCGGGACCTGGCCGTACGGCCTGCCCGAGCTGCCGGGCGCGCGCACCGCGCTCGCCGGGACCCGCCGCATCGCGGTGCCCGGCTGCTACCCCACCGCCGTCTCCCTCGCGCTCTTCCCGGCGTACGCGGCCGGACTGGCCGAGCCCGAGGCCGTGGTCGTCGCCGCGTCCGGCACCTCCGGCGCGGGCAAGGCGGCCAAGCCGCACCTGCTCGGCAGCGAGGTCATGGGCAGCATGACCCCGTACGGCGTCGGCGGCGGCCACCGGCACACCCCTGAGATGATCCAGAACCTCTCGGCGGCCGCCGGTGAGCGCGTGACGGTCTCCTTCACCCCGACGCTGGCCCCCATGCCGCGCGGCATCCTCGCCACCTGCACCGCCGCGGCCCGGCCCGGCGTCACCGCCTCCGCCGTGCGCGCCGCGTACGACAAGGTGCTCGCGGACGAGCCCTTCGTGCATCTGCTGCCCGAGGGGCAGTGGCCCGCCACCGCGTCGGTCGTCGGCTCCAACGCCGCGCTGGTGCAGGTCGCGTACGACGAGGCGGCCGGCCGGATCATCGCCATCAGCGCCATCGACAACCTCACCAAGGGCACCGCGGGCGGCGCCGTGCAGAGCATGAACATCGCCCTCGGCCTGCCCGAGGAAGCCGGCCTGAGCACCGTCGGGGTCGCGCCGTGAGCCCGACGACGATCAGCCCCGCCACCCGCGCCCGCCGCGCCGTCGCCGTCCTGCTGACCCGGGCGGTGCCCTGCGACACCGCTCCCGGGACCGGCGGCGCCACCACGGCCCACACGGCCACCGACCCGTACCCGGGTCACCCGGGCACCACGACGAAGTCCGCCCCCACCCGGTGGGCCACCGCGGAAGCGACGAAGGAGACCACAGCGTGAGCGTCACGGCAGCGCAGGGATTCACGGCGGCCGGCATCGCCGCCGGGATCAAGGAGAACGGCAACCCGGACCTGGCCCTGGTGGTCAACAACGGTCCGCGCCTCGCCGCGGCCGGCGTCTTCACCTCCAACCGCGTCAAGGCCGCCCCCGTCCTGTGGTCCGAGCAGGTCCTGCGCGGCGGCCAGGTCTCCGCCGTCGTCCTCAACTCCGGTGGTGCCAACGCCTGTACGGGCCCGCTCGGTTTCCAGGACACCCACGCCACCGCCGAACGCGCCGCGGCCGTCCTCGGCCACAGCGCCGGCGAGGTCGCGGTCTGCTCCACCGGACTCATCGGTGTGCGCCTGCCCATGGACAAGCTGCTGGCGGGCGTGGACGAGGCCGCCGCGGCCCTGTCCCCGCACGGCGGCGAGAAGGCCGCCATCGCCATCAAGACCACCGACACCGTCCACAAGACCGCCGTCCACGACGGCGAGGGCTGGAGCGTCGGCGGCATGGCCAAGGGCGCGGGCATGCTCGCCCCCGGCCTCGCCACCATGCTGGTCGTGATCACCACCGACGCCGACCTGGACTCCGCCACGCTGGACAAGGCGCTGCGCGCCGCCACCCGCACCACCTTCGACCGCGCCGACTCCGACGGCTGCATGTCGACCAACGACACCGTGCTGCTGCTGGCCTCCGGCGCCTCCGGCGTCGCCCCCGCGTACGAGGACTTCGCCGCCGGCGTCGAGCGGGTCTGCGCCGACCTGGCCCGCCATCTCATCCGCGACGCCGAGGGCGCCTCCAAGGACATCAGGATCGAGGTCGTGGGCGCCGCGACGGAGGACGACGCGGTGGAGGTGGGCCGCTCCATCGCCCGCAACAACCTCCTCAAGTGCGCCATCCACGGCGAGGACCCCAACTGGGGCCGGGTGCTCTCGGCGATCGGGACGACCTCCGCGGCCTTCGAGCCCGACCGCCTGAACGTGGCCATCAACGGGGTCTGGGTCTGCAAGGCCGGCTCCGTCGGCGAGGACCGCGACCTGGTCGACATGCGCTACCGCGAGGTGCACATCACCGCGGACCTCGCCGCGGGCGACGAGACCGCGACGATCTGGACCAACGACCTGACCGCCGAGTACGTCCACGAGAACAGCGCCTACAGCTCATGAGCGCCCGCAAGCACACCGCGCTGCCCAAGGCGCAGATCCTCGTCGAGGCGCTGCCCTGGCTGACCCGGCACCACGGCAGGACCGTCGTGGTCAAGTTCGGCGGCAACGCCATGGTCGACGAGGAGCTGAAGGCCGCGTTCGCCCAGGACGTCGTCTTCCTGCGGCACGCCGGGCTCAAGCCGGTGGTCGTGCACGGCGGCGGCCCGCAGATCAGCGCGCAACTCGACAAGCAGGGCCTGGTCAGCGAGTTCAAGGCGGGGCTGCGGGTCACCACGCCCGAGGCCATGGACGTCGTGCGGATGGTGCTGGCCGGGCAGGTGCAGCGCGAGCTGGTCAACCTCCTCAACCAGCACGGCCCCCTCGCGGTCGGCATGACCGGCGAGGACGCCCACACCATCAGCGCCACCCGGCACCGTCCGGTCGTCGACGGCGAGGCCGTCGACATCGGCCGGGTCGGCCAGATCACCGCGATCGACACCGGCGCCATCGAGGCCCTGCTCGACGACGGCCGCATCCCGGTCGTCTCCTCCATCGCCCGCAGCGCCGACGCCGGCGACGGCGCCGGGGTCTACAACGTCAACGCCGACACCGCCGCCGCGGCCCTCGCGGCCGCCCTCGGCGCCGAGACCCTGATGGTCCTCACCGACGTCGAGGGACTCTACGAGGACTGGCCCAACAGCGACGAGGTCATCAGCCGGCTGACCGCGAGCGAGCTGGAGAAGCTGCTGCCCGAGCTGTCCAGCGGCATGGTCCCCAAGATGGAGGGCTGCCTGCACGCCGTGCGCAACGGCGTGAACACCGCCCGGGTCATCGACGGGCGCGTCCAGCACTCGATCCTGCTGGAGATCTTCACCGACGAGGGCATCGGCACCATGGTGGTGCCCGACGCCGCGAACGGCATCGCGAACGCAAACGCGCACCAAGGGGGACGGGCATGACCGGGACCGGGAACCACGGCAACCAGAGCAACCAGGCGCTCACCGAGCGCTGGCAGGGCTCCCTGATGGACAACTACGGCACACCGCGGCTGCCCCTGGTCCGCGGCGAGGGCGCCACCTTCTGGGACGCCGACGGCAACGCGTACCTGGACTTCCTCGGCGGCATCGCGGTCAACGCCCTCGGCACCGCGCACCCCGCCGTCGTGCGCGCCGTCTCCGAGCAGATCGCCACCCTGGGCCACGTCTCCAACTTCTTCGTCGCCGAGCCCACCGTCGCCCTCGCCGAGCGGCTGCTGCAGCTGTCCGGCCGGCCCGGGCGCGTTCTCTTCTGCAACTCCGGCACCGAGGCCGTCGAGGCCGCCTTCAAGATCGGCCGGATGACCGGCCGCACGCACATGGTCGCGACCCAGGGCGGCTTCCACGGGCGCACGATGGGGGCCCTCGCGCTCACCGGGCAGCCCAAGAAGCAGGAGGCCTTCCACCCGCTGCCCGGCGACGTGACGCACGTGCCGTTCGGGGACACCGAGGCGCTGCGCGCCGCCGTGACGCGGGAGACCGCCCTGGTCGTCCTGGAGCCGATCCAGGGCGAGAACGGCGTGGTCGTGCCGCCGGCCGGCTACCTTGCCGCGGCCCGCGAGATCACCCGCGCCGCCGGCGCCCTGCTCGTCCTGGACGAGGTGCAGACCGGCATCGGCCGCACCGGCCACTGGTTCGAGCACCAGGCGCAGGGCATCGAGCCCGACGTCGTCACCCTCGCCAAGGGGCTCGGCGGCGGACTGCCCATCGGCGCGGTCCTCGCCTTCGGGCCCGCCGCCGACCTGCTGACGCCCGGTCAGCACGGCACCACCTTCGGCGGCAACCCGGTCGCCTGCGCCGCCGCGCTGGCCGTCCTCGACACCATCGCCGCCGACGGCATCCTGGAGAACACCAAGCGGCAGGGCGAGAAGCTGCGGCAGGGGATCGAGGCGCTGGGCCACCCACTGGTCGATCAGGTGCGTGGTGCGGGCCTGCTGCTGGGTATCGTGCTCACCGAGCCGCTCGCCGCCCAGATGCAGAAGGCGGCTCAGGACGCCGGACTCCTGGTGAACGCCGCCGTACCCGACACGGTGCGGCTCGCCCCGCCGCTCATCCTGGGTGACGCGGAGGTGACGGCCTTCCTCCGGGCGCTGCCGGGGGTGCTGGACGCCGTCCAGGCCCAGCACGAGGGATCGCGAGCCGGAGAATGACACGACGATGAGCGAGGCGCAGCAGCAGGGCGGCGGAGCCGCGGCCGTACCGCAGACCCGGATGGCACGCCACCGGCGGATCGTGGACATCCTCAACCGGCTCCCGGTGCGGTCGCAGAGCCAGCTCGCCAAGCTGCTGGCCGACGACGGGCTGACCGTCACCCAGGCGACGCTCTCCCGGGACCTCGACGAGCTCGGCGCCGTCAAGATCCGCACCAACAACGGTGAGTTGATCTACGCGGTGCCGAGCGAGGGCGGATTCCGCACGCCGCAGGCGCCGCTGGGCGAGTCGGTGAAGGAGGAGCGCATGCGCCGCCTGGCCAGTGAACTGCTCATCTCCGCCGAGGCCTCGGCCAACCTCGTCGTCGTGCGCACGCCCCCGGGCGCGGCGCAGTTCTTCGCCTCGGCGATCGACCAGGCCGAGGTGTACGACATCCTCGGCACCATCGCGGGCGACGACACCGTCATGCTGATCAGCCGCGACCCCTCCGGAGGGCAGGCGGTCGCCGACCACCTGCTGCGCCTGGCCGGCGGCGCCGAGCGCTGAGCCCGGCGCCGTGCGGCCGTCCGGCGAGCGGCTGGGCGGGAGTTCAGACGACCGGGCTGAGTCCGCCGTCGAGGTTGATGCCCGTGCCCGTCACATAGGCGGCCCGGTCCGAGAGCAGGAACGCGACCAGGTCCGCGAACTCCCCGGCACGCCCCACCCGGCCGAGCGGGATGCCGGACTCGCGGCCCATCGTGGCGTACAGCTCCTCGACGGTGATGCCCCGCTCCGCTGCCTGGCGGTCCCACTGCCCGCTCTCGACGAGGCCGACCAGCACCGCGTTGACCCGGATGTTGTCGGGGCCGAGCTCCTTGGACAGCGCCTTGGTGAGCGCCAGGCCCGCGGCCCGGGACACCGAGGTGGGGGTGCTGCCCGCCCCCGGTGCCTTGGCGGAGACGGCGAGCGTGTTGACCACGCTGCCCCCGCCGGCGGCGCGCAGGTGCGGCAGTACCAGCCGGGTCAGCCGGACCGCGGCGTGCAGCTTGAGGTCCAGGTCCTCCTCCCACACCGAGTCGTCCTGGCGCTCGAAGAATCCGGCCGCGCTGCGGCCGGCGTTGTTGACCACGGCGTCGACGCGCCCCCAGCGGCCGTCGGCGGCGGAGACGAAGCGCTCCAGGTCCTCGGCACGGGTCACGTCGGCGGGGACGCCGAGGACATCGGCCCCGGCGGCACCCAGGTCCTTGACCAGGCGCTCGATGCGCTCGGCGTCGCGGCCGCACAGCGCCACCTTGGCGCCCTCGGCGGCCAGCCGCCGGACCAGGGCCGCGCCGAGTCCGTCGGACCCTCCGGTGACGAGCACGACCTTGTCGCTCAGATGCAGATCCATGGGACGCATTCTGGCCCCTGCGAACCGCTGATCGTCAAGCGCTCAACTGCGCCGTGAGCCCCCCGAATCCCCGTGTCTGCCAGGTCGAGCCGTCGGCGGTGACGGCGAACGCCTCAGTTCCGGGGAGTTCTTCCAGCCACTCCCGCGCGGCCGGGCCCATCGCGTACCCGGCGGTGGCCCGCACGTCGGCGTCGGTGAGCCCGGAACAGACCACGGTGAGCGAGGCGAGCCCGCCCTCGGGCGGCGCGCCGGTGCGCGGGTCGAGGATGTGGCAGCCGCGCTCGGCGGGACCCGAGGTGGCGACGGCGAGCTCGCCGTCCGCGCACTCCACCACGGTCGACAGGCCGCCCGGCCGCAGCGGGTCGGCGATGCCCACCCGCCACGGGCCGCCGCTGAGCTGGACGTCCCCGCCGCCGTTGACGCAGACCGACTCCGCGCCGGCGGCGGCGATGGCGCGCGCGGCGCGTTCGACCGCCCAGCCCTTCACCAGCCCGGTGGGGTCGGGCGCGCTGTCCGGCCCCGCGTAGCGGAGCGTGAACCAGCCGCCGGTGGCGAGTTCCGCCTCCGCGCACCGCCGGAGCACCTCCCGTACCTCGGGGGAGCAGTCCTGGGGGCCGAGTTCGCCGCGGCCCAGCCGGCTGACCTCGCTGTCGGGGCGGTACGTGGAGAACAGCGCGTCGGCCTCGTGGAGCCCGACGACCGCCGCCTCCAGGGCCGCCCGCACCCGCGGGTCACGGGCGCCGCGGACGTCGAAGGAGAACACCGTACCCATGCAGTGTTCGACGTGGCGCAATCGAGGGGGGTTGTCGGACACGGTCAGACACCGGCCTTGTCCAGCGCGCTCTGCAGGGACTGCTGGTAGCCCTGGCTGGTGAAGGAGGCGCCGGAGACGGTGTCGATGGCCGCGCTCTGCGCGGTGACCGCCGCCTGGTTGAGCCTCGGGATCGCGGAGGCGGTCAACTGGTCGCTCATCGGAGTGCCGTTCGGTGCCTGCACGGCGGTCGCCGCGGTGATCCGCCGGCCCTCCACGGTGATGCTGACCTGCACCGGCCCGTAGCTGGTCTGCGCCACGTCCCCGGTGACCGTCCGCTTGGCGGGCGCGGCCGGCGCCGCGGGCCGGGCGGACTGGGCCGGGGAGCCGGTCGGCGTCCGGCGCGCCGGTCCGGACGGCTCGGTCACCGGCACGGTCGGGTCGCCGCCCGCCGCGGAGGGCTCCGCCGACACCGGCGGCTGCTGCGGCGCCGGGGCCCCCGCCTGCGAGGCGAAGGGCGCCGTCGTCGGCTTCAAAGCCAGCAGCAGCACGATGCCGGAGACGGTCGTCGCACCGGTCAGGACGATCCGGCGCAGCGGATGCTTCTTCTTCACGGGCACCTCACAGCTCGAAGGACTCGTGGTGGATGCGGCGTTCGGGCACTCCGGCCTCGCGCAGCGCGGAGTAGGACTCCTCGGCGAGCCCGGGCGGCCCGCACAGGAAGACGTCGTGCTCCTCGATGTCCGGGAGCATCCTGCGGAGCGCCTCCGCGGTGATCTCCGGACGGGCCCCGCTCGGGCCGTTGACCGCGTAGACCAGGCGGGCGCCGCGCTCGGCGGCGATCTCCTGCAACTCGGCCCACAGCGCCAGGTCCTGCTTGCTGCGAGCCCGGTAGAGCAGGGTCAGGTCGCCGCGCGCGGCCGGCAGCGTCTCGAACAGCGCACGCAGCGGGGTGATGCCCGCGCCGCCCGCCAGCAGCAGCACCTTGCCGCCGCGCCGCCGCGAGGCGGTCATCGCGCCGTACGGCCCCTCCGCCCACACGCGGGTGCCGGGCCGCAGCCCGGCCAGTGCCGAACTGTGCCCGCCGACCGCCTTGACGGTGATGCGCAGCAGGTCGGGCCGCGGCGGCGCGGACAGCGAGTACGGGTTGGAGCTCCACCGCAGCCCCTCGGACATGAACCGCCAGCGGAAGAACTGGCCGGGCTCCGCTCCCAGCCGGTGCAGCCGCCGCCCCTTGATCAGCACCGACACCACGCCGGGCGCCTCCTCCACGGTCTCCTCGACCCGCATGCGGTGCTTGAGGTTGAGCCGGACGGGGACCAGCACGCGGTACCACAGCACGAGGGCGGTGACCGTGCCGTAGAGGGCGTACCAGACGGCGCGGGCCGTCGCGTCGCCCGCGAACTCCGCGCCGGTGGCGAGCTGGTGCCAGAAGGTCAGGTAGACGGCGGCATAGGTGAGCAGGTGGAGGTAGTACCAGGTCTCGTAGCGCAGCCTGCGGCGCAGCGCGCCCGCCGAGAGGAAGCCGATGAGCAGGAGCAGCCCGGTGCCGATCGTCGCCTTGATCATCTCGGGGTAGTCCAGCACGACGCTCGTTGTCTGCCGGGTGATCGGCAGCCCGGACTGCGCGGAGTAGCCCCAGAGGATGAGCACGACGTGCGCCACGACCAGCGAGATCGCGTAGCGGCCGGTCATCGCGTGCCAGCGGGCGACCCGGTCGGAGCCGACCCGCCGCTCCAGGGCCGGGACCCTGGCCATCTGGAGCACGACGAGGGAGATCGCGTAGCCGCCGAGCAGGCCGGTGATCCGGCCGGCCGCGATCAGCCGGTCGGCCGTGACCGGCCGGACGTAGGGGGTGTTGCCCCACCACAGCCAGACGACCCCGGCGGCACCCGCCCAGGCCAGCAGGAGCAGGGGGACCGCGGGGGAGCGGCGGGGACGGATCCGGCGCATGGCCTGCCGTCTGCCCGCCCTGCTGTTGTGGATCATCGTGCTCGTGGCCGCCATGCGCTGGGGTACGGGCGGGAGTTCGAGGCGACTCAAAGCAGGGCTTCGCCTGACGTGCGGGGCGGGGCTGTGCTAGGCGCTGCGCGCGGTGCACCGTGGTGAGGCGCGGGCGTGGTGCGGGTGGCCGGGTGCGGGTCGTGGATGGCCGGTCGCGCGGTTCCCCGCACCCCCTTCGCGGCGCGTTATCGCGCCTTGCGCACCGCTGCGACCAGGGACGACACGCTCGATTGACGAAACATACGGGGGAGTGCATACTTATACCCATCAGCGTATGCACCCCTCAGGCCTCGCGCACCAAAGGAGAGACCCGTGACCGAGCGCGTCGTACTCGCCTACTCGGGCGGACTGGACACCTCCGTCGCCATCGGCTGGATCGCCGAGGAGACCGGCGCCGAGGTCATCGCAGTGGCCGTGGACGTCGGCCAGGGCGGCGAGGACCTGGACGTGATCCGCAAGCGGGCGCTGGCCTGCGGCGCGGTCGAGGCCGAGGTCGCCGACGCCAAGGACGAGTTCGCCGACGAGTACTGCCTCCCGGCGATCAAGGCCAACGCCCTCTACATGGACCGCTACCCGCTGGTCTCCGCCCTCTCCCGGCCCACCATCGTCAAGCACCTGGTGGCCGCCGCGAAGAAGCACGGCGCCTCCGTCGTCGCCCACGGCTGCACCGGCAAGGGCAACGACCAGGTCCGCTTCGAGGCCGGCATCTCCTCCCTCGCCCCCGAGCTGAAGTGCATCGCCCCGGTCCGCGACTACGCGATGACCCGCGACAAGGCGATCGCCTTCTGCGAGGAGAAGAACCTCCCGATCGCCACCACCAAGAAGTCCCCGTACTCGATCGACCAGAACGTCTTCGGGCGGGCCGTCGAGACCGGCTTCCTGGAGGACATCTGGAACGCCCCGATCGAGGACGTCTACGAGTACACCCAGAACCCGGCCACACCGCGCGAGGCCGACGAGGTGGTCATCACCTTCAAGCAGGGCGTCCCGGTCGCCATCGACGGCAAGCCCGTCACCGTCCTGCAGGCGATCCAGCAGCTCAATGAGCGCGCGGGTGCCCAGGGCATCGGCCGGATCGACATGGTCGAGGACCGGCTGGTCGGCATCAAGTCCCGCGAGGTCTACGAGGCGCCGGGCGCGATCGCGCTGATCACCGCCCACCAGGAGCTGGAGAACGTCACCGTCGAGCGCGAACTCGCCCGCTACAAGCGGCAGGTCGAGCAGCGCTGGGGCGAGCTGGTCTACGACGGCCTGTGGTTCTCCCCGCTCAAGCGGGCCCTGGACGGCTTCATCGACGAGGCCAACCAGCACGTCTCCGGTGACATCCGGATGACCCTGCACGGCGGCCGCGCAGTCGTCACCGGCCGCAAGTCCGCCGAGTCGCTGTACGACTTCAACCTGGCGACGTACGACACCGGTGACACGTTCGACCAGTCCCTCTCCAAGGGCTTCATCGAGATCTTCGGCATGTCGTCGAAGATCGCCGCCAAGCGCGACCTGGCCTAGTCAGTAGCCTCGACCACGGCAGCCCGCCTCCCCGCCCGTGCCACGGCGGGGAGGCGGTCGCACATCGACCCACCGACGGAAGCGAGCGAAGAGTTGAGCAGCAACACCGGTGACGTCCGGCTCTGGGGCGGCCGTTTCGCCGACGGTCCCGCGGAGGCGCTGGCCAGGCTGTCGGCGTCCGTGCACTTCGACTGGCGGCTCGCGCCGTACGACATCGCCGGCTCCCGCGCCCACGCGCGCGTGCTCACCACGGCGGGCCTGCTGACCGAGGACGAGCTCACGCGCATGCTGGCCGGCCTCGACCAGCTGGAGGCCGACGTCGCCGACGGCAGCTTCACCGGAACGATCGCCGACGAGGACGTCCACACCGCGCTGGAACGCGGCCTGCTGGAGCGGCTCGGCCCCGACCTCGGCGGCAAGCTGCGCGCCGGCCGGTCCCGCAACGACCAGGTCGCCACGCTCTTCCGGATGTACCTGCGCGACCACGCCCGCGTCATCGGCGGCCTGATCGCCGAGCTCCAGCACGCCCTGGTCGCTCTGGCCGAGGCGCACATCGACGTCGCGATGCCGGGCCGTACGCACCTGCAGCACGCGCAGCCGGTGCTCTTCGCGCACCACGTCCTCGCCCACGTCCAGGCGCTGTCCCGGGACGCGGAGCGGCTGCGGCAGTGGGACGTGCGCACGGCCGTGTCGCCGTACGGCTCCGGCGCGCTGGCGGGGTCCTCGCTCGGCCTGGACCCGGAGGCCGTCGCGCGGGACCTCGGCTTCGAGCACGGTTCGTCGGCCAACTCCATCGACGGCACCGCCTCGCGGGACTTCGCCGCCGAGTTCGCCTTCATCACGGCGATGATCGGCGTCGACCTGTCGCGGATCGCCGAGGAGGTCATCATCTGGAACACGAAGGAGTTCTCCTTCGTCACCCTCCACGACGCCTTCTCGACCGGCTCGTCGATCATGCCGCAGAAGAAGAACCCGGACATCGCCGAGCTGGCGCGCGGCAAGTCCGGCCGCCTCATCGGCAACCTCACCGGCCTGATGGCCACCCTCAAGGCGCTTCCGCTCGCGTACAACCGCGATCTGCAGGAGGACAAGGAGCCGGTCTTCGACTCCTGCGACACCCTCGAGGTCCTGCTGCCGGCGTTCACCGGGATGATGGCCACCCTCACCGTCCACCGCAAACGCATGGAGGAGTTGGCGCCGGCCGGTTTCTCGCTCGCGACCGACATCGCGGAGTGGCTGGTCAAGCAGGGCGTTCCGTTCCGGGTGGCGCACGAGATCGCCGGTGAGTGCGTCAAGGTCTGCGAGGCCGAGGGCATCGAGCTGGACCAGCTGACCGACGAGCAGTTCGCCAAGATCTCCGCGCACCTGACCCCCGAGGTGCGGACCGTGCTCGACGTGCCCGGTGCGCTGGCCGCCCGCAACGGCCGGGGCGGCACGGCGCCGTCGGCGGTCGTCGTCCAGCTCGCCGAGATCAAGCGGGACCTGGCCGTCCAGCTGGCCTGGGCGCAGGCCAAGAGCTGACCTGACCGGCCGCCTGTCCGCCTCTCGACATGGCCCGGCCGGGGCCCGAGACCCCGGCCGGGCCCCTTTGCTGTCGCGGATGAGACGTCGATGTCTCATTCGGAGTACCCTTGTCTCATGAGTTTCGATCGTGAGCAGGTCCTGCGCGACACGGCCGACCTGCTGTCCCGCCGCGCCACCGCCTCCATGGACGAGATCGCCAAGGCGGCGGGCATCAGCCGGGCCACCCTGCACCGGCACTTCCCGGGGCGGGACGCGCTCGTGCGCGCCCTCGGCACGCTCGGCATCGAGCAGACCGAGGAGTGCCTGGACGCGGCACGCATCGAGGAGGGCGACCCCGTCGAGGCCGTCCGCCGGCTCATCACCGAGGCCATGCCCGTCTCCGGCTTCCTCGCCTTCCTCTACGGAGAGAACCAGCTCTACGACCTGGACGAGATCAACGACGGCTGGGCCCGTATCGACGCACGCGTCGCCGCGCTCTTCCGTCGGGGCCAGGAAACCGGAGCCTTCCGCTACGACCTGACCCCCGCCTGGCTCGTCGAGGCGCTGTACGCGCTGATCGCCGCCTCCGCCTGGTCCGTCCTGGACGGCCGGATGGCCCGGCAGGACTCCGCGCGCATGGTCACCGACCTGCTGCTCGGCGGTATGCTGCGCGCCCCCCGCGAGGCCGGGAGCACCTGATGGCCACCCTCGCCCGCGTCACCACCCCCCGCCGAGGGGACCGCGGCCACCCCTCCCGCTGGCTCGCGCTCGGCGTGCTCACCCTCGCCCTGCTGCTCGTCGCCGTCGACGCCACCGTCCTGGGCCTGGCCATCCCCTTCCTCACCGAGGACCTGCGGCCCACCTCCACGCAGTTGCTGTGGATCGGCGATGTCTACTCCTTCGTCATCGCCGGCCTGCTGGTCTCCATGGGCAGCCTCGGCGACCGCGTCGGCCGCAAGCGGCTGCTGCTCACCGGCACCGCCGCCTTCGGCGCGCTGTCGGTGTTCGCCGCGTACGCCACCACGCCCGGGACGCTCATCACCGCCCGCGCGCTGATGGGCGTCGCCGGCGCCACCCTCATGCCGTCGACCCTGGCCCTGATCCGCACCCTCTTCCCCGACGCGCGCGAGCGCAGCTTCGCCATCGGTGTGTGGGGCGCGGTCTCCACCGCGGGCGCCGCGCTCGGCCCGGTCGTCGGCGGCCTGCTGCTGGAGCACTTCTGGTGGGGCTCGGTCTTCCTCATCAACCTGCCGGTGATGGCCGTACTGCTGATCATCGGCGTACGCCTGCTGCCCGAGTCCCGCGACCCCGGCCGCGGGCCGTGGGACCCGGCGAGCGTCCTGCTGTCGCTGCTCGGCATGTTCGGCGTCGTCTACGCCGTCAAGCAGCTGGCCGTCCACGGGCCGGGACCGGTCGCCCTCGGGGCCGGGCTGCTCGGCGCGGCCTGCCTGTACGGCTTCGTCCGCCGTCAACTCGCCCTGCCCGCACCGCTGCTGGACATGCGGCTGTTCCGGCACCGGGGCTTCTCCGGGGCGGTCCTGGCCGACCTGCTCACGGTGCTCGGGCTGGCCGGGACGGTCTTCTTCCTCTCCCAGTTCCTCCAGGAGGTCCAGGGCCGCTCCCCGCTCCAGGCGGGCCTGTGCGAACTGCCCGCCACGCTCGGCGCGGCGGCGACGGGCCTCTTCGCGGGCGCCGCCGCCCGGCGCTGGTCGGTGCGGGGCGCCGTCGCGGGTGGCCTCGGCGCCACCGGTCTCGCGCTGGTCGCCCTGCTGGCCCTGCGGCCCGACTCGGGCTACCTCTTCCTCGGTCCCGCCCTGCTCGTCGTCGGCGCGGGGGCCGGGCTCTCGTACACCGTCACCGCCGACGTCATCCTCTCCAGCGTCCCGCCGGCGCAGGCCGGCGCCGCGTCCGGCGTCTCCGAGACGGCCTACGAACTCGGCGCGGCCCTCGGCATCGCCCTGCTCGGCTCCATCGTCACCGGCATCTCCGGCGGCCCCGCCTCGGCCGCGCCCGCGGCCTTCACCGACGGACTGCGGGCCGCTTCCGCCGTGGGCGGCGGCGTCCTGCTCCTCGCGGCGGCGGCGGCCTGGCGCCTGTTGCGCGGCCAGCGGCTCGCGGGCGGGACGCCGCGTTAGCCACAACCCCCGGTTCGCGGGGGCGAGTCGTCCGTATGCTTCCGATACCCGCGGGGAGGGAGCGCCATGAGCACGGACGCACAGCCCGGTCAGGACACCGACGTCCTGGCCGTCCTGAGGGAGTACACCCTCGACTGCCGCTACGACGAGACCGAGGCGCTCATCGGCGCCGCACTCGCCCGCGCGGCCGGCGATCCGGAGCGGGCCCGACTGCACGTCGCACGGGGCAGGTTGCGGCTGCGGCAGTACGAACACCGGGCCACGCTGGAGGAGTTCGCGCTGGCACTGACCCACGACCCGGCCTGCGGGGCGGCCGCCGGGTGGCGTGTGGCGGCCCTCGACCGTATGGGCCGGCGCGACGAGGCCCTGGCCGAGGGCACGGCGGCCGCGGCACGGCTCCCGGAGGCCGTGGACGTCCACACGGCGCTGGGCTGGGTGCACCACGGCGAATGCCGCTGGGACGAGGCGCTGGCGGCATTCGAGCGGGCCACCGCCGTCGGGCCGCGTCATGCGGAGGGCTGGATCGGGGCCGCCTGGACCCGCGCCGAGCAGGGCGACACGGCGGCGGCGCTCCGGGGCCTGGAGGACGCCGAGGACGGTGCGGCCGACCCCGTCGAGATCCGTTGCGCGGCTGTACGGATCGCGGCGAGCCGGGCCGCGACCGGCCTCGCCCACGTCAAGCTGACCTCCGCCCGCTCCCTCGACCGCGACGACATCGCCGTGCTGACGGCGGAGATCCTGTACGAGAGCTGCCGCGGCGCCCACCAGGCCGCCGCGGAGGCGGCCGAGCGCCTGGTCCTCCGGTACGGCCGCCGGCCCGACGCGCACGTCGAACACGCCACGGCCCTCCTCGACCTCGGACGGTGGGACGAGGCGATCGCGGCCTGCGACCGGGCGCTCGCGATCGAACCGCGCTGGGCGCCCGCATGGCAGCACAAGGCCGAGGCGCAGCGACTGCGCGGCGATGTGGCGGAAGCGGTCGCCACGGGGCGCCGGGGGGTGGAGGCGTGCCGGTACTCGCCGGGCGTCAGGCTCGAACTGGCCGCCGCCGAGGAGGCCGACGGAGCACTCGACCGTGCCGTGGCCCTCACCGAGCAGGCGCTGGCACTCGACCCCTGCTCCGACTGGGGGCTGCGCGTCCGTGCCGATGTGCTCGGGAGGACCGGCGCGCTGGACGAGGCCGTCGCGGTCGCCGAACACGGAGTGCGGCTGCGCCCCGCGAGCCCGGAGGCGCTCGGCACCCTCGCCGGTGCCCTGTACGAGGCGGCCCGGCACGACGAGGCCCTCGCCGCACTGGAGCGCGCCAGGGAACTCGCCCCCGACAACACCTCCCTGGTGGAGAGCACCCTGGCCGTGCTGCGCACCACCCACCGCTGGGAGGAGGCGGAACGCCTGATCACCGCACTCCGGGAGGGCGACCGGGAAGGACGCATGGAGGCCCTGCTCCTGGAGCAGAGAGGCTCCCTCGCCTTCGTGCGGGGGTCCTACGCCCGCGCGTTGGAGGACTTCGAGGCGGCGCTGCGGGCGGACCCGGGCCACCGTACCGCTGCCCGGGTACGCATCAGGTCGCTGGAGAGGCTCGGTCGCCTCGACGAGGCGACAGCCGCCGCACGCACCCGCGTCGAGGCCGACGCCGACGACGTGGAGGCCCATGTGACGCTGGCCCACGTCCTGTTCGCCGCGGAGCGCGTCGACGACGCGGTGGCCGCGATCCGGAGTGCCCTCACGCTCGACCCCCGTTCCGCGGAGGCGCATCTGGCGCTCGTCGACATCCTCCGGGGGACGGAGCGGTGGGACGAGGCCTCCGCCGCACTGGAGGAGGCCGCCCGCCGGGGTGTGCCGGCCGGTTCCCTGGCGGCCCGGCGCGGCTGGGTGGCCCTGGGAGAGGACGACCACGAAGGGGCCCTGGCCGCCGCCGAGGAGTGCCTCCGCCTGTATCCGGACGACGCGGAGGCACTCGAACTGCTCGTCTCGGCGCACACGGCTCGCGGCGACCGGCCCGCGGCCGAGGCCGCCGCGCGCCGGGCCGCCGCGGCCTGGCCCCGTTCCGCGCTGGGCCCCTGCCTGCTCGCCCGGTGCTTCGGCGAGCAGGACCGCCGGGCCGAGGAGTGCGAGGCGTACGAGGAGGCGCTGCTGCGCGAGCCGGACCACCGTGACGCCCTGCTCGGCAGGCTGGCCGTGCTGCAGGGCCTGGGGCGCTGGGACGAGGCCGAGGGCGCCGCCGAGCACGCCGCCGCCCTCCGGCCCGACGACCCGGAGGTGCTGGAAGCCGTGGGATGGCTGTACTCGGCACTGGAACGGCCCCTCGACGGCATCCCGTTCGCCCGGCGCGCGACGGAACTCACCGGCGGTGCCTGGGACAGCACCCAGTTGCTCGCGTGGCTCCTGCGCCGTTCGCGGCGCTGGGACGAGGCGGAGGAACTGCTGCGCGGCTGCGTCGACCGCGACCCGGAGTCGGTGAACGCCCTGATGGACCTCGCGTACTGCCTTCGCGACCGGGACCGTGACGAGGAGTGCCTGGAGACCGTCGACCGCGCCCTGGCCCTGCGGCCCGACCGCGTCCGCACCCTGACCTTCCGGGTGGAGGTCCTGTGCGCGATGCGGCGGTGGACCGAGGCGGAGGCCACGGCCCGGAGGGCGCGCAGCCTTCACCCCGAGATCGCCTCCGGGCATGTCGCGACCGCGTACGTGCTCACCGCCACCCACCGCCGTGAGGAGGCACTGCCCCACCTCCGGCGGGCCCTGCAGCTCGTACCGGAGCACGAATGGGCCTGCCGACTGATGGTCGACACCCTGGTCGGGCTGGGCCGCTTCGAGGAGGCCGGACAGACAGCGCAGGCCCTCCTCGGCAGGGTGCCGAACGCGGTGTCGGTGCGCTGTCGCCTCGCCTCCGCGCTCCGCGGGCAGCACCGGTTCGACGAGGCCCTGGCCCAGTGCGAACGCGCCTTGGCGGACGATCCGTACAGCGTGGCCGCCCACGAGCAGCGGGCCGACGCGCTGCGCGACTGCGGCAGCGTCGACGAGGCGGAGCGGGCCATCGAGGAGTTCACCCGGGGCCGGCCGCACCTGACGTCGATCGGGTTCGAGCTGGCCGCGGTGCACGCGGAACGCGCGGACCTGACCGCGGCCGGGCGGGTCCTGGAGGACGTGCTGGCGTCCGCGGCCGGTCCGCTCGAACGGGCCGAGGCCCGTGCCGCCATCGGATGGGTGGCCCTGCTGGACCAGCGTCCGCTGGACGCGGCGGAGGACTTCGGCGAGATCCTGCGCCAGTGGCCGCACGACCACGACTTCCGCGTGGGCCGCGCGTGGTCGCTGGTGCGACTGGCCGGCCTCGCTCCCGGGAGCCCCCAGGCGGACGGCCGTCTCGTCGAGGCCGCCGACCACTGCCGTGCCGTCAGCCGCGAGGACCCCCGCAATGCGGCCGCCCACACCTGCCTCGGGCTGATCGCGCACCGGCGTGGGGAGACGGCCGCCGCGGAACGGCACTTCGCCCGCGCCGTGGAACTGGACCCGTACGGGCGCTGCCACACCGACCTGGGCGCCCTTTATGTGCAGCTCGGCCGGTACGAGGAGGCCGAGACCGTGCTGCGCCGGGCCGTCGGGCTGGACTGGTACGACGTGCAGGCCCACGTCGAGCTCGGGAGCCTTGCGCTGCACAGGGCGCGGGACAAGGAGGGCGACGCCGCGATGGCTGAGGCGGCGAGCGAGTTCCGGCGGGCCGTCGCCGTCGACAAGGACAGCGGGAGCGCCGCCCTCGGGCTCGCCGTGGCGCTGGCGGAGGGCGCGGGGGACCTGGGCGCCGCCGAGGAGGAGCTACGGCGCGTGCTGGGCCGGCCGGGAGTACGGGACCAGCCGCAGTGGCAGTTGCGGCTCGCGCTCGCGCGGCTGCTGGTCCAGGCGGGTGACGCCGAGCAGAGCGACGAGCGCTACCGCGACGCGGGCCAGGAGGCCCGCACCGCGATCCGGCTGGCCGAGAAGGAGGCCGAACCCCACTTCGTGGCGGGTGTCGTGGAGCAGCGCCTCGGCAGCCAGACGGCCGACGTCCGGCTGAAACTGCTGCACCGGCGCCGCGCCCAGCGCTTTCTGACGCGCTGCCGCCGCCTCGACCCGGCGCACCAGGACGCCGGGCGCGCGCTGCGCCTGCTGGAGGAGGACGCGAGGGCGGCCCGCGGGAGCCGCGTCAGCAGCGCGGTACTCGTCCTCGTGGCGACGACGGTCCTCGGCGCGGCCTGGGTGGACTTCCTGTGGAAGCACCATGTCACCGCGGTGATGCTGACGACGCTGACCCCCGTGCTGGCCGGGCTCATCGCCGTCGGCTTCCTGCTGCCGGTGCTGATCCGGCTCAAACTGCCCGGCGGGATGGAGGCCGACCTGACGGCGAGCATCGGGCAGATCTCCCGCGGCCCGCGCGGCGAGGTCGTGCTGACCTCGGCCCGGGTGCCGACCGGCAGCGGCCCGGTCGGCCGGATGCCCAGACTCTGAGACCGAAGGTCACGCCGCCGTCGCGTGGTCGGCGGCCTTGGCCGCCTTCGCCTTGGTGGCGTAGACGTCGACGTACTCCTGGCCGCCCAGCCGCATGACGTGGCTCATGACCTCGTCGGTGACGGCGCGCAGCACGTAGCGGTCGCGGTCCATGCCCTCGTAGCGCGAGAACTCCAGGGCCTTGCCGAAGCGGACCGTGAAGCGGTGGATGCGGGGCACGCCGGCGCCGCCGGGCTGGATGCGGTCCGTGTCGACCATGGCGAAGGGGACGACGGGGGCGCCGGTCATGAGGGCCAGGCGCGACACGCCGGTGCGGCCGCGGTAGAGGCGGCCGTCGGGGGAGCGGGTGCCCTCCGGGTAGATGCCGAAGACCTTGCCCTCGTCGAGGATCCGACGTCCGGTCATCAGGGCGGCGACACCGCCGTGGCCGCCGTCGCGGTCCACGGGGATCATGCCCACGGAGGTGAAGAAGGCCGCCATGAGGCGGCCCTTGACTCCGGGGGTGGTGACGTACTCGTCCTTGCCGATGAAGAAGACCTGCCGCTTGACGACGAGTGACAGGAACATCGAGTCGATGAAGGTGACGTGGTTGCCGGCGAGGATGACCGGGCCGTCGCCCGGGATGTGCTCCGCGCCCTCGACCCTGGGGCGGAACAGAACGCGCATCAGTACTCCGAGCAGCGCCTTGAGGATGATGCGGAACAACGGGTCCTCCGGTCGTGGTCGGCAGAGGTCCGGCGGGACTCTGCGCAGGGTCTCGCTCACCAGTGTGCGCCTCCCCCGTCGACGACGATACTTCCGCGGCGCCGCGACACGCACACCGGGTTCACACGACCGACACGCATTGTTGATACGCGTTTCCGCCATGTTCCGACGGCGGCCGCCCGGCTGAAACGACCACCCGCCTACGATGCGCCCGTCGCTTGACAGGGACCGGACATACGTTCGGCCGATTCGAGGGAGCGCACATGACGCACGAGCAGCGGGGCCAGGACCAGGGCCGGGGTCCCGGTCGCCGGGCACTGATCGGAGCGGCGGCCGCCTTCGGGGCCGGCGCCTCCGTCCTCGGTACCGCGGGGAGCGCGGCGGCGAACGGGCGCGAGTCCTCGCACGAATCGTCGCACGGTTCCTCGCACGGGCCGGTGAGAGCCCTTCCCGTGCCCACCGTCGTCGGCCACCGCGGCGCCAGCGGCTACCGCCCCGAGCACACCTTCGGCTCCTACCAGCTCGCGCTGGACCTCGGCGCCGACGTGATCGAGCAGGACCTCGTCCCCACCAAGGACGGCCACCTGGTCTGCCGTCACGAGCCCGAGATCGGCGGCACCACGGACGTCGCCAAGCACCCGGAGTTCGCGTCCCGCAGGACCACCAAGACCATCGACGGCGTCGCCACCACCGGCTGGTTCACCGAGGACTTCACCCTCGCCGAGCTCAAGACGCTGCGCGCCGTCGAGCGGCTGCCCGCACAGCGCCAGCACAACACCCTCTACGACGGCCACTGGGAGATCCCCACCTTCGAGGAGGTGCTGCGCTGGGCCGACGAGCAGGGCCGCAAGCGCGACAAGGCGGTCTGGCTGCACGTCGAGACCAAGCACCCCACCTACTTCCGCGGCATCGGCCTCGGCCTGGAGGAGCGGGTCGCCAAGCTGCTCCGCCGCTACGACCGGGACCAGCGCAACTCCCCGCTGTTCCTGCAGTCCTTCGAGCCCACCAGCCTCCAGCGGCTCGGCGCGCTCGGCCTGCGCAACCCCAAGGTCTTCCTGCTGGACGCGGCCACCACGCGCCCGTACGACCTCGTGGTGGCGGGCGACCCGCGGACCGTCGCCGACCTGGTCACCCCGGCCGGCCTGAAGTGGATCGCCGGCTTCGCGCAGGGCATCGGCCCCACCGTCAACCTGATCATCCCGCGGGACGCGGCGGGCAACCTCGGCACGCCCACCACGCTGGTGCGCGACGCCCACAAGGCCGGGCTGATCCTGCACCCCTACACCATGCGGAACGAGAACGCCTTCCTGCCGGCCGGGTTCCGCGTCGGCACCGACCCGAACGCCTACGGCGACGCCTTCGGTGCCTTCCAGCTCTACTTCGAGCAGGGCATCGACGGCATCTTCTCCGACAACTGCGACACCGCGCTGCTCGCCCGCGCGGCCTTCGTCAACAAGGCATGACGCCACTGCCGCGCACGGGTGGTTCCCAGGCCAGGGGGCAACCACCCGGCGCGGCACGGGTGTCCCGCCGGACATGACCGCTCACGTACGACACGACGAACTGGCCGGCATCCGGCCACTGCTCGCCGCCGAGGCCGCGGCCGAATCCGTACCCGGCACCGTCGAGGCCGCCGACCTCGAGCAGTCCGTGTGGCTGCGGCTGCTGGAGCTCCCCGAACCGCCCGCGGACCCCGCGGCCTGGCTGCGCCGCGCGGTGCGCGCCGAGGCCCGGCTCGCCGGGCGGCACGCCCGCCACGAGACGTCGCTGGCGCCGGGGGTGCTGGGGGTGCACGCCGCGGCGCAGGCGCCCACCGCGGAACAGCAGGTGCTCGCCGCCGAGCAGCGCCGCGCCCTGCTCGCCGCCGTGGGCCGGCTGCCGGGGCGCTGCCCTGGGCTGGTATCCGCCCTGATCTCCCGTTCCGACCTCACTTACCGGGAAATTTCCCGGGAGTTGGGAATCTCACAGGGCAGTCTGGGTCCGCTCCGTTCCCGCTGCCTGAGTTGTCTGCGTACGATCCTCGCAACCGGGGTTGCATCTCCCGTACGACGGGGTAATGCACCGTAAACAGTCGGCGACAGGGCGCTTGTGCGCGGCCGCGCCGTGTTTCCGGAAAATCCGGTTCCAGTCAGGGCAACGTCCTGGGCGCCCCCTCACCCCCTGTGCGCCCGGGCGACTCGAAGGGGAGGCCAGCGCACATGGGCATGAGCGTGACCATCTCTACCGCGATGGGCGAAGACGCCGAGAAGATCCTCAAACTGCAATACCTGTGCTACCAGAGCGAGGCGGAGCTTTACGGCGACTACGGCATCGAACCGTTGACGCAGACCCTCGACGCGCTGCGCGCGGAGCTCACGCAGGGCACGGTCCTGGTGGCCAGGCTCGGCGAGGAGGTGGTCGGCTCGGTCCGCGGCGCGGTCGACGAGGACGGCACCGCCAGCATCGCCAAACTGATCGTCCACCCGCGCATGCAGCGCCACGGCCTCGGCGGCCGGCTGCTGCGGGCCATCGAGGAACGGCTGGCCGACGATCTCCAGGCCAAGCGCTACCGCCTCTTCACCGGACACCGCAGCGAGTTCAACCTGCGGCTGTACCGCAAACTCGGCTACGCGCAGGTGGGCACGGCCGAGCCGGTCAGCGGCCGGCTGAGCCTGGTGCACATGGAGAAGCCGGCGGCGCAGTCGTACGCCGCCAGCGCCTGAGCACCTGTCAGGACGTCTTCTGTGGCTGCGCCGCCCGGCGCAGCCACAGAAGTCCGCTGACCGGGATGACCACGGGCAGGAACACGTAGCCCATGCCGTAGTCCGACCACACCGTCTGGTCGGGGAAGGCCGAGGAGTCCACCAGCGTCAGCGTGCCCACGGTCAGCACGCCGATCAGCTCCAGCGTGCAGCTGACCAGGGCCACCTTCCGGGCGCTCTCGCCGCCCTTCCACAGTGCCACGGTGATCACCGCGTACACGATCCCGGCGAGCAGGGAGAGCAGGTACGCCAGCGGCGCCTCGTCGAACTGCAGGGCGATCTGCACGATCGCTCGGGACAGCGCGGCGACCGTGAACACCCCGTACAGGGACAGCAGCAGCCGTCCCGGGCCGCGGCCGATCCCCTTGGCACCGGTGCCGGACGCGGCCTCCGGCGCGGTTCCCTCGGCGGTCTCAGGCACTGACGCCTCCCCAGATGTCGTACAGCCGTACTTCCAGCACGGCCAGGATGAGCCCGCCCGCGGCCACGATCGCCGAACCCCAGCGGGTGCGCTCGGTCAGCGACATGAAGGCCGCCGCGGGGACCGTGCAGGCCGCGCCGACCAGGTACGCGAAGAAGATCGTCGTCCCGTCGACCGGCTTCTCGCCCGTCGAGACCTTGACCACGCCGATCACCAGCTGGACCAGCGCCAGCACGGCCACCACGGCCATGCCGATGAAGTGCCAGTCCTTGGTCGGCTGGTCCCGGAAGGCAGCGAAACCGCACCAGGCGGCCAGCAGCAGTGCCGTGGCGGAGACCACGATCGTGAGGACGTCGAGCATGGCGCGACTCTATTACGGGCGGGAATCACCGGATCCCACACCCCGGGCTGTCCGCATCGCGGACGCCAGGACCGGATATTGGTACGCCGTTCGGCCGTCTGCTTTACTGGTGCCCATGACCACGACGAACCGCCGCTGCCGCGCGACCGAGGCGATGACGCCCGGTGTTCGTCGTATGTGTCGAATGTGTGCACGCTGAGGGCCCACGCCATCTGAGTCTCGCGCCCCGAAGTGAGACCCGCCCCTCCTGCCACGGATCGCGCACACCTCCCATGAACACGGCCACGGACAGGGAACCGCAGCAGTCCCTTCGCCGCTGCCGGCTGGCGCACGACCCCCAGCCGCCCGGCACGCGCTGCTGACTCTCCCCACGCCCCCTGCGGGGCGAAGCCATGCCTGCCGATCCTGAATTCGCCCCCGTGCGCGGCTTTTGCGTGCCGCGCACTCGACAGTGACGGAATCCCCAGTGATCACCACAACGGGCCTGACCAAGGTCTACCGTTCCCACGGCCGGGACACGGTGGCCCTCGACGGCGTCGACCTGCACGTCCGCGAAGGCGAGGTGTTCGGCGTCGTCGGCCGCAGCGGCGCGGGCAAGAGCACCCTCATCCGGTGCGTCAACCTGCTGGAACGGCCCACCTCGGGCACCGTCGAGGTCGCCGGGCAGGACCTCACCGCGCTCGCCGGCCGCTCCCCGCGCGCCGGTTCCGCCCTGCGCGCCGCCCGCGGCCGCATCGGCATGGTCTTCCAGCACTTCAACCTGCTCTCCTCGCGCACCGTCCAGGACAACGTCGAACTCCCCCTGGAGATCCTCGGCGTCTCCGGACGGCAGCGCACGGCCAAGGCGCGCGAACTGCTCGACCTCGTCGGCCTCGCCGACAAGGCGCGCGCCTACCCCGCCCAGCTCTCCGGCGGCCAGAAGCAGCGCGTCGGCATCGCCCGCGCCCTGGCCGGCGACCCGAAGGTGCTGCTCTCCGACGAGGCCACCTCCGCCCTGGACCCGGAGACCACCCGCTCGATCCTGCAACTGCTGCGCGACCTCAACCAGCAGCTCGGCCTGACCGTCCTGCTGATCACGCACGAGATGGAGGTCGTCAAGGCGGTCTGCGACTCCGCCGCGCTGATGAAGGGAGGCCGGATCGTGGAATCCGGCAAGGTCACCGACCTGCTCGCCACCCCCGGCTCCGAACTCGCCCACGAGCTGTTCCCGGTCGGCGGTGAACCGTCCGGGCAGGACCGCACCGTCGTCGATCTCACCTTCCACGGGGAGGCCGCGACCGAACCGGTCATCTCGCAGCTCTCGCGCACGTACAACATCGACATCTCGGTGCTCGGCGCCGCGCTGGAGACCATCGCCGGGCGCCAGGTCGGCCGGATGCGCATCGAACTCCCCGGCGCCTTCGAGGACAACGTCGTACCGATCGGCTTCCTGCGCGAGAAGGGCCTGCAGGTCGACATCGCGCCGGCGACCGGTGGCGCGCGGGCCGAGCGGGTCGAGGGGGCCGCGAAGTGACCTGGTCCGAGATGCAGCCGCTGCTGTCGCAGGCCTGCGGGGAAACGCTGGTCATGGTCGGCTGGTCCACGCTGATATCCGTCGCGGGCGGCCTGCCGCTGGGCGTGCTGCTCGTACTGACCGACCGCGGCGGACTGCTCGCCAACGGCGTGTTCTCCAAGGTGCTGGGCGCCGTGGTCAACGTGATCCGGTCGCTGCCCTTCGTGATCCTCATGATCTACCTGATGCCGTTCACCAAGTCCCTGGTCGGCACCACGATCGGTCCCCAGGCGATGATCGTCCCGCTGTCGATCGGCGCGATCCCGTTCTTCGCCCGGCTGGTGGAGATCGCCGTCCGCGAAGTGGACTCCGGTCTCGTCGAGGCCGTGCAGTCGATGGGCGGCAGCACCTGGACCGTCGTGCGCAAGACCCTCCTGCCGGAGTCGCTGCCCGCGCTGATCTCCGCCGCGACCACCACCGTCATCGCCCTGATCGGCTACTCGGCCATGGCCGGGCTCATCGGTGGCGGGGGCCTCGGCGACCTCGCCGTCCGCTACGGCTACCAGCGCTTCGAGACCGGGCTGATGAACGTGACGCTGGCCGTCCTCATCGTGATCGTCACCGGCGTCCAGTTGATCGGCGACCTCGCCGCCCGCGGCGTCTCGCACCGCGGCCGCGCCTCCGTCGCCCCGCGGCTGCGCCTGCTGCGCCGGGCCGCCGCCACCGAGACCTCCTGACACCCGCAACACCGACACCGTTCAGAAAGGCACTTTTCGTGCGTACCCCTGTCAAGATCACCACTGCCGTCCTGGCCACCACCGGTCTCGCCCTCGGCCTGACCGCCTGCGGCTCGGACTCCGGCTCCACGAAGGACAGAGCGAGCGACCCGCTCGTCGTCGCCGCGAGCCCGGTCCCGCACGCGGAGATCCTGGACTTCATCAAGAAGAACCTGGCCCCCAAGGCCGGACTCAAGCTGGAGGTCAAGGAGTTCAGCGACTACGTGACGCCGAACACCGCGACCGAGGACGGCGACGTCGACGCCAACTACTTCCAGAACCAGCCCTACCTGGACGACTTCAACCAGAAGAAGGGCACCCACATCGTGCCCGTCGTCACCGTCCACCTGGAGCCGCTGGGCCTGTACTCCAGCAAGCTGAAGTCCGCCGACGCGATCAAGAGCGGCGCGACCATAGCCCTCGCCAACGACGCGGTGAACGAGGCCCGCGGGCTCGAACTGCTCGCGGCCAACGGCCTGATCACCCTCAAGGACGGCGTCGGCAACGAGGCCACCCCCGCCGACGTCACCGGCAACCCGAAGAACCTGAAGTTCAAGGAACTGGAGGCGGCCCAGCTGCCGCGCTCCCTGGACGACGTCGACGCCGCCGTCATCAACGGCAACTACGCCATCTCCGCCGGCCTCGAGCCCGCCCACGACGCCCTGGTCCTGGAGTCCGCGACGAACAACCCCTACGGCAACTTCCTCGCCGTCAAGGAGGGCAACGAGAAGGACCCGCGGGTGCTCAAGCTCAAGAAGCTGCTCACCTCGCCCGAGGTGAAGAAGTTCATCGAGGACACCTACGCGGGTTCCGTCATCCCCTCCTTCTGAGCCTCCGGCCGGTCCGGGGATCCCGGCGACCCCGGGCACCCCGGCGGGGGCGGCACAGCCTCATCGTGTGCCGCCCCCGCCCTCCGCGCCGTCGCGCTCCACCGTCGTTCCCGCCCAGTCCAGCCGCAGCTGCTCGGCCCGCGGCAGCCGGGACACGATCAGGTCGTACGAGTCCTCGATCATCTCGCGCACCATGCGGTCGGGCAGCGAGCCGTCCAGGGTGACCGTGTTCCAATGGCGTTTGTTCAGGTGCCAGCCGGGGGCGATCGCCGCGTGCTCCGCGCGCAGCCGCACCGCCAGTTCGGGATCGCACTTCAGGCTCACCTGGAGCGGTTCGCCGCCCAGCGCGCTGATCGCGAAGATCTTCCCGCCCACCTTGAAGACGGTCACCTCCGCGTCGCGCGGGAACGGGTTCTCCTCGCTCACGCCGTTGAAACCGAGGCAGAAGCCCCTGAGCCCTTCGGTGTCCATCCGCCCATTCAACAGGGCGGCACCGACAGCCGGCGCCGCTCGGCCTCAGAGCCGGCGCACCCAGTACACGTCGGTCGTGTACGGCATCTCGATGGCGCCCCTGCCGCGCGTCGCGTCGTGACCGGCGAGCACCGCCTCGACCTCCGCGCGCACGCGCTCCTGCTCGGCGGGGTCCATCACCGCGATGTGGCTGGAGGACGTCATGCGCTCCACCACGTCCGACACCGTGGTCGAGTACGGGTTCGGCCAGTGCCGCTCGTACACCTGCGACCAGCCCTCCCGGTCGGCGAAGGCCTTGCGCCAGCCGCCGTCCAGGGGGCTCGGCAGATCCCGCGGCGCGAGCCGGAAGACGATGTCCTGGTAGTCCCGCACCCACGGCACGGAGGTGTCGTAGGTGTTCCACACCAGCGCCAGCGAACCGCCCGGTCGCAGCAGCCGTTCCACCTCGGCCAGCGCCTCGTCCTCCTGGAACCAGTGCCACGACTGCGCCGCCACCACCGCGTCCGCGCACCCCTCGGGCAGCCCCGTCGACTCCGCGGTGCCGGCCGTGACCCGCACCTTCGGCAGCCGCAGCTCCGCGAGCCGCTCCCGCATCTCCGCCACCGGCTCCACCGCGACCACCTCGGCCCCGGTCAGCGCCAGCAGCCGGGTGAACTTGCCGGTGCCGGCGCCGAGGTCGATGACGGTGCGCCCGGCCTCGAGGGCCAGCGCGTCCGCCAACTCGGCCAGGGCAGCCATGGGGTACGAGGGCCGCGACCGCTCGTAGACACCCGCCGCCCGCTGATATCCGACTCCTGCTGCGTGGTGCACCGTCACGCGGGCAGACGCTAGCAGGACCGTATGACCACAGGGGGAGCGGACCTGCGGAAAAGCCGGAGAACAGCATGCCAACTGCGCTCGTCGCGGGGGTGGTTGCCCGTACCCTTGACCGACGGCCGCAGGGCCACCGCGGCCACCCGGTCCTGCGGGTGACCCGATGGATGCTGCATGCTGTGCACTTCACACATGTCCTTGCTACGGAGCGTCGAATGACCAGCTTTCCGGAGATCTCCATCAGTACGGAGCGGCTGGTGCTGCGCCCCTACGAGGAGGCGGACATCCCCGCGCAGGCGGAGATGATGAACGACGAGTCCGTGGTCGCCTGGACCTCCGTGCCGCACCCCTACAGCGAGGCCGACTCCCGCGCCTTCCTCACCGAGACCGCCCCCGCCGAGCGGGCCGCCGGCCGCGGGGTCGTGTTCGCCGTGACCGAGTTCCTCACCCAGCGGCTGGTCGGCACCGTCCACCTGCAGCGCGCCGACTGGCGCATCCGCAGCGCCGAGGCGGGCTACGTCATCGCGCCCTGGGCGCGCGGCGAGGGCTACGCCGCCGAGGCCGTGCTGGCCGCCGCCCAGTGGCTCTTCGACGACCAGAAGTTCGAGCGGCTGGAACTGCGCACCGCCGCCGACAACGCCGCCTCCCAGCAGGTCGCCCAGCGGATCGGCTGCGTCAGCGAGGGCGTGCTGCGCAACGCGGGCCTGGTCCGCGTGCGGCCCGAGGGGGACGCCGACGGCCGCTGGGAGCAGATCCGCACCGACCTGATCGTCTGGAGCCTGCTCCCCGAGGACCTCGACGGCCTGACCGGACGCGCCTCCGACGGCTCGGACTACGCGGCCTACGCCGACTGGCAGTGAGCACCCGGTAGGGCAAGATCCTGGGCGGGGTACTGTGCACACCCCGGGGAAGACATGCCCCGGGGAACCACACCGCGACGCGCCCAGAAGGCAGGACGACGATGGCCGACCGTGTCACCGTGATCGGGTGGGACGGCTCACCACCGGGCGAGGCGGCGCGCTCCGCGCTGGCCGCGGCGACCCTGGTGGCCGGAACACGGCACCACCTCGCACTGCCCTTCGTGCCGGAGGAGGCCGAGCGGATCGTCCTCGGCAGCATCGACCTGGCCGCCCGCCGCATCGCGCGGCACCGCGGCACCGCGGTCGTCCTCGCCGACGGTGACCCCGGGTTCTTCGGCGTCGTACGCGCCCTGCGCGCACCCGAGCACGGCCTGGAGGTGGAGGTCGTCCCCGGCGTGACGTCGGTGGCCCAGGCCTTCGCGCGGGCCGGAATGCCCTGGGACGACGCACGGGTCGTCGTCGCGCACACGCGCACCCTGCGCCGCGCCGTCAACGTCTGCCGGGCCCACCCCAAGGTCGCCGTGCTGACCGCGCCCGGCGCCGGCCCGGCCGAACTCGCCCTGCTGCTCGGCGACGAGCACCGCACCTTCGTGATCTGCGAGTCGCTCGGCACCGAGCAGGAGCAGGTCACCGTCCTCACCTCCGACAAGGTCCCCGACCACACCTGGCGCGACCCCAACGTGGTCCTCGTCGTCGGTGCGGCGCCCAGCACGCCGCCCGCTGCCTCCGGGCAGGCGAGCTGGCTGGCCGGCGGCGACCCCGCCCCCGCGGACCGGGTCCGCGGCTGGGCCCTGCCCACCGAGCGGTACGCGCCGGTGGACGGCCCGGCGCAACTGCGCGCCCTGCAACTGGCCCGGCTCGGACCGCGCACCGGCGACCTGGTCTGGGACATCGGCGCGGGCGGCGGCGCCGTGGCCGTGGAGGCGGCGCGCTTCGGCGCGGCCGTCATCGCGGTCGACCGGGACGCGGCGGCCTGCGACCGCGTCGAGGCCACGGCACGGGACTTCGGGGTGCAGGTGCGCGTCGTGCACGGCGAGGCGCCGGAGGTCCTCGAGGACCTTCCGGAACCGGACATCGTGCGGATAGGCGGCGGGGGAGCGGAGGTCGTCGAGGCGTGCGCCGCTCGCCGGCCGGAACGGATCGCCGCGAGTGCCGCGAACCGGGACGAGGCAGAAGCGGTCAGAAGCGCTCTGGAAGAGGGCGGATACGCCGTCGAATGCGCGTTGTTGCAGGCTGTGGAGCTGGACTCCGACTGGACGGAGCGGGAGCGCACGGTGGTGTTCGCGCTCCTCGGGCACCGCAGGTGAGGCGATGCGTTGGCCCGTATTGCGACCGGTTTGAGGTGAACCCCCCTGAGCACGCGCGGGCACACGCACGGTAGGCTGGCGGACCGCTGTGCCGTCGTCGTGCGTTGACGTCGACTGAGGACTGATCAGTATCGATCAGTATCGGTCACTCCCCGCCGACGTGCCGCTTGCAGCCCACGCTCGTTCTTGCTGTGGGCAGTGTGTGCGGCGCAGCGTTGGAAGGAGCGAACCGATGGGCGAGGGGCACGCATGACTGACACCGGCCAGGTCCCGGGTGAGGGACTGCCGGAGAACGCAGGCGGAGAAGCGGTTCTGCAGCCGCACGCCGACCTTCCCGGCAATGGTGCGCAGCAGCCGGTCGTCCCCACATGGGAGACCGACCCGCTGAACGCGCCGGTTCCGCCCGCCGCATACGCCTACCTCGACCAGCCGGCCGGCCCCGCGGCCGCCGACGAGGACGAGGAAATGCTGCTGATGCCCGGACTGCAGGGGTCGTGGGCCGACCCGCAGCCCGTGCCGCCGCCGCCCGTCGCGCCCGCCGGTGTCCCGGTGGGTCCGGTCGCGCCGGCCCCCATGAGCGCGCCCGTGGCCGAACCCGCCCCGGCGGCGGCCCCGATGGCGCACGAGGTCCACGTACAGGTCCACGAGCCGCTGCCCGGGGCCCTCCCCGCGCCGGTGCCCGGTGGTCCTCATGAGCACGACGCCCACGAGAGCGGCGGCCGCGACTCGGTCTCCCTCGACTACTCCGCCGTGCGGGCCTCGGCGACACCTCCCGCCGGCGTTCCCGTGCCGGGCACGGCGGCGGCCGAGCAGCCGCAGGGCCTTCCGGTGGAGCCGGTCGTCCCGGCCCCCGCGCCCGCGCCCGCCGTCGAGACCCTGACGCCGGAACCGGTCGTGCAGGGCCTGTCGGAGGCGCCGCAGGCGTTCCAGGAGCAGATCCAGGCCGCGCCGGCCCCCGTCCGGCGGCCGCTGCACATGGGCCCGCCCATCCCCGACCCGTCCAACGGCGGCGGCGTCGTACGGTCCCTGGCCGACCGCGGGCCGGCGACGCCCGCCCCGCAGCCCGTGCCGGTCACGCCGCCGCCCGCGGTGGCCGTGCAGCCCGTGCCCGAGACGCCCGTCGCGACGCACCCGCTCGCGCCGGTGCCGCCGTCCGTCGAGACCCCGCTGCGGCACGCAGGGCCGCCGACGACCGGCCCGGAATACCTGGACATCCCGCGCGACGAGCCGTCCGCCGCGCTCCCCGCCCCGGGTGCCGCCTGGTCGGCGCCGGAGCCCGTGGAGACGCCGTTCACGCCGCCCGTACCTCCCGCGCCGTCGGCGGAGGAGATCGTGGTGGTGCCCGCGCCGGCCCCGGAGGCCGAGCCCGAGCCCGAGCCCGAGCCGATGGTGGAGGCGCTGCCCGAGCCGGTCGTGGTGGAGGTCGAGCCGCTGGAATCCCCGGACGAGCCGCTGCCGTTCGGCATGGAGCCCGAGCCCGTCGTCCCTGAGGCGGTTGTTCCCGAGGTCGTCGTCCCCGAGCCGGTGGCACCGGTCGCGGCGGAGGTCGTGGAGGTCGTCGAGGTCGCGGACGCCGTCGAGGCCGCGGGGATCCCCGTGCCGGCCGAGATCCCGGCGCCCGTGGAAACCGATGAGCCCGTCGCGCCCAGCGAACCCGTCGAGCCCCTCGCGTCCGCCGATGCGGAGGCCGCGGAAATCGCGGAGACCCCTGAGGACGAGGACGCGCCCGAGCCGCAGCTCCCCGTCGCCGAGGGCTACGACCCTGCCGTAAGGGACGCCGTCCACCGCGTCATCCGTGAACGCCGCGACATCCGCAACGGTTTCCGGAACGACCCCATCCCGCACGAGGTGCTGATCCGCGTCCTGGAGGCGGCCCACACCGCGCCCAGCGTCGGGCACTCCCAGCCCTGGGACTTCGTCGTCATCCGCTCCGCCGAGACCCGGCAGCGCATGCACGAACTCGCCATGCAGCAGCGCGACGCGTACGCGAAGTCCCTCCCCAAGGGGCGCGCCAAGCAGTTCCGCGAGCTGAAGATCGAGGCGATCCTCGACACCCCGGTCAACATCGTCGTCACCGCCGACCCCACCCGCGGCGGCCGTCACACGCTGGGCCGCTACACCCAGCCGCAGATGGCGCCGTACTCGTCGGCACTCGCGGTCGAGAACCTCTGGCTCGCCGCCCGCGCGGAAGGCCTCGGCGTCGGCTGGGTCAGCTTCTTCGACGAGCGCGAGATGGTCCGTGAACTCGGCCTCCCCGAGCACCTGGAGGTCGTCGCCTACCTGTGCGTGGGCTACGTCGACGAGTTCCCCGAGGACCCGGAGCTCGTGCAGTCCGGCTGGTCCAAGCGGCGCCCGCTGGCCTGGGTCGTCCACGAGGAGGAGTACGGCAACCGCGCCCTTCCCGGCGAGGAGCCGCACGACCTCTTGGAGGAGACGCTGCGCGGCATCCGTCCGCTCGACGCCAAGGCGCTCGGCGAGGCGTGGGAGCGGCAGAAGCGGATGACCAAGCCGGCCGGCGCCCTCGGCATGCTGGAGATCATCTCCGCGCAGCTCAGCGGCCTGTCCCGGCAGTGTCCCCCGCCGATCCCCGAGCCCGCCGCCGTCGCCATCTTCGCCGGCGACCACGGCGTGCACGCGCAGGGCGTCACGGCCTGGCCGCAGGAGGTCACCGGCCAGATGGTCGCCAACTTCCTCGGCGGCGGGGCCGTCTGCAACGCCTTCGCCAACCAGGTGGGTGCCGAGGTCTGCGTCGTCGACGTCGGCGTCGCCTCCGAACTTCCCAGCACGCCCGGCCTCCTGCCGCGCAAGGTGCGTCCCGGCACAGCCGACTTCACCGCCGGCCCTGCGATGTCCCGCGAGGAAGTGCTGCGGGCCATCGAGGTCGGCATCGAGACCGCGCGCGACCTCGTCGCCGCGGGCAACAAGGCGCTGCTGACCGGTGAGATGGGTGTCGCCAACACCACCGTCTCCGCGGCCCTGATCTCCGTCTACACCGGCGTCGACCCGGCGGAGGTCACCGGGCGGGGCACGGGCATCAACGACGAGATGCACGCGCGCAAGGTCGACGTCGTCCGGCGGGCCCTCGAGCTCCACCGGCCCGATCCGTCCGACCCGATCGAGGTCCTCGCGGCCATCGGCGGGCTCGAACACGCCGCGATGGTCGGCCTGTTGCTCGGTGCCGCGTCCCTCCGGACGCCGGTCATCCTCGACGGCGTCAGCGCCGGCGCGGCGGCGCTCGTGGCGCGCGCCATCGCCCCCGAGGTCCTCGCGGCCTGCATCGCGGGGCACCGGAGCGCGGAGCCCGGTCACCGCGCGGCCCTCACGAAGCTGGGGCTGCGGCCGCTGGTCGACCTCGACCTGCGGTTGGGGGAGGGGACGGGGGCGTTGCTGGCGCTGCCGTTGGTGCAGAGTGCTGCGCGGGCGATGCATGAGGTGGCGACGTTCGACTCTGCGGGGGTCACGGAGAAGTCCTGACCCGGTCTGGGCGGGCGGGTTTTTCCCCGCCCGCCCTCCCGGGTGCCCTGTGAAGTCAGTGACCCCGGCGCGCGTGCGGGGTGGGCCGGGTTCGGGGCCTCCGGGGCTGCACGTCCTGGACTGGCATATTTACGCGCCTTTCCAGCACCTGCTCATCCCGTCCCGACCCGGACAGTGCGCACAAATATGCCGCACCGTCCAGAACATCCACCCTCCCCCAGCCTCCGGCCGGGGGTGCCCCCAACTCCCCCGCCCCCTCCGTAGTTCCAAGCGCCTGATCCCCGGTGGGGGGTTGTTGGCGGTGACGGCTGGGCACTTGGACGGCGCTGCGCCGACGGGTGGCCCGTGCACGGTGCCGTCTCTACCCCTCTCCGGGGATCAGGCGCATGACGAAACGGAGGGGGCGGGGTCGGAGGGTGGGCGTTCTGGACTGTGGAGCATATTTGGGTGCATGACCCGGGGTGATCAAGGGACAGTGCCCGAGGCACCTAAATGTGCTGTCCAGAATGGCCAGCCCCGGAGGCCCCGAACCCGGCCCCATCGAAACGCGCGCCGGGGTCGCTGACTTCACAGGGCACCCGGGAGGGCGGGCGGGGAAGAAACCCGGACAGCAAGCGAAGCGGACCCGTCGGGTGACCACGGACCGGCAGGGAAAGACCGCACCGCGGCCACACCGTAGGGTTGACGCGGGGAAACCGCCCCGCAGGACGACGAGGAGCCGCACGACCATGACAGCCGAGCGCAGCGACGCCGTACCCGCATACCCCGTCGGACTGCGCCTCGCAGGTCGCCGCGTGGTCGTGCTGGGCGGCGGCCAGGTCGCCCAGCGCCGGCTGCCGACGCTGGTGGCCGCGGGGGCGGACGTCGTCCTGGTGTCGCCGTCGGCGACACCGTCCGTGGACGCGATGGCCGCCGCCGGCGAACTGCGCTGGGAGCGGCGCCGCTACCGTCCGGGGGATCTGGCGGACGCCTGGTACGCGCTGATCGCGACGGACGACGCGGAGGCGAACGAGGCGGCGTCCGCCGAGGCGGAGTCGCGTCGGGTGTGGTGCGTGCGCAGTGACGACGCCGACGCGGCGACCGCGTGGACGCCCGCGACGGGGCGGACGGACGGCGTGACGGTCGCCGTGCTGACCGGGCGCGATCCGCGCCGGTCCGCGGCGGTGCGGGACGCGATTGTGGAGGGCCTGCGCGACGGTTCGCTGGCCGCGCCCCAGCATCGGGGCCGCACCCCGGGCGTGGCGCTGGTGGGCGGCGGGCCCGGCGACCCGGACCTGATCACGGTGCGCGGCCGCCGGCTGCTCGCGGAGGCGGACGTGGTGATCGCGGACCGCCTGGGCCCGCGTGATCTGCTGGACGAACTGCCGCCGCACGTCGAGGTGATCGACGCCGCGAAGATCCCGTACGGCCGCGCGATGGCGCAGGAGGCGATCAACGCCGCACTGATCGAGCACGCGAAGGCGGGGAAGGCCGTCGTGCGTCTCAAGGGCGGCGACCCGTTCGTGTTCGGCCGGGGCATGGAGGAGGCGCAGGCGCTGGCGGAGGCCGGGATCGTCTGCACGGTGGTGCCGGGCATCTCGAGTTCGATCAGCGTGCCGGCCGCCGCGGGCATCCCGGTGACGCACCGGGGCGTGGCGCACGAGTTCACGGTCGTGAGCGGCCACGTGGCCCCGGAGGACCCCCGCTCCCTGGTGGACTGGGCGGCGCTGGCCCGATTGCGCGGCACGCTGGTGCTGCTGATGGCGGTCGAGCGGATCGCTCCGATCGCCGCGGCGCTCGTGGCGCACGGACGGGGCGCCGACACGCCGGTCGCGGTCGTCCAGGAGGGCACGACGGCCGCTCAGCGACGTGTGGACGCGACGCTCGGGACGGTGGGCCGGCGGGTGGTCGAGGAGGGCGTACGGCCGCCCGCGGTGATCGTGATCGGCGAGGTGGTGGCCGTGGGCGCCGGGTTCCGGACGGGGCGCTGACACCGTGGCAGAGATCGTCACCATCGACGACCCCGACGACCCGCGGCTGCACGACTACACGTCGCTGACCGACGTCGAGCTGCGCCGCCGTCGGGAGCCCGCGGAGGGCCTGTTCATCGCGGAGGGCGAGAAGGTCATCCGGCGCGCCCGGCAGGCCGGCTACGGCATGCGCTCGATGCTGCTGACGGCCAAGTGGGTGGACGTCATGCGGGACGTCATCGACGAGGTCTCCGCGCCGGTGTACGCCGTCGAGCCGGCCCTGGCCGAGCAGGTGACCGGCTACCACGTGCACCGCGGCGCGCTCGCGTCGATGCAGCGCAAGCAACTGCCCGAGCCGCGGGAGCTGTTGGCCGGTCCTGCCGGAGGGCCGCGCCGTGTCGCGGTCTTCGAGGACATCGTCGACCACGCCAACATGGGCGCGGCCTTCCGCAACGCGGCCGCGCTGGGGGTGGACGCCGTGCTCCTGACCCCGCGCTGCGCCGACCCCCTGTACCGGCGGGCGGTGAAGGTGTCCATGGGGGCGGTCCTCGCCGTTCCGTATGCCAGGTTCGCGTCCTGGCCGAGTGACGCGGGTCTCGTCCGCGAGCACGGTTTCGTGCTCGCGGCCCTCTGCCTGTCGGCGACTTCCATCACACTCGACGAGCTCGCCGGCCGCCGGCACGAGAGGCTGGCCCTGATGCTGGGCACGGAGGGCGAGGGGCTCTCGGCCGGGGCGCTGCGGGCCGCCGACGAGCACGTGCGCATCCCGATGGAGGCCGGGGTCGACTCCCTGAACGTCGCCGCCGCCTCGGCTGTCGCCTTCTACGCCACCCGGCGGTGATCGGCGGCCCGTCCGTCCCGGAAGCCGTGGCACGAACCCCGCGGGGAGCGGCTGCGCCGGTGTGACCGGGGGGCGGTTAGTTTAAGCCTAAATTACCAGTGTACGGTCTTCTGTGGCGCACTGCGCGGACCCCCCCCGGGCAGCCCTCCGGTCTGGGCGCTCCACTGGCCGGGGGAGGTGCCAGGAGGACCGGGAATCGTTCGCACGCCGCTGCGGTTGATGCGAGCGCAGAAAGAAGATGATCACAGTGAACGAAGCAGCAACCGCTACCGCGGAACCGTTGCGGCGCCTGGCCGCCGCGGGCGTCTCGATCTGGCTGGACGACCTCTCGCGCAGACGCATCACCTCCGGCGACCTCGCCGAACTCGTCGCATCGGAGCGGGTGGTGGGCGTCACCACCAATCCCTCCATCTTCCAGGCCTCCATCGGCTCGGGAGAGGACTACCGGGAGCAAATCGCCGAGCTGGCCGTGCGCGGGGTCACCCGCGACGAGGCGGTCCGCATGATGACCGCCGCCGACGTACGGGCCGCGGCCGACGTGCTGCGGCCGGTGTACGAGGCGACCGGCGGCCGGGACGGCCGGGTGTCGATCGAGGTCGACCCGCGCCTGGCCCACGACACCGTCGCCACCGTCGCCGAGGCCAAGCAGCTGGCCTGGCTCGTCGACCGCCCCAACGTGATGATCAAGATACCGGCGACCCTGGCGGGCCTGCCGGCGATCACGGAGGTCATCGGCCTCGGCATCAGCGTCAACGTCACGCTGATCTTCTCGCTGGAGCGCTACCGCGAGGTCATGGACGCCTACTTGGCGGGTCTGGAGAAGGCGAAAGCCGCCGGCCTGGACCTGTCCCTGATCCATTCGGTGGCGTCCTTCTTCGTGTCCCGCGTGGACAGCGAGATCGACAAGCGCCTGGAGAAGATCGGCACCGACGAGGCCAAGAGCCTCAAGGGCAGGGCGGCACTCGCCAACGCCCGGCTCGCGTACGAGGCCTACCAGCGGGTCTTCGCGGGGGAGCGCTGGACCGCGCTCGCCGCCGCCGGCGCCCACGAGCAGCGCCCCCTGTGGGCCTCGACGGGCGTGAAGGACCCCGCATACAAGGACACGCTCTACGTCGACGAGCTGGTCGCGCCCGGAACGGTCAACACCATGCCGCAGGCGACCCTCGACGCCACCGCCGACCACGGCGTCATCGAGGGCGACACCGTCACCGGCCGCTACGACGGCGCCCGCGCCGACCTCGCGGCGGTCGAGCGGCTGGGGATCTCCTACGACGAGGTCGTGAACCAGCTGGAGGACGAGGGCGTGGCGAAGTTCGAAGCCGCCTGGGACGACCTGCTGGCGGCGATCGGTGCCGCACTGAACGAAGGAGTCGACGCGGAATGAGCACGGCCGAGACCGCACCCGCCGCACCGTGGTCCAACCCCCTCCGGGCCCCCGGCGACCGCCGGCTGCCCCGCATCGCGGGACCGTCCGGCCTGGTGATCTTCGGGGTGACCGGTGACCTGTCCCGCAAGAAGCTGATGCCCGCCGTCTACGACCTCGCCAACCGCGGGCTGCTGCCGCCGGGCTTCTCGCTCCTCGGCTTCGCCCGCCGCGAGTGGGAGGACCAGGACTTCGCCCAGGTCGTGCACGACTCCGTGCGCGAGCACGCCCGCACCCCGTTCCGCGAGGAGGTGTGGCGGCACCTCGCGGAGGGCATGCGCTTCATCCCGGGCGACTTCGACGACGACGTCGCGTTCAAGCAGCTGCGCGCCACCGTCGACGAACTGGACGCCTCGCGCGGGACCAGCGGCAACTACGCCTTCTACCTCTCCGTGCCGCCGAAGTTCTTCCCCACGGTCGTACGGCAGTTGAAGAAGCACGGGCTCGCCGACGCCCCCGAGGGATCGTGGCGCCGGGCGGTCATCGAGAAGCCGTTCGGCCGCGACCTGGACAGCGCCCGGCAGCTCAACGGGCTCGTCCACGAGGTGTTCGCCCCGGAGCAGGTCTTCCGGATCGACCACTACCTGGGCAAGGAGACGGTCCAGAACATCCTGGCGCTGCGCTTCGCCAACACGATGTTCGAGCCGGTCTGGAACCGGTCGTACGTGGACCACGTGCAGATCACCATGGCCGAGGACATCGGCATCGGCGGTCGCGCCGGGTACTACGACGGGATCGGCGCCGCCCGTGACGTCATCCAGAACCACCTGCTGCAGCTGCTGGCGCTGACCGCCATGGAGGAGCCCGCGGCCTTCGACGCCGAGTCGCTCCTCACCGAGAAGCTGAAGGTGCTGCGGGCGGTCAAGCTCCCCGCCGACCTGGGCAAGCACACGGTGCGCGGCCAGTACGCGCACGGCTGGCAGGGCGGCCAGGAGGTGCCCGGCTACCTGGAGGAGACCGGCATCGACCCCGCGTCGACCACGGACACCTTCGCCGCGATCAAGCTGGAGGTCGACAACCGCCGCTGGGCGGGCGTGCCCTTCTACCTGCGCACCGGCAAGCGGCTCGGGCGCCGGGTCACCGAGATCGCGGTGGTCTTCCAGCGCGCCCCGCACTCCCCGTTCGACCCGAAGGCGACACAGGAACTGGGCCAGAACGCGATCGTCATCCGGGTCCAGCCGGACGAGGGCGTGACCGTGCGCTTCGGCTCCAAGGTGCCCGGCACCTCCATGGAGATCCGGGACGTGACCATGGACTTCGCCTACGGCGAGTCCTTCACCGAGTCCAGCCCGGAGGCCTACGAGCGTCTCATCCTCGACGTGCTGCTCGGTGACGCGAACCTCTTCCCGCGGCACCAGGAGGTCGAGGAGTCCTGGAAGATCCTCGACCCGGTCGAGAGGCACTGGGACCGGCACGGCAGGCCCGCGCAGTACACCGCGGGCAGCTGGGGCCCCGCGGAAGCCGACGAGATGCTCGCACGAGACGGACGGAGCTGGCGCAGGCCATGAGGATCGATCTGACCGACACCACGGCAAGCCGCATCAACAAGGCCCTCGTGCGCGCCCGCCGCGCGATCGGGTCCCCCGCCGTGGGCGTGGTCCTGACCATGGTCATCGTGACCGACGAGGAGAACGCGCACGACTCCCTGAAGGCCGCGGAACAGGCCTCGCAGGAGCACCCGTCGCGCATCCTCGTCGTCGTCAGGCGACCGAGCCGCGTCCCGCACCGGCGCACCGCCTCCCGCCTCGACGCGGAGGTCCGCGTCGGCTCGGACGCCGGCTCCGGCGAGGCCGTGCTGCTGAGGCTGTACGGCGAGGTGGCCGAGCACGCGGACTCGGTGGTCCTGCCGCTGCTGCTGCCGGACGCCCCCGTCGTCGTCTGGTGGCCGGTGGACGCGCCCGCCGCCCCGGCGCAGGACCCCCTGGGTGTGCTCGCCCAGCGCCGGATCACCGACGCGTACGCCGTCGAGCGGCCGCTGGAGCAACTGGCGGCCCGGGCCGCGTCGTACGCGCCCGGCGACACCGATCTGGCGTGGACCCGGCTGACGCCGTGGCGCTCGATGCTCGCCGCCGCCCTCGACCAGGCGCGGGCCGGCGTCACCTCGGCGGTCATCGAGAGCGAGGCCGACAACCCCAGCGCCGAGCTGCTGGCCGGCTGGTTCGCGGACCGCCTGCACGTGCCGGTCGAACGGGTCGTCACCGCCGGACCCGTCGTCACCGCGGTCCGGCTGCGCACCGGGCACGGCGACATCGTTGTCGACCGCCCGGAGGGCGCCGTCGCGAGCCTGTCCATACCCGGGCAGCCCACGCGCGTCCTGGCACTGAGGGTCCGTACCACGGCGGAACTGATCGCGGAGGAGCTCCGCCGTCTCGACCCCGACGAGGCGTACGCCGCGGCGCTCCGGGCAGAGGTCAAGGCGCCCCCCGCGGCCGCGGCCCCCCAGGACGGGTCGTCCCACGAGAAGCGAAGGAAAGCGTGACATGCAACTGGGTCTCATCGGTCTCGGCAAGATGGGCGGGAACATGCGCAGCCGCATCCGCCAGGCCGGACACACGGTCATCGGCTACGACCGCAACCCGGACCTCGCCGACGTCCACAGCCTCCGGGAGCTCGTGGACGCGCTGGAGGCGCCGCGCGTGGTGTGGGTGATGGTGCCGGCCGGCGCCGCGACCCAGTCCACCATCGACGAGCTGGGTGAGCTGCTGTCGCCGGGTGACGTGGTGGTCGACGGCGGCAACTCCCGCTGGACGGACGACGAGAAGCACGC
>NZ_JBIARB010000014.1:0-254727 GCF_042889545.1 Streptomyces sp. NPDC002574
CGGTTACATTTCGAACCCGGAAGCTAAGCCTTTCAGCGCCGATGGTACTGCAGGGGGGACCCTGTGGGAGAGTAGGACGCCGCCGAACAATTATTAGCCTCAACCCCCGAGCTCCGGCTCGGGGGTTGAGGCTTTTTTGCGTCCACTACAGTTGACCGTGTGCGCTATGACCTGGTCATTTTCGACAACGACGGTGTGCTCGTCGACAGTGAGCCGATCGCGAACCATGTGCTCGCCGATCTGCTGACCGAGCACGGGCATCCGACCACCTACGAGGAGTCGTTGCGGGACTACATGGGCTCGGCCATGCACCGCGTGCACGACCTGGTGGCGGAGCGGTCGGGGCAGCGGTTGCCCGAGGACTTCGACGCGACGTACTACGCGCGGGTCTTCGAGGGTTTCCGGCGCGAACTGCAGCCGGTGCCGGGCGTGGCGGCCGTGCTGGAGAAGCTCGACGCGGACGGGGTGCCGTACTGCGTGGCATCGTCCGGCAGCCATGAGCGGATCCGGGTCGCCCTGCGGAAGACCGGGTTGTACGGGCACTTCGGCGAGGAGCGTATCTTCAGTTCGCAGGATGTGGGCCGGGGCAAGCCGGCGCCCGATCTGTTCCTGCACGCGGCACGCGTGATGGGCGTGGCGCCGGAGCGGTGCGCGGTCGTGGAGGACAGCCCGCTCGGGGTGCAGGCGGCGGTCGCGGCGGGGATGGACGCGTACGGCTTCACGGCGATGACCCCACCGGCGCGGCTGGAGGAGTCGGGGTCCGCGGGGGTGTTGACGCTCTTCGCCGAAATGGCGGGCCTGCCGGGAAAACTGATGATGTGATCGACCTACCCGTCCGTAGGGTTCGGCCCTACGCTGCTCGCTCATGGACGGCATCGACGGCAGATTGCGTCATGGGCGGGCCTCGTTGTCCGTCAGCTTCTTCTCGCAGGGTGTGGCCTTCGCGCTCCTGGTGACGCGTATCCCGGCCCTGCAGGACCGGTACGACATCAGTGACGCGCTGCTGCCTCTCTTCCTCGCGGCGGTGCCCGTCCTGGCCGGTGTCGGAAGCGTGGCCACCGAGTACCTGGTGAAGCGGGTGCGGCCGAGCGCCGTGCTGCGCTGGGTGCAGCCGGTGGTGTGCCTGGCGCTGCTGGGTGCCGGCTCGGGCGACACGATGTGGCAACTGGGGCTTTCGCTCGCGGTGTTCGGCATCTGCGTCGGCGGGCTGGACGCCTCGATGAACATGCTCGGCGTGAGCCTCCAGCGGCGGTACGGCCGCAGCATCATGCTGGGATTCCACGCCGCGTACAGCTTCGGCGGCATCCTCGGTGCGTCACTGGCGTGGGCCGGGGCGCACTGGCACCTGTCGCTGGCGGTGCTGTACGGGCCGGTGGTGGCGGTGCTGATCCCGCTGACCCTGGTGGGCAGCCGCTGGTACGTCGATCAGTCGGCGGCGGCCGACGGACTCGCGAAGCCGGCGCAGGAGGAGCCGCAGCCGTCCGGGGCCGCGTCCGGTGCGTCCGTCGCGATGCGGATGCTGCTGCCGCTGTGCCTGGTGATGGCGTTCGCGTACATCGGCGACTCGACGGTCTCCAACTGGAGCGCGAAATACCTGCAGGACGTCCTCGGCAGCTCCGAGCAGCTGGCGACGGTCCCGTACAACGTCTACATGGTGACGACGCTCCTCGGCCGGTCGGTCGGCGACCTGGGGGTACGGCGCTTCGGGGCCGCGGCGGTCGTGCGGGCCGGAGCGGTGGTCGCGGTGGCGGGGTTCGGAGTGGTCGCGGTGGCGCCGGGGCCGTGGGTGGGAATGCTGGGTTTCACGTTGCTCGGCTTCGGGCTGTGCGTGATCGTGCCGCAGACCTTCGCCGCGGCCGGACGGATGTTCCCCGGGGCGTCGGACACGGCGATTGCGCGGCTCAACATCTTCAACTACGTCGGATTCCTGGTCGGTTCACCGCTGGTGGGCGCGCTCGGTGACGCCTGGAGCTACCGCGGGGCCATGCTGGTGCCGATGGTGCTGGTGTCGGCCACGCTGCTGTACGCCCGCTCGTTCGGAACGGAGCCCGCCCGATACGGTGGCGACCATGAGCGGCCGCGCACAGCTGATGTGGGACGAGCAGGTAACGGGCTATGACTTCGGTCGCGGGCACCCGATGGACCCGGTGCGGCTCGCGCTGACCATGGGGCTGGTCCGGGCCTTCGGACTGGACAAGGCGGCGACCGTCGCGGCCGCGCCGGCCGCGGGCGACTCGACACTGGGGCTGGTCCACGAGGCGGAGTACGTCGCCGCGGTGCGGCGGGCGTCGGCCGACCCCAAGGCGCTCACAGAGCTGTCGTACGGCATCGGCACCGAGGACAACCCGGCCTTCGCGGGCATGCACGAGGCCTCGGCGCTGATCGCCGGGCAGTCGGTGGGCGCGGCCGAGGCGGTCTGGCGGGGCGAGGCGACGCACGCGGTGAACTTCGCGGGCGGCCTGCACCACGCGATGCCGGCGACGGCCTCGGGCTTCTGCGTCTACAACGACGCCGCGCTGGCCGTCGCACGGCTGCTGGAGCTCGGCGCCGAGCGGGTGGTCTACGTGGACGTGGACGTCCACCACGGCGACGGGGTCCAGGCCGTGTTCTGGGACGACCCGCGCGTGCTGACCATCTCGCTGCACGAGCATCCGAGCACCCTGTTCCCGCAGACGGGCTGGCCGCAGGAGACCGGCGGCGCGGCCGCGGAGGGCGGCGCGGTGAACCTGGCGCTGCCCGCCGGCACCGGGGACGCGGGCTGGCTGCGTGCCTTCCACGCGGTCGTGCCCGAGCTGATCGCCGCGTTCCGGCCGCAGGCGCTGGTCACGCAGCACGGCGCCGACACGCACTTCGAGGACCCGCTGGCGCACCTGGCCGTCAGCCTGGACGCGCAGCGCGCGGTGGCCGGGGCGCTGCACGACCTGGCGCACGAGCACGCCGAGGGACGCTGGGTGGCGCTGGGCGGCGGCGGGTACGCGGTGGTGGACGTCGTACCCCGTACGTGGACGCACCTGGTGGGCATCGCCGCGGGCCGGCCGGTGGCGCCGGAGGCGGCGACGCCCGAGGAGTGGCGCGCGGAGGTGTACCGCAGGACGCGGCAGACGGCGCCGCTGCGGATGACGGACGGACGGGACGCGTCCTTCGCCGGGTTCCACGAGGCGGGGTACGACCCGGCGGACCGGCTGGACCAGGCGATCCTCGCGACCCGGCGGGCGGTGTTCCCGCTGCACGGGCTTCTGCCGTAGCCGTGGCGGGTCCGGCGCGGTCCGGCGCCGGGCCGCGGTGTTCAGGCGGCCTCGCGCAGCAGCTGCGCGGCCCGTTCGGCGACGGCGTAGACGGTGGCGTTGATGTTGGCGGAGACCACCCGCGGCATCACCGAGGCATCGGCCACCCGCAGGCCGTCCACGCCGTGGACCCGCAGGGCGGGGTCGACGACGGCGTGCGCGTCGGTGCCGATGCCGCAGGTTCCCGCGTAGTGGTTGTAGGAGCGCAGATTGCGGCAGAGGTAGGCGCGCAGGGCCCTCTCGCCGTCGACGTCCGGGCCGGGCAGGACCTCCTCGGCGCTCCAGTCCGCGAGGGCCGGGGCGTCGGCGATCTCCCGGGCGGCGCGCAGGCCCTGGACCATGGCGTCGAGGTCGCGGATGTCCGCGTAGTACCGCGGGTCGATGCGCGGGGGCGTGCCGGGAACGGCGTCGGCGAGGCGGACCGTGCCGTGGCTGAACGGCATCATGAGGGCGATCATGATCGTCCAGCCCCGGCCGGGTTCGGGTCCCGGCAGGCTCTCCTCGCGCAGGGGGATGTCGACGATCTGCAGCTGCAGGTCGGGCCCGGGGGCCTGAGGCCCGCTGCGGATCAGTCCCTGGACCTCGCCGTGGTTGTTGGTGCCGGGCGGTACGGGGCGGGCCGAGCGGTGGACGACCCCGGACAGTACGTGGTCCTGGAGGTGTGAGCCGACGCCGGGCAGGTGCATCGCGGTCGGGATGGCGAGGGTCCGCAGGTGGTGGCGGGGGCCGATGCCGGACAGCATGAGCAGTTGCGGGGTGCCGATCGCCCCCGCGGTCAGGACGACCGCTCCGGAGCGGGACCGGCGCGCGGTGCGCAACTCGCCGTCGGCGGCGTACTCCACGCCCGTGCATCGGTCGCCGTCCAGGGTGACCCGGTGGACGAGGGCGCCGGTCACGACGTGCAGGCCGGGCCGGCGGCGGGCCGGCCGGAGGTAGGCCGTGGCGGCGTCCTGCCGGACACCGTCCGCGATGCTGAGGTCGCCCCAGCCGAACCCCTCCTCCAGGCCTCCGGCGAGATCGCGGGCAGCGCGGTGCCCGGCCTGCGCCGAGGCGCGCAGGAAGTCCCGGGCGAGGGGGTGCGGGTCGGCGGCGGGGCCGACCCGCAGCGGACCGTCCATGCCGCGCAGCGCCGGATCGCGGTCCGCGACGCCGGTGAGGTTCTCGGTGCGCTTGAAGGCGGGCAGCAGGTCGTCGAAGCCCCAGCCCGGGGCGTCCTCGGCGGCCCAGGCGTCATAGCTCGAGCGATGACCGCGCAGGAAGTTCATGGCGTTGATCGCCGAACTGCCGCCCAGGCCGCGGCCGCGGGGCCAGGGCACGGTCAGGCCGGTCTCGGTCTGCGGCGTGGTCCGGTCCGCCCAGTCCAGGGCGGTGTTCAGCAGACCCGGCCAGGCAGCCGGCAGGGCCACGGCCGGCGGGAGGTCCGCTCCGCCCGCCTCCAGCAGGAGCACGCGTGCGGCCTCGTCCTCGGACAGGCGCGCGGCCAGCACGCATCCCGCGGACCCGGCCCCCACCACGACGTAGTCGAACTCGGTGCCGTTCGGAAGGGTGCCGGTCACGGTGAACCGCCCATCGCCGTCGTGCGGTCTGCCCCCTTCTGAGAAGTGTAGGAAGAGCGGCCGCCGCGTGGAGGGTCCGTCGGGCCGCGGGCCCGAACGGGCACCCCACGGGAGTGATGTCGGGCCTGTTCCGGTGCGGGGGCGGTCGAGTCCGGGTCACCATCGGCCCGTGGTGAGTGTGGGCGCGCTGCGCGCGCATCTGGTGGGGGCCGGTATCGCCGGGCCGGTGGCGACGACACGGGAGAGGAGCCTGCGCAGCTACCGGCTGTTCGCCGCCGGGGATCCGCGGCAGACGCTGGGGCTGGATCCGGGACGGAACTGGACGGCGTCCGAGCTGCTGCGCCTGATGGCTGACCAATGCGGGGTTTCGCCTGATCCGAGCCACACTTCGGGGCAAGATGTGATCGACCCGGACCGTACGCTGGCCGGACTGGACGCCTTCGCGGCCCGTCTGCGGCGAGCGGCACGGGACCGGGAGCCGGTGCTCCTCGGGACCGGGCATCCGCACCGGCTCCTGGGCTTCTACGCCGGATTGGCCGCAGCCCTGTCGGCGGCGGGATGTCCTGTCCTCAGCCCATCGCATGGTCGACGTGTCGACATGCCGACGCAATTCGGCCTACGCCCGCACAACCTCCGCTACGTAGGGGGCGTCGCGGTGGTCCGCGGTGCGCCGGGTGAGGGCGCCGGGAGTGCGCCCGGAGTGCACACGCACTCCCCGCTCCCGGTTCGGGTCGCCCTGGCCGGCGCGGCGACGCGCGGCGGCCCGCTGCCGAGCCTCGTGGTGGGGGACCACGGCTGGGTCTGCGGGGCAGGTCAGCTGGGCATTGAGGCCATGGGACTGGCCGACTCCGACGACCCCGCCGTTTTCGTCGCCCAGGCAGAGGGCAGGGTTTCGGTCGTGGTTCCGCTTGATGACGCTGTGCGGTCCGATTACTACCGACCGCTTACGCGCTATGTACTCAATCGAGCGTGTCTGTCACAGTAGTCAACCGATCGCTACTCCTCTTCCCCACTTGCATCATGCGCACCTAATCTGGGGAGGAGCGCACATGCGAGAGGGAGTCACCGGAGGGGAAGCCGGTGCCCGTCATGTGCGGAAGGTTCAGGTGTGTCATGGCTTCAAGCGAGAGGCCTCTCAACGAGGTCGTGTTCCTGACCGTGGCAGAGGTCGCCGCGGTGATGCGAGTGTCCAAGATGACCGTGTATCGGTTGGTGCACAGCGGTCATCTGCCGGCGATCCGGGTGGGGAGGTCCTTCCGCGTCCCGGAGCAGGCCGTCCATGACTATCTTCGCGAGTCCTACGTGGGGGTGGAAACTGCCTGACGACTGCCTCGGTTTATGTTCGGTGCCCCCGGGCGGGTAGGCTTGGCCGACGTAGGTCGTGTGGGCTCGGACGCCCCGCACCGAGTGAAAACGAAGCGAGGGTAGTCGTGGGCTCTGTCATCAAGAAGCGGCGCAAGCGTATGGCCAAGAAGAAGCACCGCAAGCTGCTGAAGCGGACGCGTGTGCAGCGCCGTAACAAGAAGTAGTCGAGCTGCGCGTCGCTCTTCCCACTGCCCTCCCTCCACCGCGGTCCGCGGTGGAGGGAGGGCAGTGGCGTTCCGGGCGCGGGTGGCGGGGTAGCCGTGACGGGGGGCCCGGTGACGGGCCCGGCCACCGGCTGGGACAGGATCTCCTTGACCGCCTTGACGGTGTTCGTACGGTCGAGCGTCATCACGGCGCAACATCGAACCGATACGGTGCGTATATGCGGTAAGAAGGAAGGCGCTGATCTTGGGCAAAGTGGTGCTCGTGACGGGGGTCGCCCGCCAGCTCGGCGGCCGGCTGGTACGACGGATCATGCGTGAGCCCGATGTCGACCGGGTGGTCGGCGTCGACGTGCTTCCGCCGGAGCATCAACTGGACGGCGCCGAGTTCGTGCGCGCCGACATCCGGCACCCGATGATCGCGAAGGTGCTCGCCGAGCACTCCGTGGACACGGTGGTGCACATGGACGTGAGCGGGACGCTGCCGGGCCGCAACAACCGCGCGGCGGTCAAGGAGACCAACGTCATCGGCACCATGCAGCTGCTCGGTGCCTGCCAGAAGGCTCCGACCGTGCGGCGCCTGGTGGTCAAGTCCACGACCAGCGTGTACGGATCGGCGCCGCGCGACCCGGCGGTCTTCACCGAGTCGATGCCCGCGAAGTCCCTGCCCACCGGCGGCTTCGCCAAGGACGCCGTCGAAGTCGAGGGGTACGTGCGGGGCTTCGCCCGGCGCCGCCCGGACGTGGCCGTCTCGGTGCTGCGCTTCGCGAACATCCTGGGCCCGAACGCCGACACGCCGCTCGCCGAGTACTTCGCGCTGCCGGTGCTGCCGACCGTCCTCGGCTACGACCCGCGGCTGCAGTTCGTCCACGAGGACGACGTCATGGACGTCCTGTTGCTGGCCCTGCACGACGAGGGCAACGGCACCATCAACAGCGGTACGTTCAACATCGCCGGCGACGGGGTGCTGCTGCTCTCGCAGACGGCCCGGCGGCTCGGCAAGCCCACCGTGCCCGTGCTGCTGCCCGCGGTCACCTGGGTGGGGCAGATGCTGCGCACGGCCGGGGTGACGGACTTCTCGCGCGAGCAGATCCGGCTGCTCACCCATGGCAGGGTGGTGGACACGACGCAGATGCGCGAGACTCTCGGCTTCACCCCGAAGTACACCACCGCCGAGACCTTCAGCGACTTCGCCCGCAGCCACGGCCCGGGTCTGCTTCCGCCCGAACGGCTCGCCCGCACCGTGGACCGGCTCGCCGCGCTGGTGCCCGCGGGCGCCCTTGAGAACTGAGCTTGTGAGCACTCCTGCGAGGAGGAATCGCGCCATGGCGGATGCCAAGGTCATCCCGTTCGACGAGGACACGCGAACGCGGAGGGGGGCGCCACGGTCGCGCGGGCGGGCGGCCGCCCGCAAGTCGGGTGAGGCCTCCGGCGCGAACGCGCTGGCCGCACTGCCGGTGGAGGACCGCACCGTACGGGACGCGGCCGGTACTGCCGCCGCGGGCGGCCCGGATGCCGCAGCGACCGAATCGACCGCAGCGACCGGTGCGGCCCCGGAAGGGGCCCGGGACACGCAGCCGCGGCCGGCCACCGAGGGCGGGCCGCTGGTCGCCGCTCTCGGCCAGGCCGCCGACCGCCTGCTGGGCGGCCCCTGGGAGCGCCGGGTGGCGCACGGCCTGGCCTTCCTGCGCCGCCGCGTCACCGGGGACTACGAGGTCGACGACTTCGGCTACGACGAGGACCTCACCGACCAGTTGCTCATGTCGCTGCTGCGGCCGCTGTACGAGTCGTACTTCCGTGTCGAGGTCAAGGGCATCGAGAACATCCCGGCCGAGGGCGGCGCCCTGGTGGTCGCCAACCACTCCGGGACGCTGCCGCTGGACGGGCTGATGATGCAGGTCGCCGTCCACGACAACCACCCGGCGGGGCGGCATCTGCGGCTGCTCGCGGCGGACCTGGTCTTCGTCCTGCCGCTGGTGAACGAACTGGCCCGGAAGGCCGGGCACACCCTGGCCTGCGCGGAGGACGCGCAGCGGCTGCTGGAGCGCGGCGAGGTCGTCGGTGTGATGCCGGAGGGCTTCAAGGGGCTCGGCAAGCCGTTCTCGGAGCGCTACAAGCTGCAGCGCTTCGGGCGGGGCGGCTTCGTGGCGACCGCGCTGAAGACCCGGGTGCCGATCGTGCCGTGCTCCATCGTGGGCGCGGAGGAGATCTACCCGATGATCGGCAACGCGAAGACCGCGGCGCGGCTGCTGGGCTTCCCGTACTTCCCGATGACGCCGACCTTCCCGTGGCTCGGGCCGCTGGGGCTGGTGCCGCTGCCGACGAAGTGGACCATCCAGTTCGGCGAGCCGATCGCGACGGACGGTTACGCACCGGAGGCGGCGGAGGACCCGATGCTGGTCTTCAACCTCACCGACCAGGTACGGGAAACGATTCAGCACACGCTCTACAAGCTGCTGGTGCAGCGGCGTTCGGTGTTCTTCTGACGGACGCGGCGAGACGCGGTGAGACACGGCGAGGGCCGGTACCCGGGGTGATGCCCCGGGTACCGGCCCTCGCCGGTACCGCTCGGTCGGCTACTCGCCGTTGTCGTCCTCCGTGCCGAGGCCGAGACCCGGGAGCAGACCCGGCAGCAACGGCGGCAGGGTGACGGACGGCTGCGAGGTCTCGCCGGAGCCGGTGGAAGGGCTGCCGCTGCTCGGCGGGGGGTTGAGCAGTCCGTCCGCGCCGCCGATGAAACCGCCGTCGGAGCTCTTGGACGCCGACGGGCTGGCCTTCTCCGTGCCGCGCTCGACGGAACGGTCGCTCGCGGAGTCGCTCGACGAGGGGGACGGCCCCCGCGTGCCACTGCTGGAGCGGGCACCGCTGCCGGGGAGGCCGTTGCGCCCGTCGCCGGGAGTGGCGGCGGGGGGCAGCAGCTTCTGCAGCGGGGCGACCTCCTGCTCTATGGCGTCGAAGACGGAGGTGACCTTGTCGCCGACGTCGGTGAGCTTGTTGGGCAGCCGGTCGCGCAGCTCGGTCCAGCCCCTGCGGTGGTTGTTGGAGAACGCGGAGAGCGTCTCCATCGGCCGCAGTGAGCCGTCCTTGCGGTACGCGGCGGTGAGCAGCCGGTGGCCCTCGGTGGCCTCCTGCTGCATACCGGACAGGGCCCGGCGGATCTCGCCCACCGACTCGTCGTCGAGCTGGCCGCCGCGCCCGCGCTCCATGAGGCGGCGGGCCTCCTGGAGCCGGGTGGAGGCGAGGTCGAGATAGACCTTGCCGCGGTCGGCGTCGTCGTCGGCGAGGTTGAGGCGCATGTCCTCCATGCCCCGCTTGAGGCCGTAGAGCGTGTCACCGGGGAGCGCGTCGGTGCTCGCGGCGGCCACGCCGCCGAAGGCACCTGCCGCGACGCCCACCGAGAGTCCACCGGCGGCGAGCCGGCGGGACCACGCGGAGCGGGGCCTCAGTTTCCCGATGCCGCGGCCGTCGGCGCGATGTGCGCCGCGACCGCCGTCACGTTGCTCGGGGACCGTCAGCGTGCCGTCGGCGAGCGCGGCTTCCATCGCCGCGATCAATTGGGCCCGTTGCACGGTCTTGGCCTCGGGGTCCAGCGTCGGCCGCGGCACGTCCTCCAGGGCGTCGGCCAGGGCCAGGAGCCTTCCCTGAGCCGGATCCGCATGCCGGTCCGCGGCGTGTGCGCCGTGCTGCTCGCCGGCGTGCGCCTGTTGGCCGTCGTCCTCAAGGGCGTCGGCGAAGGCGTTCGCCCGCCGGTGCGCCGTTGGGTTCGCGATCACGGGCGGCACCTCCTCTCGTCATCCACCTCGACTCCCCGTTGCGCCTGCAAGGTTCCAGACCTTGAGCCCTTCCACCCGATCGAGTGATCGGAAGCGGGCAGGGCACGGCAGTGGGGGGTCCGCATGTGATGCAACGAGCGCCGTACGCCCAGGGTTACGCCCAGGGTTGCGCACTCATGATGATCGGACCGTGAAGGCAGTCGCAAGATGAAGTCCCATCCATGGCGTTCATCGCGCGTCGTCGGGGAGCAGCCGGGCGAGGGTCCGTACGGCCCGGTACTGCAGGGTCTTGATCGCGCCTTCGTTCTTCCCCATGATGCGTGCCGTCTCGGCGACGGACAGGCCCTGCAGGAAGCGCAGCGTCACGCACTCCTGCTGCTGGGGGTTGAGCTTGCGCACCGCGCGGAGCAGCGACTCGTTGGAGAGCGACTCCAGGACGCAGTCCTCCGGGCTGGGCTCGACCTCGTTGGCGTCGAGCATCTCCCCGGTGGTCACCTCCAGCCGGAAGCGGCTGGACTTGAAGTGGTCGGCGACCAGGTTGCGCGCGATCGTCACCAGCCAGGCGCCGAAGTCGCGGCCCTGCCAGGTGAAGGTGCCGATCCTGCGCAGCGCGCGCAGGAACGTCTCGCTGGTGAGGTCCTCGGCGGTCGCCTTGCCCCCGACGCGGTAGTAGATGTACCGGTACACGGTGTCGGAGTAGTGGTCGTACAACCGCCCGAAGGCCTCGGTCTCCCCGGCCTGGGCGCGTTCGACCAGGTCCATCATCCGCCCGCTGTCGGTGTCGGACGCGGGGCGGCGCGTGGAGGCGCCCGAGGACCGTGCGGTCTGCGGGGTGCTGCGGGTTCGTCTGCCGACCGCCGCCCGGCCGTCGGCGAGGGCATAGGTCGCCAGGGCGGGGCCGGCGGGCACTGCTGCGGCGAGTGCTGGCACGGGCACGGCGTACGCGGGGACAACGCGCAGCAGGTGCTCAGCCACCAGTGCGCGCAGCGTAGCCAGGCCAGAGGCGTCAACCCCGGTGTGTGGGTACACGGGACTCCCAGAGGCAGAACTTCCATCACGTGCAGTACGGAACCGTTCACTCGTCGTAGCGACGGGTGGGAACCGGCTTGCGTTTGAGGAGAATAACGCTTCGTACAGGCGACGCTACACCGAGTTGCTGAAATCGCCGGTTCCGCCCACTCTCTGGCGGAATGGTGATCGATCAATTATCGAACACGGAAACGTACTTGACCACATAGCGTCGTGAATTGCTCGCGTGGAGAGCGTGTTGTGGCTGTGTGGTCATGTGGCGACTGACGGGACGCCAGAGGGGTACACCGGTGTGTCGCGCATCGGCCCCGGACCGGGGCCGATGCTCAGCGGCGGCGGCGCTGCAGGGCCACCGCGGCGGCCGCGCCGCCCGCGACCGCCCCGACCCCGGCGGCCGCCGGAATGCCGATTTTCGCGGCCTTGCGGCCGGTGCGGTAGTCGCGCAGCCGCCAGCCCATTTCGCGCGCGTGTTTGCGCAGGCGCGTATCGGGATTGATCGCATATGGATGTCCGACCAACGACAGCATCGGGATGTCGTTCGACGAATCGCTGTACGCGGCGCAGCGCGACAGTTCGAGTCCCTCGGCCGCGGCGAGCGCCCGGACCGCCTCGGCCTTGGCCGGGCCGTGCAGCGGCTCGCCGACCAGCCGGCCGGTGTACACGCCGTCGACGTGCTCGGCGACGGTGCCCAGGGCGCCGGTCAGGCCGAGCCGGCGGGCGATGATCGTGGCGGTCTCGACGGGCGCGGCGGTGACCAGCCACACCCGCTGCCCGGCGTCCAGGTGGGCCTGGGCGAGCGCGCGGGTGCCGGGCCAGATCTTGCCCGCCATGTACTCGTCGTAGATCTCCTCGCCGATCGACATGAGCTCCTCGACGCGGTGCCCCTTGACGATCGACAGCGCGCTCTGGCGCACTTCCTGCATGTGCTCGGGGTCCTCGGACCCGGCGATGCGGAAGTAGGCCTGCTGCCAGGCGAAGCGCACCAGGTCGCGGCTGTGGAAGAACTTCCGCTTGTACAGGCCGCGTCCGAAGTGGAAGATCGCGGCGCCCTGCATGACCGTGTTGTCCAGGTCGAAGAAGGCGGCCGCGTGGGGGTCGCCGACGACCGGGAACGCGGGGAGGGCGGTCCGCGCCGCCTTCTTCTGCGCGGGCGCCGCGAGGGCGGCCTCGGCCGCGGCCTCGCCCGCCAGCACGCTGCGTGCTGTCGCGGAGCGCTTACGGGGGGTGAGCCATCGCAGAGCGGCCATGGGGCGAGCATAGCCAGTCTGTTGGGCACTTCCGGTGCTCAGATGGAGCAGGTGAATGAACTCCGAGCGACAGAAGTGTTACTCCCGTCACGCCCGGTTGACGCCGGGCGCGGGCAGAATGACCGGCATGAGTCCCCTGTTCGGACGCGGCCCCCGCCAGGACCCCGCGGGTCCCGCCGCCCCCCTCGACCCCGCCCTCCGCACGGTCACGCTGATCGTGAAACCCGGCTGCCACCTGTGCGACGACGCCCGCGCCGTCGTCGAGAAGGTGGTCGCCGAGGTCGGCTGCCGCCTCGAGGAGCGCGACATCAGCCAGGACGAGGCGCTGCACCGGGCGTACTGGGAGCAGATCCCGGTCGTCCTGATCGACGGGGAACAGCACACGTTCTGGCGTGTCGACGAGGGCCGGCTGCGCCGCGGGCTGGGCGTCTGAGACGCCTGGGACCACAGGTGGGTGATTTGCGGGTGTTCCTCTTGGCCCGTGTGCTCGATTACCATCAAGGCGTTTTGTGTGCTGCGGGGGTATGTACGTAAGGAAGGTGACGGCGTGCTCCCGGGCAGGCTTCAGGCGCGCGGCGGTTTCGCCGTCGTCGACGTCGAGGCCACCGGTTCGAGTTCGCGGCGGAACCGCGTGGTCGAGCTGGCGGTCGTTCTGATGGACCGCGATTTCCTCCCGCAGGGCGAGTTCTCGACCCTGGTGGACCCCGAGGGCCCGGTCGGCCCCACCCATATCCACGGCATCGAGTCCCACCATGTCGAGGCGGCCCGCGCGCCGCTGTTCTCCCAGATCGCCCCCGGGCTGCTCGGACTGCTGCGCGGCCGGGTGCTGGTCGGGCACAACGTGGGCTGCGACCGGGCGTTCCTGGCGGCGGAGTACGGCCGCATCGGCATCCGGTTCCCCGAGGTGCCGGAGCTGTGCACCATGCGGATGGCGGCGCAGCGCGAGCCCGTGCCGCGGGGCCTGAGCCTGCGCGCGTGCGCGGAGGCGGCCGGGGTGACCGGCTGGTCGGCGCACACCGCGCTCGGCGACGCCCGCGCGACCGCCAGGCTGTTCACCGCGTACGTCCGCGAGCACCCGCAGTGGCCCGCGCACGCCGAACAGGAGCTGGCGCGCGCCGCCGGGGTCGAATGGCCCCGGCTGGCGGGGACCGATGCGCCCTGGGTGGAGCGCCGGGGTGCGGAGAGGCCGCTGATGCGGAACGTTCCTGTACAAAAGGTGGCTTCTTCTGTCCGTAATGGGGGTGCGTGATGCCGGTCACTTCCCCCGGGCAAATCGGACACCATCTTTGTGCACGCGTTCACAAAGACATAGCCTGGCGTGTACGGGGCGGCCCCATCGAGGGGTGCCGCTCGCAGCCCAGCTCTACCCGCAGGAGCATCGTGGCAACTGGCCGAACTCACCGACCGGCGACCCGAAGCCGAGGGATTCCCGAGGCCACTGTCGCCAGGCTCCCGCTGTACCTGCGGGCCCTGACCGCGCTCTCCGAGCGATCGGTGCCCACGGTGTCGTCGGAGGAACTCGCGGCCGCCGCCGGAGTGAACTCCGCCAAGCTCCGCAAGGACTTCTCCTACCTCGGCTCCTACGGAACCCGCGGTGTCGGTTACGACGTCGAGTACCTCGTGTACCAGATCTCCCGCGAGCTGGGCCTGACCCAGGACTGGCCGGTCGTGATCGTCGGTATGGGCAATCTCGGCGCCGCGCTCGCCAACTACGGCGGCTTCGCCTCCCGCGGTTTCCGGATCGCCGCGCTCATCGACGCGGACGCCCAGCTCACCGGCCGGCCGATCGCCGGGCTGCCGGTGCGGCACGCGGACGAGCTGGAGTCCATCGTGCGGGACAACCACGTGTCCATCGGCGTGATCACCACCCCCGCCGGTGCCGCGCAGGAGGTCTGCGACCGCCTGGTGACCGCCGGGGTCACCTCGATCCTGAACTTCGCCCCGACCGTGCTGACCGTCCCCGACGGGGTCGACGTCCGCAAGGTCGACCTCTCCATCGAACTGCAGATCCTCGCCTTCCACGAACAGCGCAAGGCCGGCGAGGAGCTCGAGGGCACCCTCGCGGTGCCCCCGGTGGCGGCCAAGGCGGTCCGCGACGGCGACCGCCGCCCGGGACCTGACGGGGACGTCCCCGCCGTGATGCCGGCATGAGTCTCCTCGTGGTCGGGCTGAGCCACCGCACCGCCCCGGTCGGCGTCCTGGAGCGGGCCGCGCTCGCGGAGGACAGCAAGGCCGACCTGCTGCACGACGTGCTGGCCGCCGAGCCGGCCAGCGAGGCGGCGGTGCTGTCGACCTGCAACCGCATCGAGCTGTACGCGGACGTCGACAAGTTCCACGCCGGGGTCGCGGAGCTGTCCACGCTCCTGTCCCGGCACAGCGGCGTCGGCCTGGACGAGCTCACCCCGCACCTGTACGTCCACTACGAGGACCGGGCCGTCCACCACCTGTTCTCGGTCGCCTGCGGCCTGGACTCCATGGTCGTCGGCGAGGGCCAGATCCTCGCCCAGATCAAGGACATGCTCGGCCTCGGCCAGGAGCTGCACACCGCCGGCCGGACCCTGAACGACCTGTTCCAGCAGGCGCTGCGGGTCGGCAAGCGGGCCCACTCCGAGACCGGCATCGACCGCGCCGGGCAGTCGCTGGTCACCTTCGGCCTGGACCAGATGGCGCAGGCCATCGGCGGCACCCCGTTCGCGGAGTGGGGCAGGGGCAAGCGCGCCCTGGTCGTCGGCGCGGGCTCGATGAGCTCGCTGGCCGCGGCGACCCTGGCCCGCGCCGGGGCGGGCGACATCGTCGTCGTCAACCGCACGTACGAGCGCGCCGAGCGGCTGGCCGAGTCCGTCGGCGGCCGCGCGGTGCCCATGGACGACCTGGCCGCCGAGCTGCCGCACGCCGACATCGTGGTGTCCTGCACCGGCGCGACCGGGCTGGTGCTGACCGCCGACACGGTCGCCCGCGCCACCCTGACCCGCGCCCTGCGCGCCGCCGACGGGCCGGCCGCGCCCATCGGCATGCTCGACCTGGCGCTGCCGCGCGACATCGACCCGCTGGTGCACGCCATCGACGGGGCGCACCTCACCGATCTGGAGACCATCGGCACGGCCGCGGCCGACGCCCCGATGGCGGCGGACGTCGACCAGGTCCGAAAGATCGTTTCCGCAGAGGTGGAGGCGTTCGGCGCCGCCCAGCGCGCCGCGCACATCACGCCGACCGTCGTCGCCCTGCGCGCCATGGCCGCCGACGTGGTCGCCACCGAGCTCGCCCGGCTGGACGGCCGGCTGCCCGGTCTCGGCGAGCGCGAGCGCGCCGAGGTGACCCAGACCGTGCGCCGCGTGGTGGACAAGCTCCTCCACGCGCCCACCGTGCGGGTCAAGCAGCTCGCGGGCGAGCCCGGCGGAGCCGGGTACGCTGACGCGCTGCGCGAACTCTTCGACCTGGACCCGCTGGCGGTCGCCGCGGTCAGCCGGGCCGACACCCCGGCCGTACCGGTGGTCCCGTCACCGGCCGCGTCGACCGGTGCCGTCACGAATGAAGCGAATCGAGGGCGGGCATGACGAGGCCCACCGCACTGAAACTGGGAACCCGGCGCAGCGCGCTGGCGATGACGCAGTCGGGCATGGTCGCCGACCAGGTGCGCCGGCTCACCGGCCGTGATGTGGAGCTGGTGGAGGTCACCACCTACGGCGACGTCTCGCGCGAGCACCTAGCGCAGATCGGCGGCACCGGGGTGTTCGTCTCCGCGCTGCGCGACGCGCTGCTGAACGGTGAGATCGACTTCGCCGTCCACTCCCTGAAGGACCTGCCCACCGCCGATGCCGACGGGCTGACGCTGGCCGCGATCCCGTCCCGCGAGGACTCGCGGGACGCGTTGGTGGCCCGCGACGGTCTCACGTTCGAGCAGCTCGCCCTGGATCCGCGCGGGGCGCGCGTCGGCACCGGCTCGCCGCGCCGCGCGGCCCAGCTGAACGCCTGGGCCCGCTCGCTCGGCGTCCGCATCGAGACCGTGCCGATCCGCGGCAACGTGGACACGCGCATCGGATATGTTGCCTCGGGCGACCTCGATGCCGTCGTCCTGGCCGCGGCCGGGCTGAGCCGGCTGGGGCGCCTGTCCGAGGTCACCGAGCTGATCTCACCCGACGTCGTGCTGCCCGCCCCCGGACAGGGGGCGCTGGCCGTCGAGTGCTCTGCGGCCGACGCAGAGCTCATCGCCGTGCTCGCCGTGCTCGACGACCCGTTCACCCGGGCCGCCGTGACCGCCGAGCGGGCACTGCTCGCCGCCCTGGAGGCCGGCTGCTCCGCGCCCGTGGGCGCGCTGGCCGAGCCTGCCTTCGAAGGTGCCGACGAGCCCATCACCGAGCTGCGCCTGCGCGGTGTCGTCGGGACCACCGACGGCTCCTCGCTGGTGCAGATGTCCATCACTGGTCCCACCCCCGTCTCTCGCGAGGAAGCTCTGGCCCTGGGCCGCGAGCTCGCCGACGAGATGCTCGCCAAGGGTGCGGCCGGTCTTATGGGGGAGCGCGTACTTTGAGCCCCACCGCCGCCGCAGCGACCAACACCACGACCACAGCCGATGCCGCGACCGGCAGCTCGGCCGGCGCCGCCGAGGGACCGCCGCCCCTTCCGGTCCTCGGGCACGTCACCTTCCTCGGTGCCGGACCCGGTGACCCGGGTCTGCTGACCCTGCGGGCCGTCGAGGCCCTGGCCCGCGCCGATCTGCTGGTCGCCGACCAGCAGGTGCTCGACGTCGTGCGCACGCACGCCCGGGCAGGCGTGGACACGGCGGAGCCGGCCTTCACCGAGGGCGAGTTGAGCCCTTCGGCCGCCGCGACCAAGCTTTGCACGGCCTCCGCGCGCACCGGCAAGCGGGTGGTGCGAGCGATCGCGGGCGACCCCGGGCTCGACCCCCAGGCCGCCGCCGAAATGCTCGCCTGCGCGCACGCCGGCATCCCCTTCGAGGTGGTCCCGGGCGTCGCCGCGGCCATCGGCGTGCCCGCGTACGCCGGTGTCCCGCTCAGCGGCGACGTGCGCTTCGTCGACGCGGCCGCCGCCTCCACCCGCTGCTGGAGCGAGGTGGGCGCGAGCGACGCGACGGTGGTGGTCTCCACGACCCTGCAGACCGTCGCCGCCAACGCCGCCGAGCTGGTGTCCGCCGGGCGCAAGCCCGACACCCCGCTGACGGTCACCGTCGCCGGCACCACCACCCGGCAGCGGACCTGGACCGCCACGCTGGCGACCATCGCCGCCGAGCTGAAGGCCACCAAGGCGCTGCCCACCCCGGAGGGCCCCATCGCGGCGATAGCCGTGGTCGGCGAGCCGACCACGCAGCGCGACCTGCTCTCCTGGTTCGAGACCAAGGCCCTGTTCGGCTGGAAGGTCCTCGTACCGCGCACCAAGGAGCAGGCGGTCTCCCTCTCGGACCAGCTGCGGTCCTACGGAGCCGTGCCGCACGAGGTGCCCACGATCGCGGTCGAACCGCCGCGCACCCCGCAGCAGATGGAGCGCGCCGTCAAGGGCCTGGTCACCGGGCGCTACGAGTGGATCGCCTTCACCTCGGTCAACGCCGTCAAGGCGGTGCGCGAGAAGTTCGAGGAGTACGGGCTCGACGCGCGGGCCTTCGCCGGCATAAAGGTCGCCGCCGTCGGCGAGCAGACGGCGCGCGCGCTCGTGGACTTCGGCGTGAAGCCGGACCTGGTCCCCAGCGGCGAGCAGTCCGCGGCCGGCCTCCTGGAGGACTGGCCGCCCTACGACCCCGTCTTCGACCCCATCGACCGGGTCTTCCTGCCCCGCGCCGACATCGCCACCGAGACGCTGGTGGCGGGCCTGGTGGAGCTCGGCTGGGAGGTGGACGACGTCACGGCCTACCGGACCGTGCGCGCCTCGCCCCCGCCGGCGGAGACCCGTGAGGCCATCAAGGGCGGCGGCTTCGACGCGGTGCTGTTCACCTCGTCCAGCACGGTGCGGAACCTCGTCGGCATCGCCGGCAAGCCGCACAACGTCACCGTCATCGCCTGCATCGGCCCGGCCACCGCCAAGACGGCGGAGGAGCACGGGCTGCGGGTGGACGTGATGGCCCCCGAGCCGTCCGTGCACGCGCTGGCACAGGCCCTGGCCGACTTCGGCGTACGGCGCCGTGAGGCGGCCGTCGCGGCCGGCGACCCGGTCACCCGGCCCAGCGAGCGCCGTCCCGGCTCGCGGCGCCGCGCCCGGGTCTGACCCGGCGCACCCTGTCCGCACCGCCCGCGGGGCGGCCGGCCCGAGCGGCCGGCCGCCCCGCGGGCGTACGGCCTTCGGGGCCCGGTGCGCCCCGACATCCGGTCGGGAAGAGCACACCCGGCGCGGGCGTACGGTGGTGAACGGAAGCCCCGGCGATGGAGAGGCGCGACACGGTCATGAGCGGAAGCGGTACTCGTTACGGCCAGTTCCCCGGCGCGCGCCCGCGCCGCCTGCGCACCACGCCGGCGATGCGGCGCATGGTCGCGGAGACCCGCCTCCACCCCGCCGAACTGATCCTCCCGGTGTTCGTTCGTGAAGGCATTCACGAGCCCGTGCCGCTGTCGACCATGCCGGGCGTCGTCCAGCACACCCGCGACACCCTCCGCAAGGCGGCCGTCGAGGCCGTCGAGGCGGGCGTCGGCGGCTTCATGATCTTCGGCGTCCCGCTCGACGAGAAGAAGGACGCGATCGGCACCCCCGGCACCGACCCGGACGGCATCCTGCAGGTCGCCATCCGCGACGTCATCAGCGAGGTCGGCGACGCGCTGGTGGTCATGTCCGACCTGTGCCTGGACGAGCACACCGACCACGGCCACTGCGGCGTCCTGGACGCCGAGGGCCGCGTCGACAACGACGCCACCCTGGAGCGCTACGCCGAGATGGCCCGCGTCCAGGCGGACGCCGGCGTCCACGTCGTCGGCCCCAGCGGCATGATGGACGGCCAGGTCGGCGTCATCCGGGACGCGCTGGACGCCGCGGGCCACCAGGACGTCTCCGTGCTGGCCTACACCGCCAAGTACGCCTCCGCCTTCTACGGCCCCTTCCGCGAGGCCGTCGGCTCGTCCCTCACGGGCGACCGCAAGACGTACCAGCAGGACCCGGCCAACCTCCGCGAGTCGATGCGCGAGCTCGCGCTGGACCTCGCCGAGGGCGCCGACATGGTGATGGTCAAGCCCGCCCTGCCCTATCTGGACGTACTGGCCAAGGTCGCCGAGTCGGTGGACGTTCCCGTCGCGGCCTACCAGATCAGCGGTGAGTACGCGATGGTCGAGGCCGCCGCGGAGCGCGGCTGGATCGACCGCGACCGCGCGATCATGGAGACCCTGACCTCGATCCGCCGGGCCGGCGCGCAGATGATCCTCACGTACTGGGCGACCGAGGTCGCGCAGCGGCTCTGACCGCTTCGGCGGCCCGGACCGCGGGAGCCCGTCGCGACGGGCCAACGGGGCGGCGGGCGGCGGGCTTTGCGGGTTCTTGATCGTGCCCTGTCAGAACGTCCTTGTACGGTGGAGCGCGTTGTCCACACGGAGACGGACGGGGGACCCGTGACACGCGACGTCGACATCGACACGCCCGCGGTGCGCCGCACGGGCGACGACATGGAGGCGCTGTCCCGCAGCGCGACCGGTCGGCTGGGCCACGCGCTCGACAGCAGCCAGGACCTTCCCTACAGCGCCTACGGATGGCGCAGCGCCGAGGAGTTGCGGGCGTGCGCCACGGCGTGGGAGGACCACATGGTCGAACTCGCGAAGCGCATGAACACCCTCGCGCACCGACTGCGGGACTCCGCGGACGGGTACGACGCGGCCGACGCGGAGGCGGAGTCGCGCCTGCGGGCCGGGCTGACCGAGCTCGGGAAGGCGTGAGACGCGCCACCATGGTGTCGTACGAGGACCTGAACAACACGTCGGCGTCCCAGTGGAAGACGGCCGCCGACGACTGGCTGGACCTGGCGAACCACGCCCTGCGCACCGCCCAGGAGATCCGGGAGCAGGGTGCCGGCCCGCTCGCGGACAACTGGACGGACGCGGTCGGCCGGCAGGCCGCCCGTGACTTCGAGGACCTGGCGAACCGCTTCGAGGCCGCCTACGACGTCATGAAGGGCGTCAGCATGGTCGCCGAGGGCCTGGCCTCGACGGTCGAACTCGCCCAGCGCACCCTGCGCACGGCCGTGGACCTCGCCGACCGGTACGGCTTCGGGATCACGGCCGACGGCACCCTCGTCGTCCCGCCCCCGCACAGCCGTGTCGAGGCCGAGGACAACGGCCCGCTCCGCACCGAGGTGCAGACCCTCGTCGACGAGGCACTGCGGCAGGCCAACGCTGCCGACGCCGCGGCGGTGCCCGAGCTGACCGCGCTCGCGGGCATGACCGGCGTCGCCGACCCGGCCAAGGCACTGAGCGGCCAGAACGACGCCTCGCACGTGCAGATGGCGATCCTCGCCGCCGACATCCCGTCCGGCCGGGACCCCGTGGTCGTCCGCGCCTGGTGGGACGGCCTCACACCGGAGCAGCGGCACCGGATGATGCTCGCCGAACCGGTCGCGCTCACCGCCCTGCCGGGCATCCCCGAGGACGCCAAAGGCGAAATGCGCGGCACGGACGGCAAGTTCGACCGCGTGGCGATGGTGCAGTACGCGCTCGACCACTGGGACCAGCCGGACGACACCGACTTCGGCAACAACTGCACCAACTTCGTGTCCGAGTCGCTGCTCCACGCCGGCATGCAGGAGAAGCTGGGCACCTGGTCGGGGCCGGACGGCGACGACACATGGGGAGAGGTCAGCGGAACCGGGTGGGACTGGTGGGACGCCCGCGCCTACCACTCCGACACCTGGGCCGGCGCGGAGAACCTGCAGAACTTCCTGACCCGGCACGGCGGGGAGGAAGTGGCCCGCTCCGATGTGCGGCCGGGGGACATCGTCTTCTACGAGCAGGCCGGCCCCGGCGCGGGGAACGCCCCCGGCAACACCCACCACGCGGCGGTGGTCACCGCCGTCACCCCCGACGGCGACATCAAGTACACCCAGCACTCGGACTCGTACCAGAACGTCAGCCTCGACGGACGGATGGGCGCCGAGGTCAAGGCGGAGGGGCAGCAGAACCTCCGCATCGTCCGCCCGCACCCCGATTGGTACTGACGATGACGACGACCACCGCGGCCACCACCGAGCCCACCGCCCCCCGTCACAGCGGAGCCGTCGGCGGGGCCGTGGCCGTGCTCGCGCTGGCCGGCGTCGTCTGCTTCGCGGCGGTCGTGGCGCTGTCCAACGCCCACACCCACCGCCAGTCCTCGGGCTGCCGGTGGATCGCCGTGCCCTGGACGAACTTCGCCGTCGCCTACGGGGCCCTGGCGGCGGCCGTCCTCGCGCTCGTGCTGCACTTCGCGGCGGCCCGCTCCGCCCGGCGCCGCGGGGGCGCGCCGCAGGGCGGGGGAGCCCGCGCGCTCTCGGTGGCCGGCGCGGTCGTCGCGGGCCTGCTGCTCGTGCCCGCCCTCGTCGGCGTCCACGCGACCCACAGCGAGGCGTCGGCCAGTGCCGCGCACCTCGGCCGCTCCCTCTGCGAGGGCGGCTCCGTGCCCGCGGCCTGGGGTTTTGCGGTCGGGCGCTGAGTCGGGAGGGCGTCCGGACACGCGTGACGCCGCCACGCCGCACTCCGGTTCCCATCGAAGTGATATTTCGTTACATCAAGTGGGTTTGCTCCCGATCCTGAATGAAAGGGGCATATCGCCGGGAAGCATCGTGGTGTCCAAACCGAGGCGGACGCGCAAGCGCCGCCGAGAAAGGAGACCGCAATGCGGGCTTCCCGATTTGCCGCCGCGCTGGGTGTCGCGGCCGCCGTTCTGCTGGGTGGTGCCACGGCTGCCAGCGCCGCCACTGAGGTGGCGCCCAAGGCGGCAGCTCACGTGACGCACGACCGTGGCAACGACCACGGCGACCGTTGGGGTCGCGACCGGGGTCACCGCCACGACCGCTGGGGCCACCACCGTCACCACCGTCACCACGGTCGTCACCACTGGGGCCACCGCTGGGGCCACAACCGCTGACGGATGACATCGCAGGGGCGCCCTTCCGACTCGGGGGAGGGCGCCCCCGCCTTTGTGTCCGGGCCGACACGTCCTAGTCCCACCAGAAGGTCCAGCAGACCTCACCCAGCAGGGACTTCGCGTAGGTGCGGAGGGAACCGCTGCCCTGCGTGATGTTGTCCGGGCAGAAGGCGAAGTGCTCGGCGGCCATGGCCTGGGCCTCCGCCAGGTCCGCCGGCGGCGCGGCGACGGAGAGCACCAGGACGTCGAAGGCGAGGGCCACGACCCGCACACCGAAGCGGTCCTCCCAGGAACGCAGCACGGCGCAGAGCCGGGCCACGTCGTTCTCGTGGTTGAGCGGGCCGGCCCAGCCGATCGCCGCGGGGACGTCGGCGCTGCGCCGGGCCGGAACGAGGGCCGCGCGGGGATCCTCGAGCCGTCCCGCGCCGATCACGGACGCCGCGACCTCGGCCGCCCTGACGTCCGGGTCGGCCTCGAACTCCCGTGCCGGGGCGAGGCCGGGCCACTCCCGGCCGAAGGGGGCGACCATCTCGGCGTCGTCCGCGTCGAACTCCTCCTCGAAGCCCCAGAAGCCGGCCAGCACGTCCTCGGCGTCGTGGTCGCCGGGGTACGACATTATCCCGGGGGACAACTCCCTGGTGGCGGGCATGGCGGGGGCCATGGAGAGCAGCACCGGATGCAGGCCCGCCGACATGCGCGCGGGCAGCAGCCGCTGCCAGGCGTCCGGCGCGGCGGGGCCGTCCGCGTGCCAGAGCAGCGGCTCGTGCCACGGGCCGTCGGACGTCTTGTCGACAAGGCCGCCGGGCGGGAGGTCGAGGCCCAGTGACCGGCCGGCCGGGTCCTGGGCGAGCTTGGGGAGCTGGTTGGGGAGCGTCGCCATGCTCGTGAATGTAGGGGTGACCACTGACAACGGCGGCCCCGGGGAGAGCGGTTGCTCTCCCCGGGGCCGCCGTCGTGCGGACGCGGGCTGCGTCAGAGGCGCTCGGGGGTGCGGATGCCGAGCAGCGCCATGCCCCGGTGCAGGGTGCGGGCGGTCAGGTCGCAGAGCAGGAGCCTGTTCTCCTTGACGTCCGGAGCGGGCTCCGGCTTCACGACCGGGCACTGGTCGTAGAAGGTGGTGAACGCCGAGGCCAGCGCGTAGAGGTACGAGGCCAGTTTGTGCGGCTCGTACGTCTCGGACACGCTCGCCAGGGTCTCCGCGAACTCGTCCAGCAGCAGCCCGAGCGCGCGCTCGGCCGGGGCCAGCGGCAGTTCGGGGTGGGCGACCGGCTCGGCGTCGCCCGACTTCCGCAGGATCGACTGGATACGGGCGTACGCGTACTGCAGGTACACGCTCGTGTCGCCGTTGAGCGAGACCATCCGGTCGAGGTCGAAGACGTAGTCCCGGCCCAGCGAGGTGGACAGGTCGGCGTACTTGATCGCGCCGATGCCGACCTCCTTGGCCCGGTCGGTGATCTCCTCGGGGGAGAGGACGCCGCCGCTCTTGTCCTCGATGACCGCGCCCGCCCGCTCGACCGCCTCGTCCAGCAGGTCCACCAGCCGGAAGGTCTCGCCGGAGCGGGTCTTGTACGGCTTGCCGTCCTTGCCCAGCAGCGTGCCGAACGGGATGTGGAGCGCCTTGACGTCCTCGGTGAGCCAGCCGGCCCGCCTGGCCGTCTCGAAGACCATCTTGAAGTGCAGGGACTGCCGGGAGTCGACCACGTACAGCAGCGTGTTCGCCCGCAGGCCGGCGGTACGGTTCCGCACCGCCGACAGGTCGGTCGCGGCGTAGCCGAAGCCGCCGTCGGCCTTCTGCACGATGAGCGGGACCGGCTCGCCGTCCTTGCCCTTGATGTCGTCGAAGAACACGCAGAGCGCGCCGTTGGACCGCACGGCGACGCCGGACTTCTCCAGCAGCGTGCAGGTCTCGACGAGCATGTCGTTGTAGCCGGACTCGCCGACGACGTCCTCGTCCCGGATCGCGATGTCGAGCTTGTCGTAGACCGAGTTGAAGTAGATCTTCGACTCGTCGACGAACCGCTGCCACATCGCCAGCGTCTCCGGCTCCCCGGCCTGCAGGTCCACGACCCGCTTCCGCGACCGCGTCTTGAAGTCGTCGTCGGCGTCGAAAACGGTGCGCGAGGCCTTGTAGAGCCGGTTGAGGCGCGACATGGAGGCCTCGCCGGCCTCCTCGTCCCCGGTGGAGTCGTGGTCCAGCTCGTGCGGGTGCTCGACCAGGTACTGGATGAGCATGCCGAACTGGGTGCCCCAGTCGCCGATGTGGTGGCGCCGGATCACCGTCTCGCCCTCGAACTCCAGGATCTTGACGAGCGCGTCGCCGATCACGGAGGACCGCAGGTGGCCGACGTGCATCTCCTTGGCCACGTTCGGCTGGGCGTAGTCGATCACCGTGATGCCGGGGTCGGCCTTGGCGGGCACGCCGAGCCGGTCGTCGGCGGCCCGGGCGGCGAGCGTCCGGGTGATCGCGGAGTCGGCGACGGCGATGTTGAGGAAGCCGGGGCCGGAGACCTCGATGCCGGCGATGAGGCCGTCGTCCGCCGGGAGGGCGGCCACGACCTCGGCGGCCAGCTCGCGCGGGTTCGCCTTGTTCCGCTTGGCGAGGCCCAGCACACCGTTGGCCTGGAAGTCGGCCCGGTCGCTACGTCGCAGCAGCGGGTCGGCACCGAGGGCGTCAGCGACGCGCTGCTGGATCGTGGCGGAAAGCGAGTTGACCGAGGCCATGGGATGGGTGCTTCCTGAGAGGGATCAGAGATCAACCCTCAGTATCCCACGCGGTACCACCCATTTTTCTCTGGGACAATTGCCGGGTACCGAGCTACCCGCTGCACTGGTGGAAGGAAGTCGAGACAGTGGCTCAGAGCACCGAGGCCGACTGGGTCGCCCGCTTCGCGGACGACGTCATTGCGGAAGCCGGGCGGCGGGCTCCGGGCAAGAAAATCGTCGTCGCTTCCGGAATCAGCCCCTCCGGCCCCATCCACCTGGGCAACCTCCGCGAGATCATGGTCCCGCACCTGGTGGCGGACGAGATCAAGCGGCGCGGCGTGCCCTGCGAGCACATCCTGTCGTGGGACGACTTCGACCGCTACCGCAAGGTCCCGGCCGGCTACGACCCCTCGTACGCCGAGCACATCGGCAAGCCCCTGACCGCCGTCCCGGCCCCCGAGGGCAGCGCGTACGAGACGTGGTCCGACCACTTCAAGGCGCCCTTCCGGGAGGCGCTGGCCGCGCTCGGCGTCGAGGTCACCGAGATCTCGCAGACCGTCGAGTACACCTCCGGCACCTACCGCGAGCAGATCCTGCACGCGATGCGCGAGCGGCGCCGGATCGACGAGGTGCTGGGCCGGTACCGGACGAAGAAGAAGGGCGGCGAGGAGCAGGACGACGAGGACGCCTCGCTGGAGCAGGCCCCCGAGTACTTCCCGTACAAGCCGTACTGCTCGGCCTGCGACAAGGACCTCACCACCGTCGTCGCCTACGACGACGACACCACCGAGCTGACCTACGAGTGCCAGGCCTGCGGCAATCGCGAGACCGTGCGGCTGAGCGAGTTCGACCGCGGAAAGCTGGTCTGGAAGGTCGACTGGCCGATGCGCTGGGGCTTCAAGGGCGTGGACTTCGAGCCCTCCGGCGTCGACCACCAGTCGCCCGGCTCCTCATGGATGGTCGGCCAGCAGCTCGTGCGCGAGATCTTCGGCGCCGAGCCGCCCATCGGCCCGATGTACGCCTTCGTGGGCATCAGCGGCATGGCCAAGATGTCCAGCTCCAAGGGCGGTGTGCCCATCGCGGCCGACGCGCTGCAGATCATGGAGCCGCAGCTGCTGCGCTGGCTCTACGCCCGCCGCCGGCCGAACCAGGCGTTCAACATCTCCTTCGGCGACGAGATCTCCCGCACCTACGACGAGTGGGACGCTCTGGAGCGCAAGGTCGCCGAGGGCACGGCCGCGCCGGTCGACGTCGCGGTGCACTCGCGGGCCGCGCGCACGGCGAGCGGGGAGCTCCCGACCACCGGGCACAAGCTGCCGTACCGCACCCTCGCCTCGGTCGTGGACATCACGACCGGCGACGAGGAGCAGACCCTGCGCATCCTGCGCGACCTCGACCAGGAGCGGCCGCTGGCCTCCCTGGACGACGCCCGGCCGCGGCTGGACTGCGCCGAGCACTGGGTCAACACCCACGTCGAGCCGGAGGCCCGTACCCGGGTCCGCACCGAGCCCGACGCGGCGGCCCTGGCGGCGCTGTCCGGTGAGGAGCGCGAGGCGCTGAAGCTGCTGGTGGACGGGCTGCCCGAGCACTGGTCGCTGGACGGGCTGACCACCTTGGTCTACGGCGTGCCGAAGACGCAGGCGGGCTTCGCGCCCGACGCCAAGCCGACGCCGGAACTGAAGGCCGCCCAGCGCTCCTTCTTCGCCCTGCTCTACAACCTGCTGGTCGGCCGGGACACCGGTCCCCGGCTGCCCACCCTGCTGCTGGCCGTGGGCCAGGAGCGGGTGCGGGAGCTGCTCGCGGCGAGCTGAGCCGTACGCGTACGCGGACGCAGACGGAGGCGGTGGGTGGCCCGGCCACCCGCCGCCTCGGCGCGTACCGGGCCGAATATTCGAACGCGCCGCGGCGCGCGGCGCGTTAAGGTCGTCGAGCGCGGGGCGGCTCCTGGTGTGCTTCCTTCTCTTCACTGTCAATGAATCGAGTGCACCCCCTTCCCGCCCCGCGCGCGCAACCGGCGTCACCGGTCCGGCGACCGGACCGGACCCGGGGCGGCTCACAGGCGTGCTTCCTTCTCACCGCGAAATCGCATGCTTGCGATCGATTCCAGCGCGCCCGCTTCCCGCCCTGAGGTCAACCAGGGGGAGACACAGCGATGTTCACGACCACGACCGCAGCCACCACGACCGTTCCGCGTCCGCTCGCGGCCGTCATGCTCGCCCGCCGCGGAGCCGTCTACCTGCCCTCCGCCCCGGTGGGCACCTCGCTCGGCAGCACCGCCGGTGCGGCGCTGCTGGAGGCCGACCTCCTGGACCGCGGCTACCTGATGTCGTCCGCGCTCCGCGAAGCGCTCGCCGGGCGCGGCGAGACCGCGCTGGCCGCCGCGGGCCGCGCGCTGCTGGACGACATCGACGAGGCGCTCGGCGCGGACCGGCCGCACGTGCCGCTGTTCCGCGACTTCCCCACCAGCACGCCGGCCGACACCTTCGCGTTCTACGTCGACCGCGTGCTGACCCTGCTCTTCCAGCACCCGGAGCAGCCGTGCGTGCTGTGCGGCACGGAGGGCTCGGTCCACGCCGTCTCGCCCTGCGCGCATCTGGTGTGCCGCAGCTGCTTCGACGGCGCGGACTTCTCCGCGTGCCCCGTCTGCCACCGCCGTATCGACACCGACGACCCCTTCCTGCGACCGCGCCGCCCGCGCCGCTTCGGCGGCCGCCGGCGCGCCCTCCCCGAGCGGCTGCGCGTCCTGCACCTCGGCGGCGACCTCCCCGCCCGGGACGCGGACGCCGTGCGGGAGATCCACGGGCTCCTCGCCAGGACCGGCGCCCTGAGCCCGCAGGACGCCGACGACCTCCAGGCCCTGCTGGAGACCCGCGACCGTGCCGACGTGTCCTGGCTGCCGGAGCAGATCCCCGGCCGGGAGACCAAGGCACGCGTCCTGGCCTGGCTGCTGGCGGACGCCGGCGCGTACGGGACGGCCGTTCCGGCGGTGACCTCGCGCATCGACACGGCGACCGACATCCTGCGGCTGCTCGCCGTGCGCTCGGGCGGCGACCCCGGGCTGACCGACCTGCCGCGCTTCGCCACGGTGCCCAGACCGCTGCGGCGTGCTCTGCTCGGGGTGATCGACGGCCTGGCCCCCGACCTGGCCGTCCAGGACATGCGCCGGTACCGGCACGCCTGGCTGCGCGTCGCCGAGCTGCTGCACCCCTTCGAGTACGCGGGCCGTTTCCCGCGGGCGGCGCTGGCCGTCGCGGCACTGCGCGGGACGCGGCTCGCGGACGGCGACGCGCTGACCACGACCCTGCGGACCGCGGCCGGCGCGGAGGCGCGGGTCGACGCGACCGGGAGCACCGTCCGGGTGCGCGGCTGGGCGGGCCGGGTCGAGGCCGCACTGGACGCCATGGACGTGCCGGCGGCCGTCGCGCTGCTGGCGCAGCGGCCGGGCGAGTTCGTGCGCCGTCTCGACCACCTGCTGCGGCTGTCCGAGGCCGCGGACACGAACACCGTGCTGGCCGCGCTGGGGCCGGTGGTCCCGCGGGTGTCGCCCGCGGTGCTGCTGTCCGCGCTCGGGGAGCTGCGCAGCCGTCCGGGTGCACCCGCCACGCGGGTGTTCTTCCCCAAAGGCGGCACCGCCAGGGTGCACTTGGCGGAGGACGACCGGCTGCCGATCGGGGCGGACGTCATCGGTCGGGCCGTCGCCCTGCTGGAGGCCGAGGTGCTGCGGCGGGCGGCGGAGGGGGAGGCGGTCGACGTCGCCGTCGTGGACGCGGGCCTGGACGGAGTGATCGCGCCGTTCACCGAGCGCACGGCCGCGCGGGCTCTGGTGACCCTGCCGCGCGGCAGCGAACTGCCCGTCCCGGACGGGCGGACCCTGCGGCTGTTCCTGCACTGGATGGAGAGCGAGGAGTCCGGCCGGACCGACCTGGACCTGTCCACGGCGCTGTTCGACGCCGAGTGGAACGCGATCGGCCACTGCGACTACACGCGCCTGCGGTTCGGGGCGGACGCCGCCGTGCACTCGGGCGACCTGACCAGTGCCCCGGCCCCGCAGGGGGCGGCCGAGTTCGTCGACCTCGACCTGGACGCGCTCGCGGCCGCCGGGGTCCGCCATGTGGTGGCAGTGGTCTTCTCGTTCAACAACGTCCCGTTCGAGGCCCTGGCCGAGGCCTTCGCCGGGCTCATGGCCCGCGACCAGCCCGGCGACCACGGGCCGGTGTTCGACGCCCGTGCCGTGGAGCAGCGCTACGACCTGGCCGGCCGGGCCCGGGCGAGCGTGCCGCTGGTCGTCGACGTGGTGAACCGCACCATGCGGTGGCTGGACGTGGTCTCGGGCGTGACCGGCACCCACCACTCGGTCGCGCGGCACGGGGACGACCTCGCCCTGCTCGGCAAGTCCCTCACCGCCCTGTTCGCCTCCGGCGCCCGCGTGGGCCTGGGCGAACTGGCCGTGTGGCAGGCGGCGGCCCGCGCCGCCACCGTGCTGCTGCGGCACGCGGACGACTCGGTGACCGCCTACCGGCGCCGTGCCGGGGAGCCGGTGGCGGAGTTCGCGGCCCGGATCGGCACGCCCGACGCGGGCGGCTCCGACGGCGACGGCACTGACGCCCGCACGGAGCTCGGCCGGGCGCGGCTGGCCTGGCTGCTCCGCGGCGACCTCGAACTGCCCCAGGGCGGCGAGGTGTTCGCCCTGCACCCGGCGGGGCTGGACGCGGCGCGGGTGCGGCTGCTGTCGGCGGCGGACGTCGTCGCGGCGCTCACGCCCGCCCCGGCGGCTTCCTAGGAGGCGTACTGCCCGTCGAGTTCGAGCCGGCGGCGCAGTTCGCGGACGAAGGGACGCAGCGTGCTCTCGCTCAGCGGCCCGCCGTTGGGGCTGGAGATGCCGTACCGGTCCTGCAGCAGCAGGCCGAACTGGCGGGCGTTGGGGAAGGCGCCGAACTGCTGGTGGTACGCCCGGAAGGCCCGGTCGTAGAGCTCCTCGCGGCCCAAGTCCTCGGCGACGACGGGCTCCGGTTCCGGCTCGGGGTAGTACTCGGGCTCGGGCTCGGGCGCGTACTCGATACGCGGGGTGGGGATCACGCCGGTGCCGTCGGCGAGGTTGCGCCGGCGGTTGCCCGCGCCGACCGGCGCGGTGATGGGTTCGGGCTGCGGTGCGGGAGCGGACGCCGGTATCGGGGCCTGGGCGGCGACCGGCGCCTGGTGCTGGGGCTGCGCCTGGAATGGTACGGCGGCCTGCGCGGGCGCGAACTGGGCCGGTTCTGGGGCCTGTTCGGGGGCCGGTTGCGGGAGCGGGTACTCCTCGGCGTACGGGGCGGCCTCCGGCACCGGGGCCTGGGCGGCGACCGGGGCCGGGGCGGGCAGCGCGGCGGGCGCCGCGACCGCCGGGACCTCGATGCCGGCCGCGGCGAGGCCGACGGGGCCGGTCTCGGTGAGCGGGACGCCGAAGCGGGCGAGCCGCAGCGGCATCAGCGACTCCACCGGGGCCTTGCGGCGCCAGGCGCGGCCGTAGCGTGCCCGCAGCCGGGCCTGGTAGACGAGACGTTCCTGCTCCAGCCGGATGACCTCGTCGTAGCTGCGCAGCTCCCACAGCTTCATGCGGCGCCACAGGCGGAACGTCGGCACCGGCGCCAGCAGCCAGCGCGCGAGGCGGACCGACTCCATGTGCTTGTCGGCGGTGATGTCGGCGACCCGGCCGATCGCGTGCCGGGCCGCCTCCACCGACACGACGAACAGGATCGGGATGATGCCGTGCATCCCGACGCCGAGCGGGTCGGGCCAGGCCGCCGCGCCGTTGAAGGCGATGGTGGCCGCGGTCAGCAGCCACGCGGTCTGGCGCAGCAGCGGGAAGGGGATGCGCAGCCAGGTAAGCAGCAGGTCCAGCGCGAGCAGGACCACGATGCCCGCGTCGACACCGATCGGGAAGACGTTGGCGAACCAGCCGAATCCCTTGGCGAGCGCGAGTTCGCGCACCGCCGCGTACGAGCCCGCGAAGCCGATCGCTGCGATGATCACCGCTCCGGCGACCACGACACCGACCAGGATGCGGTGCGTCCGGTTCATGCGTATCGCGGACACCCGCGACCCTCCCAGGCTCGGAAACTGGCGTGCCCAGCCTGCCACACGGGTCAATGGGCTTGTCGCACAAACGTGGTGAATCGGTACGGCGCGGAGGGAGTTGTTACGCGTTCGCCGCCGCGACGGAGGCGACGGCTTCCTTGGCCGCCTTGAGGGCGTTCTTCCGGAGATCGTCGGCCTTGGGGGTCTTGGCGTCCTCCAGGCCGGCGCCGTTGTAGGAGAGCGCGACGACGGCGTTTCCGGAGCGTGCGACGACCGTGACGTCCTGGTACTCCTCCTTGTCCTTCGTGGCCTTGGAGGTCACCGCGGTGCCCGTGTCCCAGGTGCCGGCCGCCGTGACGGTCTCGCTCGTGGCGCCCTTGGCGGCCTTGGCCTGCGCGACCAGCTCGTTGTAGCGCTTGGTGGCCTGCTGCTCGGCGGAGCCCAGACCGGCCACGGAGTCGTAGCGCTGGAGCGACACGTCCATCCAGCGGTACTGGTAGCCGTTCAGGCCGTTCCAGGAGCAGCCGCCGCGCTCGTCGGCGGAGCCGGAGCCGGCGGGCGTGCCGGCGGGCTTCTTCGCCTTCGGGACCAGCGACGCGACGGTCCCGGCGTCGACGGCCTTGCAGGCGACGGGCAGTTGCGCGTACTTCGCCGTGGCGACGGCCGGTGAGGCGGAGGCCGTGGGCGATCCCGAGGGGGAGGCGGAGGGCGCCGCCTTCTCGGCGCCGGCGGGCCCCTTGGCCGCGTCCGAGCCGGAGGAGCAGGCGGCGGCGAACGCCACCGGAACGGCCGCGCAGGCGAGCAGACGGGCGAGACGTGGGGCTGATCGGTGCATGGATCCTTCGCTCACTTTCCGCGTGTCCTGTCGTGGCACAAACGGCCAGACTACGCGGATCGCCTCATTCGTCCAGTTGATCTGCCAGTTCCGCGGCGATCTGACGGGCACCGGCCTGGAGGTCCGGACTGGGCGGTTCGACCGACTTGTCCATGGACCACTGGGAGAGGCCGACGGTCACGAGGACGTTGGCGATCCGGAAGACGACGGTCACGTCGCGGTGCACGCCGGAGTCCCGGGTGCGCAGCGCGTCGTCGAGGAAGGCGTCGTCGCCGAGGCCGTCGAGGAAGCGCGGCGCGGTGTCCTGCGGGGTGCCGGACGGGCTGCTGCTCGGCGGTGCGGAAACCCCCGTTGAACTGGGGCTCGTCGAGGGCGTCGGGGCGCCGGGCGGAGTGAGCGCCCCTACCCCGCCGTCGATGGTCGGGAGGGGGATGTCGGCGTTCACCGCACGGGTGCGGTAGTCGGTCGCGGCCTGGTCGTCGTCACTGACCGCGGGGTCGTACGACACCACGCGCTCCAGGTCGATCTGGAGGTAGCGGTTGCCGAGGGCGGTGCGGCCCATCCACTTGCAGCCGACCTTGCGGTCCGTGTCGAAGGTCACGCTCGCCTCGCCGTCGGGATCGGCGGCGTTCGGCACGAGCGAGGCGATGGTGCCGGCGGACACCGAACCGCAGGGTTCCGGCAGCACCCGGTACTTGCCGGGCGGGGCCGCGGCGACGGTCTGCCCGCCGTTGGCCGCGTCGGCGGCGGCCGTGCCGCTCCCGGAACCGTCGGAGCCGCTGCATCCGGCCAGCGCCACGGCGGCGAGCGCCACTGCGCACGTTCCGCTCAGCAGTGCCCGGACCCGGTTGGAGCGGTCTCCCGATGGCTGCACTGACGTGGCCCCTTCCTCCGGCGGTGGCCCGGCGCTCGCGTAAATCCCTTGGCGGGGGACGACGCCGAGTAGACACAATGTCTACCGCACCGGCCGCGGCCGTCGCCGGGCCCAGGGGCTGTATGGATGACTTCCTCCCTGATTTCGTTTTTCATTGGTGTGTGGCCTTTATCCGCTTTTAAGCGTTTTGTTGGTTGAACCGTTCCATGAACCACCCCTGGGGGAAAGGCAGATGTCCATGTCCATGTCCGGATCCGCGTCCAGACCCACCTACACCGAGGTGCCCGGCGTCCGGGTGCCGATCCGCATGTGGACCGACCCGGCCTCGGTCGAGGACGTCGCGATGCAGCAGCTGAGGAACGTCTCCTCGCTCCCGTGGATCAAGGGGCTCGCGGTCATGCCCGACGTCCACTTCGGCAAGGGCGCCACGGTCGGCTCCGTCATCGCGATGAGCGGCGCGGTCTGCCCGGCCGCCGTCGGCGTGGACATCGGCTGCGGGATGAGCGCCGTCAAGACCTCCCTGACGGCCGGCGACCTGCCCGGCGACCTGTCGCGGCTGCGCTCCAGGATCGAGCAGGCCATCCCGGTGGGCCGCGGCATGCACGACGAGGCGGTCGACCCCGGCCGGCTGTACGGGCTGCCGGCGAGCGGCTGGGACGACTTCTGGGACGGCTTCGACGACCTCGCCGAGGCCGTGCGCTTCCGTCACGGACGCGCGCTCCAGCAGATGGGCACCCTCGGTGCCGGCAACCACTTCATCGAGGTCTGCCTCGACGAGTCCGGCGCCGTCTGGCTCATGCTGCACTCGGGTTCGCGCAACATCGGCAAGGAGCTCGCCGAGCACCACATCGGCGAGGCGCACAAGCTGCCCCACAACCAGAACCTGGTCGACCGCGACCTCGCCGTCTTCATCGCGGACACCCCGCAGATGGAGGCGTACCGCCGCGACCTGTTCTGGGCCCAGGACTACGCCAAGCGCAACCGCGCGATCATGATGGCGCTGCTCCAGGAGGTCGTGCGGCGCGAGTTCCGCAAGGCGAAGGTCACCTTCGACCAGGTGATCTCCTGCCACCACAACTACGTCTCGGAGGAGCGGTACGACGGGGTCGACCTGCTCGTGACCCGCAAGGGCGCGATCAAGGCCGGCAGCGGCGACTACGGCATCATCCCCGGCTCCATGGGCACCGGTTCGTACATCGTCCGCGGCCTGGGCAACCCCGACGCCTTCAACTCCGCCTCGCACGGCGCGGGCCGCCGGATGAGCCGCAACGCGGCGAAGAAGCGGTTCTCCACGCGGGACCTGGAGGAGCAGACCCGGGGAGTCGAGTGCCGCAAGGACTCGGGCGTCGTGGACGAGATCCCGGGCGCGTACAAGTCCATCGACAAGGTCATCGAGCAGCAGCGGGACCTGGTCGCGGTGGTGGCGAAGCTCAAGCAGGTCGTCTGCGTCAAGGGATGACGGTCCTTCCCCGGGGTGCCCGGGTTCCCCCCGGCCGGTGGTGCCGGCCCGGGGACCCCGGGGCGCTCCGTGGTGCCGGTCAGCTCTCGCGGTGGACGCGGTGCTGGGCGGCCTGGGCGCGGGGGCGGACCACCATGAGGTCGACGTTCACGTGGGCGGGGCGGGTGACCGCCCAGGTGACGGCGTCGGCGATGTCCTCGGAGGTCAGCGGTTCCGCGACGCCCGCGTAGACCGCGGCGGCCTTCTCCTCGTCGCCGTGGAAGCGCGTGAGGGCGAAGCCCTCCGATTTGACCATGCCGGGCGCGATCTCGACGACCCGGACGGGCTCGCCGAGCAGTTCCAGGCGCAGCGTGCCCGCGAGGGCGTGCGTGCCGTGCTTGGCGGCGACGTAGCCACCGCCGCCCTCGTACGGGGTCAGGCCGGCGGTGGAGGACAGGATCACCACCGTGCCGTCGCCGGAGGCGATGAGCTTCGGCAGCAGCGCCTGCACCGAGTGGAGCACCCCCAGCACGTTCACCTCGTACATCGTCCGCCACTCCTCGGGATCGGCGGTCGCGACGGGGTCGGCGCCCAGCGCGCCTCCGGCGTTCGCGAAGAGCACGTCGCAGCGGTCGAGGGAGTCGGCGAGCGCGTCGACCGCCGCGCGGTCGGTGACGTCGACGGCGACGGCGGCGGCCGAGTGGCTGGCCGCGCTGAGCTCCTTGGCGAGGGCGTCGAGCCGGTCGGCGCGGCGGGCGGTGAGGACGACGTGATAGCCGGCTTCGGCGAGCCGGCGGGCGGTGGCGGCGCCGATGCCGCTGCTCGCTCCGGTGACGACTGCGGTACGGGGGCTCATGTCGTGCTGCCTTTCGCTATCGCCGGTACGCGCCTGCGGTGCCGGGCCATGACTGGAGCATAGGCGGGGCGGTGCCGGGCTTCCGCACGGAGCACGCGTCAGGCGGGGCCCGCCCACTGCGCGAGGGCCGCGGCGAGGCCCGGGTCGTGCGGGGTGTCGCCGGCCCAGGCGACGTACCCGTCCGGGCGGACGAGGAGCGTGCCGCGGCCGCCGTCGGCGCGGACGGCCCTCACGACGCCGCCGGCGACGTGCCGGTCCCCGGCGGCCTGCGGGGTGACGAGGACGGGACGGCCCGCGCGCAGCGCCTCGTACAGCCGGCCGTCCCTGCCGTCCCGCAGCGGCAGGTCCGGGGCCCGGGTGCCGGTCAGGCGGGGGGACCCGGCGGCGGGGCGGTAGGCGATCCCGATGCCGGTGACGGAGCCCATCGCCTTGCGGCGCAGCGGCGGGAGGCGGTCCACGAGCACGGACACCAGGTCGCGGAAGGCGTGCTGGACCCGGTTGTGGGCCATGGCCAGGCGGATGATGCCGCCGCTGGTACGCAGCACGGTGCGGCCCACGGGGTGGCGTTCGGCCTGGTAGGTGTCGAGCAGGGAGTCGGGCGCGCCGTCGCGCAGGACGGCGGCGAGCTTCCAGCTCAGGTTGGCGGCGTCCTGGAGGCCGGTGTTCATGCCCTGCCCACCGGCGGGCGAGTGGACGTGCGCCGCGTCGCCCGCGAGCAGGACGCGGCCGACGCGGTAGGCGGGTGCCTGGCGTTCGTCGCTGTGGAAGCGGGACAGCCAGCGCGCGTCGTGCATGCCGTGGTCGCTGCCGAGGGCGCGGCGGGCGAGGTCGCGGACCTCGTCCAGTTCCACCGGGTCGGTGTCGGGCCGCTTGCCGCGCCGGTCCCATCCCATGACGCGCTACCAGCCGTCGCCGAACGGCGCGAGGAAGGCGAAGGCGTCACCGGTGCCGTCGACGGTGAGCAGGCTCTCCGGGGGGTCGGAGAGCCGGACGTCGGCCAGGATGATCGAGGAGATGACGGAGCCCCCGGGGAAGGGCAGGCCCAGGGCCTGGCGGACGGCGCTGCGGTGCCCGTCGGCGCCGACCACGTAGGCGGCCCGCCAGGTGCCGTGGCCGTGGGCCTCGCGTACGTCCACCTCCGCGCCCGCCGCGTCCTGGCGCACCCCGGTGACCTCGGCGCCGTGCACGAACCGCGCGCCCGCCTCCCGCGCCCGGCGCTCCAGGATCCGCTCCACCTCGTACTGAGGGGTGATCAGCAGGTAGGGGAAGCGCGAGGGCAGCGTGCTCAGGTCGAGGGAGAGCCGGCGGAACAACCGCAGGTGGGACAGCCGGTGCCCGGTGGCGGCCAGTTCGTCGGCGAGTCCGCGGGCGTCGAGCAGTTCCAGGGTGCGCGCGTGGACGCCGAAGGCGCGGCTGAGGTTGCTGAACCCGCGCTCGCGGCGGTCGAGGACGGTGACGGGGACGCCGGCGGCGGCCAGGTCCCCGGCCAGCAGCAGGCCGGTCGGGCCCGCGCCCACAACGAGGACGCCGGTGCTGGTGCCGAGGGTGGTTCCGGATTCGCGGTGCATGGCCGCCTCCTGGGTGCCAACGCTTGTTGGTCAACGCTTGTTGGCAACGTTAGTCCCGGCCGTCGAGGGATGTCAACGCTTGTTGGCCTACGTTCGTTGGCCTACGGTTGTGGACATGAGTCCGACGCCTCCTGTACCCCCTGTGCCGCGCCGTTCCGACGCCACCCGCGCCGCGATCCTCGCCGCCGCCCGCGACCGCTTCGCCGCGGACGGGTACGAGCGCGCCACGATCCGCGCCATCGCCAAGGACGCCTCCATCGACCCGTCGATGGTGATGCGCTACTTCGGCAACAAGGAGGGGCTCTTCGCGGCCGCCGCCGACTTCGACCTGCGCATGCCCGATGTGAGCGGGCTGTCGCACAGGGAGCTCGGGATCGCGCTGGTCACGCACTTCCTCGACCGCTGGGAGGGCGACGAGACGCTGACCGCGCTGCTGCGCGTCGGCGTGACCAACCCGGCCGGCGCGGAGCGCGTGCAGGCGATCTTCCAGGAGCAGGTCGCGCCGATCGCCGCCGCCGTCTGCCCCGACACCGCGCCCGGCCGCGCCGCCGCCCGCGCGGCGCTGGTCGCCTCGCAGATCCTGGGCGTGGCCATGAGCCGGTACGTGCTCCGCTTCCCGCCCGCCGCCGCGATGCCGCGCGAGGAGGTCGTGGCCTGGCTGGCGCCGACCGTGCAGCGCTATCTGACGGCGGAGCGGCCCTGACCCGCGGGGCCGGCCGACGGGCGAGGAGAAGGGCGAGGAGAAGGGGGAGGGGTCAGGCGCTCTGGTCGCCGGTGGCGGAGGTCGAGGCCTTGGCGAGGCCGGCCAGGGCGTCCTTGGCCGCGGTCAGCGCGCCGTCGCGCACCTCGGAGACGCCGGGCGCCTTCTTGGACTCGAAGTCGCTGCCGTTGTAGGTGACGGTGACCACCGCGTTGCCCTTGCGGAAGACCACGACGGCCTCGCGCGTCTGCTGTCCGTCCTCCGTGGTGACCTGGACCGACATGGACGCCTCGTCGCCTATCCCCTGCGCGGGGTTCGGCTTCTTGGACCGGTTGTAGGAGGCCTGCGCCGCCTTCTCCGCGCTCTGCCCGTTGCCGCCCGCGGTGACCTCGAAGGTCACGTCCAGCCAGCGGTAGTCGAAGCCCTTGAGCGCGTTCCAGGAGCAGCCCGTGCGGTGCGAGGGGTCGGTGAGGGCGAGCGGCTTGCCGGCCGTCTTGGCCTGGGGCACCAGCTTCTTGATCGTGGCCGCCTGCATCGCCGTGCAGGGCACGGGCGGCTTGGTGTACGTGATCGCCGGGGCGCCGGAGCTGCCGGGGGAGTCCGGTGCGCTCGAGGAGCCGGAGCCGCCGGACGGCGTCGACGGCCGCGACGGGGAGCCGCCGGCCGAGGGTGTCGCGGCGTCGTGCTGGGACGAGGAGGCCATCGTCCAGCCGACGATGGCGAGCACGGCGGTGGGCAGCAGACGAGCCGCGAGAGTGAGGGGCAGGGGCGCCACAGCGGTCTTCTCTTCGTCGGTCCTGTGAAACAGCGGGAAACGAGCCATTACCAGCGGTGAGGAACGGAAGGAGGGGGCGGAAAGGGGCGTACGGGGCCCGTGCGGCCTGAGCGTACGACGTGTAGATGAGATTGCCATACGAAAGTAGTCCGGGAACAGAGCACGTGCGTAGGGCTTGTGCCACCCGGCGTGACGGGTGTAGCCGCGCGCCCCCGTGGGGCGGCGTCCCGGGACCGGTTCCGGCGCGGCCGCCCGGCGCGGTCCGCGAGCGCGGTGCCGCCCGGGTGAACTCCCTTGCGGGGAAAGCCTCGACGGCCCCGCGTGCCTATTCCGCCGCCTGCACCACGTGCCGCAGGAGCAGGGCGGTGGTGACCGGGCCGACGCCGCCGGGGACCGGGGTGAGCGCGCCCGCCTGCGGAGTGACCGAGGCGGCGTCCACGTCGCCGACGAGGCCGCCCTCGGGCGTCGGGTTGGTCCCGACGTCGATCACCACGGCCCCGGGGCGCACATGGGCGGCCGTGATCAGCCCGGGACGGCCCGCCGCTGCGACCACGACGTCCGCCCCGGCGGTGACGGCGGGCAGGTCGGGGGTGCGCGAATGGCACACGGTCACCGTGGCGTTCCGGTCGAGCAGCAGGAGCGCCGCGGGCTTGCCGACCACCGTGGAACGGCCGACGACCGCGACGTGCCGGCCGGTGAGCTCGATCCCGTGGTGCTCCAGGAGCGCGACGACGGCCTCCGCCGTGGCCGGGGCGAACGCCGGCAGCCGCGCGGCGAGACGGCCGAGGCTCACCGGGTTGGCACCGTCGACGTCCTTGCCCGGTGCGATGGCCGACGCCAGGTCCTCCAGAGCCGCGCCCGCCGGGAGCGGGGTCTGCAGGATGACGCCGTGCACGGCCTCGTCCTCGCTGAGCCGCGCGAGTTCGGCGCGCAGGGCGGCGGCGGACGCGTCCGGGCCGAGGTCGTGGATGTCGCAGGCGATGCCGGACTTGGCGGCGGCGCGCGCGATGGAGCGCACGTACCAGGCACTGGACTCGTCGGCGGTCGCGACCACGACCGCGAGCCGGGGCGGCCGGCCCGCCTCCGTCAGCGCGGCGGCGCGGGCGGTGGTCTCCTCCCGGAGCGCGGCGGCGAGTTCCCTGCCCGACAGGGCGAGCGCGGGGCTCACTTGGCGATCTCCTGGCGTACGGCCCCGGTCACGCGGTCGGCACGGTCCACGAGCGCGGCGACGGAGTCGGCGGCCGCGGAGAACCCGGCGCGGATCGTCCCGTCCTTGATGCCGCCGAGGTTGATCTCGATGTTGACACGCGCGGTTCCGGCGGCGGCGCGGGCCGCCTCCGCGGCGGCGGCGACGTCCGACAGGACGTTGCGGTTGCCGATCGGCAGCAGCTCCTCGGCGAGCGCGACCACGCGCGCGGCGACGCCGACGACCTCGGCCGGCGGGCGTGCCGCGCCTTCCAGGGCGGCGGCGATGGCGGCCGAGCGGGCCGCCTTCTCCCCGTCGCTGCCCTTGGGCAGCCGGTAGGCGTCGGTGACGGCGGTGAAGGCGGCGGCGTCCTCGGCGGCCAGGCGCAGGGCGGCCTCGCGCAGTTCGTCGGCGGCCGCGGTGATCCGCTCGACGGCGGCGCCGTGCTCCGCGTACCGCTCGCCCGTGGTGTAGCGGGCGACCATCGCCACGAGGGCGGCGCCCTGGGCCGCGTGCAGCGCCGCGGACGCGCCTCCGCCCGGCGCCGGCACCCGCGCGGACAACTGCTCCAGGAACTCACCGATCGTCTGGTCGCGCATGCCCGGGATCCTTTCACGGTGCCGGACCCGGGACAGGTGTGGGAGCGCTCTCATACGATGCGGGTCATGCGGAGCCTCACCAAGCGTGCCCTGACGTCCGATCAGCTCTCGTCCATGCTGCGCGCGTCGGCGGGGACCGGCTGCCGCGTCGAGGCGGAGCTGACGGACGGCTGGTTCAACGCCGCGTACCGCGTGCTGCTCGACGACGGACGACGCGCCGTGCTCAAGGTCGCGCCGCCGCCGGAGGCCGACGTGCTGCGCTACGAGCGCGGCATCATGGCGACGGAGATCACGGTGCACCGCCGCGTCGCCGCCCTCGGCGGTGTCCCGCTGCCGGAACTGCTGTACGCGGGACCGGACTTCATGGCCCTGTCCGTCCTGCCCGGCACGCCCTGGGACAAGGCCGCCGACCGCCTCCCGCCCCCGCGGCAGGCCGCGCTGCGCCGCGAACTCGGCCGAATAGCGGCCCGGCTGCACACCCTGACCTCGCCGGACGGCCGCTACGGCTACCCCGCGCCCGAGGCCGGGCTGTCCGCGGCGGACTGGCCGACCGCCTTCGGCGCGATGGTCGGGGCGATGCTGGAGGAGGCCGCGCGCCGGCACTCCCCGCTCGGGGTGTCGCCGGACGAGGTACGGGAGTTGGTCGCCGCCGGCGCGCCCGCGCTCGCACAGGTGGACCGGCCGCGGCTGGTCCACTTCGACCTGTGGCCCGGCAACGTCTTCGTCTCCGACGACGGCACCGCCGTCACCGGCCTCATCGACCACGAACGCGCCTTCTTCGGCGACCCGGCCGCCGAACTGGTCTCCCTCGGCTTCGGCGGCGACACCGGCCCGGACAGCGACCTCGTCGCCGGCTACCGGGAGGCCGGCGGCCACCTGGACTTCGGGCCCGCCATGCGGCACCGGCTGGCGCTCTACCGCCTCTACCTCGGCCTGATCCTCGTCGTCGAGTGCGGTCCGCGCGGCTACGGCGCCGACCACGTCGAGACCTGCCGCGCCACGCTCGGTCGCTGGACGGCCGAGGCCAGGGCCGCCGCGGCCGGCGGCTGAGTCCGCGCCGCCGTGCCCGCGCCGACGGGGCGCCGGCGGCGCGGGGTCAGGCGGGGGTGGTGCCCGGCTGGACGACCATGTTGCGGCCGCCCAGGGGGCCGACCCGCCCGGCGTGGTCGCTCTGGTGTGCCGCCGGGGGCGCGCCCGCGCCGGTGCCGGTCACGACGGGGGGTGCCGCGTGGGCCCCGGACGAGTGCTGTGCCGTGCCCGGGGTGATCGCCATCGGCGCCGCGGTGGACGGCACGGCGGCGGCGGGCGCCGCGACGGCGCGGGTGGCGTCGGCCTTGGGCTGCTCGTCCTTCTCCGGCGCGTGGGTCACCCCGAACCGGGTCCGCAGATGGTGCCCGGCCGCCTCGTCCAGACTCACCGGACGCTGCAGCCGTACCGCCAGCCGGCTCGCCTCGCGGCCGAGCGCCGCCAGGTCCTCCCAGCGGAGGTGCACGACCAGGGGCAGTTCCGCCTCGCCGTCGGGAAGCGCCTGGAGTCCCTGGAAGGAGACGTTGCTCTGACTGTTCATCGGCCGGTCCTCACCCTCGTGACGATCTCGGGCAGCTGTTCGTGCGGCACCCGCTACGCGAGGGGATACGCAGACCGCGCCCGCGGCGTTCACCCGGCCCGCCTCCGCCCGAAGGGGCGGGGGCGGGCGTGAGGGGCGGCGGAGCGGCTAGCGCGCGTTCATGAACTCGCCCGGCTCCAGGGCGCGTTCGGTGATCCGGACGTCGCCGATCCAGCCGTGCAGGAGCTGGTCGAGCTTGCCCCCGTACTCGTAACCGCCGAGCATCCAGGGCAGGCCCAGGGCGGTGAGGCCGGAGTTGCGGGTGGAGGGGTTGCGGGCGACGGGGCAGCCGTCGACGTACATGGTGGTGTGGCGGCCGTCGTTGACGACGGCGACGTGCCACCAGGTGTCCAGCGGCAGCTCGTGGCCCCAGTTGGTGACCGAGCCGTCCGTGTTCAGCGGGTAGACGCACCACTGGAGCTCGCGGCCGCCGGAGAGGCTGAGCGTCACGACGGGCTCGTCGGGGTCGCCGGAGGTCTTGCCCGCCTCGCGGCTGAGGCCCCAGCGGCTGAGCAGGGCGGCCCAGGCGTTGCGGCCCTCGTCCCAGTCGGCGGGCAGCTTGAAGAACGCCTCGAAGGTGTAACCGGACCGGAACGTGGCCGAGTTGAGCGGCGCGTGGTCGCCGGTGGTGAGGTGGGCGCCGCGCAGCGGGCTCTTGTCGCCGGCGAAGTACAGACTGGCGTGGCCGGGCTGGTCGGGGTGGTGCTCGGCGGACCAGGTGAGGGCGGTCGCGGGGTCGGAGCCGGGGGCGACGACCTTGGTGAGGTCGTTGCCGCGGCCGGTCAGGTCGCGGACCCGGTCGGTGTCGTGGGAGGCGTCGAAGCGCCAGTACGCGACCGTGCCGGGGATCAGCATCCGGGCGGCCGGGCGGGACGGGCGCGCCGGGACCGGGGCGAAGCCCGCGAAGCGCTCGGCGAAGTCGATGTCGACGGCGAAGCGGTCCTGCGGACCGGTCAGCTCGACCTCCTCGCGCTCCAGCGCGTTCAGGCCCTCGCCGGCGCGGCCGAGGATCCAGGGGGAGACGGTCTCGACGTCGATGGTGTTGCGCGCCAGGTCGAAGCGGTAGAGCCGGATCATGGCGGCGCCGCCGTAGTAGCGGTTCTGGTAGTTCGTGATGTGCAGGTGGGTGGCGTTGCCGGCCGCGTTGGTGCGGGTGGTGCGGGCCGGCGGCCAGAAGTGCCCGTTCAGGGTGAGGAAGATCTGGTCCGTGCCGTCGATCAGCTCGTCCCACAGCTCCTGGCCGTGGTCGGAGAGCCGGGCCTCGTCGCCGTAGGTGTCGGCGTAGACGATCTCGTGGGTCGTGAGGACCACCGGCGTGCCGGGGTGCCGCGCGATGGCGTCCTTGGCCCAGGCGATGCCGCCCGGCGAGGGCCGCCAGTCCAGGGAGAGCACCATCCACTCGCGGCCGGCCGCGCGGAACAGGTGGTAGTGGTTGTAGCCGTCCGGGCTGGAGCCGCCGAAGGTGGGCGCGTGGCGGTAGCGGTCCGGACCGAAGACGTCCAGGTAGGCGCTGTCGCCCCGCTGGTCGTCGGTGGAGGAGTTGATGTCGTGGTTGCCCGCGACGACGCTGTAGGGGACGCCCTTGCGGTCCAGGACGCGGAACGCGTCGTCGACGGCGGCGAATTCCCCGGCCTGGCCGTTCTGCGTGACGTCACCCAGATGCGCCATGAAGACGATGTTCTCGTCCTTGCCGTGGTCCAGTAGGTACCGGAACGACGCCTCGACGGGGGCCGGGTGGATGCTCGCGCCGTCGAAGAGGTACTGCGTGTCCGGCATCACCACCAGCGTGAACCGCGCGTCGTCGGTGTCGGGGCGCCACGAGCCGCCGTGACCGGCGCTCTCGGCGGCCGAGGCCGCCGGTGCGGCCGCGGCCAGCCCCGCGACGGCGGCGCCCGCCAGCCCCGCGCCGACCAGCACGGAGCGGCGGCTCGCGCCGAGCTGAGGTCCATCAGGTCTGTGGTGTGTGTCGCACATGGTGATCCCGCTCTCGGCCGATGGGCAGCGTCGTTTCGGACGCTACGGGCGGATCGCGGGCCCCGGCCCAACCGCCGGGGAAGGACGGGTGAACGGCGTCGGGACCGTCGTGTCACCTGCGGAAAGGAGGCGCCGGCGTCCTTCGGCCGTGCCACCGGGACCCCCGTCCGGTGGCGGACCCGTTGTGAGACCAGCCACTTGGTGCCCGTTTCGGCGGGCCGCGCGGATTAATGGCAGGTAAACTGCCTGTTTGCTATTCGTGACGCCAGGTGAAAGGGCCCGTCGTCGTCCAGAGCGGACGACAGCGGAACGGGGATGTGCCGGGCGTACGCCAGCCGCGGGAAGAAGCCCGCGGTGCCGGGACAGCGTCGTCCCCGGCCGGCCGGGACCGCCCGTCGCGCGGACCCCGGCACCGCAGTGGTCCTTGACTTTTGGAGGGTTTGACATGCGTCCGTCTCTGGCCGTGAGCGACCGGCACCAGGTGTTCCGCGCGTCCGCCGGCGCGCCACCGGCGTCCGGGTCGTTCGAGCCGGGGAGCCCCGCGTGACGCTCGTCGACTCGCCGCTCCCGCAGCTGCCCTTGCTGGACGCCGCCCTCGCGGGCGTCGCCACCGCCCCGGACGAACCCGTCCCGGCGCTCTTCCGCGCCGGCGACGCCGCGCCGGAGCGCACCCTGCTCGACATCCTCGCCGCCACGGCCCGCGCGCACCCCGCCGCGGCCGCCGTCGACGACGGCACCACCGCGCTGAGCTACCGCGCGCTGGCCGCCGAGACCGAGCGGCTGCGCCGCCGCCTGGCCGACGCCGGGATCGGCGCCGGCGACCGGGTGGGCGTACGCGTCCCCTCGGGCACCGTCGACCTGTACGTGTCGATCCTCGCCGTCCTGGCCGCGGGCGCCGCCTATGTGCCGGTCGACGCCGAGGACCCCGACGAGCGCGCCGAGCTGGTCTTCTCCGAGGCCGGCGTCTGCGCCGTGATCGGCGAGCACCGCGCGATCACCCCGCACGCCGCGCCGCGCGGCGAGCCGGGCCGCCGCCCCGGGCCGGGCGACGACGCGTGGATCATCTTCACCTCCGGCTCCACCGGCAAGCCCAAGGGCGTCGCCGTCACCCACCGCTCCGCCGCCGCCTTCGTCGACGCCGAGGCCCGGCTCTTCCTCACCGAGGAGCCGCTGGGGCCCGGCGACCGGGTGCTGGCCGGCCTGTCGGTGGCCTTCGACGCCTCCTGCGAGGAGATGTGGCTGGCCTGGCGGCACGGCGCCTGCCTGGTGCCCGCGCCGCGCTCCCTGGTCCGCACCGGACTGGACCTCGGCCCCTGGCTGGTCGAGCAGGGCATCACCGTGGTCTCCACCGTGCCGACGCTGGCCTCCCTGTGGCCCATCGAGGCCCTGGACGACGTACGTCTGCTGATCTTCGGCGGCGAGGCCTGCCCGCCCGAGCTCGCCGAGCGCATGGCCGTCGAGGGCCGCGAGGTGTGGAACACCTACGGCCCGACCGAGGCCACCGTCGTCGCCTGCGCCGCCCAGCTCACCGGCGAGGGCCCGGTCCGCATCGGGCTGCCCCTCGACGGCTGGGAACTGGCCGTCGTGGACGCCGCCGGCGAGCCGCTGCCCATGGGCGCCACCGGCGAACTGGTCATCGGCGGCGTCGGCCTGGCCCGCTACCTGGACGCGGCCAAGGACGCCGAGAAGTACGCCCCGCTGCCCCCGCTCGGCTGGGAGCGCGCCTACCGCAGCGGCGACCTGGTCCGCGCCGAGCCCGAGGGCCTGATCTTCATGGGCCGCGCCGACGAGCAGATCAAGCTCGGCGGCCGCCGCATCGAGCTCGGCGAGATCGACGCCGCGCTCCAGGCGCTGCCCGAGGTCGCGGGTGCCGCGGCCGCCGTCCGCACCACCCGGGCCGGCAACCAGATCCTCGTCGGCTACGTCGCCGGCACCGACGCCTTCGACCAGACCGACGCGCTGGCCCGGCTGCGCGAGGCGCTGCCCGCCGCGCTCGTCCCGCTGATCGCCGTCGTCGACACGCTGCCCACCCGGACCTCCGGCAAGGTCGACCGCGACGCGCTGCCCTGGCCGCTGCCCGCTCTCGACGCCGCGGGGGCGCTGCCCGGCGACCTGACCGAGACCGAGACCTGGCTCGCCGAACAGTGGGGCGAGATCCTCGGCGCGCCCGCCACCGGCGCCGACGCGGACTTCTTCGCGCTCGGCGGCGGCAGCCTCACCGCGGCCCGGCTGGTCTCCCAGCTGCGCACCCGCTTCCCCAGTGCCTCGGTCAGCGAGATCTACCAGCACCCCACGCTCGCCGGCCTCGCCGCGCGGCTGGACGAGGCCGACGCCCGCCGCACCGCCGCCCGCACCATCGCGCCGGTGCCCCGGCGCGCGGCCGCGGCGCAGCTCGCGCTGATGCTGCCGCTGCTCACCTTGGCCGGGCTGCGCTGGGGCGTGGTGGCCGCCGCCCTCGGCAATGTGCTGACGCTGCTCGGCGCCTCCACCGGCGCCCCCACCGTGTCGTGGTGGTGGGTCGTGGTCGGCTGGGCCCTGCTCATCAGCCCGGCCGGCCGGCTGGCGATCTCCGCGGGCGGCGCGCGGCTGCTGCTGCGCGGCGTGCGCCCGGGGACGTACCCCCGCGGCGGCGGCGTGCACCTGAGGCTGTGGACCGCCGAACGCCTCGCCCACTTCAGCGGCGCGACCCAGCTGACCGGCGCCTGGCTGACCCACTACGCGCGGGCCCTGGGCGCCCGCATCGGCGACGGCGCCGACCTGCACTCCCTGCCGCCGCTGACCGGCATGCTCAAACTCGGCCGGGGCAGCGCCGTCGAGCCCGAGGTGGACCTCGCGGGCCACTGGCTCGACGGCGACCTGCTGCGCGTCGGCAAGATCCGGATCGGCGCCGGCGCCACCGTCGGCTCGCGCTCCACGCTGTTCCCCGGCGCCCGCGTCGGCAAGCGCGCCGAGATCGCGCCCGGCTCCGGAGTGAAGGGCGCCGTCCCCGCCGGGCAGCGCTGGGCGGGCGTCCCCGCCGCCCGTACCGGCAAGGCGTCCCACCGCTGGCCCGACACCCGGCCGCCGCGCAAGCGGCGCTGGGCGCTCGCCTACGAGATGGCGTCCTTCACGCTCGGCATGCTGCCGACGGTGGCCTCGGTGCCCGCCGTCCTCGTCCTCGCCGCCTTCCTGCGCGGCGCCGGACACGCCTCCCTGGCCGCCGCGCTGGCCGCCGTCCCGCTCGCCACCCTCGCCTGGCTGCTGACGTACGCGCTGCTCGTGCTGGGCGGCGTGCGCGTGCTGGGCCTCGGCCTGCGCGAGGGACACCATCCCGTGCACGGCCGGGTCGCCTGGCAGGCATGGGCGACCGAACGCCTGATGGACATGGCCCGCGGGCACCTCTTCCCGTTCTACGCGAGCCTGTTCACGCCCGTGTGGCTGCGGGCGCTCGGCATGAAGATCGGCCGCCGCGTCGAGGCCTCGACCGTGCTCGCGCTGCCCTCGATGACCACCGTGGGAGACGGCGCCTTCCTCGCCGACGACACCATGGTCGGCTCCTACGAGCTGGGTGGCGGCTGGATGCGCATCGCCGGGGCCCGGATCGGCAAGCGGGCCTTCCTCGGCAACTCCGGCATGACCGCCCCCGGTCGCTCGGTGCCCAAGAACGGCCTGGTCGGCGTGCTCTCGTCGACCCCCAAGGGCTTCAAGGCGGGCAGCTCGTACCTCGGCATGCCGCCGATGAAGCTGCCCCGCACCCCCGAGGCCGCCGACCAGAGCCGCACCTTCGCGCCGCCCCGGCACCTGGTGCTGGCCCGCGGGGCCGTCGAGCTGTGCCGGGTCGTCCCCCTGATGTGCGCGGCCGCGCTGGCCGTGCTGCTGCTGGCCGGGTACGCGGTGCTGGCGAGCCGGTTCGGCGTCGCGGTGGCGCTGCTCGCCGGAGGGCTGCTGCTCGCCGTCGCCGGCGCGGTGGCCTGCGTGGTGGCCATCGAGGCGAAGTGGCTGCTGGTCGGGCGCTTCCGGGCGGTCGAGCGGCCGCTGTGGAGCTCCTTCGTCTGGCGCAACGAACTGGCCGACACCTTCGTCGAGGTGCTGGCCGTGCCGTGGGCGGTCGGCGCGCTCGGCGGCACCCCGCTGATGAGCCTGTGGCTGAGGACCATGGGGGCCAGGATCGGGCGGGGCGTATGGTGCGAGACGTACTGGCTGCCGGAAGCCGACCTGGTCAGGGTCGGGGACGGCGCCACCGTCAACCGCGGCTGCGTCGTGCAGACGCACCTGTTCCACGATCGGATCATGCGCATGGACGAGGTCGTCCTCGAGCAGGGCGCCACGCTCGGCCCGCACGGCATCGTGCTCCCCGGGGCGACCGTCGGCGCGCGCACCACGATCGGCCCGGCCTCGCTGGTCATGCGCGGGGAGAGCGTTCCCGAGGGCACCCGGTGGCTGGGCAACCCGATCTCCGCCTGGCACACAGAGGGGGCCCGCAGAGGGTGAGCAACGGCAAGCGCGTGCGTGGCGGGGAGAGCGTCCCCGCCACGCCGGGGGCGGACGTGTCCGCCGACTCCTACTTCCCCGAGCACGGCAACGGCGGGTACCAGGTCGCCCACTACGACCTGGAGCTCGACTACCGCCCGGCGGCCAACCGGCTGACCGGCCGCGCGCGGATCTCGGCGGTCGCCACCCGCGCGCTGTCCGGGCTGAGCCTGGACCTCGGCCCGTTCCGGCTGGACCGGGTCCTCGTCGACGGCCGGCCGTGCCGCTACACGCACCGCGCGGGCAAGCTGCGGATCAAGCCGCTGAAGACGCTGCCCGCCGGACCGTTCGAGATCGAGGTCCGCTACGTCGGCAACCCCAAGCCGGTGCGCACCCGTGACTGGGGCGACCTGGGCTGGGAGCAACTGGAGGACGGCGCCCTCGTCGCGAGCCAGCCGATCGGGGCGCCCTCCTGGTTCCCCTGCAACGACCACCTGGGCGACAAGGCCAGCTACCGGATCACGGTGGCCGCGCCCTCGGCGTACGCGGTCGTGGCCAACGGCAGCCTGGAGTCGTACCGCGTCGGCGCCTCGACCACGACCTGGGTGTACGAGCAGGCCGAGCCGATGCCGACGTACCTCGCGACCGTCCAGATCGGCGCGTACGAGCTGATCGACCACATCGGCGGCGACATACCGCAGCCCGCCGCCGTCCCCGCCGCGCTCGTGGCGGACTTCGGCCACGACTTCGGGCGCCAGCCGGAGATGATGAGGGCCTTCTCCGGGCTGTTCGGGCCGTACCCGTTCGCCGAGTACGCGGTCGTGGTGGTGGACGAGGAACTCGACGTCCCCGTCGAGGCCCAGGCGCTGTCCATCTTCGGCCGCAACCACGTCGACGGCCGGCGCGGTTCCGAGCGCATGGTCGCCCACGAGCTCGCCCACCAGTGGTTCGGCAACAGCGTCAGCATCGCCGACTGGCGGCACATCTGGCTCAACGAGGGCTTCGCCGCCTATGCCGAATGGCTCTGGTCGGAGGTCTCCGGCGGCATCCCGGCCGCCCGCCACGCCGCCCGCGCGCACTCCCGGCTCGCCTCCCTGGCGCAGGACCTGCGGCTCTCCGACCCCGGCGTACGGCGCATGTTCGACGACCGCGTCTACAAGCGCGGCGCGCTCGCCCTGCACGCGCTGCGCACCACCATGGGCGACGCCGCCTTCTTCGCGCTGGCACAGGCCTGGACCCGGACGCACCGTCATGGCAGCGTGACCACCGACCAGTTCATCGCACTGGCCCACCGGCACAGCGACCAGCCCCTGGACGCGCTGGTGTTCCGACCGTGGCTGCACGAGACCCGGCTGCCACGCCTGCCGAGCGGGGAAGCATGAGCGAAGGGCCGGACAACGGCGTCGTCCTCTACTGGCGGCCCGGCTGCCCGTACTGCATGAGGCTGCGGCTCTACCTCTTCGTGACGCGGCTGCGCCACACCAAGGTCAATATCTGGCGGGACCCGGACGGCGCGGCCTTCGTCCGTTCCGTCGCCGACGGCAACGAGACCGTGCCCACGGTGACCGTCGCCGGGCATGCCATGGTCAACCCCTCCCGGCGCCGACTCCGCGAGGCCGTGGCGGCGCACGCGTCGCACGCGCAGTGGAACGGCTGACCCCGCGACTGCGCCTGCGGGCGTGGCGGGAGGCGGATCTGGACCCGCTGGCCGCGATCAACGCCGACCCGGAGGTCATGCGCTTCATCGCGGACGGCTCGACCCGCACCCGCGAGGAGACCGCCGCCCAACTGGAGCGCTTCCGGCGTGAAGGGCGCGACCGGCATGAGCACCGTGAGCACGGCCCTGGCGCCTTCGCCGTCGAGGTCCGCGGCACGGGCGAACTCGCGGGCTGGGTCGCGCTGACGGTGCCGGCCTTCCTGCCCGAGATCCTGCCCGCCGTGGAGATCGGATGGCGTCTCGGTCGGGCCCACTGGGGCCGCGGCTACGCGACCGAAGCCGCCCGCTCGGCAATGGAGTTCGCCTTCACCGAGGCCGGGCTGGACCGGCTGGTGAGCGTCTGCCACGTCGACCACCACGCCTCCGCCCGCGTGATGGCCAAGCTCGGCATGACCCTCGACCGGACGACGACCGTGCCCGCCCACGGTCAGCCGGTACGGGTCACCGCGATCACGCGGGAGCGGTACGCGGCGGCGTCGCACCGGGCCTGACGACCGGCGCCCCGTCAGGCCCCCCGGCACCGTGGACGGATGGGGGCCGGGGCGACTGCCCATCGGCCGGGGAACTGCCATAGGGTTCGGCGCGGACCGGCCCGTTCGGTCAGTTGCCGTACAGCGCTGCTCAGTTCGGGTCAGTTCAGGTCAGATCAGGTCACAGTCAGGCAGTCGTCCGACAGGCACGTGCAGGGGAGCACAGCGTGAGTCTCATCAAGAAGGCATTCGAAGTCATCGAGAAGGGCTTTGATGCGGGCGGTGACGCCATCCACGACTTCACCGTCAACCGCCGCACGGCCGAGCTCTTCCTGAAGCTGGGTGTCGCGGTCTACGCCGAGCAGCGCCTCGGCGGCTCGCACGAGCCGGTGGAGAGGATGTTCGAGGCCCTGGAGGGCCACGTCGCGGAGAACGGCGAGGTGGAGCTCGACCACCTCAAGGAGGCCCACGAGGTCCTGGGCGAGGCGTTCGTCGCCAAGCACACCGCGGAGATCGAGGCGGAGGAGGCCGCCGAGGCCAAGGCCGTCGAGGAGGCCGCCGCCGCTGCCGCGGCCGCCGTCGCCGCAGCCGCTGCCGTGACCCCGGCCGCACCCGTCGCGGCCCCCGCCGCTCCTGTCGCCGCCCCCGCGGTTCCGGCCGAGGCCCCCGCCCCGGTCGCCGCCCCCGCGGCCCCTGTCGAGGCCCCCGCCGCGCCCGTGGAGGCTCCGGCGGCTCCCGTCGAGGCCGCCGTCGCCCCGGTCGCCCCGGCGGCTCCCGCCGAGGCGCCCGCCCCGGCTCCGGTGGAGCCCACCCCCGCCAACTGACCCGTACGCGAAGGCCCGGCGGACGTCGTACCGACGCGCCGGGCCTTTCGCGTGTGCCGTCCGGTCAGGGCCAGACGAGGCAGTACAGCTGGTGCCCGCTCTCATGGCAGCGCTGGGCGAAGTCCTGCCACTCGTGGAGCATCTTGTAGATCATGAAGGCGTCCCTCGGACCGCGCCGGTCGGGGACGGTGGACCAGATGAACGCGGCGGCGCCGAGCGCCTCCTCGTCGGCCTTGCGGAGCGGCTCGACGACGGAGATGGGCAGCTTGACGACGGCGTAGTCGGGGTGGAGGACGACCAGTTCCAGCGGCGGGACCTTGGCCGGGGGTATGCCCTCGATCCCGGTGAGCACCATGGCGGCCATGGTCTCCGGCTTGACCTTGGTGTACATGCCCTGGCCCAGTTCGTCGCCGCCGAGCTCCTCCGGACGCATGGAGATGGGGACCCGCGCGGCCGTGGCACCGTCGGGTGCGCCGAAGTACTTGTAGGTCACCCCCACTCGGCCACCCCTGCTCCCGCGTTTCTCAACGGCCTTGTCGCGCTCTGTTGACGGCCGGCGTCGCCGGCCGGTGGTACGGGCGTGCTCGGGATCGGGGTCGTCGTCCCCGCCGCCCAGATCGCCACCGCGTTCGCCACCGCGCTGCATTCCACTACCCGACCATCCGCAGACCCAACCGCGCAACCCGATCATCGTCTCAGATGCACGGTCGATACCTCATCGCGCAACGCCCGGCATTTGAGAGCATGTGCTTGTGAGCTATCCGTACGCCTACGACGCGCCAGTTTCTCAGACCTTGTTCGATCGAGCAGCCGCCGTGACCCCAGGTGGGGTGAACAGCCCGGTTCGCGCCTTTCGCGCCGTGGGCGGTACGCCCCGTTTCATGGTGTCCGGCAGTGGTCCCTACCTCAAGGACGCGGACGGCCGCGCATATGTGGACCTCGTGTGCTCGTGGGGACCGATGATTCTCGGCCACGCGCACCCCGAGGTGATCGCCGCCGTGCAGACCGCGGTCGCCCGCGGCACTTCCTTCGGCACTCCCGGTGAGGGCGAGGTGGAACTCGCCGAGGAGATCGTCGCGCGGGTCGCGCCGGTCGAGCAGGTGCGGCTGGTGTCGTCCGGCACCGAGGCCACCATGTCGGCGATCCGGCTGGCACGCGGATTCACCGGCCGGGCCAAGGTGATCAAGTTCGCGGGGTGCTACCACGGTCATGTGGACGCGCTGCTGGCCGCGGCGGGTTCCGGCGTTGCCACTTTCGGGTTGCCGGACACCCCCGGGGTGACGGGCGCGCAGGCCGGCGACACGGTGGTGCTGCCCTACAACGACCTGGGCCAGGTGCGGGCCGCGTTCGCCGCGCACCCCGGTGAGATCGCCTGCGTGATCACGGAGGCCTCGCCCGGCAACATGGGCGTCGTGCCCCCGGCGGAGGGCTTCAACCAGGGCCTCGCCGACCTGTGCCGGGAGAACGGGGCGCTCTACATCTCCGACGAGGTCATGACCGGCTTCCGGGTCTCCCGGGCGGGCTGGTACGGCATCGACGGCGTCCGCCCCGACCTGATGACCTTCGGCAAGGTCATGGGCGGCGGCTTCCCGGCCGCGGCCTTCGGCGGCCGCGCCGATGTCATGGCGCACCTGGCCCCGGCCGGCCCGGTCTACCAGGCGGGCACGCTGTCCGGGAACCCCGTGGCCACCGCCGCCGGCCTGGCGCAGCTCCGGCTGCTGGACGACGCCGCGTACGCGACGGTGGACCGCGTCGCCGCCGAGGTGTCCGGCCTGGTGAGCGAGGCGCTGGCCAAGGAGGGCGTGGCGCACAGCCTGCAGACCGCGGGGAACATGTTCTCCGTGTTCTTCACCGAGGGCCGCGTGACCGACTACGACGCGGCGAAGCGGCAGGAGTCGTTCCGCTTCACCGCCTTCTTCCACTCGATGCTGGCGCAGGGCGTCTACCTGCCACCGTCGGCCTTCGAGTCCTGGTTCGTGTCGACGGCGCACGACGCCGCCGCGATCGAACGGATCGCCGCCGCCCTGCCGGCCGCAGCCCGCGCCGCCGCGGAGGCCACCGCATGAGCGAGATCACGGTCGTCCACCTGATGCGGCACGGCGAGGTGGAGAACCCCAGCGGGGTCCTCTACGGGCGCCTGCCCGGCTACCACCTGTCCGACCTCGGCCGGAAGATGGCCGACCGGGTCGCGGAGCACCTGTCGGGGCGCGACATCACCTACGTGGTGGCCTCCCCGCTGGAGCGTGCCCAGGAGACGGCGGCGCCCATCGCCTCCGTGCTCGGCCTGGACGTCGCGCGCGACGAGCGCCTCATCGAGGCGGACAACGCCTTCCAGGGCAAGACCTTCGGCGTGGGCGACGGCGCCCTGCGGCGCCCGTCGAACTGGAAGCTCCTGGTCAACCCGTTCCGGCCGAGCTGGGGCGAGCCCTACGTCGACCAGGTCGTCCGGATGACGAGCGCGCTGGAGGCGGCCCGCGACGCGGCACGCGGCCACGAGGCGGTCTGCGTCAGCCACCAGCTGCCGATCTGGACCGTGCGCAGCTACGCGGAGCGGCGGCGGCTGTGGCACGACCCGCGCAAGCGGCAGTGCACCCTGGCCAGCCTGACCACGTTCACCTACGAGGATGACAAGCTCGTCTCCGTGGGGTACAGCGAGCCCGCCCGCGATCTCGTCCCGGCCCATCTGCTGGCCGGCGCGAAGCCGGTCAAGGGCGGCAGCAAGGGCTTCGGGGCGTAGCCCCGGCGGCGGCCGGTGCCTCCAGGGGCACCGGCCGCACCGCCCCCACCACCGTTTCTCCCGGACCGCAACCGGCACGCCGCCACCGTGGCCGAATCACTCCGCTTTCCCGGTGAATCCGCCGTGCGACGCAGGAGCCCGCCCCTCCTCCATGGCATCCAGTGCGATGAGGCCGTCGCGCACGGAAATGGGGCGGAATGCGGGAGATCAGCCGGCGTGGAGTGCTGGGCCTGGCGGCCGGTGCCGCCGCGGCGGGTCTGGCGGGATGTGGCAGGGATCACACCGAGGGTCGTCGCGCGCCGGGCGGGGGACCGGAGGTGTCGCCGCGCCCGCGGACGACCGGCACCGCGTCCACGGCCCGCCCGATCGGGGACGGCTCGACCGCCGACACCGGCCCGCAGCCGCACCAGCCGGTCGCGCGGCGCCTGGAGCCGGGGGAGCGGCCCCCGCAGTTCGTGGTGTTCTCCTGGGACGGTGCCGGGGAGCTCGACGACGGGCTCTTCTCGCGCTTCCGCAAGGTCGCCGCCGACCACGGCGCGAAGATGACCTTCTTCCTCTCGGGCATCTACCTGCTCCCCGAGTCCAAGAAGCACCTGTACCGGCCCCCGAACAACCCCGTCGGCGCCTCCGCGATCGGCTACCTCTCCGACAGGCACGTGCGCGCCACCCTCGAACAGGTCCGGCTGGCCTGGCTGGAGGGCCATGAGATCGGCACGCACTTCAACGGCCACTTCTGCTCCGGCTCCGGTTCGGTGGGCCGCTGGACCCCGGCGGACTGGCGCAGCGAGATCGAGCAGGCGGTCTCCTTCGTGGAGACCTGGCGCACCAACACCGGCTTCGAGGACCTGCCGGCCCTGCCCTTCGACTACCGCAGGGAGCTGACCGGCGGCCGCACGCCCTGCCTGCTCGGGCGGGACGGCCTGCTGCCCACCGCCGCGCGGCTGGGCTGGCGCTACGACGCGAGCGCGCCGGGAGGCCTGCAGATGTGGCCGGGCCGGTTGCACGGCATGTGGAACCTGCCGTTGCAGTCGGTGCCCTTCCCCGGGCACTCCTTCGAGGTCCTGTCGATGGACTACAACATGCTCGCCAACCAGTCGGCGAACTCCACCCGCGGCAATCCCGTCAACTACCCGGTGTGGGAGCGGCAGGCGAGGGACGCCTACCTGTCCGGTTTCCTGCGGGCGTACGAGACCAACAGGGCGCCGCTGTTCATCGGCAACCACTTCGAGCGGTGGAACGGCGGCATCTACATGGACGCGGTGGAGGACGCGCTGAGGCGGATCGCCGGTCACGACGAGGTGCGCCTGGTGTCCTTCCGGCAGTTCGTGGACTGGCTGGACGTCCAGGACCCGGCGGTGCTGGCGAAGCTGCGCACGCTCGGGCCGGGCCTGCCGCCGCCCGGCGGCTGGCGGCGGTTCCTGGCGCAGGAACGTATCCCCTCCCGGGGTGGAGGGTCCGTTTCGCCCGATCCGCTCGGGGAAGGCGCCTGACCGGCAACCAGGCACCGACGACCGGGCATTCACCGACCAGGCATCGAAGGGAACCCCATGACCGCACCGCTGCAGGGCAGGAAGATCGCCTTCCTCGTCGCCGCCGAGGGCGTCGAGCAGATCGAACTGACCAGCCCGTGGCGGGCCGTGCGGGAGGCCGGCGGCACCCCGCGGCTCGTCTCCCGTGAGCACGGCACCGTCCAGGCCTTCGACCACCTGGACAAGGCGGGCACCTTCCCGGTGGACGACACGCTCGAAGAGGTGGCCTCGGTGGACTTCGACGGCCTCGTGCTCCCCGGCGGGGTCGCCAACCCCGACTCCCTGCGCCTGGATCCCGACGCCGTCCGCTTCGCCAAGGACTTCTTCGACGAGGGACGTCCGGTCGCCGCGATCTGCCACGCGCCCTGGCTGCTGATCGAGGCGGGCGCGGTGCGCGGACGCACCCTCACCTCCTGGCCCAGCCTGTGCACCGACATCACCAACGCGGGCGGCACCTGGCTCGACCAGGAGGTCGTGGTCGACCCCAGCGGCTCCAACGTCCTGGTGACCAGCCGCCGGCCGGACGACCTCAAGGCCTTCGAGGCTGCGTTCGTCACGGCGTTCGCCGACCACACGCCAGGCCGGGGTTAGGCGCCGTTTATACGGGGCATTCGCCGCTTTCGGTAAAGGTGTCGGGGGTGCGTAAGATCGCTCGGGACCACATGCGAAACTTTTCACATGAGTTCTACGCGCGCCCCCCGTCGCGGCTTGCTCCGCGGCGCCGCGGCACTGGCCGGCGCGACCGCGTTCGCGCTGGCCGCCACGGCCTGCTCGACCTCCACGGCCTCCTCCAACGGCACGGGCAACGGGAGCAACTACGTCGGCGGCACCGGTGAGATCTCCACGATCGCGCAGGGCCACCGCACGGCCGCTCCCGAGCTGAGCGGCAAGACCGTCGACGGCGCGCAGCTCAGCCTCGCCGACTACAAGGGCAAGGTCGTCGTCGTCAACGTCTGGGGCTCGTGGTGCCCGCCCTGCCGGGCCGAGGCGCCGCATCTGGCCGAGGTGGCCAAGCAGACGAAGGCCCAGGGCGTGGAGTTCGTCGGGATCAACACCCGTGACCTGCAGACCGCGCAGGCCAAGGCCTTCGAGAAGGAGTTCGACATCCCCTTCCCGAGCCTGTACGACCCGGCCGGCGACCTCCTGCTGCGCTTCCCCAAGGGCAGCCTCAACCCGCAGGCCATCCCGTCCACCCTGATCCTGGACCGGCAGGGGAAGATCGCGGTGCGCGCCCTGAAGGAGCTGAGCGCCGGGGAGCTGCACAAGGCGCTCGACCCGGTGGTCGCGGAGAAGTGACGTGAGCGCACTCGCCGCAGGCGACGTCAACCAGACCGTGCTCAACGGCGCCTTGCTCGCCGCCGTGCCGGTCGCGCTGCTCGGGGGCCTGGTCTCCTTCTTCTCCCCCTGTGTGCTGCCGCTCGTCCCCGGCTACCTGTCGTACGTGACCGGTGTCACCGGCAGCGACCTCGCCGAGGCGCGGCGCGGGCGCATGCTCGCCGGGGCCTCGCTGTTCGTCATCGGCTTCACCGCCGTCTTCGTCTCCGGCGGCGCGCTGTTCGGCAACTTCGGCTGGACGCTGCAGGAGCACAAGGGCGTCATCACCAAGGTGCTCGGCGCGCTCACCATCGTCCTCGGACTGGCCTTCATGGGCCTGGTCGGCGGCATCACCCAGCGCGAGTTCCGCTTCCACCGCAGGCCGACGATGGGGCTGGCGGGCGCGCCGCTGCTCGGCGTGCTCTTCGGCATCGGCTGGACCCCCTGCATCGGCCCGACGCTGGCCGCGGTCAACGCGCTCGCCTTCAACGAGGCCAGCGCCGGGCGCGGCGCGCTGCTCACCGCCGCCTACTGTGTGGGCCTCGGGCTGCCGTTCATAGTGGCGGCCGTCGCCTTCCGCCGCGCCCTCGGTGCCTTCGGCTGGGTCAAGCGCCACTATGTGTGGGTCATGCGGGCCGGCGGCGCGATGCTCGTCGCGGTCGGCGTCCTGCTCGTCACCGGCGTGTGGGACCACATCGTCTACCAGATGCAGATCTGGTCGTCCGGCTTCACCCCAGGGATCTGATCCATGAGCTCCAAAGACACCACCGACGCGGGCGCGGACCTCGCGGCCGCCGGCGCCCAGCTGTCCACCGCGCCCGTCGAGGAGTTCGGCGAGATCGTGCCGGGCTCGTTCGGCGGTGTGCGCAGACCCGGCCTCACCGGCGGGCTCGGCTGGACCGTCCGCGAGGTGTGGGGCTGGCTGCGCTGGATGTGGCGGCAGCTGACCTCGATGCGGGTCGCGCTGATCCTGCTCTTCCTGCTGTCGCTGGCCGCGATCCCCGGCTCCCTGGTCCCGCAGACCAGCGTCGACGCGGTCAAGGCCCAGGACTTCAAGGACGCGCACACCGCGGTGACGCCGCTGTACGAGAAGCTCGGGCTGTTCCACGTCTACAGCTCGGTGTGGTTCTCGGCGATCTACATCCTGCTGTTCGTCTCGCTCGCCGGCTGCATCGTGCCGCGCAGCTGGCAGTTCGTCGGACAGCTGCGGGCCAAGCCCCCGCTCCCGCCGCGCAACCTCACCCGGCTCCCGGCGTACGCCACCTGGCGCACCGAGGCCGACCCGGACGAGGTGCTCGCGGCGGCGCGGCAGGTGCTGCGCGGCCGGCGCTTCCGGACCCGGGCGGCGGACTCCGCGGTCGCCTCCGAGAAGGGCTACTCGCGCGAGGCCGGCAACCTGCTCTTCCACGTCGCCCTGTTCGGGCTGCTGATCGCCTTCGCGGTGGGCGGGCTGTTCAAGGCCGAGGGCGGCAAGCTGATCGTCGAGGGCGACGGCTTCAACAACACCCTCACCCAGTACGACGACTTCAAGCCCGGCACCTTCTACAACGCCGACGACCTGGCGACCTTCGGCTTCAAGCTGGACGGTTTCACCGCCTCGTACGCCCGCAGCGGCCCCGAGAAGGGCACCCCGCGCACCTTCCGCGCCAACATCCACTACTGGACGGACGCGGACGGCAAGCGGACCCCGTCGGCGATCGAGGTCAACGAGCCGCTGGAGATCGGCGGCTCGAAGGTCTACCTCATCGGCCACGGCTACGCGCCCTCCGTCACCGTCAAGGACGGCAAGGGCAACGTGGTCTTCCAGGGCCCGGTGCCCTTCCTGCCGCAGGACGGCAACCTCACGTCGTCCGGCGTGATCAAGGTGATGGACGCCCGCAACCACGCGGACAAGCGGATCCAGTACGGCTTCAGCGGCCTGTTCACCCCGACCTTCGGGCTGAACGCCACACAGGGCCCGCACTCCACGTTCCCCGCCCTGGACTACCCGGCGCTCGTCCTCACCGCCTACTACGGCGACCTGGGCGTGGACGCCGGCCTGCCGCAGAACGTGTACCAGCTCGACACGACCAACATGAAGCAGTTCAAGGACGCGGGCGGCGAGATCGTCCGCAAGGCCATGAAGACGGGCGACACCCTGACCCTGCCGAACGGCGACGGCACGCTCACCTTCGACGGCGTCAAGACCTGGGCCAGCTTCCAGGTCTCCCACCAGGTCGGCAACGGCTGGGCGCTGGTGAGCGCCGTCGGCGCCATCCTTGGTCTGGCCGGATCGCTGTTCATCCAGCGCCGCCGCGTCTGGGTGCGGGCGGTGCGCGGCGCGGACGGTGTCACCGTCGTCGAGCTGGCCGGACTCGGCCGCAGCGAGTCGGTGCGGATCGCCGACGAACTCGGCGACCTCGCCGCCGACCTCACGACCACGGCACCGTTGCTGCCCGCGGCGGACCCGGAATCCTCAGAAGAACCCCTGCCCGATGACGAAGGAGCGCGCGCGTGACCATCGCTGCCGCGGTCAACGAGAACGTCGCCCATATCAGCAACTACCTGATCTACTCGGCGATGGCGGTCTACACGCTGGCCTTCCTGGCGTACATCGCGGAGTGGGTCTTCGGCAGCCGCAGCAAGGTCGCCAGGACCTCCGCCGCGCTCGCCGCCGAACCCGCCGAGGCCCGGCCCGCGGTCACCGTCACCGTCAAGGGCGGCGGCACCGCCACCCTGCAGCGGCCGACGGTCGTCACCCGCGCCTCCAGCAGTGACCGCGGCTTCGCCGACGGTCCCGGCGCCGCCGGAGGCGACCAGCAGGGGGACTCCTACGGCCGGATGGCGATCTCCCTCACCGCGCTGGCCTGGCTGCTGCACGTGGGCAGTGTCGTCGCCCGCGCGGTGTCGGTGCAGCGCGCCCCCTGGGGCAACATGTACGAGTTCTCCACGACCTTCGGCGCCGTCGCGGTCACCGCGTACCTCGTGCTGCTCGCGCTGGGCAAGAAGGTCCGCTGGATCGGGCTCATCCTGACCACCTCGGTCCTGCTCGACCTGGGCCTGGCCGTCTCCGTCCTCTACACGGACAGCGACCAGTTGGTGCCCGCCCTGCACTCGTACTGGCTGTGGATCCACGTCTCCTGCGCGATCATCTCCGGAGCGGTGTTCTACCTGGGCGCGGTCGCCACGCTGCTCTACCTGCTCCGGGACCACTACGAGACGTCCCTCGCGGCCTCGGGCAAGGCCGAGGGCACCTGGGCGGGCATCATGTACCGGCTGCCCGCCGCCGCGAGCCTGGACAAGTTCGCGTACCGGGTCAACGCGATGGTCTTCCCGCTGTGGACCTTCACGATCATCGCGGGCGCGATCTGGGCCGAGGCCGCCTGGGGCCGCTACTGGGGCTGGGACCCCAAGGAGACCTGGTCCTTCATCACCTGGGTCGTCTACGCGTGCTACCTGCACGCCCGCGCCACCGCCGGCTGGAAGGGCCGCAAGGCCGCCTACCTGGCGCTGCTCGCCTTCGCGTGCTTCCTGTTCAACTACTACGGCGTGAACATCTTCATCACCGGCAAGCACTCCTACGCCGGCGTCTGAGCCGCCGGGCCCGCCCCCGCGGGCTCAGTCGGCGCCGTCCACGCCGATCGCGTCCAGCTTGGCCCTCAGGTACGCGTGCGAGTCCACCGGCTCGTACGCGACTCGGCCGGCGGGCGCGGGCAGCGGGGCGACCCGGGTGCCCGGGTCGCACTCGTAGAACCACACCAGCGACATCAGCTCCTCCGCCGGCGCGTCGGCCGGCGGAGGGAGCACGCGGTGCCGCCCGGAGCGCCAGCGGTCACCGGTCCAGCGGGCCATCAGATCACCGATGTTGACGGTGAGGGCGTCCGGGTGCCACGGGGCGTCCTGCCAGCCGCCGGCGTCGGTGTGGACCTGCAGGCCGCCCTTGCCCCGCTGGCGGTCGAGCACGGTGACCGTGCCGAAGTCGGTGTGCGGGCCGATCCGGAACTGGCCGGGCGCGGGGGCGCCGACGACCTCCGTACCGGGGTACCAGTTGAGGTTCAGGCCCCAGGTGGGATGTCCGGTGTGCCGGGTGAAGAAGTCCCGCGGCGCGCCCAGCGCGGTGGCCAGCAGTTCCAGCAGCCGGTCCGACAGCTCGCGCATCCGCGTCATGTAGTCCGTCACCAGCGGCCGCAGTCCCGGCACCTGGGACGGCCAGACATTGGGCAGGAACCACTCGGCGTCCACGACCGGATCGCCGGTGGGCTCCTCGGCCGCGAAGGACCAGGACTCCTTCAGGTCCGGCGGGGTCGCGGTGCCCTCCGCGTAGCCGTTGGCCTCGGCGCCCGGGCCCAGCCAGCCGCGGCCGCCGACCCGCACCGCGTACGCCTGCTTGGCGGCGGCGGGCAGCAGGAAGAAGCCGCGCGCCGACTCCCGGATGGCGGCGCGCAGTCCCGGATCCACGCCGTGCCCGGTGACCAGCAGGAAGCCGGCGGTGCACAGGGCCTCGTCGACGGTCGCGGCGAGGCGGGCGCGGTCGGCGCCGTCGCCGGTGAGCCAGGGGCCGAGGTCGATGGTGGGGATCACGCGCCGATGTCCTCGTTCCACAGCTCGGGGCGGGCCCCGATGAAGTCCGTCATCAGCCCCACGCACGCGGGGTCGTCCAGCAGGACGATCTCCACTCCGTGCTCGGCCAGCCAGTCGTGGCCGCCGTGGAAGGTGCGGGCCTCGCCGATGACCACCCGGGAGATCCCGAACTGCCGCACCAGGCCGCTGCAGTACCAGCACGGCGACAGCGTGGTCACCATGGTCGTGCCCCGGTAGGTGCGCTGCCGGCCGGCCGCGCGGAAGGCGGCCGTCTCGCCGTGCGCCGACGGGTCGCCGTCCTGCACGCGGCGGTTGTGGCCGCGGCCCAGGACCGTCCGGCCGTCCGCGGCGTACAGCGCGGCGCCGATGGGGATACCGCCCTCCGCGAGGCCGGCCCGGGCCTCGGCCACGGCCGTCGCGAGCATCGCCTGTGCGTTGTCCATGACGGCCAGTGTCCCGCGCGGATCAGCCGCGGGGCGGGGTTTCGTCGTGCGTGCCGCCGGGGCCGTTGTCGCGGCGCCGCAGTTCCTCCTCGCGGCGGCGCAGGTCGGCCTCCCAGCTCTTGAGCAGTTCCTCGTCCCGCTTGTTCTCCTCGCGGAGCGAGTGGAGGAACGCCGGGTTGTCGTCGGGGGCGACCCACTGCGTGCGGTGGTTGCGGTGCCACTCCGCGGGGGTGCTGCCGCCGCCCGGCGCGGTGCGGTGCTTGCCGGCGACCAGCCAGACGATCGGGCCGACCAGGATCTCGCCGAAGAGCAGGATGATGATGATCCACACGACCTTGGGAAGGCCGCGGACCTGCTCCTCGGGGGTGTTGAGGCAGTCGATGAAGGCGTAGATCATCAACGCCAGCACCAGCAGGAACGGGAGAAGCCGGATCATCGCGGGAATGCCCCCCAGGCAGCGACGGCGGGGCATGACAGGGCCCCGGTGACGGGTCAAGAGTAGTGCGTACCGGATACTGGACAGCATGGCTTACGACGATCTTCGCTCGCTGCTGAGGGCCCTGGAGAAGGAGGGCGACCTCAGACGCGTCACCGCCGAGGTCGACCCGTACCTGGAGGTCGGGGAGATCGTCGACCGGGTGAACAAGGCGGGCGGCCCCGCGCTGCTGTTCGAGAACGTCAAGGGCTCCTCGATGCCCCTGGCGATGAACGTGTACGGCACCGACCGCCGGCTGCTGAAGTCGCTCGGCCTCACGTCCTACGCCGACATCAGCGACCGCATCGGCGGGCTGCTGAAGCCGGAACTGCCGCAGGGCTTCGTCGGGGTGCGCGAGGCGTTCGGCAAGCTCGCCGGGATGACCCACGTCCCGCCGAAGAAGGTCAAGGACGCGCCGGTCCAGGAGGTCGTCCTCACCGGCGACGACGTGGACCTCGACGCGCTGCCCGCGCTGTTCACCTGGCCCGAGGACGGCGGCTCCTTCTTCAACCTGGGCCTGACGCACACCAAGGACCCCGGGACCGGCGTCCGCAACCTCGGCCTGTACCGGCTCCAGCGGCACGACCGCCGCACCATCGGCATGCACTGGCAGATCCACAAGGACAGCCGCAACCACTACCAGGTGGCGCAGCGGCGCGGTGAGCGGCTGCCGGTCGCCATCGCCTTCGGCTGCCCGCCGGCCGTGACCTACGCCTCCACCGCCCCGCTGCCCGGCGACATCGACGAGTACCTTTTCGCGGGCTTCGTCGGGGGTAAGCGTGTCGAGATGGTCGACTGCAAGACGGTCCCGCTCCAGGTGCCCGCCCACGCCGAGGTGGTGCTGGAGGGCTGGCTGGAGCCCGGGAAGACGCTGCCCGAGGGGCCGTTCGGCGACCACACCGGCTTCTACACCCCGCAGGAGCCCTTCCCCGCGCTGACCGTCGACTGCGTCACGATGCGCAAGCGGCCGCTGCTGCAGTCCATCGTGGTCGGCCGGCCGCCGACCGAGGACGGCCCGCTGGGCCGGGCCACCGAGCGGTTCTTCCTGCCGCTGCTGAAGATCATCGTGCCGGACATCGTGGACTACCACCTGCCCGAGGCGGGCGGCTTCCACAACTGCGCGATCGTCTCCATCGACAAGAAGTACCCCAAGCACGCCCAGAAGGTGATGCACGCCGTCTGGGGCGCGCACATGATGTCGCTGACCAAGCTGATCGTCGTCGTCGACGCCGACTGCGATGTGCACGACCTGCACGAGGTCGCCTGGCGGGCGCTGGGCAACACCGACTACGCCCGCGACCTGTCGGTCGTCGAAGGTCCTGTGGACCATCTCGACCACGCCTCCTACCAGCAGTTCTGGGGCGGCAAGGCGGGCATCGACGCGACCCGGAAGCTGCCCGAGGAGGGCTACACCCGCGACGGTGGCTGGCCCGAGATGGTGCTCTCCGACCCGGAGACCGCCGCGAAGGTCGACCGCCGCTGGAAGGAGTACGGCCTGTGAGCGCGGAATCCGCGACCCCGGACCTTTTCGGCCCCTCGCCCCGGCCCGACGGCAAAGTCCGCGCGTTCCTGCGGCTGGTGATGATCGAGCACTCGGTCTTCGCGCTGCCCTTCGCCTACATCGCCGCGCTCAGCGCGATGTTCGCGCAGGACCGGAGCGTGCACTGGTGGAAGCTCCTCCTGATCACGGTCGCGATGGTGGGCCTGCGCACCTTCGCGATGGCCTGCAACCGGATCATCGACCGTGAGATCGACGCCCGCAATCCGCGCACCGCGGGGCGCGAACTGGTCACCGGCGCCGTCTCCGTGCGTTCGGCGTGGACCGGCGCGCTGATCGCCGTGGTGTTCTTCCTCGGCGCGGCCGCGCTGCTCAACCCGCTGTGCCTGGCACTCGCGCCGATCGCGGTGGTCCCGATGGTGGTCTACCCCTACGGCAAGCGGTTCACGGACTACCCGCACGCGATCCTCGGACTCGCGCAGGCCATGGGCCCGATCGGCGCCTGGCTCGCGGTCAGCGGGACCTGGTCGTGGGACGCGGTCGTCCTCGGTCTCGCGGTCGGCGTGTGGATCGGCGGCTTCGACCTGATCTTCGCCTGCCAGGACGTCGCCGCCGACCGGGCCCACGGCGTGCGCTCGGTGCCGGCCCGGTTCGGCATCGACGGCGCGCTGTACGGCGCGCGCGTCAGCCACGTGGTGACCACCGTGCTGCTGGTCTGGTACGGACTGGCCGTCGGCGCGGGCGCGTTCTGGTGGGTCGGCATGCTGATCGTCGGCGGCGCCTTCGTCTACGAGCACAGCATCGTCAAGCCCGGCGACCTCAGCCGGCTCAACCGCGCGTTCTTCACGGTCAACGGCTTCATCGGCATGGCGCTGTTCGTGTGCGCGCTGCTGGACCTGACGGTCCGGGGGCTCGGCGTCTGAGCGCCGCCGGGGCCCCCGGCCTCCGGGAAGTCCCGGCCCTGCTCAGATCCGCTCAGCCCTGCTCGGACTTGAGGAAGGGCAGCGCGACGAACCGCGGATAGCGCCACCACTGGCCGCTGTTGGCCTTGGTACTGGCGATGGCGCAGAAGATGATCCCGAGCAGCATGTGGAGCGCGCAGAGCGCGAGCAGGCCGAAGCCGACGATGGCCAGGGCGATCGGGCCGCCGTCCTCGCCGTGCCAGATCACCCCACCGAAGCCGGCGAGGTAACCGACGCCGCCCAGCAGGACGGTGATGGCGGCGGTGATGCCGTAGTTCATCGCCTGCGCGGCGTGGTGGCGGATGAACGGGTCGTACTTGTTCTGCTCGTTGTTGCGGATGATCAGCGGCGGGATCCAGCCCAGCGCCCAGCCGAGGCAGCAGATGCTGGAGCCCACGAGGACCGTGATCAGGGCGCTCAGGTGGGCCCACATCGCCGGACCGGTCGGCGGCCGCATCGGCGGCGGCGGGAACGGCGGCGGGTAACCGGGGGCGCCCGCCCAGCCGGGACCGGGGTGGCCGTACGGCGGGGGCGACGGCGGGTACGGTCCCGCGCCGGGGCCGGGAGCGGCGTACGGGCCGGGTCCGGGCGGCGGCGGGTCCTGCGGGGCTGCCTGCGGCGGCCCTTGCGGCGGTTGCTGAGGTGCCGCGTCCTGCGGCGGTATGCCTTCGTGCTTGCTGAAATCGGTCATGCGCGACCGCCCCCCGTGATCGTGTTTCCCGGATCCTACGGCCTCAGCGGATCAAGCCGTCGGCGGGTCGGTCCCGGAACAGGAACGCCGCCGCCACACCGCCCGCCAGGCCGAAGAGATGGCCCTGCCAGGACACGCCCTGCGCGGTGGGCAGCACGCCCCACAGGATCGAGCCGTACAGCACCGCGACGACCAGTCCGACCGCGATGTCGATCAGCCGCCGGTCCACGAAGCCGCGCACCAGCAGATAGCCGAAGAGGCCGAAGACCAGACCGGACGCGCCCGCGGTGTTGGTGTGCGGCGGCGCGACCAGCCAGACGCCCAGGCCGCTGCACAGGATGATGACGAAGGCCACGCTCAGGAAGCGGCGGGTGCCGCGCAGCGCCGCCAGGAACCCGAGGACCAGCAACGGGAGGCTGTTGGCGGCGACGTGGTCGAAGCCGAAGTGGATGAAGGCCGCCGGCACGATGTCCCGCAGCTCCCCGGGCTCGCGCGGCACGATGCCGAAGGTGTCCAGCGCGTGGTGGGTCATCAGGTCGATCGACTCGATCAGCCAGAGCAGCCCGACCCAGGTGAGCATGAGCGCCCCGGCCGTGCGGGCGCGGACGCCCGGGCCCGGCACCGCGCCGTAGCGGGCGCCGTGCCGGGCGTCACCGGCATCGTGGCCGGCGATGGGTTCGTACGCCACAGGATCCCCCCTCGTGGTGGTCCACCGTCCGTGTGTCCGGCCGGACTTCCCCGGACTTCCCACGGTAGACAACGACATGGGGGTTTGTGGCGGTTCCGCGTCTCAGGCGTCCATTCCACCCGCCATGAGCTGCATCACGGCACCCATGATGTCCTGGGGGTCGAGCGGGGTGGCGCCGGCCGGGGCGGAGACGGGCCGGGCGTCGGGCGCGAAGCCGACGGTCAGCGGCAGCGCGCCGTGGATCTCGTCGCCGGTGTCGAACTGGTCGAGGTCCAGGCTGACTCCCGACAGCGTGCCGTCCTTGATGGCGACGTCCACGCTGACGTCCTTGTCCGGCACCTTCTTCAGGTCGGCGGGCGAGAACCCGTCCGGCAGCTGGTCCGCCAGCGGTTCGAGGGCGCCGGCGAGCGCGTCGGCCGTCTTCCCCGCGGGCACGGTGACCTTGACGTGGTCGGCGCCGTCCTTGCTGCCGGCGTCGGTGAACTTCGCGTTGTGCTCAAGGGCGTCGCGCAGCGCCTTGGTGATCCGCTCCTGCGTCTTGGCGTCCAGCGCCGAGGTGTCCGGCAGCGGCGAGCCGGCCGGGTTGTCCTTGGCCATGCTCTTGAAGAACTCCTCGTAGCCCTTGGGGTCGACGGAGACCCACTTGCCGCCGAGCGCGTCCTTCACGGACTTGAGCGAGGAGGGCAGGTCGTCGGCGGCGTCGAGCATCTGCCGGAAGCCCTGCAGATCGGCCTTGTCCTGCTGGGTGGCGAGATCGTCGGCGAGCGACAGGAACTGCCGCAGGTCCGCCCGGAGATAGGCCTGCTTCCCCGCGAGGCTGCGGATCTCCAGCAGGTCCTTGCCCCGGCCGAGCGAGACCTGCAGCGCGACCGAGGTCTCGTCGCCTTCGTCGCCCTTGACGTCCTTCAGCGGCTTGGCGGCGCTCATGGACAGCGAGACGTCGAGCCCGGCGAGCATCTTCGCGTTGTCCTGGGTGAAACCGTCCGAGCCCTTCAGCGCGGACCAGATCTGCTGCTCGCTGCCGCCGAAGCCGACGGACAGCGTGACGGCCTTCTGCTCTCCGAGCCGGTCCAGCGCCTGCTGGACCTTGGCGCCGGCACTCAGGTTCCCGGCGGTGCCGCACGCGGTGGCGGTGGTGGCGATGAAGGCGGCGCAGCCGGCGGCGGCGATGCCCTTGCGCATGGCGTTGATGGTGTTCTCCCCAACCCCTTGGTCGTTACATGAACACCTCACTGACATGTGAGCCGGCCGGAAGGTTGTACGAGCGGCCGGTTAGGCTCGCCACATGGACGACAGCGGGCATGGGACGCCCTGGGTGGTCGGGGTCTCCGGGGCCTCCGGGACGCCGTACGCGGCCGCCGTGATCCGGTCGCTGCTGGACGCGGGCGAGGCCGTCGACCTGGTGGTCAGCCGGGCCGCGCGGCTCACGGTGCTGGACGAGACCGGGGCCCCCTTCCGGGACGGCCACTGGCGCGAGGACCTGTCCCGCTGGCTGGCCCGCGGCGCCGACGGCACCCCGGACCGCTTCGGGGCCGACGTCACCCGGGTGCGTCACTGGGCCGCCGGGGATCTGGCGGCCGGGCCGAGCTCGGGCTCGTACCCCGTCAAGGGCATGCTGATCGTCCCGGCGAGCACCGCCTGTGTGGCCGGGGTGGCGCTGGGGCTCTCCAAGGACCTGCTGCAGCGCGCCGCCAGTGTCACCCTGAAGGAGCGGCGGCCGCTGGTCGTCGCCGTGCGGGAGACCCCGCTCGGCGGGCAGACGCTCCGGCACCTGGTCGCGCTGGACGACGCGGGCGCCGTGGTGCTGCCCGCGTCCCCGGCGTTCTACGCGGGCGCCCGGCACATCCAGGACCTGGTCGACTTCGTCGCCGGGCGGGTGCTGGACGCCGCCGGGGTGCCGCACAAGCTCTACCACCGCTGGGAGGGGGAGCTGGGGGCCGCGCAAGCTGCTGCCGGGACCGCCGTGACGAGGGACACGGACGAAATGCGCGGGATGGCCGGGATGACCGGGACTGCCGAGGCGGATGACGGCGGATGAGGCTGCGGCCGCTCACTGCGCAAGGCACATGCCCGCCGATGCCTTAGATTCTTGTCCCGACAGCGCAATCACGGCATGAATGAAGGGGTCCAGTCTGATGGACGCGGTGGACAGGCAGCTCATCCAGGCCCTCCGTGAGAACGGCCGGGCCTCGTACGCCGAGCTGGGCCGGCTGGTGGGCCTGTCGGGTCCCAGCGTCACCGACCGGATCAACCGTCTGGAGCAGGCCGGTGTGATCACCGGCTACCGGGCCACCATCCACCCCGCCGCCCTCGGCCTCGGCGTCACCGCCCTGGTCGGCCTGCAGCTCAGCGACGCCGCCGACCACGAGGACGTGGCCACCCGGCTGCGCGATCTCGACGAGATCGAGGACTGCTGGTTCATCGCCGGGGACGACTCCTACATGCTCAAGGTCCGCGTCCCCGACGTGGACGGCCTGGAGCACACGATCCGCCGGCTGTCCGGCACCAAGGGCGTCGCGCGCACCCGCACCACCATCGTGCTGTCCACGAAGTGGGAGAACCGGGTCGGGGAACTGCCCGAGACCATGTAGGCGTAAGGTCGATCGGGTTGTCTGCCGGTCAAGGACAGTATGGAGGCGAGGCGAGGCATGGACGCTGGGCTCAAGCGGGAGCTGGAGGAGAAGGTCCGGGCGGGTGAGCGGCTGACCCGTGAGGACGGCATCGCCCTCTACGAGTCCGACGACCTCGCCTGGCTGGGCGGCCTCGCCCACCACGTGCGGACGCGGAAGAACGGTGACGTCGTCCACTTCAACGTCAACCGTCACCTCAACATGACCAACGTGTGCACGGCCTCCTGCGCCTACTGCTCCTTCCAGCGCAAGCCGGGGGAGAAGGACGCGTACACGATGCGCATCGAGGAGGCCGTGCGGCTGGCCAAGGAGATGGAGGGGGACAACCTCACCGAGCTCCACATCGTCAACGGCCTGCACCCCACGCTCCCGTGGCGCTACTACCCGCGCTCGCTCAAGGCGCTCAAGGAGGCGCTGCCGCACGTCTCCCTCAAGGCGTTCACCGCCACCGAGATCCACCACTTCGAGACGATCTCCGGACTGAGCGCGAGCGAGATCCTGGACGAGCTGATCGAGGCCGGCCTGGAGTCGCTGACCGGCGGCGGCGCCGAGATCTTCGACTGGGAGGTGCGGCAGCACATCGTCGACCACCGCACCCACTGGGAGGACTGGTCGCGCATCCACCGCCTGGCGCACGAGAAGGGCCTCAAGACCCCGTGCACCATGCTGTACGGGCACATCGAGGAGCCCCGGCACCGGGTGGACCACGTACTGCGGCTGCGCGAGCTGCAGGACGAGACCGGCGGCTTCCAGGTCTTCATCCCGCTGCGCTACCAGCACGACTTCGTCGACCTGAAGGACGGCAAGGTCCGCAACACGCTCCAGGCGCGCACCACCATGGCCTCCGGCGCCGACGCGCTGAAGACCTTCGCCGTCTCCCGGCTGCTGTTCGACAACGTCCCCCACGTGAAGGTCTTCTGGGTCATGCACGGTGTGCAGACCGCCCAGCTGGCGCTCCAGCACGGCGCGGACGACATGGACGGCTCGGTCGTCGAGTACAAGATCACTCACGACGCCGACAACTACGGCACGCCCAACAAGCTCACCCGCGACGACCTGCTGGAGCTCATCACGGACGCGGGCTTCCGTCCGGTCGAGCGCAACACCCGCTACGAGATCATCCGCGAGTACCCGGGCCCGGACGCCGCGCGCCGCGAGGCGCCGCAGCCGATGCGCTTCTGACCCGCACCGCGCACCGCGGGGCGGGCCGCGGGCCCCGGGAATCCCGGGGCCCGCGCTTCACGTGAATGTCGCCCGCAGTCCGGACCGGCTTCAGATGCCGTCAGTGCGTGTCCTTACAGTTTTCGCCATGGCACTGCGCTTCACCCTCGACCCCGAGCTCACCGCCGACCTGCGGAACCAGCTCGTGACCCTCTGGACGGACGTCACCAACGCCGGTGGCGCCGTAGGCTTCGTGCCGCCCGTCACCGCCGCCGACGTGGCCCCGCAGGCGCAGGGCCGTTGCGAGGCGATAGCCGAGGGCAGGGCGCATCTGATCGCCGGATTCGAGGACGGGCGCCTGGCCGCGACGGCCTTCATAGCCCTCAACAACCACCGCCTGATGGGCCATTGGGCCTGGCTCTACACCGTCATGGTCGACCCCGCCCACCAGGGCCGCGGTCACGGCGCGGAGTTGCTGCGCGAGGCCGAGAACGCGGCACGCGAGCTCGGCCTGGAAGGACTGCGGCTCACCTGCCGCAGCGGCATGGGCCTGGACCGCTTCTACGCCTCCGTCGGCTACAAGGAGGTCGGCAGGACGCCCGGCGCGATCCGTGTCGCCGCAGGTGACGACCGGGACGAGCTCACGATGTGGCTCCCGCTGCTCTGAGCCCGAAAGCCGCGTGCTTCACTGGTGGGGGAGTACGTCCGGTACGTCCCGCGGACCGGACCGCCGAACACACCGAAGGAAGTGGCATCGCCGTGAGCTGGAAGCCGAGTCCCATGCTGCGCTACTCCCTGATGCGCCTTGGCCTCTTCGCGGCCTGCTTCCTCGTCATCTGGGGGCTGGTCTACGTCCACGTGCTGCCGGCCGGCCTCGGCGACTCCAACCTGCTGTGGGTCATGCTGCTGGCGCTGGTGATCAGCGCGCCGCTCAGCTTCGTCGTGCTGCGCGGTCTGCGCGAGCAGGCCTCCGTGCAGGTCTCGACCCGGGTGGAGCGCACGAGGGCCAACCTCGCCGCCAGCGCCGCCCAGGAGGACGAGGCGGACGACGCCTCGCGCGCGGCGACCGGTAGCTGACCCCGCGGCCCGGGGGCCGGGTTCACAGGAGCCGCACCGAGCCCGTCAGGTGCACACGGGACGGTTCGTCGGCCGAGCGGAGCTCGAACGCACCGGCGTCCACGGCGTGCACGACGGTGGTGGGCAGCAGGACGGGCGCCTTGAACTGCGCGCGCAGGACGACGCCCCGGGCCGTGCCCGGGACCGCCTCGGCCGCGCACCGGGCGACGGTCCACATGCCGTGGGCGATGGCCCGGGGGAAGCCGAGCGGCCGGGCGGTGAGCGGATGCACGTGGATGGGGTTCCAGTCGCCCGAGACCGCCGCGTGCCGGCGCCCCAGGTCGGCGGCGAGCCGCCATCGCGCCACCTCCGGCAGCGGCCGCCGTGCCTCCGGCGGGGCGGCGGTGCGGGCGGGCCCGCCGGTCCGGGCCAGATACGTGCTGCGGTCCTCCCAGACCACCGTGCCGTCGATCCGGGCCTCCGTGACGACGACGACCTCCACCCCGCGGCGGTGGGCGCGCAGCTCCAGCGCGTGGACGGTGATGCCGGGCGTCTCCGCGGGCAGCAGCGGCCGGTGCTGCGTGATCTCGATCGCGGTGTGCACCAGCCCGAGCAGCGGGAGCGGGAAGCGGCGTCGCGCCATCAGCCGCGCCGCGAGCGGGAACCCGAGGATGTGCGGGTAGGTCACCGGCACGGCTGTCTCCGGCGCGGGGAACCCGCACACACGGGCGTAGGCGGCGGCGCGGCCGGGGTCGATCCGGACGGCCGGCGCGGTGAGACGCTCCGGGGGCAGCGGGGAGCCGGCCGCAGGACGCTTGCCGACGCCGGTCAGTACCCCCTTGGCGAGGGTCAGCAGCAGTGGCACGGAACTCCCCCTGGCGAAGGCCGCGGCGCGTTTCAGGTGTGCGTGATGTTACCCGAAGTAACGCTCACCCCTCTGAAATGCCGCGCATCGCCCGCGGCACACGGTCCACGGCCCGCCGACCGTCGCCGGAAAAGGCAGGAGCCCCGCACACAGCGCGGGGCTCCTTGGGTACTGCTAATCGGGTACTACACGTCTGTCCGCAATTAGGCGGGGACGACGTTCTCCGCCTGCGGGCCCTTCGGACCCTGCGTGACGTCGAAGGTCACCGCCTGGTTCTCCTCCAGCGAGCGGAAGCCGCTGGCGTTGATCGCGGAGTAGTGGACGAAGACATCGGGGCCGCCGCCGTCCTGGGCGATGAAGCCGAAGCCCTTCTCGGCGTTGAACCACTTGACGGTTCCGGTAGCCATAAGCCCTCCTTGGGCCAAAGGGTTGCCCTGCTCCAGAACCTGCCCTGCTAACCGCAAGAAGTCTGAAAACTACAAAAGCCCGCGGTCACATGCTCCGCAGGCTTTGTACTGCAAGGGAAACCAAACTGCAACTTGCGACGACAGTAGCACGGAGCATCCTCACCGGGGAAGAGCAACAAGATCCCCATTCACCCGGACCGCCTAAAGCTCGAACACGGGGTGAACCCGTGGCCTCCGGGCAGTGTCCGCCGCGACCCCCCGGCGGGCCCCGGCGAAAGATCGCCGGAGCGGGGGTCTAGCCTCCTGATGTGGACAAATCTGCGCCTCTTCCCTCCGCCGGTGGTGAGCGCCGGACCCGGCCTCGCGTCGGGCACATCCAGTTCCTGAATTGCGTCCCTCTTTACTGGGGGTTGGCCCGAACGGGTGCCCTTCTGGACCTGGAACTCACCAAGGACACCCCCGAGAAGCTGAGCGCCCAGCTCGTGTCCGGCCACCTCGACGTGGGCCCGATCACGCTCATGGAGTACCTGCGCCACTCCGACGAGCTCGTCGCCCTCCCGGACATCGCCGTCGGCTGCGACGGGCCCGTCATGTCCTGCGTGATCGTGAGCCAGGTCCCGCTCGGCAACCTGGACGGCGCCCGGGTCGCCCTGGGTTCCACGAGTCGTACGTCCGTGCGACTCGCGGAGCTGCTGCTGGCCGAGCAGTACAAGGTCGAGCCCGACTACTACACGTGCCCGCCGGATCTGTCGCTGATGATGCAGGAGGCGCAGGCCGCCGTCCTGATCGGCGACGCCGCGCTGCGCGCCTCGCTGCACGACGCGCCGCGGCTCGGCCTGGAGGTCCACGACCTCGGCCTGATGTGGAAGGAGTGGACCGGGCTGCCCTTCGTCTTCGCCGTCTGGGCCGCCCGCCGGGACTACCTGGCCGCGCACCCCGAGGCGGTGCACGAGGTGCACCGGGCCTTCCTCGCCTCCCGCGACCTGAGCATGGAGGAGGTGGAGAAGGTCGCGGAACAGGCCGCCCGCTGGGAGTCCTTCGACGCGGACACCCTGCAGCGCTACTTCACCACGCTGGACTTCTCCCTCGGCCGGGACCAGTTGACGGGTATCGCCGAGTTCGCCCGCCGCGTGGGGTTCCCGTCCGGGGCGCGCGTGCACCTTCTCTGATTTCACCGGCTTCCCGTAGGTTGCCCGGCATATCCGGGGAACTCCCGTTGTTCTTCGACCTTCCGCACCGCGAGAGGCGCGCAGATGCAACCGCTGCAGGCGAACGACCCCACGGCGATCGGTCCCTACCGGCTGCTCGGCCGGCTCGGGGCCGGCGGCATGGGCCGGGTCTACCTCGGGCGCAGCCCGGGCGGCCGGACGGTGGCCGTGAAGGTGGTGCGCTCGGAACTCGCCGACGACCTGGAGTTCCGCACCCGCTTCCAGCGCGAGGTGGACGCGGCGCGCCGGGTCGGCGGCGCGTGGAGCGCCCCGGTGCTCGACGCGGACACCGACTCGCCGGTGCCGTGGGTGGCCACCCGCTACGTCGCCGGGCCCGCGCTGTCCGACGCCGTGAAGACCTTCGGGCCGCTGCCGGAGGACGGCGTGCGGGCGCTGGGCGCCGGGCTCGCCGAGGCATTGGAGGAGGTGCACGGACGGGGCCTGGTGCACCGCGACATCAAGCCCTCCAACGTGCTGCTCTCGCTGGACGGGCCGGTGCTGATCGACTTCGGCATCGCCCGTGCCATGGACGCCACCGCGGCGCTCACCAGCAAGGGCGTGGTGGTCGGCTCGCCCGGCTACATGGCGCCCGAGCAGGTCACCGGCCGGCCGACCGGGCCGGCCGCCGATGTCTTCGCCCTCGGCGCCGTGATCGTGTTCGCCGCGACCGGACAGGGCCCGTTCCCCGGCGACAGCGCGGCCGTGCTGCTGTACAAGGTCGCCCACGAGGAGCCCGAGTTCGACGGCATGCCCGCCGGGCTGCGCGAGGTCGCCGAGTCCTGTCTGGCCAAGGACCCCGCGGCGCGGCCCACGCCCCGTCAGCTCGCCGGCCTGCTCGCGCCGGACGGCGGGGCCGCCTCCCTGGTGCGCGGCGGCTGGCTGCCCGCGGCGCTGACCGAGCGGCTCGGCCGCCAGGCGGTGGAACTGCTGGACCTGGAGCCGACACCGCCGCCCGGGGCGCTGGGCCACGGCACGGACAGCGGTACCGGCGGCACGGGTTCCTCGTACGGCTCCCACCCCTCGTACGGCACCTTCGGCCCGCCGCCGCGGCTGACCGAGCCGCACGACGCGGTGCCGTCCTCGTTCGCCGCCACGCCGCCGCCGGTCAGCACCCCGGCCGTGCCCCGCCGGGGGCGGGCGGCGTCGCTGGCGGGCGCCGGCATCGTGCTGGTCGCGGCGGCGGTGACGCTGGGGCTCGTGCTCCACAGCGGTGGCGCGGACGACGACCAGGGCAAGGGCGGCGGGAACCCGACGACCTCGCGGACCACCTCGTCGTCGGAGGCGTCGGATTCGGGGTCGGGGTCGCCGTCGCACGGCTCGGCGACCCCCTCCGCGCCGCGGCTGGCGTCGCTGCCCGCGGCCTTCGCCGGCACATGGAAGGGCGACACCGTCACCGCCCACGGCCTTCCCGGCACCTTCGAGATCACCATCACCCCCGGCAAGGTCGGCGCGGTCGTCGGCCACGACAAGAGCGTGCTGTCGCTGCTCGGGCAGACCTACGACTGCGGCGGGCAGTGGAAGCTCGCCACGGCCACCGAGCGGTGGATCGTGCTGGACACCAGCGGGGGCACCAACCCGCATCCCGGGGTGTGTTCGGACGGCTCGGCGGACGAGCGTTTCACCCTCGACGACGACGGCTCGCTGCACTACCAATCGGGCGACTCGCTGGCCGGGAACCCCGAAGGCGACCTCAGGAGGCAGGGCGGCTGAACCCCTGGCGTAGGCTGAGCGGGTCCGTCACAACCCCTCGGAAGGGATGCCCGGTGCGCGAGAACGCCGACCTGCAGTCCGTCCTCGACCGTGCCGCCGACGGTGGCCGCATCACCCCCGAGGAGGCGCTCGACCTCTACCGCTCCGCACCCCTGCACGCACTCGGCGCCGCCGCGGACGCGGTGCGCCGCCGTCGCTACGCGGGCGTCGAGCACATCGCGACGTACATCATCGAGCGCAACATCAACTACACCAACGTCTGCGTGACGGCCTGCAAGTTCTGCGCCTTCTACGCCGCGCCCAAGGACACCGCCAAGGGCTGGACCCGCGACCTGGACGACATCCTGCGCCGCTGCGCGGAGACCGTCGAACTCGGCGGCACCCAGATCATGTTCCAGGGCGGCCACCACCCGGACTACGGCGTCGAGTACTACGAGAAGCACTTCAGCGCCATCAAGCAGGCCTACCCCCAGCTGGTCATCCACTCCCTCGGGGCCTCCGAGGTCGAGCACATGGCCCGCATCTCCAAGGTGTCGGTGGACGAGGCCATCACCCGCATCCACGCGGCCGGCCTGGACTCCTTCGCGGGCGCCGGCGCCGAGCTGCTGCCGGCGCGGCCGCGCAAGGTGATCGCCCCGCTGAAGGAGAGCGGCGAGCGCTGGCTGGAGATCATGGAGACCGCGCACAACCTGGGCGTGGAGTCCACCTCCACCATGCTCATGGGCACCGGCGAGACCAACGCCGAGCGCATCGAGCACCTGCGGATGATCCGCGACGTCCAGGACCGTACGGGCGGCTTCCGCGCCTTCATCCCGTACACCTACCAGCCCGAGAACAACCACTTGAAGGGCCGCACGCAGGCGACGCTCTTCGAGTACCTGCGGATCATCGCGATCGCCCGGCTCTTCCTGGACAACGTCGCCCACATCCAGGGCTCCTGGCTGACCACCGGCAAGGAGGTCGGCCAGCTGTCGCTGCACTACGGCGCCGACGACCTCGGCTCGGTGATGCTGGAGGAGAACGTCGTGTCCTCGGCCGGTGCCAAGCACCGCTCGAACCGCATGGAGCTGATCCACCTGATCCGGGCCGCGGGCCGCGTCCCGGCCCAGCGCGCCACCACGTACGAGCACCTCGTGGTGCACGACGACCCGGCGAACGACCCGGTCGACGACCACGTCGTCTCGCACCTGTCGTCGACCGCCATCGAGGGCGGCACGGCGCACCCCGAGCTCAAGCTGATCAGCACCTCCTGACCGGCGCGGGCGGTCCGCGATGCTGACGATCCACGCCGGCGCGGACGGCGCGGCCCTGGTGGTCGACGGCGGCACCATCGCCGCCGTCGGCCCGCTGGACGTGCTGCGCGCGAGCCGTCCCGGAGCCCGCGTCAGGTCCTGGCCCGGCACACTGCGGCCCGGCCTGACCCACGAGGGCGCCCTGCCCCCGGCGCCGAGTCCGCGCGAGCGGGTGCACGCCCTGCTGGGCCGCGGTGTCACGGCCGTGGCGACCGTTCCCGACGACCCCGCGCTGCGCTCCGCGCTGGACCGCAGCGGGCTGCTGCCCGCGCGCCGGGCACCCGAGCCCGCCCCGGGCGCGCGGGCGGACTTCGCCGTCGTCGACGGGAGCGGCGCGTGCCTGGCGACGGTCGTCGGGGGACGGCTGCTGTACCGCAGGGCGTGAGGAGATCACCCGGCCGCCGTACACCGGTGGCCGGCTGACAGGCCGTCGCTTAGGTTCCGGTCATGCCGGACATATCCATACCCCGCGTCATATCCGGCCGCCTCGCGGCCCCGGTGGTCGCCGTGCTCACGGCGATCGCCCTCGTGGCCCTCCCCGCGGCCGCCACCGGTGAGGCGCCCTCAGCGGGGGCGGCGGTGTGCTTCGGCCGCGTGCCGACGATCACCGGCTCCGGCGGCATCCAGGGCACCCCGGGCGACGACGTCATCGTCGGCTCCGCCGGGCCGGACCGCATCGACGGCGGGGGCGGTGACGACCGCATCTGTTCCCTCGCCGGGAACGACCGGGTCAGCGGCGGCCCGGGGAACGACAGCATCGCCACCGGCGCAGGCGACGACCTGGCGGCCGGCGACCTGTTCACCGACAGCGGCGACGCCGTCGGCCAGGGCGACGACCTGCTGATCCTGGGGGAGGGCAACGACCGTGCGGCGGGCGACAACAGCGCCACCGCGGGCGACGCCTTCGGCGGCGGCGACGACCGCATGGACGGCGGTCCCGGCGACGACCTCATGACCGGCGACTCCGCCTCCGACACCGGCAACGCCTTCGGCGCGGGCGACGACGTCCTCAACGGCGGGCCCGGCGCCGACCGCCTGGTCGGCGACAGCTTCGCCTTCCTGAACGCCGTCGGCGGCGGCGGGGACGACCTCCTCGACCTCGGCGCCGACGGCGGCTTCGAGGTCGTCGGCGACAACTTCTCGGTCAGCCGGGGCCGTACCGCCGCGGGTTCCGGCGACGACCGGATCATCGGCGGCTCCGCCGACGAGACGCTCATCGGGGACAACTCGGGCGACCACGTCACCTCGGCGGGCGACGACGTGATCACCGGGCACCGCGGCCGCGACACGATCTTCGGCGACAACACGAACGTCGCCCGGGACGCGAGCAACGGCGCGGCGGGCGGCCGCGATCTGCTGGTGGCCGGTCCCGGTGACGACGTCGTCCGCGCGGGACCGGGCCAGGACCGGATCGACGGCGGCGCGGACCGCGACCTCTGCGACGGCGAGGCCGGCAGCCGCGACCGCGCCGACCACTGCGAGACGTCGCTCGGCATCCCGTGACGGCTCCCCCGGGCCCCTGCGCGGGACCCGGGGCCGCCGGGTGAACAATGGGGGCGTGACCCGAGCCTCCCTGGACAAGCAGCCGCACGAAGTCGCCGCGATGTTCGACGACGTCGCCGCCAACTACGACCTGACCAACGACGTGCTCTCGCTCGGGCAGGACCGGCGCTGGCGCAAGGCCGTCGCGCAGGCCCTGGACGTGCGGCCCGGCGAGCGGGTGCTGGACCTCGGCGCCGGCACGGGCACCTCTTCGCTGCCCTTCCTGCGGGCCGGGGCGAGCGTCGTGCCGTGCGACTTCTCACTCGGCATGCTGCGCGAGGGCAAGCGCCGGCACCCCTCGCTGCCGCTCACCGCGGGCGACGCGACCCGGCTGCCGTTCGCCGACGGGGTCTTCGACGCCGTCACCATCTCCTTCGCGCTGCGCAACGTCCACGACACCGACGCCGCGCTGCGCGAGATGCTGCGCGTCACCCGGCCCGGCGGGCGCGTGGTCATCTGCGAGTTCAGCCACCCCACCTGGGCGCCGTTCCGCACCGTCTACACGGAGTACCTGATGCGGGCGCTGCCGCCGGTGGCCCGCGCGGTCAGCAGCAACCCCGACGCGTACGTCTACCTCGCCGAGTCGATCCGCTCCTGGCCCGACCAGCCCGCGCTGGCCGGACGGATGTCCGGGGCCGGCTGGTCGAAGGTCGCGTGGCGCAACCTGTCGGCCGGGATCGTGGCACTGCACCGGGCGGTGCGCTGACCCGGGGCGCCGCCTCATAGACTCTCAACGCCGATGACCCATACCGACGGGAGATCCCGACCGTGACTGACACGACCGTCGCCTCCGAGCGCAGTGCCGATGTGATCGTCGTCGGGGCCGGTCCCGCCGGTTCGACGACCGCGTACTACCTGGCGAAGGCCGGTCTGGACGTCCTGCTGCTGGAGAAGACCGCGTTCCCCCGCGAGAAGGTGTGCGGCGACGGTCTCACCCCGCGGGCGACCAAGCAGCTCGTCGCGATGGGCATCGACATCTCCGAGGAGGCGGGCTGGCTGCGCAACAAGGGCCTGCGCATCATCGGCGGCGGTGTCCGGCTCCAGCTCGACTGGCCCGACCTGGCCTCGTACCCCGACTACGGACTCGTCCGCAAGCGCGAGGACTTCGACGAGGTCCTGGCCCGCCAGGCCGAGAAGGCCGGTGCGCGGCTGTACGAGCGCTGCAACGTCTCCGGCCCGATCCGCGACGAGCGCACCGGCCGCATCACCGGGGTCGAGGCGAAGCTCGGCGAGGAGAAGACCCCGGTCACCTTCCACGCCCCGCTGGTCGTGGCCGCCGACGGCAACTCCACCCGGCTCTCGCTGGGGATGGGCCTGCACCGCCGCGAGGACCGTCCGATGGGCGTCGCGGTCCGCACGTACTTCACCTCGCCCCGCCACGACGACGACTACCTGGAGTCCTGGCTGGAGCTGTGGGACCGGCGCGTCCCCGGCGACCCCCGGCTGCTGCCCGGCTACGGCTGGATCTTCGGCATGGGCGACGGGACGTCCAACGTCGGTCTCGGGGTGCTCAACACCTCCGCCTCCTTCAAGGAACTGGACTGGCGCGAGATCCTCAAGGCCTGGTGCGCGTCCATGCCCGAGGACTGGGGCTACACCCCCGAGAACATGACCGGCCCCATCCGCGGCGCCGCGCTCCCGATGGCCTTCAACCGCCAGCCGCACTACACCCGCGGCCTGCTGCTCGTGGGCGACGCGGGCGGCCTGGTCAACCCTTTCAACGGCGAGGGCATCGCCTACGCGATGGAATCCGGCCGCATCGCCGCCGACGTCATCGTCCAGGCGCACGCGCGCGGGACCGCGGCGCAGCGGGAGCTGGCGCTGCACAACTACCCGCGCATCCTGAAGGACACCTACGGCGGCTACTACACGCTCGGCCGGGCCTTCGTGAAGCTGATCGGCAACCCGAAGGTCATGAAGGTGGCGACGCAGCGCGGGCTCAGCCACCCGCTGCTGATGCGCTTCACGCTCAAGCTGCTGGCGAACCTCACCGACCCGTCGGGCGGCGACGCGATGGACCGTGTCATCAACGGCCTGTCGAAGGTGGCCCCGCGGTCGTGACGACGTCCGGCTTAACCGTGCGCGCCACCGGCGGGGTGACCGCCGTCGCCGGTGGCAGCGGTGCAGGGAAAACGATTCTTCTGGAGTCGCTGGCGGGGCTCCGCGGCAGTGAGGGCGGCGGAGCGGGCGCCGGCCCGCGCGGCGACGCGATGGGCTTCGTCCCGCAGGACGACATCATCCACCGCGAACTGCCGGTGGGCCGCACGCTGCGGTACGCCGCCCGGCTGCGCATGCCGCCGGGCACGGGCGCCGCCGCCGTGGACGAGGCGGTGACGCGGGTGCTGCGCGAGCTCGGGCTGACCGGGCAGGAGCGGCAGACCGTCGGCACCCTCAGCGGCGGTGAGCGCAAGCGGGTCAGCATCGCCGTCGAACTGCTCACCCGGCCCGGAGTGCTCTTCCTCGACGAACCCACCTCCGGCCTCGACCCGGCCACCGGCGCCGCGCTCGTCGCCACCCTGCGCGAACTGGCCGCCGCCGGGACCACCGTCGTCCTCACCACGCACACCCCGGCCGACCTCGGCCGCGCCGACCGGGTGCTCTTCCTCGCGCCCGACGGGGAGACCGCCTACGACGGCCCGCCGGGGGAGCTGTGCACGGCCTTCGGCGCGGCGACGGTGGAGGAGGTCTACGGCAAGGTCGCGGCCGGCGCGCGGCACCCGGGCGCCGCGGAGTCCGGCGAGCCGCTGCCCTCGGTGACGGACGCCGCCGGGCCGGCCGCCCCGCGGCTCGGCGCGGTGCGGCAGTGGGCGCTGCTGACCCGGCGCAACGCCGAGATCCTGCGGCGCGACCGGCTGTCGCGGGCGGTCCTCGCCGGGTCGCCGGTGATGATCGTGGCGATGTTCGCCCTGCTGTTCAAACCCGGTGCCTTCGACCCGGACGCCCCCATGCCGTCCTCCTCGGCGATGATCCTGTTCTGGATCGCCTTCGGGGCCTTCTTCTTCGGCCTGGCCTACGGACTGCTGCAGATCTGCGCCGAACTGCCCGTCGTGCGCCGGGAGCGGCTGACCGTACTGCGGCTCGGGCCCTATGTGCTGGCCAAGCTGACGGTCCTGCTGCCGGTGCTCGCGGCGGCGGACGTGCTGCTGCTCGCGGTGCTGCGCGCCCTGGACCGGCTGCCGCCGGCGGGGTGGGACGTCTACGGCTCGCTCCTGACCACCACCCTGCTCGCCTCCGCGGCGGCGCTGGCGCTGGGGCTGCTCGCCTCCGCGTGCGTCTCGCAGCCCGCGCAGGCGACGTTGCTGCTGCCGCTGCTCTGCTTCCCGCAGGTGCTCTTCTCCGGCGCCTTCGTGCCCGTCCCGCAGATGGCCTGGGCGGGCCGGGCACTGAGCTACGGGATGACCAACCGCTGGGCGTACGAGGCGCTGGGCAGCGGCATCGGCCTGGAGGAGCTGTGGACGGGCGGCCGTTCACCGCTCGGGCCGCCGCTGCTGGCCTCGTACGGGGACACCTTCGGCCGGCCCGCCGTGCTCGGGGACGCGCTGCTGGCCGGCTTCACCCTGCTCTTCCTCGCCGGGACCTGGATCGTGCTGGCGCGCCGGTGCCGCACAGCGCGGCGGGGATGAAGGAGCACTCACGCCTACACAACCTTCCCCATCTTCCTGCATGATGGGTATGATGCGTAAGCATGGAGCAGGATTGGTACTCGGTCGACCAGGTCGCCGAGCGGCTCGGACTGCATGTGCGGACCGTGCGCGGCTACATCCGCGACGGACGGCTGAAGGCCGTGCGCATCGGCAAGCAGTACCGCGTCGCGCCGGCCGACCTCGACGCGCTCACCGGGTGGCCGGCCCCCGCACCGCCCCCGCGCCGGGCCGAGGTCTCCGCCATCGTCGAACTCGACGGCATCGGGGCGGCGGCCGCCGACCGCCTGGGCACCCTGCTCGCCGCCGGAGCCCGGATGCCGCGCGACAGCGCGGAGCCGGTGCGCATCCAGACGGTGTACGACGCGCCGCGTGCCCGGCTCAAGATCGTGGTGCTGGGCGGGCTCGCCCCCACGACGAACGTGCTGAACATCATCGACGGTGTGCTCGGAGCGGAGAACGGCATGTTCCTCGACGACCCCAAAAGGCCGACGCCATGACCGACGTGGTGACCGAACGCGCGGGCGTGCCCGTCCTGCTGCTGGGGGAGGACGGCCCGAGGATCGCGGGCCCGCAGGACGCCCTCGACGTGATCGGCGCGGCGTTCTCCCGCGCCGAGGTGGTGGCCGTGCCCGTGGCCCGGTTCGACGAGCGCTTCTTCGCGCTGCGCACCGGGGTGGCGGGGGAGATCCTGCAGAAGTTCGTCAACTACCGGCTGCGACTGGTGGTCGTCGGCGACGTGTCCGCGTACACCGGGGCCGGCACGGCACTGCGCGACCTGGTGCGCGAGTCCAACCGCGGCGAGCAGGTGTGGTTCGTGGCCGATCTCGGGGAGCTCGACGCCCGGCTGACGGGCTGATGATTCGTCAGGAAGTCGTTCAGCAGCGCAGTCTCGGGGGCAGACCGGCGGTGTCCGGGACGCGGTCGCGGTAGGTCGCGGCGGCGAAGGCGAGGAACGCGTCCACGTCCGCGCGGTTGGAGGGCAGGCCGAGCGAGAGGCGCACCGCGCCGCCGGAGGGCAGCGCCAGGCGGCCCAGGTAGTCGTCGATCGTGCCGCCGGCGCCCCGGGTTCCCCGGCCCGCCCGGCGCAGTCCCGGCATGCCGATGCCGAACGCGGCCTCGCCGGCACCGGGGTTGCAGAAGCAGCCGGTGCGCAGCGAGATGCCGTGCGCCGCGCTGTCCCGGGCGACCACGCGCTCGTCGACCACCTCCCCGTGGACGTCGAGGAGGTTGAGCGCGACCGTGCCGCCGCGGTCCGCGGTGTCCTTGGGCCCGTACAGCCGGACCATGGGGGCGCCGGAGCTGTGCGCGAGGCCGCTCAGGCCGTCCAGGAGCGCGGCGGTCAGCTCGGCGACATGGCGTCGCACCGTGTCCGCCCCGACGGCGCCGATGAAGTCCAGTCCCGTCTCCACGTCCGGTATGTGGAGGAAGTTGAGCGTCCCGTCCTCGAAGGCGGACTCGTCGTCGGCCATGCGGTGCCACTGCGCCTGCGCGCTGACCACGTGGATCGTGCCGCCGGAGAACCACGGCCGGCGCAGCCGCGGCAGGGCGTCGCGGCGGACGATCAACGAGCCGATGCCGGTGGGGTAGCCGAAGACCTTGTACCAGCTCACCGCCACGAAGTCCGGGTGCACGGCCGACAGGTCCAGCCGCCCGGCCGGCGCGAAGGCGGCCGCGTCCAGCAGCACGTCGAATCCGGCGTCCCGCGCCTCGCCGATCCAGCGCAGCGGGTGCCGCACCCCGGTGAAGTTGCTCTGCGCCGGGTACGCGAACAGCCCGCGGCGGCGGCCGGACAGGGCGGCGCGCACGGCCGCGTCGGAGGTGCGCAGGTCCGGCAGGTCGAGCGGGACGTAGGTGGTGCGGGCGCCGCGCGAGCGGGCGAACTCGCGCAGTCCGTTGACGGAGTTGTGGTTGTCCGTGAGCAGCACCAGGCGGTCGCGGCGGCCGAACGGGTAGGCCTCGCCGACCAGGCGCAGCGCGCCCGTGGCGTTCGCCGTGAAGACCACCGCGTACTCCGCCGGGTCGGCGCGGAAGTGCCGCAGCACGGCGGCGCGGGTCCGGGCGACCAGCTCCTCCGAGGCGGTGGAGGTGGGGTTCTGCGAGTGCGGGTTGCCGTACGCGTCCGAGGTCAACCGGTCGGCGTGGGCGCGGAGCTGGTGCCCGGCGGGGAGGCCGGCGCCGGTGTGGTCGAGGTAGACGTGCTGCTTCTTGTCCAGGTAGGCGTATTCGGTCGCGCGTAACCCGGCGGGGGACACGGTGTCGAACATGTGAACACCATACGGGGCGGGGTCGCGGCGGGACGGCCGTCGAATCTGACATCGATGTCACGTGTGGCGAGGGGGTGTTGGGGTGATCGGCCCGAAATGCGCGGTTCGTGATGGTGTGCCCATACTTTTGCTCACCCCACCGGGGACACCACCCTCAACGGGAGGAAGGCCACACCATGAACACCTTCACGAAGTCCCTTGCGACCGCTGCCGCCGCTGTTCTGCTCGCGGCCGGCGGGATGACTGCCACTGCCTCCGCCACCCCGTCCGGACACGGCTCCGGGCACGGCAAGAAGCTCCACTGCACCTGGCACAAGGGTTACTGGACGTACCGCCACGCCTCCGGCCACGACGGCCGGGGCGACCGGGACCGCCGCGGCGGGTCGTCCCACGGCTCCGTCCGCTGGGAGAAGGTCTGGCACCCCGCCCACAAGGTCTGCGTCCGCCGCTGATCCCCGCCCACGCCCCCGTCACCGTCCCCCTGCCCGGGCCCGGCCCCGCCACCACGGCGGGGCCGGGCCCGGCCCCGTACGGGCGTGTGCACGCCTTCACGAGCCCGGTGCGCGGGTGGGCCGGGGCATGCTGAAGGGCCGCCGGCCGGGTACGGACGGCGGCCCCCCGTGGGGACGGGGCCGCGGGATCAGGCCACGCGGACGGCGGAGGTGGGCATGTAATAGGCCATCTGCTGGATCACGACGCCCTTGCTCGGGTTGGCCGCGTCCAGGTACTGGCCGTCGCCGACGTAGACGGCGACGTGGTAGGCGGAGCCGACTCCGCCCCAGAACAGAAGGTCGCCCGGCTGGACCTCGCTCACGGGGACCTGGGTGCCGAAGGTCGACTGCGACTGGGAGGTGCGCGGCAGCTCGACGCCGATGGTCCGGAACGCGGCCTGGGTGAGGCCGGAGCAGTCGTACGCGCTGGGGCCCGTGGCGCCGTACACGTACGGCTTGCCGACCTGGGCCTTCAGGAAGCTGAGCACGGAGGCGACGCTGCCGCCGGCGGCCGAGCTCGACATCGACGCGACCGACGGGGCGGAGGCGGAGCCGGTCAGCGCGGTGCGCCCGGCCGAGCGGGACGCCGTGGCGGACTCCCGGGCCTCGGCGGCCTTGGCGGCGGCGGCCTTGCGGGCGTCGGCGGCGGCCTTCTTCTTGGCGGCTGCCTTCATCGCCTCGGCGCGGGCCTCGTCGCGGGCCGCGTCCAGCTGCTGTTCGACGACGGTCTCGTCGATCGCGGCGGCGGCCTGAGCGGCGCTCGCCTCGGTGGAGAGGGCGGGGATGACCGGGATGCTCCCGGTGGTCGCCGGGTCGGCGGGCGTCGGTTCCGCGTTCGCGGGGGCGGACATTCCGGTGAGGGCGAGCGTTCCGATGACGCCGCCGGCGACTCCAGCGCGGCGCACCCAGTTGGTGCTCTGCGTGGCGCGTCGCCGGCGGCGTATATGCGAGATCTGAAGGGGCATGCGCTCTTGGGTATCAGGCGGAATCGGTTCCGTTCAACAAAAGTGTGATGCGCCACAGTTGGCGCCACCCCAGTGCTATTGTCCCTTTTTTGATCTTCCTTATTCGGGATGAATCGGATATCCAAGTCCATTTCCTCGTGCGTGCGTTCACGTGCGTTCTGCCGCCGTCAGCACGGACTTTCCCGCCTCACCCGGACGGGCGGCGGCGCGCTATCACGCCGCCCGGGGGAGCTCCAATTTGCTTTGAGCCGCGATGGCCTGATAGTGAGCCACCCCCTCTGGCCAGCGATAACGCGAGCAAATATGACTTCTGGTGATCATTTGAGATACCTGCGTGAGAAGATCACCGCTCATCCGGACAGGGCATCCTTCGACGGGTGGTGTAGATCACAAAGTCCGGTGGGAACCCCGTGTCGCAGATCACAGACCAGGAGGCATAAGATGCGGGCAGTTCGGGCTTGTGAACTGCCTCACATAGAGAGGATCTAGGTGGCGTGGCGCACCCGCCCGGGCACGGTCCGTCATCAGTCATCGTCGACTGGAAGGAGCGGGGACGTGAATGCCTACGCGCCCATCCTCGTGCTGGGCGGCCTCGCGGCCGGCTTCGCGATCTTCTCCGTGGTCATGGCCTCAATTATCGGCCCAAAACGGTACAACAGGGCTAAATTGGAGGCATATGAGTGCGGCATTGAGCCGACTCCGCATCCGGCCGGTGGTGGCCGTTTCCCGATCAAGTACTACCTGACGGCGATGCTCTTCATCGTCTTCGACATCGAGATCGTCTTCCTCTACCCCTGGGCGGTCTCCTTCGACTCCCTGGGGATCTTCGGGCTCGTCGAGATGCTCCTCTTCGTGCTCACCGTCTTCGTCGCGTACGCCTATGTCTGGCGGCGCGGCGGTCTGGAATGGGACTAGGGGCGGAGAAAAGCCATGGGTATTGAAGAGAAGCTGCCGAGCGGATTCCTGCTGACGTCGGTCGAGACCGCCGCGGGCTGGGTGCGGAAGGCGTCGGTCTTCCCGGCGACCTTCGGTCTGGCCTGCTGCGCCATCGAGATGATGACCACCGGGGCCGGCCGGTACGACCTCGCCCGTTTCGGGATGGAGGTCTTCCGCGGTTCCCCGCGCCAGGCGGACCTGATGATCGTGGCCGGCCGGGTGAGCCAGAAGATGGCCCCCGTCCTGCGCCAGGTCTACGACCAGATGCCGAACCCCAAGTGGGTCATCTCGATGGGCGTCTGCGCATCCAGCGGCGGAATGTTCAACAACTACGCAATTGTGCAGGGTGTTGACCATGTGGTCCCTGTTGACATTTATCTCCCCGGATGTCCGCCCCGTCCCGAAATGCTGATGGACGCCATTCTCAAGCTCCACCACAAGATCCAGCACAGCAAGCTCGGCGTGAACCAGGAACAGGCCGCGCGCGAGGCGGAGGAGGCGGCGCTGAAGGCGCTGCCGACGATCGAGATGAAGGGGCTTCTCCGATGACGGATTCCCCGGACACCCCGAACCCGGACAAGGACGTGCAGGCGAGTGGCCTCCCCGGTCAGCGCGGGGACCACGGCGAGGCGATCCGCGTCCAGCACGGCATGTTCGGCGCCAACAACGGCGGCGACACCTCCGGGTACGGACGGCTGGTGCGCACCGTGCGCCTGCCGGGTGCCGCGAACCGCCCCTACGGCGGCTGGTTCGACGAGGTCGCCGACGAGCTGGAGGGCGCCCTGGAGGAGCAGGGTCTCGTCCCGGACAACGCGATCGAGAAGGTCGTCGTCGACCGCGGCGAGATCACCTTCCACGTCGCGCGCGAGCACCTGCTCCTCATCGCCCGGACCCTGCGCGACGACCCGGCGCTGCGCTTCGAGCTCTGCACGGGGGTGAGCGGCGTCCACTTCCCGGAGGACAAGGGCCGCGAGCTGCACGCCGTCTACCACCTGCGTTCGATCACCCACAACCGGCTGATCCGGCTGGAGGTGAGCGTCTCCGACGCCGACCGGCACGTCCCGTCGCTCGTCGAGGTCTACCCGACCAACGACTGGCACGAGCGCGAGACGTACGACTTCTTCGGGATCGTCTTCGACGGTCACCCCGCCCTGACGCGGATCATGATGCCGGACGACTGGCAGGGCCATCCGCAGCGCAAGGACTACCCCCTCGGCGGCATCCCCGTCGAGTACAAGGGCGCCCAGATCCCGGCTCCGGACCAGCGGAGGTCGTACTCGTGAGCACGCATGGCACGTCGCACGCAGCACCCCAGCAGGCCTCGGAGCGGGAGACCACCGAGGGCCGGGTCTTCACGGTCACCGGTGGCGACTGGGACGAGCTGAGCGAGACCGTCGGCAAGGCCGACGACGAGCGCATCGTCGTCAACATGGGTCCGCAGCACCCGTCCACCCACGGTGTGCTCCGGCTGATCCTGGAGATCGACGGCGAGACGGTGACCGAGGCCCGCTGCGGCATCGGCTACCTGCACACCGGCATCGAGAAGAACATGGAGTTCCGTACCTGGACCCAGGGGTCCACGTTCGTGACGCGCATGGACTACCTGACGCCGTTCTTCAACGAGACGGCGTACTGCCTGGCGGTGGAGAAGCTGCTCGGCGTCACCGAGGAGGTGCCCGACCGGGCCTCCGTCATCCGCGTGATGCTGATGGAGCTGAACCGCATCTCCTCGCACCTGGTGGCCATCGCCACCGGCGGCATGGAGCTCGGCGCCACCACGATCATGATCTACGGGTTCCGGGACCGCGAGATGATCCTGGACATCTACGAGCTGATCACCGGCCTGCGGATGAACCACGCGTACATCCGCCCCGGCGGCCTCGCCCAGGACCTGCCGCCCGGCGCCGTGGACCAGATCCGCGAGTTCGTGAAGAAGTTCCGCAAGAACCTCCCGGAGTACGACAAGCTCGCCACCGGCAACCCGATCTTCAAGGCCCGGATGCAGGACGTGGGCTACCTGGACCTGGCCGGCTGCATGGCGCTCGGCGCCACCGGCCCGATCCTGCGCTCCACGGGACTGCCGCACGACCTGCGCAAGTCGCAGCCGTACTGCGGTTACGAGAACTACGAGTTCGAGGTCCCGACCGTCGACACCTGCGACTCCTACGGGCGCTTCCTCATCCGCCTGGACGAGATGCGCGAGTCGCTGAAGATCGTCGAGCAGTGCCTGGACCGGCTGCAGCCCGGCCCCGTCATGGTCGCCGACAAGAAGATCGCCTGGCCCGCGCAGTTGGCGCTCGGCCCGGACGGGCTCGGCAACTCGCTGGACCACATCAAGAAGATCATGGGCACCTCCATGGAGGCCCTGATCCACCACTTCAAGCTGGTGACCGAGGGCTTCCGGGTGCCGCCCGGCCAGGCGTACGTCGCCGTCGAGTCGTCCAAGGGCGAACTCGGGGTCCACGTGGTCAGCGACGGGGGCACCCGCCCCTTCCGCGTCCACTTCCGGGACCCGTCCTTCACCAATCTGCAGACCATGGCGGCGATGTGCGAGGGCGGCCAGGTCGCCGACGTCATCGTCGCGGTGGCGTCCATCGACCCCGTGATGGGAGGCGTCGACCGGTGACTGAGGTATCACTCGGCATCCCCGCGATGCCCGCGCCGGACTTCCCGGCCGACGTACGGCAGCGCCTGGAGACGGACGCGCGCGAGATCATCGCGCGCTACCCCGGCAGCCGCAGCGCCCTGCTCCCGCTGCTGCACCTGGTGCAGGCGGAGGAGGGCTACGTCTCCCGCACCGGAGTCCGCTTCTGCGCCGAGATGCTCGGGCTGACCACGGCCGAGGTGACGGCGGTGTCGACCTTCTACACCATGTACCGCCGGGCGCCGTCCGGCGAGTACCAGGTCGGGGTCTGCACCAACACCCTGTGCGCGGTGCTCGGCGGGGACGCGATCTTCGACGAGCTCAAGGAGCACCTCGGCGTCGAGAACGGCGGCACCACCGAGGACGGCAAGGTCACGCTGGAGCACATCGAGTGCAACGCGGCCTGCGACTTCGCCCCCGTGGTGATGGTCAACTGGGAGTTCTTCGACAACCAGGACCCGCAGTCGGCCAAGCGGCTCGTCGACGACCTGCGCGCCGGCCGGACCGTCGAGCCCACCCGGGGCGCTCCCTTGTGCACGTACAAGGAGACGTCCCGGATCCTCGCCGGGTTCCCCGACGAGCGCCCCGGCGCCGTCGAGGCGAGCGGCGGCGCGGGCCCGGCCTCGCTCGCGGGCCTGCGGCTCTCCCGCGGCGAGGCCCTGCCGGGTTCCGGCGGCGGAGTGCCGCGGCAGACCTCCGCCCCGCCCGGGGACGAGGCGCCGCCGGCGCACGCCAGCTCCCACGACGCCCCGCAGGAGTCCGCGGTCTCCGACCCCGACCACCCCGCCGGGCCCGTCACCGAGCAGCGCACGAACGAAGGCGAGGGGGAGCAGTGACGATGGTTGATTCGGCGGAGAAGGTGCTCGCACCCGTTCTGTCGGCCTTCTGGGACGACCCGCAGTCCTGGACGCTCAGCACCTACCGCCGGCACGAGGGGTACGAGGGCCTGCGCAAGGCGCTCGCCATGCCCCCGGACGACGTGATCGCGTTCGTCAAGGACTCGGGTCTGCGCGGCCGCGGCGGCGCCGGCTTCCCGACCGGGATGAAGTGGCAGTTCATCCCGCAGGGCGACGGCAAGCCGCACTACCTCGTCGTCAACGCCGACGAGTCGGAGCCGGGCACCTGCAAGGACATCCCCCTGCTGTTCGCCAATCCGCACTCGCTGATCGAGGGCATCGTGATCGCCTGCCACGCGATCCGCTCCCAGCACGCCTTCATCTACCTGCGCGGCGAGGTCGTCCCTGTGCTGCGGCGGCTGCACCACGCGGTCGCCGAGGCGTACGAGGCGGGCTTCCTCGGCAAGGACATCCTGGGCAGCGGCTTCGACCTGGAGCTGACCGTGCACGCCGGCGCCGGCGCGTACATCTGCGGCGAGGAGACGGCGCTCCTGGACTCCCTGGAGGGCCGGCGCGGTCAGCCCCGGCTGCGGCCGCCCTTCCCGGCGGTCGAGGGCCTGTACGCGTGCCCGACGGTGGTCAACAACGTCGAGTCGATCGCCTCGGTGCCCGCGATCCTCACCAAGGGCAAGGAGTGGTTCCGCTCCATGGGCAGCGAGAAGTCCCCGGGCTTCACGCTGTACTCGCTGAGCGGCCATGTCGCCAACCCCGGCCAGTACGAGGCACCGCTCGGGGTGACGCTGCGTCAGCTGCTCGGGCTGAGCGGCGGCATGCGGTCGGGTCACAAGCTCAAGTTCTGGACGCCGGGCGGCTCTTCCACCCCGATGTTCACCGACGAGCACCTCGACGTCCCGCTGGACTACGAGGGCGTCGGCGCCGCCGGATCGATGCTCGGCACCAAGGCGCTGCAGTGCTTCGACGAGACGACCTGCGTGGTGCGCGCCGTCACCCGCTGGACCGAGTTCTACGCCCACGAGTCCTGCGGCAAGTGCACCCCCTGCCGCGAGGGCACGTACTGGCTCGTCCAGTTGCTGCGCGACATCGAGGCAGGCAAGGGCACGCTCGCCGATCTCGACAAGCTCGCCGACATCGCCGACAACATCAACGGCAAGTCCTTCTGCGCCCTCGGCGACGGAGCGGCCAGCCCGATCTTCTCCTCCCTGAAGTACTTCCGCGACGAGTACGTGGAGCACCTGGAGGGCCGCGGCTGCCCCTTCGACCCGTCCAAGTCCACGGTCTGGGCCGACAAGTCTCACCTGGAGGTGAACGCGTGACCGTCACCACGAACGCCGCTTCCGGAGAGGCAGCGGTGCCGCCCGAGGACCTGGTGTCCGTCACCATCGACGGCATCGAACTGTCCGTGCCCAAGGGCACGCTGGTGATCCGGGCCGCCGAACTGATCGGGATCGAGATCCCGCGCTTCTGCGACCACCCGCTCCTGGACCCGGTCGGCGCCTGCCGGCAGTGCATCGTCGAGGTCGAGGGCCAGCGCAAGCCCATGGCGTCGTGCACGATCACCTGCACGGACGGCATGGTCGTACGGACCCAGCTCACCTCCGGCGTCGCCGAGAAGGCCCAGCGCGGGGTGATGGAGCTGCTGCTCATCAACCACCCGCTGGACTGCCCCGTCTGCGACAAGGGCGGCGAGTGCCCGCTGCAGAACCAGGCGATGTCCGCCGGCCAGGCCGACACCCGCTTCGCGGGACGCAAGCGGACCTACGCCAAGCCGATGCCGATCTCCACCCAGATCCTGCTGGACCGCGAGCGGTGCGTGCTGTGCGCGCGCTGCACCCGCTTCTCCGAGCAGGTGGCGGGCGACCCGATGATCGAGCTGCTGGAGCGCGGCGCGCTGGAGCAGGTCGGCATCGGGGACGGCGACCCCTTCCAGTCGTACTTCTCCGGCAACACCATCCAGATCTGCCCGGTCGGCGCGCTCACCTCGGCGGCCTACCGGTTCCGCTCCCGCCCCTTCGACCTGGTCTCCTCGCCGAGCGTGTGCGAGCACTGCGCGGGCGGCTGCGCCACCCGCACCGACCACCGGCGCGGCAAGGTCATGCGGCGGCTCGCGCAGGACGACCCCGAGGTCAACGAGGAGTGGATCTGCGACAAGGGCCGGTTCGGTTTCCGCTACGCGCAGCGGCCCGAGCGGCTCACCACGCCGCTGGTGCGCAACGCCGGCAGCGGTGAGCTGGAGCCGGCGAGCTGGCCGGAGGCGCTGGAGGCGGCGGCCCGCGGGCTCGCCGCGGCCGGCGGCCGCACCGGCGTGCTGCCCGGTGGCCGGCTGACCGTCGAGGACGCGTACGCGTACGCCAAGTTCGCCCGCGTCGTCCTGGACACCAATGACGTCGACTTCCGGGCCCGCGCGCACTCCGCGGAGGAGGCCGACTTCCTGGCCGCCGCCGTGGCGGGCCGCGGACGGGACCTGTCGGGCGACGGCGTCACCTACACCCTGCTGGAGAAGGCCCCGGCGGTGCTGCTGGCCGGGCTGGAGGCCGAGGAGGAGGCGCCCGGCGTCTTCCTGCGACTGCGCAAGGCCTGGCGCAAACACGGGCAACGCACCTTCGCGCTGGCCCCGTTCGCCACCCGCGGACTGGGCAAGGCCGGCGGCACGCTGCTGCCCGCCGCGCCCGGCACCGAGACCGAGTGGCTGGACGCGCTCGCCGGTGGTGTGGGCCTGGAGGCCAACGGCCGCGCGGCGCACGAGGCGCTGCGTGCCGAGGGCGCGGTGGTCCTGGTCGGTGAGCGGCTGGCGGCCGTGCCCGGCGCGCTGACCGCGGTGCTCCGGCTGGCCGAGGCCAGCGGCGCCCGCCTGGCGTGGATCCCGCGCCGGGCCGGTGAGCGCGGCGCGGTCGAGGCGGGCGCCCTGCCGGGGCTGCTGCCCGGCGGCCGCCCGGTGCTCGACCCGCGCGCCCGCGACGAGGTCGCCGCGGTCTGGGGCGTGGCCACGCTCCCGTCCCGCTTCGGCCGCGACACCGCCGCGATCGTCGAGGCGGCGGCGGCCGGCGAACTCGGCGCGCTGCTCGTGGGCGGCGTGGAGGTCGCCGACCTGCCCGACCCGGCCAAGGCCCGTGAGGCCCTGGACGCGGTCGGCTTCGTGGTGAGCCTGGAGCAGCGGCCGAGCGAGGTCACGGCGCGGGCGGACGTCGTCCTTCCGGTGGCCGCGGTCGCCGAGAAGGCCGGCACCTTCCTCAACTGGGAGGGCCGGGTGCGGCTCTTCGAGACCGCGATCAAGCCGGCCCAGCAGGTCCAGCGCCACCAGTTCCCGGACGCCCGGGTGCTGACGATGCTGGCCGACGCGCTCGACGTCCCCCTCGGCCTCGCCGATGTGAAGGCGGCGCGCGCCGAACTCACCCGGCTCGCCCCGTTCGACGGCCCGCGCGCCACCGCGCCGCGCGAGACCGGCCGCCCGATCCCCAAGCCGGGCGTCGGCGAGGCCGTCCTCGCCGGTCACCGGCTGCTGCTCGACCAGGGCCTGCTCCAGCAGGGCGACGACGCCCTCGCCGGCACCCGCCACCCGGCGGTCGCCCGCCTGTCGGCGGCCACGGCGGAGGAGATCGGCCTCATCGACGGTGCCGAGGCCGAGATCACCGGCCCCGCCGGTGCCGTACGGCTCCCGCTGATGGTGACCGAGATGCCCGACCGCGTCGTGTGGCTGCCGCTGAACTCCGTGGGCGGCGGCCTCGTCTCGGACACCGGTGCCCTGCCCGGCCAGGTCGTCAAGGTGGCCGCGCCCACGAAGGAGGTGGCCCAGTGATGACGATGTCCGTCGAGGACCTGTCCATGTTCGGGCGGGACCCGTGGTGGCTGATCGCCATCAAGGCGGTCTTCTGCTTCGCGTTCCTGATGCTGACCGTGCTGTTCTCCATCGTGTGGGAGCGCAAGGTCGTCGCCTGGATGCAGCTGCGCATCGGCCCCAACCGGCACGGGCCCTGGGGCATGCTCCAGTCGCTCGCCGACGGCGTGAAGCTGATGCTCAAGGAAGACCTGATCGTCAAGAAGGCCGACGCGGTCGTCTACGTGCTGGCCCCGATCGTGGCGGCCATCCCGGCGTTCATGGCGATCGCGGTGATCCCCTTCGGTCCGGCCGACAACGAGGTCTCGATCTTCGGCCACCGCACGCCGATGCAGCTCACCGACCTGCCGATCGGCATCCTGTTCATCCTGGCCACCGCGTCCGTCGGCATCTACGGCATCGTGCTGGCCGGCTGGTCGTCCGGCTCGACGTACCCGCTGCTCGGCGGCCTGCGCTCCTGCGCGCAGATGATCTCGTACGAGATCGCGATGGGCGTCGCCTTCGCGTCGGTGTTCCTCTACTCCGGCTCGATGTCGACCTCGCAGATCGTCGCCCAGCAGCACGACCGCTGGTACATCGTGCTGCTGCCGGTGTCCTTCATCATCTACATCGGCACGATGGTCGGTGAGACCAACCGCGCCCCCTTCGACATGCCGGAGTCCGAGGGCGACCTGGTCGGCGGCTTCAACACCGAGTACTCCTCGATCAAGTTCGCGCTCTTCATGCTCGCCGAGTACGTGAACATGGTGACCGTCTCGGCGGTCGCGACCACCCTCTTCCTGGGCGGCTGGCGGGCCCCGTGGCCGATCAGCACCTTCTGGGAGGGCGCCAACCACGGCTGGTGGCCGCTGCTGTGGTTCGTGGTCAAGGTCCAGCTGCTGCTCTTCCTCTTCATCTGGCTGCGCGGCACGCTGCCCCGCGTGCGCTACGACCAGCTGATGAAGCTGGGCTGGAAGGTGCTCATCCCGGTCTCGATGGTGTGGCTGATGCTCGTCGCCACCGTCCGGGCACTGCGGAACGAGAACTACGGCTTCCAGTCGATCCTGCTCTACGTCGGCGGTGCCGTCGTCCTGCTGCTCCTGGTCTCGCTCGCCTTCGACGTCCTGCGGGACCGCGGCGACAAGGACAAGGAGGCGGCCGCCGAGGCGGGGCCGCCGGAGCCGTTCGACCCCATGGCGGGCGGGTACCCCGTGCCGCCGCTGCCCGGCCAGGAGCTGCCGCACGTCCCGCGGCGGCCGTCCCGTGCGGAGCGTCAACTCGTAGGCAAGGAGGCCGACGATGCCTGAGTTCCTGGGCCCGGTCGCGGGCTTCGGCGTGACCTTCAAGGCCATGTTCAAGAAGCGGCTGACCGAGCAGTACCCCGAGGAGAAGAAGCCGACCGCACCGCGGTTCCACGGCCGTCACCAGCTCAACCGTCACCCGGACGGGCTGGAGAAGTGCGTCGGCTGCGAACTGTGCGCCTGGGCCTGCCCCGCCGACGCGATCTACGTCGAGGGCGCCGACAACACCGACGAGGAGCGCTACTCGCCGGGAGAGCGCTACGGCCGCGTCTACCAGATCAACTACGCCCGCTGCATCCTGTGCGGGCTGTGCATCGAGGCCTGCCCGACGCGGGCGCTGACGATGACCAACGAGTACGAACTCGCCGACAGCAGCCGCGAGTCGCTGATCTTCACCAAGGAGCAGCTGCTCGCCGGCCTGGACGAGGGCATGGTCGAGGCCCCGCACTCGATCTTCCCCGGTACCGACGAGGGCGACTACTACCGCGGCGTGGTCACGCACGCGGCCCCCGGCACCGTCCGGCAGGTCGCGGTCTCCAAGGGCGAGAAGCCCGACGAGACGGTGCAGGACGAGCCGGAGGGCGACGGGACGGGCGACGTGCGGGTCCCCGCGACCGGCGGCACCGCTCCGGCCGGGACGGGAGACGAGGCATGAACGGGCTGACCACGCTGGCGGCCGGGTACACCACCTCCACCGGGGAGGCGGTCCAGTTCTGGGTGCTGGGCACCGTCGCGGTGCTGGGCGCACTCGCGACCGTGCTGATGAAGAAGGCCGTGCACAGCGCACTGTCGCTCGCCGGGACGATGATCGTCCTGGCGGTCTTCTATCTGGCCCAGGGCGCGTACTTCCTCGGCGTCGTGCAGATCGTCGTCTACACCGGCGCGATCATGATGCTCTTCCTCTTCGTCGTCATGCTGGTCGGCATCACCGCCGCCGACTCGCTCAAGGAGACGCTGAAGGGGCAGCGCTGGCTCGCCGCCGCGGCCGGGATCGGCTTCGGCGTCCTGCTGATCGCGGGCATCGCCAATGCCTCGCTCAAGCAGTTCACCGGGCTCGGCCAGGCCAACGCCGGCGGCAACGTCGAGGGACTGGCCTCGCTGATCTTCACCAAGTACGTGTGGGCCTTCGAGATCACCGGCGCGCTGCTGATCACCGCGGCCATCGGCGCGATGGTCCTCACCCACCGCGAGCGCACCGAGGCCCGCGCCACCCAGCGCGAACTGGCCGAGCGGCGGGTGCGCGAGGGCAAGCAGCTCCCCCCGCTCCCCGCACCGGGCGTCTACGCCCGCAACAACGCGGTCGACGTCCCCGGCCTGCTGCCGGACGGCACGGTCTCCGAGCTCAGCGTCAGCCCGACGCTGCGCGGGCGCGGCCAGTACCGCGACGTCTCCGCCGAGGCGGTCGCCAAGGTCGCCGAGCTGGAGCAGCGCACTGAGGAGGCGTCGAAGTGAACCCGGTCAACTACCTGTACCTGGCGGCGCTGCTGTTCACCATCGGCGCGGCCGGGGTGCTGATCCGGCGCAACGCGATCATCGTCTTCATGTGCATCGAGCTGATGCTGAACGCCTCCAACCTGGCGTTCGTCACCTTCTCCCGGATGCACGGCAACCTCGACGGCCAGATCATCGCCTTCTTCACGATGGTCGTCGCCGCCGCGGAAGTGGTCGTGGGCCTCGCGATCATCGTGACGATCTTCCGCTCCCGCCACTCGGCCTCGGTCGACGACGCCAGCCTGATGAAGCTCTAAGGGGTAGCGACAGTGGACTACTTGATCGGATGGCTCGTCCTCCTGCCGCTGCTGGGCGCCGGTGCGCTGCTCACCGGCGGACGGAGGCTGGACCGTACGGGCCACTGGATCGGCACCGTGCTCGCGGCCGCGTCCTTCGTCGTCGCGGCGGTGCTGTTCTTCGACATGCTCGGCCGCAGCGGGGAGCAGCGCGCGCTGCACTCGACCGCGTTCACCTGGATCTCGGTCGGCGGTTTCCATGCCGACGTCGCCTTCCAGCTCGACCAGCTGTCGATGACCTTCGCCCTGCTGATCACCGGTGTGGGCACGCTGATCCACATCTACTCGATCGGCTACATGGAGCACGACGAGCGGCGCCGCCGCTTCTTCGGCTACCTCAACCTCTTCCTCGCGGCGATGCTCCTGCTGGTGCTCGCCGACAACTACCTGCTGCTGTACGTCGGCTGGGAGGGCGTGGGCCTGGCCTCGTACCTGCTCATCGGCTTCTGGCAGCACAAGCCCAGCGCGGCGACGGCGGCCAAGAAGGCGTTCATCGTCAACCGCGTCGGTGACGTCGGCCTGTCCATCGCGATCATGCTGATGTTCACCACCTTCGGCACCTTCACCTTCGAGCCGCTCTTCGGCCAGGTGGACAAGGCGGGCGAGGGGATCCTGACCGGCATCGGCCTGATGCTGCTGCTCGCCGCCTGCGGCAAGTCGGCCCAGGTCCCGCTGCAGTCCTGGCTCGGCGACGCGATGGAGGGCCCGACCCCGGTCTCGGCCCTGATCCACGCGGCGACGATGGTGACCGCGGGCGTCTACCTGATCACCCGCTCCGGCGTGATCTTCAACGCCGCGCCCACCGCCCAGGTGGCCGTGGTCACGGTCGGCGCGGTCACGCTGCTCTTCGGTGCGATCGTCGGTTGCGCGAAGGACGACATCAAGAAGGCGCTGGCCGGCTCCACGATGTCGCAGATCGGCTACATGGTGATGGCCGCGGGCCTCGGCCCGATCGGCTACGTCTTCGCGATCATGCACCTCGTCACCCACGGCTTCTTCAAGGCCGGACTCTTCCTCGGCGCCGGATCGGTCATGCACGGCATGAACGACGAGGTGGACATGCGCAAGTACGGCGCGCTGCGGAAGTACATGCCGATCACCTTCGTCACCTTCGGGCTCGGCTACCTGGCCATCATCGGCTTCCCCGGCCTGTCCGGCTTCTTCTCCAAGGACAAGATCATCGAGGCCGCCTTCGCCAAGGGCGGCACCGAGGGCTGGATCCTCGGCGGCGCGGCCCTGCTGGGCGCGGCGATCACCGCGTTCTACATGACCCGCGTGATGCTGATGACCTTCTTCGGCGAGAAGCGCTGGCAGCCCGACGCGGAGGGCCACGAGCCGCACCCGCACGAGTCGCCCCGGTCGATGACGATCCCCATGATCGTCCTGGCCTTCGGCTCGGTCTTCGCGGGCTTCCTGTTCAGCTTCAACGAGTCCTTCGTGAAGTGGCTGGAACCCGTCACCGGCCACGAGGAGGGGCACTCGCCGATCGGCGCCGGCGCCGTCACCGCCGCGACCCTCGTGGTGATGCTCCTCGGTGTGGGCCTGGCCTGGGCCGTGTACGGCCGCCGCCCGGTCCCCGCCGTCGCCCCGCGCGGCAACCTGCTGACCCGCGCCGCCCGGCGCGACCTGCTCCAGGACGACTTCAACCACGTCGCCCTGGTGCTGCCCGGCGAGTACCTCACCCGCGGCCTGGTCTACGTGGACCACAAGGGTGTGGACGGCGTCGTGAACGGCACCGCGGCCGCCGTCGGCGGCCTCTCCGGCCGGATGCGGCGCCTCCAGAACGGCTACGTACGCAGCTACGCCGTGTCGATGCTGGCCGGCACCGCGGTGCTGGTGGCGGCGACGCTGCTGATGCGGGGGGTGGCGTGATGCGGCTCCACCGGCCCGGCACGGCAGCCGTACCCGTCCTCCCGGCCGCCCAGCGGCTCCCGCTCATGAGGGGTGTTGCCTGATGTCCTTCCCCCTGCTCACCGTGACCGCCGGGCTCCCGGCGCTCGGGGCGATCGCCACGGCCGCCGTCCCGGCGGCCCGGCGAGGGACCGCGAAATGGCTCGCGCTGGGCGTGTCCCTGGCCACGTTCGTGCTCGCCGCGCTCGTGGTCGCCCGCTTCGAGCCGGGCGGCGCGCGCTACCAGCTGACCGAGTCGCACCCCTGGATCGCCAGCTTCGGCGTCCGCTACGAGCTGGGCGTCGACGGCATCGCGGTCGCGCTCATCGGGCTCACCGCGCTGCTCATCCCCTTCGTCATCGCGGCCGGCTGGCACGACGCGGACCCGCTGGAGGAGAAGAACCCCAACCGCCGCTGGCGGCCGACGCAGGGCTTCTTCGCGCTGATCCTGCTGGTCGAGGCGATGGTGATCATCTCCTTCGAGGCCACCGACGTCTTCCTCTTCTACATCTTCTTCGAGGCCATGCTCATCCCGATGTACTTCCTCATCGGAGGCTTCGGGGACCGTGCCCACGAGCACGGCGAGGAGGAGGCGGCCCGTCAGCGCTCGTACGCGGCCGTGAAGTTCCTGCTCTACAACCTGGTCGGCGGACTGATCATGCTGGCCGCCGTCATCGGGCTGTACGCGGTCACCGCCGACCAGCTCGGTCAGGGCACCTTCTCCCTCCAGGAGATCCTGAACGCGCGGGCGGCGGGCAAGCTGGACATGTCCGCCACCGCCGAACGCGCCCTGTTCCTCGGCTTCTTCTTCGCCTTCGCCGTCAAGGCCCCGCTGTGGCCGCTGCACACCTGGCTGCCCAACGCGATGGGGGAGTCCACGGCGCCGGTCGCCGTGCTCATCACCGCGGTCGTCGACAAGGTCGGCACCTTCGCGATGCTCCGCTTCTGCCTCCAGCTCTTCCCGGAGGCCAGCAAGTGGGCGACGCCGGTGATCCTGGTGCTGGCGGTGATCAGCATCATCTACGGCGCCCTGCTCGCCATCGGCCAGCGGGACATCAAACGGCTGGTCGCCTACGCGTCGATCTCGCACTTCGGTTTCATCGTGCTCGGCATCTTCGCGATGACGACCCAGGGCCAGAGCGGGTCGACGCTCTACATGGTCAACCACGGCATCTCCACGGCCGCGTTGATGCTGGTCGCGGGCTTCCTGATCTCCCGGCGCGGCTCCCGGCTCATCTCCGCCTACGGCGGCGTGCAGAAGGTCGCCCCGGTCCTGGCCGGCAGCTTCCTGATCGGCGGTCTGGCCACCCTGTCACTGCCGGGGCTCGCGCCCTTCGTCAGTGAGTTCCTCGTCCTGGTCGGCACGTTCAGCCGCTACCCGGCGCTCGGCATCATCGCCACCGTCGGCATCGTGCTCGCCGCGCTGTACGTCCTCGTCCTCTACCAGCGGACGATGACCGGTCCGGTGAAGGCCGAGGTCGAGGGCATGCCCGACCTCAAGGTCCGCGAGGTCGCCGTGGTGGCCCCGCTGATCCTGCTGCTGGTCTTCCTGGGCGTCTACCCCAAGCCGGTGACCGACATCGTCAACCCGGCGGTCCAGCAGACGCTGTCCGACGTGCACAAGACCGACCCCAAGCCGGCGCTGGAGGCCTCCAAGTGAGCAGCACAGGTGCTGTCCACAGCCTGTGGACAACGGCGGCCCCGCTCGCCGCCGACAAGATCACCGCGCCGAAGATCGAGTACGCCCAGCTGGCGCCGGTGCTGATCGTCTTCGGTGCCGCCGTCCTCGGCATCCTCGTCGAGGCCTTCCTGCCGCGCCGGGCGCGCTACACCGCCCAGGTGGGGCTCGCCGTCCTCGGCATGGCCGCCGCCTTCGCCGCGATCGTGGCACTCGCGGCGGGCGGCTACGCGACCACGAAGGCGCACATCGCCGCCATGGGCGCCGTCGCCGTCGACGGCCCCGCGCTCTTCCTGCAGGGCACCATCCTGCTGGTGGGCCTGGTCGGGGTGTTCACCTTCGCCGAGCGCCGCCTCGACCCCAAGGCGCACGGCCGGCACGTGGACTCCTTCGCCGCGCAGGGCTCCGCCGTACCCGGCAGCGAGCAGGAGAAGGACGCCGTCCGGGCGGGCTTCACCACCACCGAGGTCTTCCCGCTGCTGCTGTTCGCGGTCGGCGGCATGCTGGTCTTCCCGGCCGCCAACGACCTGCTGACGCTCTTCGTGGCGCTGGAGGTCTTCTCCCTGCCGCTGTACCTGCTCTGCGCCCTGGCGCGGCGCCGGCGCGTGATGTCGCAGGAGGCCGCGGTCAAGTACTTCCTGCTGGGCGCCTTCTCCTCGGCCTTCCTGCTGTTCGGCATCGCCCTGCTGTACGGCTACGCGGGCACCGTCTCGTACTCCGGCATCGCCTCGGTCGTGGACGGCACCGCCAAGCTCACCCCGGCGCTCGCCGGCTCCTCGGGCAACGACGCGCTGCTGCTGATCGGCTCCGCGCTCGTCGGCATGGGCCTGCTGTTCAAGGTCGGCGCCGTGCCCTTCCACATGTGGACGCCGGACGTCTACGAGGGCGCCCCGACCCCGGTCACCGGCTTCATGGCCGCGGCCACCAAGGTCGCCGCCTTCGGCGCGCTGCTGCGCCTGCTGTACGTCGTGCTGCCCGAACTGCGGTGGGACTGGCGGCCGGTGCTGTGGGGCGTCGCGATCCTCACCATGCTGGTCGGCGCGATCGTGGCCGTCACGCAGACGGACGTGAAGCGCCTGCTGGCGTACTCCTCCATCGCCCACGCGGGATTCATCCTGGCCGGTGTCATCTCGACGTCGAAGGAGGGCGTCTCGTCGGTGCTCTTCTACCTGGCGGCCTACTCGTTCGTCACGCTGGGCGCCTTCGCGGTCGTCACGCTGGTGCGCGACGCGGGCGGCGAGGCCACGCACCTGTCGCGCTGGGCAGGCCTGGGGCGGCGGTCCCCGCTGGTCGCCGCGGTCTTCGCGGTCTTCCTGCTGGCCTTCGCGGGCATCCCGCTCACGTCGGGCTTCGCGGGGAAGTTCGCGGTCTTCAAGGCCGCCGCGGAGGGCGGCGCGATGCCCCTGGTGATCGTGGGTGTCCTGTCGTCGGCGATCGCGGCCTTCTTCTACATCCGCGTCATCGTGCTGATGTTCTTCAGCGAGCCCAAGGCGGACGGCCCCTCGGTCGCCGTGCCGTCGCCGCTCACGTCGACCGCGATCGCCATCGGCGTCGCCGTCACCGTGGTGCTGGGTGTGGCGCCCCAGTACTTCCTGGATCTGGCCAACCAGGCGGGCACGTTCATCCGCTGACCCCCCGTACCGCCCCCGACGCGCCCCGGAGCCCCGCTGGCTCCGGGGCGCGTCGTCGTGTGCGGGACCCAGGACGCCACCCGGAGCGTGCCCGGCCTCCGCGCGCCCCTCCGGGCCGGCCGCCACCGCACCGCTGTGACCTGCGACGGAGCGTCGGCCAACGGCCCCTGCGGCATTGCCTAAAGAGTTCGCAATGTCCGGAAAAGTCTTGCCGACGCGGTCAATTCGGGCTTAGCTTCCTTTCAGGTCACGGTCGGGGTGGGCCGATGAAACCGTGATCATTGGGGGGATTACGTGGTGAGGTCCGCGTTCGCGATCGATCCTGCCGTGCCCGGATTGATCGTGAAAATCGGTAACTATCCGCTGCACCATGGCGGGGTGGGAGCGATCCGGAGTCTGGGGAGGCTCGGCGTCCCCATGTACGCCGTCACCGAGGACCGGCGGACGCCTGCCGCCGCCTCACGGTATCTGCGCGACCGTTTCGTCTGGCCGACCACCGGACTGGAGCCCGCGGAACAACTGGTCGAGGGGTTACGCGGCATCGGGCGCCGGATCGGGCGCCCGACGGTGCTCATCCCGACCGATGAGGAGGCGGCCGTGCTCATCGCCGAGCACGCCGACGAACTCGCGGAACACTTCCTGTTCCCGCGCACCGAGGACCCGGGGCTGTCACGGCGCCTGGCGAGCAAACAGGGGCTGCACGAGCTGTGCGTCCAGTACGGCGTGCCGTCGCCGCAGGCGGCCTTCCCGGACTCCTACGAGGACGTGGAGAAGTTCGCGGCCACCGCCCGCTTCCCCGTCGTCGCCAAGAACCGGGAGGCCTTCGTGCGGCGGCGGGCACCCGCCGTACCCGGCACGACCCGGATCGCCGGGCCGCGGGAACTGCTGGACCTGGCGCGCGGCTGGGGGCCGAGGCCCGGCGTCATCCTCCAGGAGTACCTGCCGCGCGAGGAGGCCGAGGACTGGATCGTCCACGCGTACTTCGGCGCGGGCGCGGCCGAGCCGGTGCTGTTCACCGGGGTCAAGGTCCGTTCCTGGCCACCGCACGCCGGGATGACCGCCTGCGCGTACGTCGTGGCCAACCCCGAACTCGCGGAGCTGGCCGCGCAGTTCTGCAAGAGCGTCGGCTTCCAGGGAATCGCCGACCTGGACTGGCGCTACGACCGCCGCGACGGGCGCTACAAGCTGCTGGACTTCAACCCGCGGATGGGCGCCCAGTTCCGGCTCTTCGAGTCGGCGGCCGGGATCGACGTGGTCCGGGCCCAGCACCTGGACCTCACCGGCCGGGAGATCCCGCGCGCCGGCCAGCTGGAGGGCCGCCGCTTCGTCGTGGAGAACATCGACCTGCCCGCGCTGCTCGCCTACCGACGCAGCGGCTACACCACGCCCCACGCGCCCGCCCGCGCCAGCGGCACCGAGCTGGCGTGGCTGGCCGCCGACGACCTCAAGCCCTTCGTCACCATGCTCGCCCGCTTCGTCCGCCCGGGCGCGCGGCACCTGATCCAGATGTACCGGTCACGACGTCGAACCGCGTTGCGAAAGGACCCCTCATGACGACGCCCGTAGCCGTGATCGGAGCCGGGCCGTACGGCCTGTCCATCGCCGCCCACCTGCGTGAACGCGGTGTGCCCGTCCGCACCTTCGGTGATCCGATGGTCAGCTGGCGGGAGAACATGCCGGCCGGCATGGTCCTGAAGTCCACCCCGCCCGCCTCCAACATCTCCACCGGCCGGAAGGGGTACACGCTGCCGGACTTCTGCCGGGAGATGGGGGAGCGGCCGCTGGTCACCGACTGGGACCTGATCCCCTCGGAGACCTTCGTCCGCTACGGACAGTGGTTCCAGCAGCAGCTCGTGCCGGACCTGGAGCAGGTGCGCGTCGTGTCCGTCGACCGGCGGCGGGGCGGCGGCTTCGATCTCAAGCTGGACTCCGGTGAGCAGTTCCAGGCGCGGGCCGTGGTCGTCGCCAGCGGTCTGCTCGGCTTCGCCCACACCCCCGACCTGCTGCGCGGCCTGGCCCCGGACGGGCCGTCGGCCACCGCGCCGGTCTCGCACAGCTCCCAGCACACCGACCTGGGCCGGTTCGCCGGGCGGGAGGTGACCGTGGTCGGCGCGGGCCAGTCCGCTCTGGAGAGCGCCGCGCTGCTGGCGGAGGCCGGCGCGACCGTGCGCCTGCTGGCCCGTGGCCGCCGAGCGGTCGGCTTCGGCGACCCGCCGGACCGCCAGCCGCGGCTGCGGCCCGAGTCGCCCTTCGGGCGGGCCTGGTCGCTGTACGCCTTCTCGTACCACGCCCAGTACTTCCGCCCGCTGCCCGCGTCGCTGCGGCTCTACCTCGTGCGGCGCGTCCTGGGGCCGCTGGGGGCCTGGTGGCTGCGGGAGCGCTTCGAGGGGAAGGTCACGGTCAGCGAGGGCCACGCGCTGCGCAGTGCCCGTCTCGACGGCGAGGGCAAGGTCGTGCTGTCCACGGCGGCGCCCGGCGGGCGGGCCGCCGAGTTCGCCGCCGACCACGTCATCGCCGCCACCGGCTACCGCGTCGACCTGGACGCCCTGGACTTCCTCGCACCGGAGCTGCGTGCCGCGCTGACCCGCACGGGCGGGTCCCCGCGACTGGGCGCCGACTTCTCCTCCTCGGTGCCGGGGCTGTACTTCACGGGGCTGCCGGCGGCGGCCACCTTCGGGCCGGTGCTGCGCTTCGTGTGCGGCACGGAGTGGGCGTCGCCACGACTGGCCCGGGCGGTGACGGCGGCGTACGGGCGCTAGTTGTTCCGTTCACACGGCGGGCCGGGTCAGGACTCCTGACCCGGCCCGCCGCCGTCCGCCCGCACGTCCGCCCGCACGTCCGCCCGCAACGAGGCGTCCGCTGCTGCCCGCTGGTCCTCACCGGATGCGGGGAGGCGCGGAACCGCGGCTCATCCGGGTGGCCCAGTGCGCCCGCCCGGTCGCCGTGCCCGTCCCTCCGGCGCCGGACCCGCCGTCCGGGTGGTCGCCGCCGGACTCGGGCCGCCCTGCGGCCCCGTGGCCCCCGCCGTGGCCCCCGCCGTGGCCCCGAACGGCATGGCCCGGAGCGGTGCCGTGCCTGGCCGGTGCGCATGCGGACGCCCTGCCGGGGAAGGCGCGACAACGGCGACCGGGGGCCCGGCGGCCCGAACAGGCGGGCAAAACCGGCCGTAGTGGCCCGAGGGGGCCATGCCCTCGCAGTGATCGAGAGGCGACCGGTTACGCTGCCGGTGTAGTGCTGCGCCATGCCACACGCCGCAGAAGTGATCTCAGCGACAGGAGAATCCCAGGTGACGACCGTCGTCGGGCCCTTCGGGCTGAGTGTTATGGACGAGGGACTCGAGGCCGACGTCCGGGCCGGGCTGTCGGCCGTGGAGGAAGGCATCCTCGAGGCGACCAAGAGCGATGTGCCCTTCATCACAGAGGCGGCGCGGCATTTGGTGCACGCCGGTGGAAAGCGGTTCCGGCCACTGCTGGCGATGCTGGCCGCGCAGTTCGGCGATCCGCACGCGCCGAAGATCGTGCCCGCGGCCGTGGTGGTCGAGCTCACCCACCTGGCGACGCTCTACCACGACGACGTCATGGACGAGGCGGCGGTCCGGCGCGGTGTGCAGAGCGCCAACGCCCGCTGGGACAACTCGGTTGCCGTACTCACCGGCGACTTCCTGTTCGCCAAGGCCTCGCACATACTGGCCGACCTCGGGCCGGAGGCCGTACGCATCCAGGCCGAGGCCTTCGAGCGGCTGGTCACCGGACAGATCCTGGAGACCGTCGGCCCGCGTGACGGGCGTGACCCCATCGAGCACTACCTGGAAGTCATCGCCGGCAAGACCAGCTCCCTGATCGCCGTCTCGTGCCGCTTCGGCGCGATGATGTCGGGCGCGGGCGAGGCGGTGGTCGACATCCTCACCCAGTACGGGGAGCGGGTCGGCACCGCCTTCCAGCTCGCCGACGACGTTCTGGACATCGCCAGCGACACGCACGAGTCCGGCAAGACCCCGGGCACGGACCTGCGCGAGGGCGTGGCGACCCTGCCGGTGCTGCATCTGCGTGCGGCCGTGGCCAAGGCCGACGGTTTTGCGCCGGCCGACGACCGCCGGCTGTGCGAGCTGCTCGACGGGGATCTGACGGACGACCTGCGGCACGCCGAGGCGCTCGCCCTGATGCGCGCCCACCCCGCGCTGCAGCAGGCCCGCCGGGACACCGTCCGGTACGCGGACGAGGCGCGGGCGCTGCTGGCGCCGCTGCCGGACTGCGCCGCCAAGCGGGCCCTGGAGGGGCTCTGCGACGCGGTGGTGCACCGCGCGGGCTGACCCGTGCCCGCTCCCGTTCGGACGCGGGGGGCCGGACCGCGCCCTGAGCCGTTGTCAGGGACCTCATCCCTGAGGTGTACGCCGAGTTGATCCCGCCGGGCGATGTGCTCGACCGGCCGGATTGATGGGATAAGAGGCACCACCACACGGCGGATCGGGTGACAATGGCCCAAGAGGTGGACGAGTGCGACGCTGACGACAACCCGCCGTTGACGACGGAGGTAGGGACGTAATGGCACCGATCCAGCCCTTGGACGACGACCGGGACCGCCGGCGCCGGACCAAGGCGATACGTTACGCGGTTCCGGTCCTGGCGGCCGGCGCCGCCGCGGCCACCATCGGGCTCGTACCCGCGCTCGCGAGCGCGGGCAGCCCCGAGTTGCCGAAGATCACCGCCGAGGAGCTGATCGCCAAGATCGCGGCCTCGGACACCCAGACGGTCTCCGGTTCCGTCCGGATCACCACCGACTTCGGGCTCCCGTCCTTCATGAACGGGGCGGGCGGCTCCGCCGGCCCCTTCGGCGGCGGCGGACGCGGCGAGAGCCGCGGCGGGGACGCTTCCTCCGCCGAACCCCAGGAGCAGCTGCCGCAGCTCCTGGCCGGCTCCCACACGCTGCACATCGCGGGCGACGGCCCCGACCGGCAGAAGGTCTCCATCGTCCAGGACGCCGCCGAGTACAGCGTCATCCACAACGGCGACGAGGTCTGGGCCTACGACAGCGCCACCAACTCGGCCTACCACCTCACCGATGTGCCGCAGGAGCGGGGCGCCGCCAAGGACAAGGGCGAGCACAAGCTGCCCGAGGGCTGGCCCACCAGCCCGCAGGGAGCCGCCAAGCAGCTCCTGGACGCGGTGGACGACACCACTTCGGTGTCGGTGGACGGCACGGCCCGTGTCGCGGGCCGCAGCGCCTACCAGCTGGTGATCACGCCCAAGGCCGAGGACTCCACGGTCGGCTCCGTCCGGATCGCGGTCGACTCCGCCACCGGCGTGCCCCTGAAGTTCACGCTGGCGCCCAAGGGCGGCGGCAAGGCCATCGTCGATGTCGCCTTCACGAAGGTGGACTTCGCCAAGCCCACGGCCGCCACCTTCGACTTCACCCCGCCCAAGGGCGCCAAGGTGACCACGGAGAAGGCGGGCGAGCACGCCGCGGACGGCGCGCACGGCACCCACCCGGCGCCCGGCGAGCTCTCCGGCCTCGACGGGCTCGGCGGCGTCGACGTCCTGGGCAAGGGCTGGGACTCGATCGCCGAGCTCCAGCTGCCGAAGGACGCGCTGAACCAGGGTCCCGGCAAGGGCGAGGGCGAGAGTCAGGGCTTGGAGGGTCCGTCGCTGCTCAGTTCCTTCGGCAAGGACGTCAAGGGCGACTTCGGCACCGGCACGGTCGTCGGCACCCGCCTGGTCAACGCCCTGATCACCGACAGCGGCAAGGTCTACGTGGGCACCGTGAACCAGGACGCCCTGATCAAGGCCGCCAACGCCGGGGCGAAGTAAGCCACGTTCAGCGAGCAGGTCAGCGAGCGAGGGAGCGCCGATGGGAGAACCGTCCGCCGACGCCCGTGAGGACGCGATCTCCACGAGCGGACTCACCAAGCGGTACCGCGGTGGGCAACTCGCCGTCGACGGCCTCGACCTGACCGTCCCGCGCGGCAGCGTGTTCGGCTTCCTGGGGCCCAACGGCTCCGGGAAGACGACCACGATCCGCATGCTGATGGGCCTGATCGAGCCGACCTCCGGCACGGCGCGGGTGCTGGGCGAGTCCATGCCCCGCGCCGTGCGCAGCGTGCTGCCCCGGGTCGGCGCGCTGATCGAGGGCCCGGCCCTGTACGGCTTCCTGTCCGGCCGGGACAACCTGCTGCGCTTCGACTCGGCCGACCCGACCGCCGACCCGCGCAGCCGCGGGTCCCGAGTCGGCGAGGCACTGGAGCGCGTCGGGCTGTCCGCGGCGGCGGGCAAGAAGGCGCGCGCGTACTCGCTCGGGATGAAGCAGCGGCTCGGCCTGGCCGCGGCCCTGCTGCGGCCGCGCGAGCTGCTGGTGCTGGACGAACCGACCAACGGCCTGGACCCGCAGGGCATGCGGGAGATCAGGGCCCTGGTCCGCGAACTGGCGGCGGACGGCACCACGGTCTTCCTCTCCTCCCATCTCCTCGACGAGATCGAACAGGTCTGCACGCACGCCGCCGTGATGTCCCGCGGCCGGCTGATCACCCAGGGCCCGGTCGAGGCACTGTCCTCGGGCGGCCGGCTGGTGGTCGCCACGCCCGACCCCGCCGACGCCGTGCGCGTGCTCAAGGAGCAGGGCGTGACCGGCCTGGCCGCCGACGGCGAGCGGGTCACCGGCGAGCTGCCGGCCGACCCGTCGACGGCGCCGGATCTCGCCGACCTCAACGCGGCGCTGGTCGGGGCCGGCGTACGGGTGCGCGGCTTCGGCGTCGAACGCGCCTCACTGGAGGACGCGTTCGTCGCCCTGACCGGAGAGGGATTCGATGTCGCAGGCTGACACCGCCGCCGGGACCCCGCCCGAAGGGGCCGGCAGGGCCGACAGGGCCGGAAAGGCGGCCCGCGCGGCCGGAGGGGCGGCCGGGACCGCACGGCGGCCGCTGTGGTCGCTCGGACTGCTCCGCAACGAGCTGGTCACCGTGCTGCGCCGCTGGCGCACCCTCGCCCTGCTGGCCGTCCTTGCCGGGGTGCCCGTCCTCATCGGCATCGCGGTGAAGATCGAGACCGGCGACGGCGGGAGCGCGGGAGGCGGGGGCGGCGGCCCCGCCTTCATCGCGCTGATCACCAACAACGGCCTGTTCCTGGTCTTCACCTCGCTCGCCGCGACCTTGCCGTTCTTCCTCCCGATGGCGATCGGGGTCGTCGCGGGCGACGCCATCGCCGGCGAGGCCAATGCCGGCACCCTGCGCTACCTACTGGTCGCCCCGGCCGGGCGCACCCGGCTCCTGCTCTCCAAATACGCCTCCGTTCTCGCCTTCTGCGTGCTGGCGACCCTCGTCGTGGCGGCCTCGGCCCTGATCACCGGCGCGCTGCTGTTCCCGCTCGGTGATGTGACGCTGCTGTCCGGCACGAGCGTGTCCTTCTCCGAGGGTCTGCTGCGCGCGCTGCTGGTCGCCCTGGCCGTCGCCGCCTCCCTCACCGGGATCGCGGCGCTCGGCCTGTTCATCTCGACGCTCACCAACAGCGGCATCGCCGCCATGGCGACCACCGTCGGTCTGCTGATCACCGTGCAGATCGTGGACACGATCCCCCAGCTGCACGGCATCCAGCCCTACCTCTTCCCGCACTACTGGCTGAGCTTCGCCGACCTCGTCCGCGACCCGGTCTACTGGGACGACCTGCGCAGCAACTTCGAGCTGCAGGCCCTGTACGTCGCCGTGTTCGGCTCCGCGGCCTGGGCCCGGTTCGCCGCCCGCGACGTCACGGCCTGACGCGGCGGGCGGCGGCCTCCTGGGTGTCGTCAGGCGAAGAATGCCTTCGCCCGGCCCAGCGCCGCGGTGTCCCGCAGCACGTCCCCCGGCCGTTTCCCGTACCCGAGCAGCGCTCCGCCCCAGCGCATCCCCGCGTACGCCGCGGTGTGGCGCAGCGTGCACACCAGGGGCGCCGCCGTCGCCGGGTCCTGGCCGCCGTGCACGGTCACCGACCACATGGTCTTGCCGCGCATCCGCTCCAGGAAGTCCAGCCCGGGTACCCGCATCCAGTCCGACCAGTGGTCCAGGTAGAGCTTGGTGCTGGTCGAGACGGTGTACCAGTGCAGCGGTGACACGATCACCAGGTCGGTCGCCCGCAACGTGGCGTCGAGCAGCGTCGCGGCGTGCCCGGTCGGCGCGGGGCTGACGCCGTCCCCGTCGTGCCGGTGGTCCTCGAAGAGCGGCAGCGGCAGATCCCTCAGGTGCACCCACCACCGGTCCACCCCGGGAGGCAACTGCTCGGCGGCCCGCCTCGCCAGCGTCTCCGTGTTCCCCTCGGCGCGAGTGCTCCCCACCAGGAACAGGAACGTGCGCTCTGTCTCCGACAACCCGTCATCTCCTTGCGCATGCATAAATTGCGTATGCATGGAGACCTTTTCACCGCGGCCGTCCCGGCGTCAAGGCGCGCGGTCAGGAGGGCCGTCGGTGCCGTGCGAGGGCGTGGAGGTTGCACCGATCGGCCGCCCGCGGCCTACTGGACGTCGAACTCGTTGCCCTCCGGATCGGCCATCGTGACCCACTCCCCGGAAGGCTCCTTTATCCGCCGCAGCACGGTCGCGCCCAGCCCCTCCAGTCGTGCGACCTCGGCGTCCATTCGCCCCGGCCCCGGATGGAGGTCCATGTGCAGCCGGTTCTTCACCGTCTTGGACTCGGGTACGTGCTGGAACAGGATGCGCCGCCCCAGTCCCATGCCGCTCTCCTCCTCGTACGGGTCCTCGGGGTGGCGCACCGCCGCGAGTTCCCGCCAGGCCCTGCGGCCGCCGGCTTCCGTGAGCAGGTCCTGCGTCACCGCGCCGGCCCCCAGCAGTCGTTCGATGAGCGCGCTGTGGTCCTCGGTCTCGTAGTCGAGCGCCGCCGCCCAGAAGGCGGCCTGCCCGTGCGGGTCGACCGCGTCGACCACCAGCTTCCAGTGCATCGCCATGATTCGCTCCCCTGTTCGATGTGGAACCAGTTGTATGGGTTCCCCGCAGGGGCGCGCAATGGGGCTGGTGCTTCATTCACCCGAAGGGATGGCCCATCGCTTCGGTCCCGGCGCGCGGGCCCGGAGCCGCTGCCCGCCGAGGGCGGAGTTCAGCTCGCGACCGCCCCGCGCGGGGCGGCCTCGTCGGCCACCACGGCCGCGTCGCGCAGCGCGATCCGTCCCCGGTGGGCCGTGCGCAGCGCGTCCCAGGTGAGCAGCGCCAGGGCCAGCCACACCAGGGCGAAGCCCGCCCAGCGCTCGGCCGGCATCTCCTCGTGGAACCAGAGCAGGCCGAGCAGGAACTGGAAGACCGGCGCGAGGTACTGGAGCAGACCGATCATGGTCAGCGGGATGCGGATCGCGGAGGCGCCGAAGAAGATCAGCGGCACGGCGGTCACGATGCCGCACAACGCCAGCAGGGAGGCGTGGCCCGCGCCGTGCGAGCCGAAGGTGGCCTCGCCCCGGCTGCCCAGCCACAGCAGGAAGCCCATCGCGGGCAGGAACTGCAGGGCGGTCTCGGCGGCCAGCGACTCCAGGCCGCCCATGCCGACCTTCTTCTTCACGAAGCCGTACGTGGCGAAGGAGCAGGCCAGTGTCAGCGCGATCCACGGCAGCCGGCCGTAGCCGAGGGCCAGCACCAGTACGGCAGTGGCGCCGATGCCGACCGCCGCCCACTGCGCGGGCCGCAGCCGCTCGTGCAGCACGAGGACGCCGAGCCCGATGGTGACCAGGGGGTTGATGAAGTAGCCGAGCGAGGTCTCGACGACGTGGCCGCTGTTGACGCCCCAGATGTACAGGCCCCAGTTGACCGAGATGACCGCCGCCGCCAGGGCGAGCAGGGCGAGCTTGCGCGGCTGCCGCAGCAGCTCGGGTATCCAGGCCCAGCGGCGCGTCGCGAGCAGGATCAGGGAGACGACGGCCAGCGACCAGACCATGCGGTGGGCGAGGATCTCGCCCGCGCCCGCGGGCTCCAGGAGCGGCCAGTAGAGGGGGAAGAGCCCCCACAGGCCGTAGGCGGCGAATCCGTACAGCAGTCCCGCGCGCTGCTCGCTCACTCGATTCCTCCCCTGGGCGCCGTCCGACTGCTGCGAAGGTAGCGCGGGGGAGTTCATTCGTCATCTGCGTATCGCATGACGGTCATGACAGGCGGACGGTGGCAGGGCCGATGGTGCGGGTGACGGTGCGCCGAGGCGCGGGCCCCGCGGCCGGAGGGGAATCCGCCGCGGGGCCGGCCCGGGCCCCGGGCCTCCTCGTCAGCCCTGGAGTGCCTCCGCGATCGTGTCCGCGAGCGGCGTGGTCGGGCGGCCGATCAGCCGGCTCAGGTCGCCGCTGCCGCCCTCCAGCTGACCGGCCGCGATGCCGTTGGCGTCGCAGTCGGCGTAGAGCGCGGCGACCGGCGCGGGCAGGCCGGCGCCGACGAGGGCCTCCGCGAACGCCGCCTCGGGCAGGTCGGTGTAGGTGACCGTGCGGCCGGACTGCCGGGACAGCTCCGCCGCGTACTCGGCGAGCGTCCAGGCGTGGTCGCCGCTGAGCTCGTAGGTCTTGTTCTCGTGGCCCTCGCCGGTCAGGACGGCGGCCGCCGCGGCGGCGAAGTCGCGGCGGGTCGCGGTGCCCACCCGGCCCTCGCCCGCGCTGCCGACGACACCGTGCTCCAGGTGGACGGGGATCTGGGCGGTGTAGTTCTCGGTGTACCAGCCGTTGCGCAGCAGGGTGTGGGTCAGCCCGGAGTCGAGCAGCGCCTGCTCGGTGGCCTTGTGCTCGTCCGCGAGCGCGATGTCGGCCTTCGGGCCGCCCAGGATGCCGGTGTAGACCAGGCGCGCGACGCCCGCCTCCTTGGCGGCGTCGATCACGGCCGTGTGCTGGGCGACCCGCTGCCCGACCTCGCTGCCGGAGATCAGCAGGACGACGTCGCCCTCCTCGAAGGCGGCCTTGAGGGTGTCGGGAGCGCTGTAGTCGGCGACCCGCAGCTCCACACCGCGCGCGGCGATGTCCGAGGCCTTCTCCGCGTCGCGCACGACGGCCACGACCCGGTCGGCCGGGACTCCGGCCTCGGTCCCGGCCCCGGCCAGCAGTTCGTCGATGACGAGACGGCCCAGATGTCCGGTGGCTCCGGTGACGACGATGCTCATGAGGGGTTCACTCCAGTCGGGCGGTTCCATTGGGTGCGGATGCGGAACTAACCCTAGGTGGGGTACTAACTCTGGGAAAGTACCCACTTTTGGGTAAGGTAGTGGCATGGACGTAAGGGAACAGCTCGCCGCCGTGCTGGGGAAGCCGGACGTGAACGCCCGCGACTGCCCCTCGCGCGTGATCCTCGAACACGTCACCAGCAGGTGGGGCGTCCTCGTGCTGGCCGCGCTCATCGACGGCACCCGGCGCTTCAGCGAGCTGCGGCGCACGGTCGGCGGCGTCAGCGAGAAGATGCTCGCGCAGACCCTGCAGACCCTGGAGCGCGACGGTTTTGTGCACCGCGTGGCCTACCCGGTGATCCCGCCGCGCGTCGAGTACTCCCTCACCGCGCTCGGCAAGGAGGCCGCCGACCAGGTCTGGGGCCTGGCCCGGTGGGCCGAGAGCCGTACCGAGCAGGTCGCGGCGGCCCGCGAGACGTACGACGGGGCCCGGGCCTGATCGACAGGCCCGGGCCCCGGAAGAGAGCGGGAACGGCGCGTCAGCCGACGACCGTCCAGGTGTCGCCGCCGGCCAGCAGCGAGGACAGGTCGCCCTTGCCGTGCTGCTCGACGGAGCGCTCCAGTTGCTCCGACATCAGGTCGTCGTAGACCGGTCTGACGACGCTGCGGAGCACCCCGATCGGCGTGTGGTGCAGGGTGTCGGGGTCGGCGAGGCGGGACAGGGCGAAGGCGGTGGTGGGCGACGCGGCGTGCGCGTCGTGCACCAGGATGTCGCCCTCGTTCTCGCCGGTGACCTCGACGACCTTCAGGTCGCCGGTGGCGGGGTCGCGTACGACGCCCTTGCTGCCCTCGGCGCCGAAGCGCACCGGCTGACCGTGCTCCAGGCGGATCACCGCCTCCTCGGCGGTGGCACGGTCCTTGAGCGTCTCGAAGGCGCCGTCGTTGAAGATGTTGCAGTTCTGGTAGATCTCCACGATCGCGGTGCCCGGGTGCGCCGCCGCCGCGCGCAGCACGCTCGTGAGGTGCTTGCGGTCGGAGTCGATGGTGCGGGCGACGAAGGACGCCTCCGCGCCGATTGCCAGCGACACCGGGTTGAAGGGTGCGTCCAGCGAACCCATGGGCGTGGACTTGGTGATCTTCCCGAGCTCGGACGTCGGGCTGTACTGGCCCTTGGTGAGCCCGTAGATCCGGTTGTTGAAGAGCAGGATCTTCAGGTTCACATTGCGCCGCAGCGCGTGGATCAGGTGGTTGCCGCCGATCGACAGTCCGTCGCCGTCACCGGTGACCACCCACACGGACAGGTCGCGCCGCGAGGCGGCGAGCCCGGTCGCGATGGCCGGGGCGCGGCCGTGGATGGAGTGCATCCCGTAGGTGTTCATGTAGTACGGGAAGCGGGAGGAGCAGCCGATCCCGGAGACGAAGACGATGTTCTCCCTGGCCAGGCCCAGTTCGGGCATGAAGCCCTGCACGGCGGCGAGGATCGCGTAGTCGCCGCATCCGGGGCACCAGCGCACTTCCTGGTCCGACTTGAAGTCCTTCATGGACTGCTTGGCGTCGGCCTTGGGAACCAGTGCGAGCGCCGGCAGCCCCGGGCCCGGGTGGTCGACGGCAGGAGCCTCAGACATCCGCACTCTCCTCCTGGATGGCGGCAGCAAGCTGCTCGGCCTTGAACGGAAGACCGGTGACCTGGGTGTGGGAGCGGGCGTCGACCAGGTACTTCGCCCGGAGCAGGTGGGCGAGCTGGCCGAGGTTCATCTCCGGCACCACCACCTTGTCGTAACGCTTCAGGACCTCACCGAGATTCCCCGGGAAGGGGTTCAGATGGCGCAGATGGGCCTGCGCGACCGCGCCCCCCGCGCCCCTGATGCGCCGTACGGCCGCCGTGATCGGCCCGTACGTCGAGCCCCAGCCGACGACCAGGGTGCGCGCGGCGCCGCCGGGGTCGTCCACGGCGACGTCCGGCACCTCGATGCCGTCGATCTTGGCCTGCCGGGTGCGCACCATGTGGTCGTGGTTGGCCGGGTCGTAGGAGATGTGACCCGTGCCGTCCTGCTTCTCGATGCCGCCGATCCGGTGCTCCAGCCCCGGTGTGCCCGGCACCGCCCAGGGGCGGGCCAGGGTCTCGGGATCGCGCTGGTAGGGCCAGAACTCCTCGGTGCCGTCCTCGGCCAGGTGGTTGGGCGTGGTGGCGAACTGCACGCGCAGATCCGGCAGTTCGTCCAGTTCCGGGACGCGCCAGGGCTCGGAGCCGTTGGCCAGGTAGCCGTCGGAGAGCAGCAGGACCGGCGTCCGGTACGTCAGGGCGATCCGGGCCGCCTCCAGGGCGGCGTCGAAGCAGTCGCCGGGGGTGCTGGGGGCCACGATGGGCACCGGCGCCTCGCCGTTGCGGCCGTACATCGCCTGCAGCAGGTCGGCCTGCTCGGTCTTGGTCGGCAGGCCCGTCGAGGGCCCGCCGCGCTGGATGTCGATCACCAGCAGCGGCAGTTCCAGCGACACCGCCAGGCCGATCGTCTCCGACTTCAGCGCCACACCGGGGCCGGAGGTCGTGGTGACGGCCAGCGAGCCGCCGAAGGCCGCGCCGAGCGCCGCGCCGATGCCGGCGATCTCGTCCTCGGCCTGGAAGGTGCGCACACCGAAGTTCTTGTGCTTGCTCAGCTCGTGCAGGATGTCCGAGGCCGGGGTGATCGGGTACGAGCCCAGGAACAGCGGCAGGTCGGCCTGGCGGCTCGCGGCGACCAGGCCGTAGGACAGGGCCAGGTTCCCGGAGATGTTGCGGTACGTGCCGGCCGGGAAGGCCTGCTCCGCCGGGGCCACCTCGTAGCTGACCGCGAAGTCCTCGGTGGTCTCGCCGAAGTTCCAGCCCGCACGGAAGGCGGCGACATTGGCCTCGGCGAGCTCGGGCTTCTTCGCGAACTTCTTGCGCAGGAAGTCCTCCGTGCCCTCGGTGGGCCGGTGGTACATCCACGAGAGCAGTCCGAGCGCGAACATGTTCTTGCTGCGCTCGGCCTCCTTGCGGGTCAGCGGGTAGTCCTTGAGTGCTTCCACCGTCAAGGTGGTCAGCGGCACCGGGTGCACCGCGTAGGCCGACAGCGAGTCGTCCTCCAGGGGGGAGGCGGCGTAGCCGACCTTCGTCATCGCGCGGGTGGTGAATTCATCGGTGTTGACGATGATCTCGGCGCCGCGCGGCAGGTCGCCGATGTTCGCCTTCAGTGCCGCCGGGTTCATCGCGACCAGCACGTTCGGGGCGTCACCCGGGGTGAGGATGTCGTGGTCGGCGAAGTGCAGCTGGAAGCTCGAGACGCCCGGCAGGGTGCCTGCGGGCGCCCTGATCTCGGCGGGGAAGTTCGGCAGTGTCGAGAGATCGTTGCCGAACGACGCCGTCTCCGAGGTGAACCGGTCCCCCGTGAGCTGCATGCCGTCGCCGGAGTCCCCCGCGAAACGGATGACGACCCGGTCGAGTTTCCTGGTCTCCTTGGCGGGTTTCCGCTGCTCACCCAGAACGGGCTGATCGGTGCCTGACGCGCTGCTGACCTGGCTGGTCACTGAAACGGACCTCCTTCAGGCGGCGGCACACGGCCGGAGCCGTGACCTTTTGTCCCACGCGCCATCGTACGTGGGTAAGGGTCGCCTTCCCGGGTGTTCCCACAGGGTGAAATCCGCGCGGGACACGCAGGCCCCACGCGCGGGGACGCCTGGCGTCCTCCCCATAGTTCCGCGCACCCGCGACCGGATCTGACAATATGTCAGCAGGCTACGAGTTCAGGTACGTCAGCACGGCCAGCACACGCCGGTGGTCCCCGACGCTGGGCGCCAGTCCCAGCTTCAGGAAGATGTTGCTCACGTGCTTCTCCACCGCCCCGTCGCTCACCACGAGCTGCTTGGCGATCGCGGAGTTCGTCCGCCCCTCGGCCATCAGCCCCAGCACCTCGCGCTCGCGCGGCGTCAGCCCGGTCAGCACGTCCTGCTTGCGGCTGCGGCCCAGCAGCTGGGCCACCACCTCCGGGTCCAGCGCGGTGCCGCCCGCAGCCACCCTGACCACGGCGTCGACGAACTCCCGGACGTCGGCCACCCGGTCCTTGAGCAGGTAGCCGACGCCGCGGCTGCTTCCCGCCAGGAGCTCGGTGGCGTACTGCTCCTCCACATACTGCGACAGCACGAGCACACCCAGCCCCGGGTGGTCGCGGCGCAGTCGCACCGCCGCCCGCACACCCTCGTCGGTGTGGGTGGGCGGCATCCGCACGTCGGCGACGACGACGTCGGGCAGCGCGCCCTCCGCCGCGAGCTCCGCGATCACCTTCAGCAGCGCCTCGGCGTCCCCCACGCCCGCCACGACGTCGTGCCCCCGGTCGGTCAGCAGACGGGTCAGCCCCTCCCGCAGCAGCACCGAATCCTCGGCGATGACCACACGCACTCTGTCCTCCACGCTTCCGGCCCCCAGGTCGACGTCGACGTGTCCCTCCCCAGCATTCCAGCTTCCGGCGGAAGGCACACGGCCTTGCCGCGCCGGGGAGGGCGGGGGACCGGATCGTCGCTCAGGTGCGCCAGGGCAGTTCCGCGGCCACGGTCGTCGGGCCGCCGGCCGGGGAGTCCACGGCCAGCACGCCGTCCACCGCGCCCAGCCGCTCGGCGAGACCGGCCAGACCCGACCCGGCGGCGGTGCTCGCGCCGCCGCGGCCGTTGTCGACGACGTGGATCATCAGCCGGTCACCGGAGCGCCACAGGTCGACGGTCGCCCGCGAGGCCCCGCTGTGCTTGCTGATGTTCTGCAGCAGCTCGGAGACGGTGAAGTACGCGATGCCCTCGATCGCCGGCACCGGGCGGCCCGGCAGGTCCACGCTCACCTGGACCGGCACGGTGCAGCGCGCGGCCAGCGAGGACAGCGCCGCGTCCAGGCCGCGGTCGGTGAGGACCGCGGGGTGGATGCCGCGGGCCAGGTCGCGCAGTTCCTGGAGGGCGAGTTTCACCTCGCCGTGCGCCTCCTCGACCATGGTCGCGGCGGCCTCCGGGTCCTCGTGGAGCTTCTCCTTGGCCAGGCCCAGGTCCATGGCCAGGGCCACCAGGCGGGCCTGCGCGCCGTCGTGCAGGTCGCGCTCGATGCGCCGCAGGTCGGCGGCGGCGGTGTCCACGACCACGCCGCGGTCGGACTCCAGCTCCGTGACACGGCTGGCCAGCCGGGACGGGCCGAGCAGCCCGGCGACCAGCCCCCGGTCGACGTAGGCCATGCCGCGGATCAGCCACGGCGTGGCCAGCACCAGCAGCAGCCCCACCGCGGAGGTCGCGGCCAGCTCGAACGGGGAGTCCAGGTACCAGCCGCGGCCGTGTCCGTCCCCGTACAGCTGCAGACCCGGCTGGTCGGTGTAGGCCGGGAAGACCCACCGCCACAGCGGGTAGGTGAGCATGCCCCAGCCGTAGGTGAAGAAGGAGACGGCCACGGAGAAGGTGAAGACGCCCCACGGGAAGTGCACGAAGCAGTAGAGGACGTGCCGCCAGGACGTGCCGTTGGTGAGCTGGCCGCCCAGCCACGCCATGAAGCCCTGCCCCGGCTGCCGCCGCAGCGGCGCCGGCTCGGCGACGTCCAGGTGCAGGCACTTGCGGGCCCGCTCGCGCTCCACCATGCCGAGGCCGCGGCAGCCGGCCAGCGTCACCGCGAGGACCGGCAGGCCGAGGAAGGTCACCAGCAGACCGGCGCCCAGGGACAGCATCGTCACGGCGAAGGTGAAGCCGATGATGCCCATCGGCAGATTGAGCAGCAGATAGAGGAGTTCGCGCCAAGTGCGGGCCTCGATCGGCGCTCGCAGCGCCGCGGGCAGCCGGTGCTCTCGCGGCTCCGGAAAACCGTATGCCATGGTCACGTCCGTCCCTTTCTCCGTGTGCCTGTGCCCTTGTGCCACTGGTCTGTGCACGCTTTCAGCCTCGCCGCCCCGGACTCCCCGGCACATGGTGCGGATGGGCCTCTTCGACCTGGGGAAAACCCCACCCCGGCCCCCGGGTCGCCGGCCAGTCCCGCGGTCAGTCGTGGTCGCGCCAGGGCAGCTCGGCCGTCACCGTCGTGGGGCCGCCCTGAGGGGAGTCGACGACCAGCAGACCGTCCACGGAGCCCAGCCGCTCGGTGAGCCCGGCAAGACCGCTGCCGCTCGCGGTGCTCGCGCCGCCCCTGCCGTCGTCCCGCACCTGGATCATCAGGCGCCCGTCGGACCGCCACAGCTCCACCGCGGCATGGTCCGCGCCGCTGTGCTTGCTGATGTTCTGCAGCAGCTCGGAGACGGTGAAGTACGCGATGCCCTCGATGGCGGGCGCCGGCCGGGACGGCAGGTCGACGCTCACCTGGACCGGCACGGTGCAGCGCGCGGCCACGGAGGACAGGGCCGCGTCCAGGCCGCGGTCGGTCAGGACCGCGGGGTGGATGCCGCGGGCCAGGTCGCGCAGTTCCTGGAGGGCGAGTTTCACCTCGCCATGGGCGTCGCCGACCATCCTGGCCGCCGCCTCCGGGTCCTCCTGGAGCTTCTCCTTGGCCAGGCCCAGGTCCATGGCCAGGGCGACCAGGCGGGCCTGCGCGCCGTCGTGCAGGTCGCGCTCGATGCGCCGCAGGTCGGCGGCGGCAGTGTCCACCACGGTGCCCCGGTCGGACTCCAATTCGGCGATGCGCCGCTCCAGTTCGTCCGAGGGCGACAGCAGGGCGCGCACCATCGCCCGGTCCGCGTTCGCCAGCCCCCGGGCGATGAACGGCAGCACCGGCCACGCCACGAACAGCGAGGTCAAGGCGATGGTGAAGGTGGCGATGCCCCACGGCAGCCGGGCGAGGAAGTACAGCGCGTGCCGCCACGCCACCGGGTCCTTCAGTGAGGTCCACAGCCACGGGAAGAAGCCCATCCGCCCCGGCCGCAGCGGGCGCGGCTCGTCCACCGCCACCCCGAGCAGCCCGCGGGCCCGGATCCGCTCCAGCCATCCCAGCAGCCGGCAGCCGGCCAGCCCCAGCGCCAGCAGCGGCAGGCCCACGACCGTGACCGACAGGCCGATGCCGAGGGACAGCACGACGACGACGTAGACGAAGCCCACGAGGTCGACCGCCAGGTTCGTCAGGAGATACGAGATCTCCTTCCACGTCACCGGGTCGAAGGCGATTCGCGCCGGCGGGAGGGGGGCGTCCCCGCGCTGGGAGTTGGTGGTCATGGGGCAAGCCTGCCGTCGGACGGGGGGCCGCCGCCATGGGGTGCGCCTGCCGGGACAAGGTGGGGTTATCCGTACCCCGCTCCGTGCCCCGCTCAGATGGGGTGGCTGCGACGCCTGGGGCAGGGCCTAGACTCCGTTCGTACAGATCGTCTAAAGATCCACCGGGATCGCTGGACAACGCACGAACGACGAGAGAACGAGGGGCGGACGGACGTGGACTACTTCCACGGCTACTCGGTCGTCGGCCTGGTCGCGGTGCTCGGGGTGCTCTTCGTGGCCGTGGCCTTCGGGGCCGGCCGTCTGCTGCGGCCAGTCGTGCCCACGCAGGAGAAGATGCTCACGTACGAGTGCGGCGTCGACCCGGTCGGCGAGGGCTGGGCGCACACCCAGATCCGCTACTACGTCTACTCCTTCCTGTACGTGATCTTCGCGGTCGACGCGGTCTTCCTCTTCCCGTGGGCGACGGTCTACGCGGCTCCCGGCTACGGCGGCACGACGCTGGTGGAGATGTTCGTCTTCCTCGGTTTCCTCGCCGTCGGCCTGCTCTACGCTTGGAAGAAGGGGGTCCTGCAATGGACGTGACCACCCCCGAGCCCCAGTACCTGCCCGAGCCCCGCCGGCTCGGCACGCTGGCCCGCCTCGCACCCGAACCCATGAAGGTGGTCCTCAACTGGGGCCGCCGCTACAGCCTGTGGGTCTTCAACTTCGGCCTCGCGTGCTGCGCCATCGAGTTCATCGCCGCCTCCATGGCCCGGCACGACTTCATCCGGCTCGGCGTGATCCCCTTCGCGCCGGGCCCGCGCCAGGCCGACCTCATGATCGTCTCGGGCACGGTGACCGACAAGATGGCGCCCGCCGTCAAGCGCCTGTACGAGCAGATGCCCGAACCGAAGTACGTCATCTCCTTTGGCGCCTGCTCCAACTGCGGCGGCCCCTACTGGGACTCGTACGCCGTCACCAAGGGCGTCGACCAGATCATCCCCGTCGACGTCTACGTGCCCGGCTGCCCGCCGCGGCCCGAGGCGCTGCTGCAGGGCATCCTCAAGCTCCAGGAGAAGATCGCCCGCGAGTCGCTGGGCGAGCGGTACGCCGAGAGCGGCACCCCGCAGGTGTCCGCCGAGGCGCTGCGCAGCGGCCTGGTGCAGGCACCGCCGCCGCCAGGGGAGGCCGCGAAGTGACCACCCCCTTCGAGCGGCTGACCGATCCGACGGCCGTCGCCGAGGTCTTCGGCCCGGAGGCCACGGTGGAGGAGGCGTACGGGCTGCTCACCGTGGACGTGCCCGCCGGCGCCTGGACCGGCGCCCTGCAGGCCGCCCGTGACGTGCTCGGCTGCACCTTCTTCGACTGGCTCAGCGCGGTCGACGAGCCCGGCTCCGGCTTCCGGGTCTGCGCCCACGTCGTCGCCCCGTCCGTCGGCTCCGTCCGTCGGCTGCTCATCCGCACCACCGTCCCGCACGACGCCCCGGTGCTGCCGACCGCGACCGGTATCTACGCGGGCGCCGCCTGGCACGAGCGCGAGACCCACGAGATGTTCGGCGTCGGTTTCACCGGTCATCCGCACCTGGCACCGCTGCTGCTGCCCGACGGATTCGAGGGGCACCCGCTGCGCAAGGACTTCGTGCTGGCGGCGCGGGTGGCGAAGGCGTGGCCGGGAGCCAAGGAACCGGGCGAGCCCTCGGCGGGAGCGGCGCACGGCGGGCCCAAGCGCCGCCAGATGCTGCCCCCGGGCGTGCCCGACCCCAACGACTGGGGCCCGCTGAAGGGCCAGCTCCCGCCCGCCCCGGCCCGTCCCGCCCGCACCCCGCGCGCGGCCGGTGCCACGGGCGCGGCCGGTGCAGCCGCCGCGGGACCCGCCGCGGGAGCCGCCGCAGGGGAACGCCCCGCCCGGCGTACCCGCAGCGTCACGGAGGGCTCGGTCAGTCAGACCGCCCCCGCCGCGCCGCCCCGCAAGCGCACCCCTGACGCCCCCTGGGACGTTCCCCAGGACACCCCGGCACCCGCACCCGCGCCGGCCGCGGCCGAGGGGGAGCCGGAGAGCGAACCCGTTCAGCCCACGGAACCCGAGGGCAACGGCAACGGCAACGACACCGGTCGCGGGAAGGGCAACGACGGCGACAAGGCAGAAGGAGGCGGCACCCAGTGAGCGACGCACTCGACGTGATCCTCCGGCTGCTCGCCGTCCTCGTGGTCTTCCTCGTGCTGCCCCTCGTCGTCGGCCAGACCGAGCACAAGGTGATGGCCCACATGCAGGGCCGGCTCGGCCCGATGTACGCGGGCGGTTTCCACGGCTGGGCGCAACTCGTCGCCGACGGCGTGAAGTTCGCGCAGAAGGAGGACGTGGTCCCGGCCGACGCCGACCGCAAGGTCTTCCAACTGGCGCCGGCCGTCGCGCTGCTGCCCTACCTCCTCGTCCTCGTCGCGATCCCGCTCGGCCCGAACGGCCTCGTGGGCCAGACCATCGACGCCGGCCTGTTCTTCGTGCTGGCCGTGATGGGCGTCGGTGTCCTGGGCTCGCTCATGGCGGGCTGGGCGTCGGCCAACAAGTTCTCCCTGCTCGGCGGCCTGCGGACCGCCGCGCAGCTGATGTCGTACGAACTGCCGATGCTGCTGGCCGCCGCGTCCGTCGCCATGGCCGCCGGGACGCTCTCGCTGCCCGGCATCGTGGAGGCGTACCAGTGGTGGTGGACGCCGTGGCAGCTGATCGGCGCCGTCGTCTTCTTCACCGCGGGCCTGGCGGAGCTGCAGCGGCCGCCGTTCGACATGCCGGTGGCCGACTCGGAGATCATCTTCGGGGCGTACACCGAGTACACGGGCCTGCGGTTCGCGCTGTTCCTGCTCGCCGAGTACGCGGGCATCGTCGTGCTGTGCGGGCTGACCACCGTCCTGTTCCTGGGCGGCTGGCACGGCCCGTGGTCCGACAGCCTCGGCTGGCTGTGGACCCTGGTCAAGACCGGTCTGCTGGCCTTCGTCGTCATCTGGCTGCGGGTCACCTACCCCCGTATGCGCGAGGACCAGCTGCAGCGCTTCGCCTGGACCTTCCTCATCCCGCTCGCCCTCGCCCAGATCGCGCTCACCGGCGTGGTGAAGGTGGTGACCTCCTGATGGGCATCCCCGGTTCCGGCCTGGCCAAGGGCCTGGCCGTCACCCTCCGCACCATGACGCGGCGTTCGCACACCGCGCAGTACCCGGAGGCGCAGCCCGAACTCCCGCCGCGCAGCCGCGGCGTGATCGCGCTGTTCGAGGAGAACTGCACGGTCTGCATGCTCTGCGCGCGCGAGTGCCCCGACTGGTGCATCTACATCGACTCCCACAAGGAGACGATGCCGGCCGCCGCGCCCGGCGGCCGCGAGCGCAGCCGCAATGTGCTCGACCGCTTCGCCATCGACTTCTCGCTCTGCATGTACTGCGGCATCTGCATCGAGGTGTGCCCCTTCGACGCGCTCTTCTGGTCGCCGGAGTTCGAGTACGCGGAGACCGACATCCTCGACCTCACCCACGAGCGCGACAAGCTGCGCGAGTGGATGTGGACGGTGCCCGCCCCGCCGCCGCTCGACCCCGCCGCCGAGGAGCCCAAGGAACTGGGCGCGGCGCGCAAGGCCGCCGAGAAGGCCGCGGCCGCCGCGCAGCAGGCGGAGGGCGACGCGTGAACCTCTCCGCAGCGGCCCACCCGGGCTTCCTGTCCCCGACGGGCGTCGAGATCGTCTTCGTGCTCGTCGGCATCGCCACCCTCGCCGCGGCCGTGGTCAGCGTCACCACCAAGCACCTGGTGCACGCCGCCCTGTGGCTGGTGGTCGCGCTCGGTGGGGTCGCCGTCGAATACCTCCTGCTCACCGCCGAGTTCATCGCCTGGGTGCAGGTGCTGATCTACGTCGGCTCCGTGGTCGTCCTCGTCCTGTTCGGCCTGATGCTCACCAAGGCGCCCATCGGGCCCTCCCCGGACGCCGATTCGGGCAACCGGATCGCCGCACTGACCGTCGCGATCGCGTCCGCCGGCACCTTGGTGTGGCTGGTCGTCGACGCCTTCCGGGCCACCTGGATCGACGTGGACCACGGTGTGCAGGGCTCCACCGAGGTCACCGGGCAGATCCTCTTCCGGCACTGGGTGCTGCCCTTCGAGGCGCTGTCGGTGCTCCTGCTGGCCGCCCTGGTCGGCGCCATCGTGCTGTCCCGCAAGCAGTCCCGTCAGCAGCCCGGGGAGTGCTGATGCATCTCGCCTATCCCGCCGTCCTGGCCGTCCTGCTCTTCTCCGTCGGCCTGTACGGGGTCCTGGCCCGGCGCAACGCGATCCTCGTCCTGATGTCGGTCGAGCTGATGCTGAACGCGGTCAACCTCAATCTGGTCGCCTTCGACGTGTGGCTGCGCGACACACTGCACGCGGGGCAGGCGCTGACGCTCTTCGTCATCGTCATCGCCGCCGCCGAGATCGGCATCGGGCTCGCCATCGTCCTGCTCGTGTACCGCAACCGGGGCACCTCGGACATCGACCGGCTCACCGAACTCGCCGCGGGGGACGGCGAGGACGATGGGGGCGTGTCCACCGCCGCACCCGAGACGCCCGAGAAGAACGCCGAGGCCGCCGCGTGACCCTGACGACCCTCGCCGTCCTCGTCCCCCTCCTGCCCTTCCTCGGTGCCGCCGGCGCGCTGCTGCTCGGCCGCACCGCGCCCGGCTTCGTCCGGCCGCTGGCCGTCCTGCCGACGGCGACCGCCTTCGTGCTCGCCGTGATCGTCGCGACGCGCCAGGGCAGCGGCGCCGCCACCGACGCGGCCACCCGGCTGACGCCGACCGGCTCGGTGCCCATCGACCTCGCCCTGCACCTCGACGGCTTCTCGGTGCTCATCGCCGTGCTCGTCGGGCTGGTCGCGACCTGCGTGCAGCTGTACTCCACCGGCTACCTGCGCGACGACCCGCGCTACGCCTCCTACTCCGCGCTGGTCTCCCTCTTCACCGCCGCCATGTTCCTGGTCGTCTACACGGGCGACCTGATGGTGCTGCTGGTGGGCTGGGAGATCATGGGCATCTGCTCGTACTTCCTGGTCGGCCACTACTGGGAGACCGAGGTCGCCCGCGCCGCCTCCCTCAAGGCCTTCCTGGTCACCAAGCTCGGCGACGTCCCCTTCCTGATCGGCGTCTTCGCGCTGGCCGCCGACGCCGGGACGTTCCGGATCAACGGCATCCTCACCGCGGCGACCCACGGCGGCCTCGCCCACCCGACGGTGATCGGCCTGCTGCTGCTCGCCGGTGTGGCGGGAAAGTCCGCGCAGTTCCCGCTGCACACCTGGCTGCCGGACGCCATGGCCGGCCCGACGCCGGTGTCGGCGCTGATCCACGCCGCCACGATGGTCGCCGCCGGCATCTACCTCGTCGCCCGGCTGCTGCCGGTCTTCGAGACGTCGGCCGCGGTGCTCACCGTGCTCGCGGTGATGGCCGCCGTCACCATGATCGGCTCGGGGCTCGCGGCGTTCGCGCAGGACGACATCAAGCGCGTCCTGGCGTACTCCACGATCGGCCAGCTCGGCTACATGGCCGGCGCCCTCGCCGTCGGCGACCGCGGCGCCGCCGTCTTCCACCTCCTGTCGCACGCTGCCTTCAAGGCTCTGCTCTTCCTCGCCGCGGGCGTGGTCATCCACGCCGCGGGCACCAACTCGCTCGCCGCGATGTCCCGCATGAGCGACATCGGCAAGCGCGCACCGGACGCCATGTGGACGATGGGCATCGCCCTGGCGGCCCTGGCCGCGATCCCTCCCTTCTCCGGCTTCTTCTCCAAGGAGTCCGTGCTGCGTGCCGCCGAGCACGCCTCCTCCGGCCACGCCAAGGGCGTCCCGACGGGAGTCGGCTGGCTGGTCCTGATCGCCGCCCTGGTCACCGCCGTACTGACCGCGGGCTACGCGACCCGGCTCTTCCTGCTCGCCTTCCGCGGCCGCGGCCCCGCCGCCCCCGAGGCGCACGCCAAGGAGCCGGCCGTCATGAACACGGTCCTGTGGGTGCTGGCCATCCCCACCCTCGCCTTCGGCGCGGTCTCCCTGGTGCCCTCCCTCCTGGATCTGCCCGCCTGGTTCGACGGCAACGAACTCGCCCCGACCCTGGTGACGTCCATCCTCGGCATTGGCCTCTCCCTCGTCGGTGTGCTCGCCACCTACGGCGCCTGGCAGGCGATGTCCGCCCGCCGCGGCGCGCCGCTCGGCGCGCTCGTGACCGCCGAGGCCGCCGAGGAGGAGCCCGCCCTCACCGAGGCCGCCGCGCTGCAGACGCACGAGCAGGTCTACGGGGACGTCGCCGCCGCCCAGGACCCCGCCGACCCCGGGCGCCTGCTGCTCGGCCCGCTCTTCGGCCCCGCCTCGCACGGCTTCCGCCTCGACGCCGTCTACTCGGTGCTGTTCGTCCGCCCCGTGCTCGCCGCCTCGGGCCTCGTGCGCTTCCTCGACCGGGAGGTCGTGGAGACCTACGTGCGCGGCGCGGGCGGCCTGCCCCGGCTGATCGGCGCGGTCGTGCGCCGCACCCAGACGGGCAATGTGCAGACCTATATCAGCGTGCTGCTGGCCGGCTCCGTGATCCTCGCCGTCCTCGTCGCCGTCGGAGCGTGAGCAGTGAACGACACCGTCCTCCAGTACGTCCTCGCGGCCGTCGTCGTCCTGCCGCTGCTCGGTGCCGCCGGCGCCCTGCTGCCGCCCCCGCCCGGCCTCAAGGGCAGGACCCCCGACCAGGCGCTCCTGCGCCACGGCGTGATCGTCACCGGTGCGGTGTTCGCCCTCACCGTCGTGCTGGCCGCCGGGTTCGACCACGGCCGGCCGGCGACGATGCAGGCGACCACCGACATCAACTGGATCCCGGCGCTCGGCATCCACCTCCACCTCGGTGTCGACGGCATCAGCCTCCCCCTCCTCGTCCTGACCGCGCTGCTGACCTTCCTCTGCGCGATCTACAGCTACTTCAAGATGCCCGCGGGCCCGTCCCCGAAGGCGTTCGTCGCGCTCCTGCTCCTTCTGGAGTCGGGCACGCTGGCGACGTTCGCCGTGCTCGACCTGGTGCTCTTCTTCCTGGCCTTCGAGACCGTCCTGATCCCGATGTACTTCCTCATCGCCCACTGGGGCGGCGAGAACCGGGACAAATCCGCCCTCCGCTTCATCCTCTACACACTGCTCGGTTCCGTGGTCATGCTGCTCGGCCTGCTCCTCATCGGGGTGAAGGCCGGCACGTTCGACATGGTGGCACTCGCCACTGACAGTGGCCCCGGAGCCGCTCTCAGTCACTCCACGCAACTGATCGCCGTCCTCGCCATCGGCATCGGCCTCGCCGTGAAGGCCCCGATGTGGCCGCTGCACAGCTGGCTCCCCGACGCCCACACCGCGGCCCCCACCGTCGGTTCGGTGCTGCTCGCCGGCGTCCTGCTGAAGATGGGCACGTACGGCTTCGTGCGGATCCTGCTGCCGATCGCCCCCGACGGCATGCGGACCTTCGCGCCCTATCTGGCCGCCTTCGCCGTCGTCGGGATCATCTACGGATCGCTGGCATGCCTGGCGCTCGCCCGCAGCGGCTCCGGCGGGGACCTCAAGCGCCTGATCGCCTACAGCTCCGTCGGTCACATGGGCTTCGTCCTGCTGGGCATCGCCACCCTGACCCCGACCGGCGTCAACGGCGCGCTCTTCGCCAACATCGCCCACGGCCTGATCACCGGCCTGCTCTTCTTCCTGGTCGGCGCCCTGAAGGACCGCTACGGCACCACCGACCTGGACGGCCTCGCCGGCCGGACCGGCGCGGCGCTCTACGGCCGCGCCCCGCGCATGGGCGCCCTGCTCGCCTTCGCCGCCGTCGCCTCCCTCGGCCTGCCGGGCCTGGCGGGCTTCTGGGGCGAGATGCTGGCCATGTTCGGCTCCTTCAAGCCCGCCGCCGGCCTGGACCGGGGCGCGTACCTCACGTTCACCGCGATCGCCGCGTTCGGCACCCTGCTCACCGCCGCGTACCTCCTGGTCGTCGTGCGCCGGGTCTGCATGGGCGACCGCGACACCGTCACCGGAGCCCCGGCCCTCGCCGATGTCCGGGGCTACGAGTTCGCCGCCTGGACCCCGCTGGTCGCGCTCACCGTCCTGGCCGGCCTGTGGCCCGCCGTCCTGCTCGGCCTGACCGACCCGGCCGTGCGCTCCCTGCTCGGAGGCAGCTGATGAGCCCCCTCGCCACCTCCGTCATCCAGTCGGTCGACTGGGCGGCGATCGCGCCGCCCGCCATCGTCGCGGCGGCCGCGCTGGTCGTGCTCGTCACCGACCTGTTCCTGCCCGAGGGCCGCAAGCAGGCGCTCGCCTGGATCACCGTAGGCGGCCTGGTCCTGGCCGGGCTCGGCCTGCTGCCGCTGCTGGACGGCGACCGCACCACCTTCTGCCTTGTCGGCAGCCCCGGCGAGTGCTCCTACGTCGCCGACCACTTCACCCTGGTCGTGCAGCTCCTGGTGCTGGCCGGGGCGCTGGTCGCCGCGCTGCTCTCGGTCCACCTGACGGACCGGATGCCGGCCGGCGAGTTCTGGTTCCTGCTGCTGTCCTCGGCCGCCGGTGCCGCCCTGCTGCCCGCCTCCCGCGACCTGGCGACCCTGGTCATCGCGCTGGAGGTCACCACACTGCCCTCCTTCGCGCTCGTGGGCCTGCGCCGCGGCGACCGCCTGTCGGGCGAGGCGGCCCTGAAGTTCTTCCTCACCTCCGTCGCCGCGACCGCGGTCACCCTGCTGGGGGTCAGCTTTGTCTACGCCGCCACCGGCACCCTCCACCTGACCGCCATCGCCCGGGGCCTGGACGCGGTCGATCCGCGCCTGGACACCCTCGCCGCCGCGGGCGCCGCCCTGACCGTCGTCGGGTTCGCCTTCAAGCTCGCGGTGGCCCCCTTCCACTTCTGGGTGCCCGACACCTACACCGGCGCCCCGCTGCCCGTCGCCGGTTATCTGTCGGTCGTCGGCAAGGCGGCCGGTTTCTCCGGGCTCATCCTGGTGACGGTCGTCGCCTTCGAGCCGTACGCGCACGTGTGGGGCCCCGTCGTCGCGGTCCTGGCCGCGCTCACCATGACCGTCGGCAATGTCGCCGCCCTGCGGCAGCGCCCGGGCCAGTCGCGCAGCGCGGTGCGGCTGCTGGCGTGGTCCTCCATCGGCCAGGCGGGCTACCTCCTGGTGCCGATCGCCGCCGCCGCGTACACCGACCCCCAGCGCCAGGTCGGCATCACCTTGGCGTACGCACTGATGTACGGCGCCGTGAACCTCGGTGCCTTCGGTGTCGCCGCCCTCGTCGGCCGCACCGCCCCCGGCAACCGGCTCACCGACTACCGCGGCCTCTACGCCCGCCACCCGTTCGCGGCGCTCGCCATGGCCTTCTTCCTGCTGTGCCTGGCCGGCCTGCCGCCGGGCGTCATCGGCCTCTTCGCCAAGGTCGCCGTCTTCTCCTCGGCGGTCGACGCCGGCCTGGGCTGGCTGGCCGCCGTCACGGCCGTCAACGTCGTCATCGCCCTGGTGTACTACCTGCGCTGGACGGCCCTGCTCTTCAGCCGCGCCGAGGCCCCGGCCGCCGACCCGGCGGCCGCCGAGCGCACCCGCACCCCCGCCCCCCTGATGGCCGCCATCGCGCTCACCGCCGTCATCGGGGTCGCCCTGTCGGGCGCACCGCAGCTCGTCCTGCGCTTCGCGTCGAGCACGCTGCTCTGAGCACGCCTCCCCGAGCACGCCTCCCCGAGCACGCCTCTCCGAGCACCCTGTGAAAAGCGCACAAGGGAACTAACGTCCCCCCGGTGGCGTTGGCCCTTACAGGAGGTTCTCCTAGGAAAACGGAGAAAACGTCTTCCTGCTGCACATCTTGGAGGGTGACCGTGCACCGCCGGCACAACGGGCTGAAGACCGCCGCGCTCCTCGGCGGACTGTCGGCACTCATCCTGGTCATCGGCAGTTTCTTCGGCCGCACGGGACTGATCGTCGCGCTTGTCATCGCGCTCGGCACCAATGCGTACGCCTACTGGAACAGCGACAAGCTCGCCCTGCGGGCGATGCGTGCGCGACCGGTGAGCGAGTTCGAGGCCCCGGCCCTGTACCGGATGGTCCGCGAGCTCTCCACCGCCGCCCGGCAGCCGATGCCGCGGCTCTACATCTCCCCGACCGAGGCCCCCAACGCCTTCGCCACCGGCCGCAACCCGCGCAACGCCGCGGTGTGCTGCACCGAGGGCATCCTGCGCATCCTGGACGAGCGCGAGCTGCGCGGCGTCATCGGCCACGAGCTCAGCCACGTCTACAACCGCGACATCCTCATCTCCTCGGTCGCCGGCGCCCTGGCCTCCGTCGTGATGTTCCTGGTCAACTTCGCCTGGCTGATCCCCATCGGCCGCTCCGACGACGACGAGGGCCCCGGCCTGCTCGGCATGCTGATGATGATGATCCTGGGCCCGCTGGCCGCGTCCCTCATCCAGCTCGCCGTCAGCCGCTCCCGCGAGTACGAGGCCGACGCCTCAGGCGCCCGCCTCACCGGCGACCCGCTCGCCCTGGCCTCCGCCCTGCGCAAGCTGGACGCGGGCACCAAGCGTCTGCCGCTGCCGCCCGAGCCGCGGCTGGAGACCACCAGCCACCTGATGATCGCCAACCCGTTCCGCCCCGGCGACGCGTCCAAGCTCTTCTCGACCCACCCGCCGATGGCCGAGCGCATCGCCCGGCTGGAGGAGATGGCCGGTCACCGCCGCTGAGTGCCGGTCACCGTTCCCGCGCGGGCCCCGCCCGCGCTCCCGTGGGAGGCTGACAGCATGAAGACGATCAACCTCATCCTCAATGTCGTGTGGCTGATCATCTGGGGGCTGTGGATGGCCATCGGCTACGCCCTGCTCGGGCTGCTGATGTTCATCTTCATCGTCACCATTCCGTGGGGCATCGCCTCGCTGCGGATCGCCAACTACGTCCTGTGGCCGTTCGGCCGCACCACGGTGGAGCGCCCGGACGCGGGTGTCGCCTCGACCGTCGGCAACATCATCTGGCTGATCTTCGCGGGCATCTGGCTCGCCATCGGCCACGTGATCGCCGGCATCGGCTTCTGCCTGACGATCATCGGCATCCCCTTCGGCATCGCCAACTTCAAGATGGTGCCGATCTCCCTGGTGCCGCTCGGCCGGGAGATCGTCCCCGTCGAGGAGTGAGGCGCGGCGGTCCGGGCCGGGGGAGGGGGCTCAGCCGGGCTCGATGTTGTGGTTGAGCCGGAAGACGTTGTCCGGGTCGTACTCCGTCTTCACCCGGGCGAGGCGGCTCAGATTGTGCGCGCCGAACCCGGCGATGACCCGCCCCGCGCCCTCGTCGCCGATGAAGTTGAGGTAGACGGCGCCGATGGACCACGGCTTCACGTCCTCGCGCACGTCGTGGGCCCACTGCCGCCCCCGCCCGTCGTCCGCGGGACTCTCCCACAGCCCGAAGGGGTGGGCGACCCAGGCGGCACGGCGCCAGGGCAGCGGGTAGTCGTCCGGGCCTTGCGTCATGGCGCCGCCGCAGGGGAAGAGGACCTGCTGCGAGGGGGAGGGGACGACCATCGCCCGGGACCGGGCGCAGAAGCGCTCCACGGCCTCGTCCGGCAGCGACTCCAGGTACTCGGCCGACCAGTGGTTGCGGTAGCCCGCGGGGGCGTCGAACATGCCCTGCAACTCCGCGTACGGCAGTTCCGCGATCATGCTGCCCTCGGGGGAGAGGGCCAGCAGCGGCGCGATCAGCTCCCGCGCCGGCTCCTCCTGGCCGATGAACGTCGCCAGGGTGGCCGCCGCCATGGTGCCCACCATGTGCGGCGGGACGAAGTCCTCCGGCGGGGCCGTCACATAGAGCATGGCACCGCCGACCTCGGGCGGCGCCGACTCCATGAAGTCCCGGTAGGTACGCACCAGTTCGGGCCCAGCTTCCGGCGGCCACAGCAGCAGGGCCGCGGTCATCCGCGGCACAGGGTGCAGCCGCAGCGTCAGCGAGGTGACGACGCCGAAGTTCCCGCCGCCGCCATGCAGCGCCCAGAACAACTCGGGGTTCTCGTCCTCCGCGGCGTGCACCATGGTGCCGTCCGCGGTGATCAGCTCGGCCTCCGCCATGCTGTCGCAGGCCAGCCCGAACCCGCGCTCCAGCCACCCCGAACCGCCGCCCAGGGCGAAGCCGCACACCCCGGTCGTCGACACCCGGCCTCCGGTGGTGGCCAGGTCGTACGGCTGCGCCGCGCGGTCCAGGTGACTCATCAGGGCGCCGCCGCCGACCCGCGCCGTACGCGCCCGGGGATCGACCACCACCGCGTGCATCCGCCGCAGGTCGACCACGAGACCACCGTCGGTCAGGGACGTCCCCGCGACGCTGTGCCCGCCGCCGCGCACGGCGATCTCCAGCTCGCGCTCGCGTGCGAAGCCGACCGCCGACGCCACGTCCCCGGCCGACGCGCAGAGCGCGACGACCGCCGGACGCCGGTCGATCATCGCGTTGAAGACGGTGCGGTTCTCCTCGTACGCCGGATCGCCCGGAGCGACGACCTCGCCGTCGAAGCCGGAACGCAGCGCATCCAGTGCCGTGTCGTCGAGGACCCGGGGTGCCATCGCGTGCCCCTCTCTCCTCCTCCACGGTAGGACGGGGCCCAGGCGGCAGCACGTCGGGCCGAGGGCCCCGGCGTCCCGCGAAGTCCCTAGGAGGACAGCCCGGCCGCCAGGGTGGCCCCCAGCTCCCAGCAGGCCTCCAGGTCGCCCTTGGAGGGCTCGCCGGTGACCGTGACCTCGGCGGCCGCCTGCTCCCAGCCCAGGCCCGTGGTGATCGACCGGATCCCGCGCACGGTCCCCGTCAGGTCGCTCCCGCCGTGCACCCAGTAGCCGAACGGGCGGCCGCGGGTGGCGTCCAGGCACGGGTAGTAGACCTGGTCGAAGAAGTGCTTGAGCGCCCCCGACATGTAGCCCAGGTTCGCGGTCGTGCCGAGCAGGTAGCCGTCCGCCGCCAGCACGTCGGAGGCGGTCGCGGACAGCGCCGGCCGCCGTACGACGTCCACGCCCTCGATCTCGTCCGCCGTCGCGCCCGAGACCACCGCCTCGAACATCGCCTGCAGATTGGGCGAGGGCGTGTGATGGACGATCAGGAGCGTGGCCACCTCAGCCGACCGGGGTCGCGGCGGCGGGGATGCTGTCCATGAAGGAGCTGACGGAGAACACCGCGTTGCCGGGGCCGGCCGGACCGTACCCGGGCGGCGAGGACAGGCCGAACTCCTCCAGCGTCGCGCGGTACACGTCCAGCAGCCGGATGTGGTACTCCAGCGGCGCGCCCTCGGGGTTGGCCTTGCCGAGCGGCGTCGTCGGCTCCGGGCACCAGGTGGTGAAGCGCGGCGTGATGCCCCGCGACATGAAGTAGCGCAGGCCCTCGGCGGTGGAGTCGATCGCCTCGCCGACACTGGTGAAGCCGAACGGCTCGGCCATCTCCACGCCCGCCACGAAGTTCGGGATCACATTGCGCGGGCCGAAGATCTCGGCGGAGTCCAGGATGCGGCGGTGCCACTCGTCGCGGCCCACGTGCTGCTCCTTGCCGGGGCAGTACAGCTCGAACAGCCGGCGGTCCCACACCTCGTAGTTGGGGTGGTAGATCTGCACGCCGTAGTCCTTGAAGCGCTGCACGTCCTCCTTGGGCAGCGCCTGGGCGACGACCTTGCCGATCCAGCGGCCGGGGAAGCGCTCCTCGATGGCCTTGGCGTAGTGCCCGTAGAAGTCGGCCTCGTCGCGGCCCGCCACCTTGCTGGTGATGGCCCCGCCGGTGAGGGTGTACGCGGTGGAGGTCTTCGCCGTGTCGTACTTGTCGATGATCTCCAGCGCCTCCAGCACCTCCTCGACCGGCTTCACGCCCGTGTAGGGCCGGCCGGCCGCCTTGTGCTGGCGCCAGTTGTGGTTGATGTCGCAGTACTGGCACTCGGACTTGGCGCCGAAGTACTGGCAGACGCGGAAGACCGTCAGGTAGATGAGGTAGCCCCACTGGATCGTCGGCGCGACCTCCATCACCGACTTCCCGTTCTCCAGGGTGTGCCGGTAGTAGTCCGGCATCGGCGGCAGGCCCACGTCCGCGATGCGCACCCCGTCCAGGTACAGCCCGAGCACCCCGCGGCCACCGGCCTGCACGCGGTAAGGCGAGGACGGGTTGACGCGGACCGACACCACGGTGCGGCGCAGGTCGTACGGGCCGCCGGTGAGCACGATCTCCTCGGGCGGGCGGTTCAGCGCGGCGGCACCCAGCTCCGGCAGCGTGCGGTGGTCGAAGGAGAAGATGAAGTACGACTTCGGCTTCACGTCGCCGTCGTCGCCACCGCTGAGCGCGGAATCGTCGAACGCGATCCCGCCGCGCAACAGGTCCTCCTTGATGACCGCTTCGCGTGGCACGTGCGGGAAGCGGCCCATCAGGTCTTCCACCACAGCGGTGCGGTTCTGCATTGCCCGGCTCCATCCTCGAGACGACTGCCCGGGTCCCACGTGGAGGGTGGGCCCGAGGAGACCTTCAACGAACGACCCTACGCATGCCGGGGCGGTTCCCGATGTCGGCCCCTCCCGTTCACCTCGGGCCGCGTACGCGGAGGAACCCACCCGAATGCACCCGTGCCGGCGCCCCGGCGACCCCGCGGACCTGTCGGCCTACGACAAAGGTCCCGGCCGCCTCCTCCGGCCGGGACCTCGGCGTGCCCGCGGTCAGCGGTAGTTCACGAACTGCAGGGCGAAGTCCAGGTCCTTGCCCTTGAGCAGCGCGATGACCTCCTGCAGGTCGTCCCGGCTCTTCGAGCTCACCCGCAGCTCGTCGCCCTGCCCCTGCGCCTTGATGCCCTTGGGCCCCTCGTCGCGGATGATCTTGGCGACCTTCTTCGCGTTGTCCTGGGAGATGCCCTCCTCGATCGACGCGAAGATCTTGTACTCCTTGCCGGACAGCTGGGGCTCGCCCGTGTCCAGCGCCTTCAGCGAGATCCCGCGCTTGACCAGCTTCGTCTCGAAGACGTCGAGGATCGCCTTGACCCGCTCCTCCGAGTTGGCCTGCATCACGATCTTGTCCCCGGACCACGCGATCGAAGCGCCGACGTTCTTGAAGTCGTAGCGCTGCGAGATCTCCTTCGCGGCCTGGTTGAGGGCGTTGTCGACCTCCTGCCGCTCGACCTTCGAGACGATGTCGAAACTGGAGTCGGCCATCTTCTGTTGGCTCCTTGGCTCTGATCCGTCAGGTCCGCGACCCACCACCGGGCCGCTCCCGCAAGCCTAGCCATCCGACCCGCCGGAGGCGCTGATCAATAGGGTGGCGGAGCACCCCCGGGCATCGGGTATTGTTTACGACGTCGCCACGGGGACCACGCACAACGGTCCCTGGAGACACTTCCCAGGCGGTGTGCCCGAGTGGCCAATGGGAGCGGACTGTAAATCCGTCGGCTTAGCCTACCCAGGTTCGAATCCTGGCGCCGCCACAGTGGAAACACAGCCCCTGAGCTGCGGAAACGCGGCGCGGGGGCTGTTCTGTTTGCTCCGGCGGGTGGCGTGCGCGGGGCGGCTGCCGGAGGGCACCGGGCCGCGTTCGCCGGCGACATGCACGGACGTGGCGGGAGGGTGCTGGACCGCCGCGTCGGGCGCCTGTCTAAGGTCGCCCGCATGACGAGGACCACGCCGCCGCGCCCGCTGGATGTCGAGGCTCTGTTCCCGGGGCTCGGGGCGCACCGGGGCACGACGACCCGGCTTCACCCGCGGCGGGGCGAGCCGGAGGTGTCGGGGAGTTCCGTGGGCGGGCCGATGTTGTGGCCGGCGGACGAGCCGTGGCCCGTGTGTACCGAGGCCCACGGCCGTGGGCGCGGCCGGCGCCCCGCGGACATCCACCGGGAGCGGCAGGTCCTGGCCACCGCGTGGGCCCGCGCGGCAACTCCGGGGCCGACGGACGAGGAACGCGGTCTCGTGGACGAGCTGCGCCGCCCGCACCGGATCCCCGGGGCCTCCGAGACCGACGCGCTGCCGCTGATCGGTCTCGCGCAGCTGTACCGGCGGGACGTGCCCGACCTCACCGGCGGCCCGGACGACTGCGACCTGCTCCAGGTGTTCTGGTGCCCCTTCGACGCACACGGCCCGGGACGACACGGCATGCTGCTCGACCTGCGCTGGCGCAGGTCGGCCGAGGTCGGGAAGGTGCTCGCGGTGCCACCGCAGCCGCAGGTTGTCGGCTTCGACGGGTATGTACCCGAGCCCTGTGTCCTGCACCCGGAACAGGTGGTCACCTACCCCTTCGCCGGGCTCCTCCCCGAGGAACTGTGCACCCGGATCGATGCCTGGGAGGAGGCCTGGGAGGAGGAAGCCGAGGAGTCCGACCCCGAAGAAGGCGCCGACCTGGTGGCCTATCAGTACGACCTGTCCATCCCACCCGGCTGGCGCGTCGGGGGGTTCGCCTCCTGGCACGTCACCGACCCCTCCCCGATGGACTGCCCGACCTGTGCGACGCCGATGGAGCTCCTGCTGACCGTCGACAGCTCCGAGTGGGACGGCGGCAGTGCCAGTTGGAAACCGCTCGAAGAGCGGGCTCTCCCCCCGCATCCGTTCGCCACACCCACCAAGGTCCGCGTGGGCCGGGACGGTGAGCTCAATGTCTTCGAGTGCCCCGCCGATCCCGAACACCCGCACGGCTGGGACCTGCAGTAGGACGGGCTTCTGACGTCCGCGAGGTGGTGCGGCCCGAACCCGATGCGAAACCCCGGTTCGAATCCGGGCGATGACCACCCCGGACCCGCGCCTGCCGGGTGAGGCCCACGTGCATGGTGTTCGGGGTCCGGGCGGGTCTAACCTCGGCGGATGGCTTTGGAATGGGAACAGGTCGTTGTCCACTCGGAGGATCCGGCGGCCCTCGGGCAGTGGTGGGCCGAGGCCCTCGGCTGGGTCGTGGTCCACTCGTCCGACGATGAGTTCGAGATCCGCCCGGAGCCCGATCGCCTGCCCGGGTTGGATTTCGTCCGGCTCGCCGAGAGCAAGAAGGCCAAGAGCCGGCTGCATCTCGACTTCAGGCCCGATGACCAGGACGCCGAGGTGGCCCGCCTCGAGGCCCACGGCGCGAAGCGGGTCGACATCGGTCAGGGCGACCAGTCGTGGGTGGTCATGGCGGACCCGGAGGGCAATGAGTTCTGCGTCCTCGGTCAGCGGCGGCAGTAGGGCTCGACAGTGGAGTGAATGAAGGGGATCGGTCCGCGGGGCGGGTACGGTGACGTTCCGGTCCCGCGAGCCGTGAGGTCTCCGTATGACGCCGATCCGTTCGAGCAGCCGTGACTGACGCGGCCTCACGCGCGGAGGAGCGGGTAGCGCGCGTACGGGACGACCCGGCCGGACGGTACGCACTGGCAGAGGAGTTCTACCGGCAGGCCTCAGGGCCCCGGCGCCGGTACGGGCATGCCGAGCTGAGCTTCATGCGCTGGTCGCTCGGCCGCGGCGTGCTCGCGCCGGAAACCGCCGAGCGGCCCGGCAGTCCCTGGTGGCGGGCCGTCAACGAACGTCTCCTGCGGGACAAGACCGAGGCCCATCTGCTGTGCGCCGGGAAGCCGGCCGCGGCCGGGGCGCGCAGCGTGGAGTTCTGGACGGACTTCATCCGCGCACCCGCCCCCGGCCGCTGGTACCGCGCGCACAACGCCAGCATCGTCGCGGGCTACCTGGAGCACGAGGATCTGGCCGCCGCCGAGTCGCGGGTGGAGCGGTTCATGATGAACGTCGCGCTGCTGCGCGTCCTGTTCACCCACGCGATGCTGGTGCGGCCGCGACTCGCGCTCGGCCGGGCGGCCGCCTTCGGGCCGCTGCTGGCCGACCCGCGGCACCGGGCCGTCCGGATGTTCCTCGACCTCGGCCGGTCCTTCCCGCCCGACTACCCGGTGACCACGCCGGTCGACGAGACCGTCCTCGACGAGCACGCCCTCGCCCGCATGCTCGACTACGGCCTGATCGTCCCGCGGCTGCCCGCGCTCTACGCGTTCTCGGCCGAGTCGCTGGACCAGCCACGGCTGACGGACCTGCTGGACGACGGTGTTCCGGCCTACGTGTGGCCACGCACGGAGCGGCGGACCTGGTACATCGGCAACACGGGCCCCCACCTGCGGGTGATCGCCCGCGCCAGTGGCGCGCGCCTGTCCTGGGAACCGTCGCCCCTGGCCCCCGCGCGCCGCCGCGAGTCGCCCGGCCGGCGGAACCGCTGACAGGGCCGTGGCCCGAACGTTATGAAGGTCGTCTGCAGTCGGGCTGTCGCGGACGGATGGGGTTGTTGAGGTGACCGAGGTGACCGAGGTGACCGGGTTGACCGAGATGGGTTCGACATGGCTGGCCGAGTCGATCGTGGACAGCGTCGCGCCACGGTTCCCGGTGGTCTCGCCGGACGGCCGCGCGGTCGCCTACGCGGCGAGCACGATCAGCGTCAGGGAGCGCCCGGCCAGCACCCTGTGGCTGGCCGCCGCCGACGGGAGCGCGCCGTCCCGACGGCTGATCGACGGGCCGGGCCGGTACGGCGCACCGCGATGGGCGCCGGACTCGGCGTCGCTGTTCTTCACCGCGGCCGGCCAGTTGCACCGGATACCGGTCGAGGGCGGGGAGGCGGAGGCCCTGACGTCCTGGCAGAGCGGCATCGCGGGCCAGTTGCCGCTGGCCGACGGCCGTACGGTCGCCGTGATCGCGGAGGACGAGCCGGACGCGGAGGCCGAACGCCGGGAGGCCGAGGGGGACGACGCCGAGGTGTGGGGCGAGCGGATGCCCTTCGCACGTCTGCGGCTGCTCGATCTCGGCAGTGGTGAACTGCGCCTGGTGGCCGGGCTGGGCGACCGGCACGTCGTACAGATGGCGCAGCGCCCGGACGGCGGCCCGCTGGCGGTCGTCAGCTGGTCGAGCCCGGACATCGATCCGGGGTTGTCCGAGGTCGAGTTGCACGTGGTGGACCCGGTGACGGGGGCGGTGCACGACCTGGGCCCCGCCGGGCTGGACGCGCGCTCGCCGGCCTGGTGGACCGCCGACGACGGCTGGCACCTGGCCTATCTGACGACCACCCCTCCCGGCACCGTGGGCGGCCGGGCGGTCCTGGACGTCGCCGTTCCGGAGGCCGGCTCCGCCGGGGAGCACCGCAATCTGACGGCGGACATGGCCGTCTGCCCGACCGAACTGGTGCAGGCCGCCGACGGCCCGCCCTTGGCGCTGTTCGCCGACGGCCTCGACACCGCGCTGTTCCGGCTGGACCCCCGCGACCGGCGGTTCCGCCGGGTGTCCGGCAGGCAGGGCATCGTCCACGCGCTCAGCGTGAGCGCGTCCGGTGGGACGATCGCCGTGCTGGCGGGCACTGCGCACGAGCCGAAGGACGTGCACGCCGGGTCTCCCGGAGGCGTGCTGGCCCGGGTCAGCGACACCAGGCCGCAGCTGCGCGACATCGTGTGGGGGAGTCAGGAACGGCTGTCCTACAAGGCGTCCGACGGCCTGGCCCTGGACGGACTGCTGCTCCTGCCGCCCGGCCGGAGCCGCGCGGACGGCCCGTTCCCGCTCATCACGATCGTGCACGGCGGCCCGTACGCGCGCTACGCCGACGAGTTCCAGTTCCACATCGACCTGCCTCCGGGGCAGTGGTTCGCGGCCGCCGGGTACGCCGTCCTCCTGCCCAACCCGCGCGGCGGCGAGGGCCACGGCCACCCCTTCGCGGCGACGGCGGCGGGGGCGGCCGGCGGCGCCGAGTGGACCGACATCACCGAGGGGATCGACCTGCTGGTCACGGAAGGCGTCGCCGACCCGGACCGGCTCGGGATCGCCGGCTGGAGCCACGGCGGATACATGGCGGCGTGGGCCGTGGGGCAGACCGACCGCTTCAAGGCGGCAGTGATGGGCGCCGGGATCAGCGACTGGGGCATGCTGGCCGCGACCGGCGAATGGGGACCCGCCAACGAGGCCGGCGTCAGCGGCAGCGTCGGCTGGGAGGGCCCCGGCCCGCACCCGCACGACCGGGTCAGCCCGATCTCGTTCGCGTCCAGGATCCGCACCCCGGTGCTCATCCTGCACGGGGAGAACGACACCAATGTGCCCATCGGCCAGGCCGTCCTCTTCCACCGCGCACTGCGGCACTTCGGCGTCGAGCACGAATTCGTCACCTACCCGCGTGAGGGCCACATGATCGGCGAACGCGCCCACCTGCTCGACCTGCTCCGGCGCACCCGGGCGTGGTTCGACCGCCTGCTCGGCAGCCCCGGCCAGGACGAACGGCCGGTGGACGGGGACGGTCGACGGGCCTGACCGGGGCCCGTGGAAGCAGGGGCCGCGGGCCCGGGTCAGTGCCAGTCGGTGTGGTGGCCGAGCCGCTGGTCGTGGGCGTCGTACTCGTCGACCGAGGTGATCGTCAGTCCGCCGGGGACGGGGGCGGCCCAGGCGCGGTAGCCGGTGCCCTGGAGGGTGACCACCGAGGCCTTGGCCTGGCTGCCGTCGGAGAGGTGGAGCACGCCGTAGGCGACCTCGGGACCGGGGTTGGAGACGATCAGCCGGGTGCCGGTGGTGCCCTTGTCGTGCAGGCCCCACAGGCCGGTGTTCCCGCCGGCCTGTGGGTCGTCGGTGCCGGTCACGGGCTGGCAGTCGCTCCAGGGGCCGCCCTGGTGGTCGATGCGCACGCCGCCGATGTACATGCGCTGGCAGAGCAGGGCGTCGCCGGGCGCGGTGCTGCCGTCGGGGAGGACGAGCGGGGTCCAGTCCTCGGGCAGCGTGTGGTGGAACTCCAGCGCCACCGACCAGGGTTGACCGTCCGTCGTGCCCTCGGCGACGCGGACGGTGACCGTGTCGGGCGGGCGGGCCGTGCCGGTGGCGGTGGGGCTCGCGGAAGGGGAGCCCGTGTGCGAGGGGCCGACCGCGGGGTGCGAACCGGGGAACGGGAGCGTCAGGGCGGCGGTGAGCACGCCCGCGGCTCCGGCCATGACGGCGGCCGCCGCGGCACGGCGGCGCCTCCTGCGGGTGCGCGCGAAGGTCAGGATCCGCTCGACGGGCGGCCGGGACGAGGGGTAGGCGTCGCGTGACCTGGCGAAGGCGTCGCGCAGCCGGTCTTCCTGCTCGGGGTCGGGAGTCATCGTGCCTCTTGGGGGCGGCTGGGCCGGTGGGGAGGGGCGAGCCTGGCGTCGGTGCGCAGTTTGGCCAGGGCCCGGGACGCCTGGCTCTTCACCGTGCCGACCGAGCAGCCGAGGACCTCGGCCACTTCCTCGGCTGACAGGTCCTCGCAGTAGCGCAGCACCACGACCGCCCGCTGGCGCTCGGGCAGGACGGACAGCAGGCGGGCCAGGGCGTCGTTCCCGTCCACGGCGCCGACGCCCGCCCCGTCGTCCGGGACGGGGCGGGTGTCGGGCACGGAGGCGAGGAGGAGATGGGCGATCCTGCGGCGGCGGTACCGGCTGCGGTTGGTGTTGACCAGGGCCCGCCGCACGTACTGCTCGGCGGACTCGGGCCGCAGCCGGCGCCAGTGCGGGTACACCCGTGCAAGCGTCGTCTGCACCAGGTCCTCCGCCTCGTGGAAGTCCCCGGTGAGCAGGTACGCGGTGTGGGTCAGGGATCGCCAGCGGGCGGCGACGAAGCGGGAGAACTCCGCGTCCGGTCCGCTGTCGGAGGCCCTGCGGTCACGTGGCTGCACGGCAGGATGTGCCCGTCCTTCGCCTCGGAGGTCAGTGCCAGAAGGTGTCGTGCCTGAGCCGCTTGCCCTGGGCGTCGTACTCGTCGACCGCGTCGATCGTCTGCCCGTCGGCTATGGGTGCGGCCCAACCACGGTAGTCGGTGCCGGGAACGGTGACGGTGTTCGCCCGCACCCGTGTGCCGTCGGAGAGGAAGAGCACGCCGTAGGCGACCTCGGGGCCGGGGTTGGAGACCATCAGCCGGGTACCGGTGGTGCCCTTGTCCTGCAGGCCCCACAGTCCCAAGTTCCCGCTGCCCTGGGGGTCGTGGGCCCCGGTGACGGCCTGGCAGTCGCTCCAGGGGCCGCCCTGGTGGTCGATGCGCACGCCGCCGATGTACATGCGCTGGCACAGCAGGGCGTCGCCGGGCACGGTCCCGCCGCCGGGGAGCGTGGGCAGGGTGTAGCCCTTGGGCAGGGTGCGGTGGAACTCCAGCGAGACGGACCAGCGTTGGCCGTCCACCCGGCCCTTGCCGATCAGCTGGGTGACGACCCGCGGCGCCTGCCGGTGCGCGGTGGCCGCGGCGGCGGAACCGGGAGCGGGCGCCGTGGCCCGGTCGGCGGTCGGCCCCGGAGCGGCCGGGCCCGGCGCGGCCGCCATCGCGGAGGCGCCGAACGAGAGCGCGCCGACCACCGTCGCCACGACGGCGGCCAGGCCGGCCTTCCTTGCAGAACTGAGAGCCATGGGGAGTTTCTCCTTGCAGCCGGTGCCCGGCACTGCGCCGGGCGGTCCTCGGCGGCCGGCGCGCTGGGCCCGCGCGCCGGCCTGCGGCGGTCACCGGATGTGGTGGCCGCCGTGGGGACGTCCGTCCTTAGGTACTCCCGAATGCGCGTGGCGGGTTGCACGCCCGGCACAACCGATGCGTTTTCCGTCCGGGCGCGCGGAACGCCGGCCCGGGCGAAGTCCACCGGGCGCGGCGGGAGGTGACGCCGCGGAGCCCGGGCGCGCGGCCTACGCCCGCAGGGAGGTGTCGCCCGTCGGGTCGGCGTGGAGGAGGCCGAGCAGGCCCTCGCGGTGGAGGTCGGCGACGGGGCCCAGGAGGTCGGGGTGGCGGAGCAGAGGGGCCGCGCTGTGGTCGCGGGGGCTGGGGATCGTCAGACGGCGGGCGTCGCCCACGTCACCGGAGCCGCCCGCGCCGTGGTGGGTCGCGGCCAGGCAGGCCGCCGCGGTCGCGGCGAGCTCCACGTCGGCCAGCAGACAGGCGGCCCAGCTCACGACGGTCTCGTCCACCCAGGTCCGCCAGACATGGTCGTCGTCCGTCGGCGGGTGGACGTCGGAGCCGGTGACCGAGTCCAGCCGGCCGGAACCGCCGGGGCCGAGCATGTTGAGCAGCTCGGCGTCGAGCGGGGTGGGGTAGCGGAGGGCGGCGGCGATGGTGGCCGCCTGCCACGCCTGGGCCTCGGCCAGGGCGTGGTTGAGCGGGCCCGCCGCCGGCGGGAAGGCCGAGAGCAGCCAGCGCGTGGCGGCGGCGATGAATGGCGAGAGATCAGTGGGCATCGTGAACCGTCCTTCACACGTGCCCGCCGTGGTCCTCTACCGGCGCGTCATTGCGGTCGCGAGCACTGGCGCGCCCGTGAGGGACGTGCCTGGCCGGCCAGCGTAGGACGGCCGCCGGGATGCCGACAGGACGTGGCTCACAGCCGCCCGTCGTTCCCCGGGGGCGCCCCGGACCCCCGCATCCGCTCCCCGTCTCGCCATTTCGGGTGTTTCGTCCACTCGGGACCCCGTCCCGGAGCATCCGCGACGTGGCGAAGGTCACCGCGCGCCGCTGCCGTCCGGCGAGCCGGAGCGCCGGCGGATCAGGATGCCGGGCGGCGGCGGAAGCGCTGGATCCAGAAGACCGCCGCGGCCAGCAGGGCCCACCCGATGAGCACCAGGAACGGGAAGGCGTACTGGTGGCCGTAGAAGTAGATGGCGTTGTGCTGGGCGTTGACCGACGCCCCGGGCGGGAGCCAGCGCCCGATGGTGCCCAGCGGCTGCGGCAGCAGCGGCCACGACACAGCGCCGCCGGAGGACGGGTTGCCCAGCAGGACCATCAGCGCCCAGGTCGGCAGGATCGCCCAGCGGCCGCAGAGGATGTGGAACATCGTGAAGACCAGGGCCGAGGTCACCATGGTCAGGGTCAGGATGCCCCAGGACTCCCAGAACGGCAGGTGCAGCACGTCCAGGCCCCAGTCCACGACGGCGCAGATCGCGAAGCCGCCGAGCGCCGAGAACGCCACGATCGCCGCGAGACGCTCCAGCGGCCGCAGATCCGGTGCGTGCGCGGTGAGTTGGCCGGACCCGACGAAGCCGACGATGATGGCGGCCAGGGTGATGTAGAAGATGGCCAGGCCCTGCGGGTCGCCGGGCTGCAGCGGTTTGAGGCTGGTGACGGTCAGCGGTACGCCGGCCTGCGCGGCCGCGCCGGGCGCCGCGGTCGCCAGGACCCGGGCCACCGACGCGCCGGCGGCCGGCACGAGTTCGAGGGTGACGCCCCTGCCGCCGGGTCCCGCCTGGAGCACGGCGAAGATGTGCTGCCGTTCCACGGCCGCGACGGCCGCGGCGCGGGTGGCGAAGCGCCGTTCCTCCAACTGGGTGCTCAGCCCGGCGTCCAGGCGCGACACGAAGCTCCCCACGGCGGGTGCGTCGTCGACGACCCCGACCGGCACGCGGTGCGGCGTGGGATGCGCCATGGCGAAGCTGTAGGAGCCGGCGAAGAGCCCGGCCATGGCGGCCAGGATCGGGATGAGGACGAGCGCCGGCAGAAACCGCGAACAGACCGACTCGCGTTCCGCGTTCATTCGCGCATCGCATCCTCCGCGATTCCGGCCGCTCCTCGTGCGCCCGGGCCCGGGATGCCTGTGCGCCACGCGGACCCGGAGGGAATGCCCTTTCCGTACAAAGCGTGCGAAAGGCTGTCGTGAGTCAAAGTACTGCCCGGGTTCCGCGGTCGCCACCGCGACGGCATGCGCCGTGAGGCAGGGCCTAGACCTCGCGGCGGGGCCCGCCTTGCGCGGCCCGGTCGCCGGCCCGCCCGGACCACTGGAGGAGGAAGCGCAGCGCCTCGTAGGACGGTGAGTCCGGCCGGGCGGTGTACGCCACCAGGAGCTGGTCGGGCGCGGTCGCGACGGACAGCTGCTGGACGTCCAGGGTGAGCCGCCCCACCACCGGATGCTGGTAGGTCTTGGTGAGCTGCCGGGGCCCGCGCACCCGGTGCGTCTCCCACCAGGTGCGGAAGTCCGGGTCGCGCGCCCTGAGTTCGCCCACCAGCGCGGCCAGGGCCGGGTCGTCGGGGTGCCGGCCGGCCTCCATGCGCAGGACGGCGACGCAGTCCCGGGCCGCGCGCGGCCAGTCCGTGTACAGGGCGCGGTAGGCGTCGTCGAGGAAGGTCATCCGGATCAGGTTGCGCTCGCCCGGCGGTACCGCGGCGAAGTCGGTGAGCAGGGCGGTCGCGGCGGCGTTCCAGGCCAGTACGTCCTGGCGGCGCCCGAGGACCAGCGCGGGCACGTCGCGCATGCCGTCGAGCACCTGGAGCAGTTGCGGGTCGACCGTCTGCGAGGCGGGCTGCCGCGCCGGGGCGGCGGGCGCGACGTCGGCGACGGCGAAGAGGTACGCGCGTTCGTCCGGGGCGAGTTGGAGGGCGTCCGCGAGCGCGTCGAGGACGGGGCGGGACACCCGCCGGGTGCGGCCCTGCTCCAGCCGTACGACGTAGTCGATGCTCACATGCGCGAGCTGGGCCAGTTCCTCCCGCCGCAGGCCCGGTACGCGGCGCAGCCGTCCGTCGTCCGGCAGGCCCGCCCGGCGCGGGTCGAGGGCGGCGCGGCGGGCGCGCAGGAAGTCGCCCAGCTCGTTCCCGCCGGAGGCGCTGCCCGGAGTGCTGCCGGGAGGGCCGCCGGAGGTGTCACCACGGTGCTCCATGACTCCAGTGTCCGGCGCCGCCGCGCCGCGTGCCTGGTACCGGTCTGCACAGGCACGGTCCTCCCTGGCACCACGCCCCCGGCGGCACGACGGTGGGACCCCGGAGGCGCCCACGACCGGCGTGGGCCCCGGCGAGAGGCGGACACCATGAGCACCACGGCGGAACAGGAACGAAGGACGCTCGTACTCGGCGGCGACCTGCCCGTCGGCCGGATCGGCTACGGCGCGATGCGGCTCACCGGGCCGGAGCTGTGGGGGCCGTACCCCGACCACGACGGCGGGGTCGCGCTGCTGCGGCAGGCGGTCGAGGCGGGCGTGACCCTGATCGACACGGCGGACGTCTACGGACCCCACACCAACGAGGAGCTGATCCGCGAGGCCCTGCACCCCTACCGCGACGGGCTCGCGGTCGCGACCAAGGGCGGCTTCGTCCGCGGCGGCCGCGACCTGTCGACGATCGGCGCCGTCGGCAGCACGCACTACCTGCGGCAGTGCGTGCACACCAGCGCCCGGCGGCTCGGGGTCGAGCGGATCGACCTGTACTACCTGCACAGCGGCTGGGCGCGCGACGCGTCCTTCGAGGAGCAGGTCGGCACCCTCGCCGCGCTGCGCCAGGAGGGACTGATCCGGCACATCGGGCTGTCGAACGTGACCCCCGCCCAGCTGGCCGCGGCACGCGGGATCGCCCCGATCGCCGCCGTCACGGCGCACTTCAACGTGGCGGCCCGCGGCGAGGCCGAGCTGCTGGAGGCGACCGCGGCGGCCGGCGCGGTCTTCGTCCCCTGGCAGCCGGTCTCGCTCACGCCGCCGGGGGCGGCCACCGACACCGGCGGCCCGGAGGCGCTGCGCGCGGTGCTGGGACCCGTCGCCGCCCGGCACGGGGCGACCGTCCCGCAGGTCGCCCTGGCCTGGCTGCTCGCCCGCTCGCCCGCGGTACTGCCGATCCCCGCCACCACGAGCATCGGCCACCTGCGGGAGAACCTGGCCGCGCGGGACCTCGTGCTGACGGCCGGGGAGATCGAGGCGATCACCGCCCTCGTCCCGGAGCGGGCGGGCGAGACGGCCTGGACGGCCTAGACCTCGTCGTGCAGCTCGCGTGCCCGGTCGGTGATCAGCGCGAGGGTGCGCTGGGTGGTGGCCAGGTCGGCGGGGTCGAGGTGGCCGTAGATGCGGTCGGTGACGCCGGCCAGGGCCTCGGTGATCTCGGCGTGCAGGGCGTCGCCCCGGGGGGTGGGGGAGAGGGCGCCGGAGGCGTCGGCGGTGGCGAGCCCGGCGTCGGTGAGGCGGTCGGTGATGCTGCCCAGGGCCTCGGGCGTGAAGGCGCGGCTCTCGGTCAGCACCCGTTCGAGGTCGGGACGGGTGAGGGCCTCGCCGCGGGTGGTGAGGGTGCGCAGGGCGGCCCACTGGCCGAAGTCGAGTCCGTGCCGCTGGAGGAGCACGTCGAGCACGGCGCGGGTCGAGTAGTGGGCGCTGCCGATGTCCTGGCCGGTCAGCGGGGTGGGAGTACGGGTCATGGGAGTGCTCCTGTTCCATTCGTCGGTGCCGAGAAGGGTGTGCAGGGCGTTCGTGAACTCGGCGGTGGGCGCGGAGCCCGGTCCGCCGAGGGGTGCGGTCAGTTCCTCGTGGAGCTTCCGTACGACGGCGACGGCCCGGACGGCCACGTCCGCGCCCTCGTCGGTGAGGGTGAGCTGGACCGCGCGGGCGTCGTCGGGGTGGGCGTCGCGGCGTACGAGGCCGGCCGCCTCCAGGGTGCGGACGAGCTTCGAGACGAAGATCGGCTCCAGGCCCGTGTGATCGGCGAGCTCCCGCTGGCTGGGCCGCGTCCCGTCGCGGGTCATGCCGGAAAGCGACGCCAGGAGCGAGTACTGCGCGTGGGTGAGGCCGAGCGGGCCGACCGCGCGGTCGACGGCGGCGCGCCACTTCATGGAGAGCCGCCAGACCAGGTAGCCGGGCGTGTAGTCGAGCTTCATGGGAGATACTGTACGCGGATACTGTTTCCATGGCTACTATTTTTCGGGCGGAGTCACGAGGCCATGAACCGTGAGCACCAAGTCTGTTGACGGGGCGTCACTCTTGAAGGATTCGGGCCGGCACCCCGAGAGGTGCCGGCCCGAAGGGCGTTTCCGTCAGCCGGCGAGAGGCCCGGAGCGGCCGGTGCCGGCGTCGTCCAGATCGTTCTGACCCGCGTCGCCGCGAGGACTCTGCTGAGGACCGTTGTCGTTCCAGCCGCCACCCGGACGGCCGCCCTGTGCGGCGTCGGGCCTCCCGCCACCGCCACCGCCGCCACCGCCGCCGTACGGACGCTCACCCAGGCTCGGGCGGGCCGGCGGGAGTTCGTACTTGACGGCCAGTGCGTCCGCCGTGTCCGTGAGGGCGGGGGTGAACCCGCCGAGGGGGTACAGGCAGATGCCCTTCGACGTCTTCGGGCACGCCGCCGACGCGACCGCCAGCTCGGAGCGGGCGGTCCTGAGCGGGGGCAGGATCGCCCAGGTGTCGGCCAGCGGGCTGTACGCCTGGACGGTGTCCAGACTCCCCCCGGCCGCCGTCAAGCCACCGAAGGCGTACAGGCACCGGCCGCGCAGCCCGTCGGAGCAGGGCGCCGGGGCGACCGCGAAGGCGTACCGGGGCGCGGGCAGCGGCGTCAGGCTGAGCCAGGCGTCGGTGACGGGGCTGTAGACCTCCACCGTCGGCACGACCGTCCCCGCGCGGTTCCGGCCGCCGAATGCGTACACGCACAGGCCGCGCAGCCCCGACGTCTCAGGGCACGGCGCGGAAGCGACCGCGAGATCGGCGCGCGGTGTGGGCAACGAGTGAACCGTGATCCAGGTGCCGGTGGCGATGCTGTAGGCCTCCACCGTGTCCACCGCGCTGTTCGTGTTCGTACGGCCGCCGACGGCGTACACGCAGGCGCCGCGCAGGCCGTACCCCTCGGGGCACTGCGCGGGCGCCGCGCCCAGTTCACTGCGAGGGGTGAGCAGCGGGTGGATGTAGATCCAGTTCTTGGCGGCCGGGTTGTAGGCCTCCACGTTGCCCCGGACACCGCTACCGTCGCGGCCGCCGATGGCGTACACGCACGTCTTCTTCTTCAGGGCCTCCGGGCACGGGGCCGCCTTGCCCGCCAGCCCCACGCGGGGCGTGGGCAGCGGGGTCAGGGTGGCCCAGGCGTTGGTGGCGGGGCTGTACGCCTCGAGCGTGCGGGTCAGCCCGGCCGGGTCGATGCCTCCGAAGGCGTATACACAGGTTTGCCGCAGTCCCGGCGGGCAGGGTGCGGGTGCGGCGGCGAGACCCGCGCGCGGGCTCTGCAGCGGGGGGATGCTCAGCCACACGCCCTCCGCCGTCGCGGCGGCGGGCAGCAGCGCGAGGAGCGGGGCCAGGACAAGGCCGGCGAGCCCGGCGAGCCGGCGGCGGCGCCTGAGGTGGCCGGCCGGGGCGGCCGCGGGCCGGGGTCCCGACCCGGGCACGGGCCGTCGGATGCGCCTCATCGATTACCTCTTCCATGGCGGGGCGCTGCTGTTGCCGCGCCCCCAAAGGGAGTTGCGGGGTACGGGCTCGAACAGGGCGAGCGCAAAGGTGTGTCAAGGGACGCTGGGACGAGGGCGGTCGACTCGCTCATCCGCGAGGTCCGCCGGGGCCGACTGGACCGCCTGGACCGCCGGGTCCGCCCGGCCCGCCGGGACGTCCCGGTTCGCGCTCGACCGCGAAGGCCTCGGTCGCCGCGCTCGGCTCGGGAGCGCCGGTGTCGGACAACCCGCCGACGACGTACACACAAGGGCTCGTGGACTCCTTGGGGCAGGGCGCCACCGTGCCGGCCGTTCGCCGGTGCGGGGAGGGCGTCCGGGGCAGGGTGATCCAGGTGCCGGTGAGAGGGCTGTACGCGTGGACGTCCTGCAGTGCGGGGCGCAGTGCCGGGTTCACGCCGCCGATGACGTAGACGCAGCCGCCCGGCAGTCCGCCCGGGCAGGGCGCCGCGACCACGGCCGGACGGTCGCCGTGCGAGAGGGGGAGTGGCTGGAGCGCCGTCCAGGCGTTGGTGGCGGGGCTGTAGACCTCGACCGAGCCGTCACCGGTGCCGTCGATGGCGTACACGCAGCCGCCGCGCAGGCCCATTCCGGGAGGGCAGGGCGCACCCACGGCGCCGAGGCCGGTACGGCGCTTGGACAGGGGGGTGAGAGTGGCCCAGGTCTCGGTGGCGGGGCTGTAGGCCTCCACCGTGGCGAGGGCCGTGTTGGCCGTGTCACGCCCGCCGATCGCGTAGACGCACGTGCCGCGCAGGCCGAGACCGGTGGGGCAGGGCGCTTTCGCGGCGGCGAGGTCCCTGCGCGCGGTGGGCAGGCCCGTCAGGGTGGCCCAGGCGCCGGTGGCCGGGCTGTACGCCTCGACGGTCTTCAGCGGCGTGGTGCCGTCGGCGGTCCCGCCGATCGCGTACACGCACCCGTCCTGGAGCCCGCCGGGACAGGGCGCCCCTCGGCCGGCGAGGCCTTCGCGCGGTGTGGGCAGCGGGGGGAGGGTGGCCCAGGCGTTGCTGGCGGGGCTGTAGGCCTCGAACTCGGCACGCAGGGCACCGGAAGTGCCGCCGAACACGTACACGCACGCCTTCTGCAGTCCGCCCGGGCACGGCGCCGTCGCCGCCGCGTGGCCCGAACGGGCCGTGGGGATGGAGGGGAGGGTCAGCCACACGCCCTGGGCGGTCGCGCCGGTGGCGGTCAGCGCCAGCAGGGGGGCGAGGGCCAGGACGACGAGCCGCCGCCAGCGATGGCGGCGGCCTGTGCGGGATATGCCGGGTGGAGTGTCGTCCTGACCCGATCGTTCGATACGCCTCATCGGACACCTCTTTCGTGGCTTGCCGCAGCGTTTCGCTACGACCGAAATGAGACTGATGAGGCCATTCAAGAGGCCGCCACAGATGGTCGCTCACTGTGACGGCCAAACGAATGAAGTGACGTTCAGTTGCCGGCGACGTCCTTGACCGCGACCGGCACCGGGGTGTGACCACCGATCAGTTCCAGCGTCAGGCCGGCCGTCGACGGGGTGTCCAGCAGTTCGGCCAGGACCGCGGCGACGTCGTCGCGGGTCACGGAGCCGTAGCCGGTGGACGCGGCGAGCCGCACCCGGCCGGTGCCGGGGTCGGTGGTGAGCAGGCCGGGCCGCAGCACGGTCCAGTCGAGGGCGGTTCGGTGCCGCACCGCCGCGTCGGCGGCGCCCTTGGCCTTCAGGTAGGCGGCGAAGGTGTCGTCGGTGCCCGGCCGGGGATCGGAGTCGGCACCCATCGACGAGACCATCAGATAGCGGCGCACGCCCGCGCGTTCGGCCGCGTCGGCGAGCAGCACGGCCGCGTCCCGGTCGACCGTCTCCTTGCGCGCGACGCCGCTGCCCGGTCCCGCGCCCGCGGCGAAGACCACCGCGTCGGCGTCCCGCAGGACCTCGGCGAGCTCGTCGACCGAGGCCGCCTCCAGGTCCAGGACGACCGGCTCCGCGCCGGCCTCTCTCAGCGCCGCGGCCTGTTCGGGCTTGCGGATGATGCCCGCCACCTCGTCACCGCGCCCGGCGAGCAGCCGCTCCAGCCGCAGCGCGATCTGTCCATGTCCACCAGCGATCACAGTGCGCATGCCACCGACCGTACGCCCGCCGGACGGCTCATGCCGGATCTCGGCGGCTCCGGGACTGACGTGGCAGGTCGAGCGCGAGCGTGTCGGTGAACTCGCGGACGGCACTGGTGCGCGAGACCACCCTCCCGCGGTGGATCACGACCCGGCTGTACGCGAGCGACAGCGCGTTCTCCAGCCGCTCGGCGCGCACCGCCAGCAGCTCCGCGGGGAAGCCCGCCTCGACCCGCACCTCGGGCAGGCCCATGACGGCCCGCGCCTCGCGGCTGATCGCGTCGTAGGCCTCGGTGGGGGAGCACTCGCCGTGCGACGCGAGCAGGAACGCGGCCTCCAAGGGGTCGCCCCGGCCCACCGGGTTGGTGAGGTCGCGCAGCGCCCCGCTGCCCGCGGCGACGCGTACCCCGGCCGCGCGCAGCGCGCGGACCGGCGCGGTGGTGCCCCGGCGCACGGACTCCATGGCACCGCAGCCGCCCTGCGGCAGGGCGGTCAGCGAGACCCCGGCGGCCGCGAGTTGCCCGGCGAGCCGGGTGACGGTGTCGGCGCCCTGCAGGGACAGCCCCCCGCACGGCCCGAGGGTGACCCCGGGGCGCAGGCCCCCGGCCATGGCGGCGAGCCGGGAGAGCCGGGCGGGGTCGGCCGCGTCGGTGTGCAGGTCGACGGGGAGCCCGTACTCCGCGGCGACGCCGAGCACCGTCTCCGCGTACCCGGAGGGGTCGGGGTCCAGGTCGGGGCAGCCGCCCACCACGCCGGCCCCCATCTTCAGCGCGTCGTGGAGCATCGCGAGGCTGTCCGCGCCGGCGGCGCCCGTGAGCACCCGGGGCACCGCGACCGCCTGCACCTCGATCAGCCCGCGCAGGGCGCGCCGGGCCTGGAGGACGGCCTCGACCGCGCGCAGTCCCTGCACGTCGCCGATCCGCGCGTGGGCCCGCACCGCGGTCACGCCGTGGCCGAGCTGCAGGAGGGCCGCCTCGGTCACCCGGCGCTGGACCTCCTCGCCGTCGTAGGAGGGCGGCCCGGCGCAGTCCGCGGTCAGGGCGGTGTCGAGATGGGCGTGCGGTTCGGCGGGGGCGGGCAGCAACAGGTAGCCGGCCAGGTCGACGCGGGGTGTCTGACCGTCACCGGTGAGACTGCCCGCGGTGCCGACGGCCTCGATCCGCGGGCCGGCCAGGCGCACGTCGACCGTCCTGCCGTCGGCGAGGCGGCCCCCGCAGAGCAGGAGTGCGGGCGCCGGGGCGGATTCGCCGCGGAGCGGGTCGGCGGGCTGTTGCGGCTGGCTGTCGGTCATCGCGCTCCTCGGGGCCGGAGGCAAGATCACGCGGATCCGAGCCTAGGGGCCGGTGCCCGATCCGTCCGGGAAGAGCGAATAGTCGTACTGGTGCCGTCAAGTGACGTACGGGACCGGGTGGGTGGCGCGTGGCCGCCGCCCGGGGGACCCGGCCGGTGCCCACTAGATACGGATTTCACCTTCGGCGGCGGACCGTGTAATGTCTTCCTCGCTCGCCCCAATAGCTCAGTCGGCAGAGCGTCTCCATGGTAAGGAGAAGGTCTACGGTTCGATTCCGTATTGGGGCTCTGATGATCAGGTGACCCGCCTCCGGGCGGGTGATCTCCTCATCGAAGCGGCGTAGCTCAGTCGGTAGAGCAAGCGGCTCATAATCGCTGTGTCACCGGTTCAAGTCCGGTCGCCGCTACCTTGCGTAGCCGATTGTGGGATCGGTCCCTCAATCGGCTACTCTTTCCGTGTTCGAAACCTTATTACCGTTCGTCAAGGAGCACTCACGTGGCCGCCACCGACGTCCGCCCGAAGATCACGCTGGCCTGCGTGGAGTGCAAGGAGCGGAACTACATCACCAAGAAGAACCGGCGCAACGACCCGGACCGTCTTGAGATGAAGAAGCACTGCCCGCGCTGCAACGCGCACACCGCGCACCGCGAAACGCGCTGACACAGGCCGTAGTAAGACCGACGAGGCCGTCCCTGTACTCCAGGGGCGGCCTCGCGGCGTTGTTGGACCGAGAACCACCACAGCTCCAGGAGGTGCCGATGGCGCTGGACCAGTCGTTCGTGGGGCGGACCTACCCCCCCACCGCCCCGTACGAGGTCGGCCGGGAGAAGATCCGCGAGTTCGCCGAGGCGATCGGCGACCCGAACCCGGTCTACCTCGATCCCGAGGCGGCCAAGGCGCTCGGACACCCCGATGTGATCGCCCCGCCGACCTTCGCCTTCGTGATGACCTTCAAGGCCTCGATGCAGGTCATCCTCGACCCGGAACTGGGTCTCGACTACGGCCGGGTCGTCCACGGCGACCAGCGGTTCGAGTACACCCGTCCGGTGCGCGCCGGTGACCGGCTGTCGGTGACGGTCGCGATCGACGCGATCAAGTCGCTCGCGGGCAACGATGTCATCGACGTCCGTGGCGAGGCTCACGACGAGAGCGGCGAGCACGTGGTGACGGCGCTGACGAAGCTGGTGGCGCGCGCGCCGGAGGGTGAGTGAGCTGATGACTGCGAAGATCTCCTACGACGAGGTCGAGGTCGGCACCGAACTGCCGGCGCGGTCCTTCCCCGTGAATCGCGCCACACTCGTGCGGTACGCGGGTGCCTCGGGCGACTTCAATCCGATCCACTGGAACGAGCGGTTCGCCAAGGAGGTGGGCCTGCCGGACGTCATCGCGCACGGCATGTTCACCATGGCCTCGGCCATCCGGGTGGTCACCGACTGGGCGGGCGACCCGGGCGCGGTCGTCGACTACGGGGTGCGCTTCACCAAGCCGGTCGTGGTGCCCGACGGCGACGAGGGCGCGCTCATCGAGGTCAGCGCCAAGGTCGCGGCCAAGCTGGACGACGAGGAGCGCACGGTGCGGGTGGACGTGACGGCCGTCAGCGCCGGGCAGAAGGTGCTGGGCATGTCCCGCGCGGTGGTCCGGCTGGCGTAGCCGGAAGCGGCGTGCAAACGGGGTGGAGGCGGCGGGAGGTCCCGCCGCCTCCCCCTTGCGGTGTCTTGTTAGTGACTGATAACTTACTAAGCATGGCGAGCGACGGAATGCGGATGAGCGCGGATGAGCGCCGCGAGGCCGCCGTGCGCGCCGCGATGACGGAGTTCGGCATGAGCGGTTACCACGGCACCTCCACCGGCGTCATCGCCAAGCGCATGGGCGTGTCGCAGCCGTACCTCTTCCGGCTCTTCCCGAACAAGAAGGCGCTGTTCCTGGCCGTACTGGAGCGGTGCCTGCACTCCATCGAGGCGCACTTCGAGAAGGCGGCGCAGGGCCTGGAGCGCGGCGAGGCCTTCGAGGCGATGTGCGGCTCGTACCAGGAGCTCATCTCGGGCGGCGACGTCCTGCGGATGCAGTTGCAGATGTACGTGGCCTCGGTCGACGACGAGGAGATTCGCGACGCCTGCCGCAGGGGCTGGCTGGAGCTGTGGGAGTACGTCGCGGCCCGTACCGGGGTGAGCGAGCGGGAGATGGCCGAGTTCTTCGGCACCGGCATGCTGGTGAACGTCCTGGTCGCGCTCGGTGTCCCACCGGAGGCACGCTGCTGGACGGGTATCGAGGACCTGTACGCCGACCGCTTCCCGGGCAAACCCCCGGGCGGCGCGCACTGAGCACGTACAAGGAGGGCAACGGCCGGCGGATCGCGTCGTCCGGACCCCGATGGCCGGACGTATGTCCACGAAAGTTATTGATCAATTACTAATCGCTTGGGGGAACGAGAACCATGGAACCGGCACAGCAAGAACAGCGGCAGGACGCCCCCGCCGGACGCGGGGGCATCGGCTGGGCCCTGCTCGTCACCAGCGTCGCCGGCTTCATGGCCGCGCTGGACAACCTCGTCGTCACCACCGCGCTGCCCTCCATCCGCAAGGACCTGGGCGGCGCCCTGGAGGACCTGGAGTGGACGGTGAGCGCCTACACGCTCACCTTCGCCGTCCTCCTCATGTTCGGCGCGGCCCTCGGCGACCGCTTCGGGCGGCGCCGCATGTTCCTGGTCGGCCTCGGGATCTTCTCCACGGCCTCCGCCGGCGCCGCGCTCGCGCCGGGAATGGGGGAGCTGATCGCGGCCCGCGCGGTCCAGGGCGTCGGCGCCGCCATCCTCATGCCGCTCACCCTCACCCTGCTGTCGGCCGCGGTGCCGCCGCAGCGGCGCGGCATGGTCTTCGGCATCTGGGGCGCGGTCAACGGCCTCGCGGTCGCGGCCGGGCCGCTGATCGGCGGCTCGCTGACCGAGCACATCTCCTGGCAGTGGATCTTCTGGGTCAACGTCCCGCTCGGTCTGCTGCTCATCCCGCTCGCCCGGCTGCGCTTGGCGGAGAGCCGCGGTCCCAACCCGCGGCTGGACGTGACCGGCACGCTGCTCGCCAGTGGCGGTCTCTTCGGGATCGTCTACGCCCTGGTCCGCGGCAACGCCGACGGCTGGACCAGCGGGCCGGTACTCGGCGGCCTGATCGCGGGCGGCGTCCTGCTCGTCCTCTTCGTGCGGCACGGCGTGCGGGCCCGAAATCCGATCCTGCCGATGCGGCTGTTCCGCAGCCGCGCGTTCGCCGCGATCAACGCGGCCAGCCTGCTGATGTTCCTCGGGATGTTCGGATCGATCTTCCTGCTCAGCCAGTTCCTGCAGGGCGTGGCGGGCTACTCCCCGACCGAGGCGGGGCTGCGGATGCTGCCCTGGACCGGCATGCCGATGATCGTGGCGCCGATCGCGGGCTTCCTCTCCGACCGGATCGGCGGCCGCCCGGTCGTCGCGGCGGGACTCGCCCTGCAGGCGGTCGGGCTCGGGCTCTTCGCCCTGGTCATCGAGCCGGGCGTGTCCTACGGAGCGCAGATCCCGGCGCTCGTCGTGAGCGGTGTCGGTATGGCCCTGTACTTCGCGCCGAGCGCCAACATCGTGATGAGCAGCGTCCGCCCCGAGGAGCAGGGCATCGCCTCGGGCGCCAACAACGCCCTGCGCGAGGTCGGCGGCGCGCTCGGTGTGGCCAGTCTGGCGGCGGTCTTCTCCGCCCAGGGCGGTTACGAGTCCGCGGCCCGTTTCGTGGACGGCATCACTCCCGCCCTCTGGGTCGGTGCGGCGGCGGTCGCCGTCGGCGCGGTCGCGGCGCTCCTCGTGCCGGGGCGGCGTTCCGTGGCGGCGGCCGGGAAGGCCGGCGCGGCCGGGGACGCGCGGATCCTGGTGGGCGCCGAGCAGTGACGCCCGCGCTCGTGCGGCTCCGTCCCCGGTGGGGGCGGGGCCGCACGGCGTTCACCGGCGGACCCGGGGTGGCGGGGTTCAGCCGACGGGGCCGGTGTGGTCCCAGTCCGGGGTGTTGAGGGTGAGCGACAGGGTGCCCTCGGCCACCGTCTCCCCGCAGGTGCGGCACGTCTCGACGGGGTCGAAGTGGTGGTCGTGGTGGCGGAAGGAGACCGGCGGCTCGTCGAGGACCCAGGTGTCGCCCCACCTGACCAGGGCGCGGAGCACCTCGGTGAGGTCCCGGCCGGCGGCGGTGGGGTGGTACTCGTAGCGCGGCGGGCGCTCGCTGTACGCACGGCGCTCGATGACGCCCGCCTCCTCCAGCGCGCGCAGTCGCGCGGTGAGCCGGTCGCGGGGGGCGCCGGTGTTGCGGGCGATGGCGTCGAAGCGGTGGTTGCCGTAGAGGATCTCGCGCATCGCGAGCAGCGCCCACTTCTCCCCGACGACCTGGAGCGCGGCGGCGGCGGAGCAGGGGCGTCCGGGGACGGCGGGGCGGGCTGTGGTCGGGCTCACCGGACCAGTCTCACATGGCAGGTTGTGATTTCAAATCGACTGGACCTACTCTGGAGTAGGGAGTGAGTTGGAGATTCAAATCAACTCCTCGGCGGACCCGGTGTCCGGCCCGGTGACCTGCCGGGAGCGGCCACCGCGCGCCGCCCCTCTCGTCGTCCGGAACCCCCACCCTCACCCAGGAGGCGACCGTCATGCGTGACGCCGTCATCGTCGAAGCCGTCCGCACCCCGATCGGCAAGGGCAAGCCCGGCGGGGCGCTCGCCGGGACGCACCCGGTGGAACTGCTCGCCCACACGCTCGCGGAGCTCGTCACCCGCAGCGGCATCGACCCCGCGCTGGTGGACGACGTCATCGGCGGCACCGTCGGCCAGGTCGGCGAGCAGGCCATGAACACCACCCGCTGGGCCTGGCTGTCGGCCGGCTTCCCCGACTCCGTCCCGGCCACCACCGTCGACCGCCAGTGCGGTTCCTCGCAGCAGGCCGTGCACTTCGCCGCGCAGGGCGTCATGGCGGGCGCCTACGACATCGTCGTGGCCTGCGGAGTGGAGTCGATGAGCCGGGTGCCGATGGGGTCCAACGTGCTCCCCGGCTCCGACCCGTTCGGGCCCGGCATCGCCGAGCGCTTCCCCGGAGGGCTGATCCCGCAGGGCATCAGCGCCGAGCTGATCGCGGCCAAGTGGTCGCTGAGCCGTGAGGCCATGGACGTCTTCGCCACCGAGTCGCACCGCAAGGCGGCCGCGGCCTGGGCGGCGGGCGCCTTCGACGCGGAGGTGGCACCGCTCGCCGGGCTGACCGCCGACGAGTCCGTGCGCCCCACGACCACCCCGGAGGTCCTGGCCGGGCTCCGCCCCGCCTTCGCCCACCCCGGCTACACCGAGCGCTTCCCGCAGATCGACTGGTCGGTGACCGCCGGCAACAGCAGCCCGATCAACGACGGCGCCTCCGCCGTGCTGATCATGAGCAGCGAGACCGCGGAACGCCTCGGCCTGCGCCCGCTCGCCCGCCTGCACAGCTTCGCCGTCACCGGTTCCGACCCGCTGCTCATGCTGACCGGCGTCATCCCGGCCACCGAGCGGGTCCTGCGCCGTGCCGGGCTGAACCTGGAGGACATCGACCTGTTCGAGGTCAACGAGGCCTTCGCCAGCGTCGTCCTCGCCTGGCAGCAGGAGACCGGCGCCGACCCGGCCAAGGTCAACGTCAACGGCGGTGCCATCGCGCTCGGCCACCCGCTCGGCGCCAGCGGCGCGCGGATCATGACCACCCTCGTCCATGCCATGCGGGCCCGCGGCGCGCGCTACGGGCTGCAGACCATGTGCGAGGCGGGCGGCCTGGCCAACGCGACGATCGTCGAAGCCCTCTAGTCACCCCGGGGGTACGGGGCGGCGGCCGGGCCTCGGACCGGCGCGGGCCGCCCCGTACCCTGAATGCCGTGCACGTACTCCACGACGCCCCGCTCGCGCCCCTGACCACCTTCCGCCTCGGCGGCCCCGCCACCCACCTGGTGACCGCGACCACCGACGCCGAGGTCGTCGAGGCCGTCCGGGAGGCCGACGCGTCCGGGACGCCGCTGCTGGTCATCGGCGGCGGCAGCAATCTGGTCATCGGCGACGAGGGCTTCGCGGGCACCGCGCTGCGCATCGCCACCCAGGGCTTCGAACTGCGCGGCACCGCACTGGAACTGGCCGCGGGCGAGGTGTGGACGGACGCCGTCGCCCGCACCGTGGAGGCGGGCCTGGCGGGCGTGGAGTGCCTGGCCGGCATCCCCGGCTCCGCCGGGGCCACGCCGATCCAGAACGTGGGGGCGTACGGCCAGGAGGTGGCCAGCACGGTCACCGAGGTGATCGCGTACGACCGCGTCGCGGGGGAGACCGTCACGCTGGACAACGCCGCGTGCGCCTTCTCCTACCGCCACAGCCGCTTCAAGGCGGACGCCGCGCGCTACGTCGTGCTGCGCGTCCGCTTCGCGCTGGAGGACGCCGACGGCATGTCCGCGCCCGTGAAGTACGCCGAGGTGGCCCGCGCCCTGGGGGTCGGCGCCGGTGAGCGGGTGGCGCTGGCCACCGCCCGCGAGACGGTGCTGAAGCTGCGCTCCGGCAAGGGCATGGTGCTGGACCCCGAGGACCACGACACCTGGTCGGCCGGCTCCTTCTTCACCAACCCGATCCTCACCGAGGCCGGCTACGCCGACTTCCTGGCCCGCGTCCACGACCGCCTCGGCCCGGACACCGAGCCCCCCGCCTACCCCGCGGGCGACGGCCGGATCAAGACCTCCGCGGCCTGGCTGATCGACAAGGCGGGCTTCACCAAGGGCTACGGCACGGGTCCCGCCCGTATCTCCACCAAGCACACCCTCGCCCTGACCAACCGCGGCTCCGCCACCACCGCCGATCTGCTGGCGCTCGCCCGCGAGGTCGTCGCCGGCGTCCAGGAGGCCTTCGGCGTCGTCCTGGTCAACGAGCCGGTGACGGTCGGCGTCAGCGTCTGACCGGGGCCTCCGGCCGGGCCCGGCTCCGGTCAGACGAGGTCCAGCTCGCCGACCACCTGGTCCTCGCTGGTCTCCCCGGTCGTGCGGAAGCCGAGGCCGCCGTAGAACCGCTCGGGGCCCCCGGGGCCGGGCACCCAGGTCGTGGTCATCCGGGTGCCGCCGCGGCGGCGGATCTCGGCGGCGACCTCCATGACGGCGAAGCGGCCGTAACCGCGGCCCTGCTCGTCCGCGTCCACGAGCAGCCGCCACAGGCCGGACCGCACGTCGCGGCCCGTGCCGTCCTCGGCCCAGTCGATGTCCAGGAACGCCATCACGAAGCCGACCGCCCGGCCGCCGTCGACGATCAGCCGCGGCCAGGCGGTGTCCTGATGGACGTACGCCTCGGCGAGGGACTTCACGACCGGCGCGACCAGGTGCTCCTGGCCGGGCCGGACGCGCAGGCCGAGCGCGGCGTCGATATTGCCGGGGGTGATCGTCTCCAGGCGTGGCGCAGGGGTCATGCCGGGAACGATGCCGCAGCGGCCCCGCGGGCGGGAAGGGGTTTTCCGGGGAGGTCGGCGCCGGCGGCCGGTCAGCAGGTCAGTACGCCACGCCGAGGGCCTGTTTCACGGTGGAGGTGTCGCCGATCGCGGCGAGCATCGCGTGGGCCACGTCGGCCCGGCCGATGCTGTGGCCGCCGCGCAGGTTGGCGCCCAGGGCCGTCCGGTAGACCCCGGTCAGCGGCCTGTCGTTGAGCTTCGGCGGCCGGACGGCGGTCCAGTCGGTCGCGCTGCGGCGCATCTCGTCCTCCATCTCCCGCAGGTCGTCGTAGACCGGCCGCAGCAGGCCGGAGACCACGGGCGTCATGATCCGCCCGAACAGCGTCTCGCCCTCCGGCACGGGGCCCAGCGGCGCCGCGCTGACCGCGACGAAGCGGCGAACGCCCTCGGCCTCCATGGCGCGCAGCACCGGACGGGTGACCCGGGTGGCGATCCCCGCGTCCCCCCGCCGTCGTGCGCCGAGCCCGGACAGCACCGCGTTCCGCCCGGCGACCGCCGTCCGCAGCGGTTCGGGGTCGGTCAGCCCCGTGGTGACGACCCGCAGGCCGGCGCCGGTCACCGGCAGCCGGGCCGGGTCGCGCACCACCGCGGTCACGCCGTGGCCCTGCGCCAGCGCCTGCCGCACGATCTCCTGCCCGATGCCGCCGGTCGCTCCGAACACCGTGAGTTCCATCGCTGATCTCCCCGAGTGAGAGGTGGGTGAGTATTCACTCACTACTAGGGTGAGTGCATGCTCACCCCCGAGTCAACGCCCACACGGCAGCGAATTCTGGACGCCGCCGACCGCCTGATGCGCACGATCGGCCTCGCCAGGACGACCACCAAGGAGATCGCCAAGGCGGCCGGCTGCTCAGAGGCCGCGCTCTACAAGCACTTCGCCAACAAGGAGGAGCTCTTCGTCCACGTCCTGGCGGAGCGGGCGCCCCGGCTCGGGCCGCTGATGGCCGAACTGACAGCGGATCCGGGCGGCCGCAGCGTCGAGAGCTGCCTGGCCGACATCGCGCGCACCGCCGTGCTGTTCTACGAGTCCAGCGTGCCGATCGCCGCCTCGCTCTTCGCCGAACCCGCTCTGCTGGCCCGGCACCGCGAGGCCCTGCGCCCGCTGGACCGCGGCCCGGTCGTCCCGCTGCGCGCGCTGTCCCGCTACCTGCGCGCGGAGCGCGCGGGCGGCCGTATCCGCACGGACGCCGACACCGACGCGGCCGCCGCGCTCCTGCTCGGCGCGTGCTACCAGCGCGGCTTCCTCAACTGCTACCTGGGCGAACCGGTCGACGACCAGCCGCTGGAGGAGTTCGCCGCCGCCATCGCCCGCACCGTGCTGGCCGGGATCGCCCCGGATCAGTGAGCGAGCCAGTCGTCGATGCCGGCCAGCAGCTTGGTGCGCACCCCCTCCGGCGCCGCCGAACCGCGCACCGACTGGCGGGCCAGCTCGGCCAGTTCGGCGTCCCCGAAGCCGTGCGCCCCGCGCGCGAGCTCGTACTGTGCGGCCAGCCGTGAGCCGAACAGCAGCGGGTCGTCCGCGCCCAGGGCCATCGGCACCCCGGCGTCGAAGAGCGTGCGCAGCGGCACCTGCCCGGGCTCCTCGTAGACACCCAGGGCGACGTTGGACGCGGGGCAGACCTCGCAGGTCACGCCGCGCTCGGCGAGCTTGGCCATCAGCCGCGGGTCCTCCGCGGCGCGCACGCCGTGCCCGATCCGGCTCGCGTGCAGGTCGTCCAGGCAGTCACGGACGCTGCTCGCCCCGGCCAGCTCGCCGCCGTGCGGGGCCGCCAGCAGGCCGCCCTCCCGGGCGATGGCGAAGGCCCGGTCGAAGTCCCGCGCCAGGCCCCGCCGTTCGTCGTTGGAGAGCCCGAAGCCGACCACGCCGTGGCCGGCGTAGCGGACCGCGAGCCGGGCCAGCGTGCGGGCGTCCAGCGGGTGCTTGGTGCGGTTGGCGGCGACGACCACGGCCATGCCCACGCCGGTGTCGCGGGAGGCGGTCTCCACCGCGTCCAGGATGATCTCCATGGTCGGGATCAGCCCGCCCAGCCGGGGCGCGTACGAGGTCGGGTCGACCTGGATCTCCAGCCATCCCGAACCGTCCCTGGCGTCCTCCTCCGCCGCCTCCCGCACCAGCCGCCGGATGTCCTCGGGGGTGCGGAGCACCGACCGCGCGATGTCGTACAGGCGCTGGAAGCGGAACCAGCCGCGCTCGTCGGTCGCGCGGAGGCTGGGCGGCTCGCCGGAGGTCAGGGCCTCGGGGAGGTGGACCCCGTACTTCTCGGCCAGTTCCAGCAGGGTCGCCGGCCGCATCGAGCCGGTGAAGTGCAGGTGGAGGTGCGCCTTGGGGAGGAGGGAAACATCGCGTGCCATTCACAGATCCTGCCGCACCGCCCCGGGGTGCCGGTAGCGCTTTCCCCGAACGAGGGCTTGCCCGCACACGCGCGCGGGCCCCGGCCGAACCGGCCGGGGCCCGCGACAGCGCCGATGCGTCAGGCCTTGGCCTCGCCCAGCAGCTTCTGGATCCGGGACACGCCCTCGACCAGGTCCTCGTCGCCGAGCGCGTACGACAGCCGCAGGTAGCCCGGGGTGCCGAAGGCCTCGCCCGGGACGACCGCGACCTCGGCGTCCTCCAGGATGAGCTCGGCGAGCTCCACGGAGCTCTGCGGCCGCTTGCCGCGGATCTCCTTGCCGAGCACGCCCTTGACCGACGGGTACACGTAGAACGCGCCCTCGGGCTCGGGGCACACCACGCCGGGGATCTCGTTGAGCATCCGCACGATGGTCCGCCGGCGCCGGTCGAAGGCCTCGCGCATCGTCGCCACGGCCTCCAGGTCGCCGGAGACGGCGGCCAGGGCGGCGGCCTGTGCGACGTTGCTCACATTCGAGGTGGCGTGCGACTGCAGGTTGGTCGCGGCCTTGACCACGTCCTTGGGGCCGATGACCCACCCGACCCGCCAGCCGGTCATGGCGTACGTCTTGGCGACGCCGTTGACCACGATGCACTTGTCGCGCAGCTGGGGCAGGACCGCGGGCATCGAGACCGCGGAGGCGCCGCCGTAGACCAGGTGCTCGTAGATCTCGTCGGTCAGCACCCACAGGCCGTGCTCGACGGCCCAGCGTCCGATGGCCTCGGTCTCGGCCTCGCTGTAGACGGCGCCGGTCGGGTTGGACGGCGACACGAAGAGCACCACCTTGGTGTTCTCGGTGCGCGCGGCCTCCAGCTGCTCGACGGTGACCCGGTAGCCGGTGGTCTCGTCGGCGACGACGTCGACCGGGACACCGCCGGCCAGCCGGATCGACTCCGGGTAGGTCGTCCAGTACGGGGCCGGGACGATGACCTCGTCGCCCGGGTCGAGGATGGCGGCGAAGGCCTCGTAGATGGCCTGCTTGCCGCCGTTGGTGACCAGGATCTGGGAGGCGTCGACCTCGTAGCCGGAGTCGCGCAGCGTCTTGGCGGCGATCGCGGCCTTCAGCTCCGGCAGCCCGCCGGCGGGGGTGTAGCGGTGGTACTTCGGATTGCGGCACGCCTCCACGGCCGCCTCGACGATGTAGTCGGGCGTGGGGAAGTCGGGCTCGCCGGCACCGAAGCCGATGACCGGTCGCCCGGCGGCCTTGAGCGCTTTGGCCTTGGCGTCCACGGCGAGCGTCGCGGACTCGGAGATCGACCCGATGCGGGCCGACACGCGTCGTTCAGTTGCTGCGGTCATGTCTGCATCGTCGCAGACCGCGGGGGGCCCGGGCACACGAGTTCACGTTCCGGGCAGAACCGATCCCGAGCGCGCCGAACCCGCAACGCATTCGACGGCCGGGCCCGGAACACGTACACTCATCCGTCGATGGCCCCCACGAGCCGATCTTGCCTGTGCACATCGTGCACTCGGCCGGATGCGGTACGTTGAGGGGACACTCGAAGGGTCGTAGCTCAATTGGTAGAGCACTGGTCTCCAAAACCAGCGGTTGGGGGTTCGAGTCCCTCCGGCCCTGCTGTTCGCAGGCACACGCTTCTTCGTTGTATCGGCAATCAATCGGATTCAGGTGAGGACGAGTGACGGAAGCCCTGGGCTCGACCGCAACACCTGAAAGCGGTCGTCCTGACGACGGCTCCGCGGACGACGGCTCCAAGAAGGCCCGTCGTGGCGGCAAGCGCGGGAAGAAGGGCCCCCTGGCCCGCCTCGCGCTCTTCTACCGCCAGATCGTGGCGGAGCTCCGCAAGGTCGTCTGGCCGACGCGCAACGAGCTCAGCACGTACACCAGCGTGGTGATTGTCTTCGTTGTGGTCATCATCGCGCTCGTGACCGTGATTGACTGGGGACTCAACAAGGGCGTCTCGTACATCTTCGGGTGATTCCCCTCGCGGAGGGCACCCGTGGTGCCGGACCGCCTGTTCCACATCTTGAAGGAAGAAGCAGCGACCGTGTCTGACCCGAACCTGTACGACGCCGACGAGACCGTCGAGGGCGACGACACCGCGCTCGACATCGTCGAGGCCGCCGACGGCGACATCGACCAGGCCGAGGCTGCTGACCAGGCCGCCGGTGAGCCGGCCGAGCAGGACGCGGTGCAGGTCGTCGACGAGGACGTGGACGAGACGGCGGCCGTCGAGGGCGAGGACGAGAAGACCGCGGAGGAGCAGGCCCCGGTGGACCCGGTGGCGGCCTTCCGCGACGAGCTGCGTGCCCTGCCCGGTGAGTGGTACGTCATCCACACCTACGCCGGCTACGAGAACCGCGTGAAGTCCAACCTGGAGCAGCGCGCCGTCTCGCTGAACGTCGAGGACTACATCTACCAGGCCGAAGTGCCCCAGGAAGAAGTCGTCCAGATCAAGAACGGCGACCGCCGCACCGTCCGTCAGAACAAGCTCCCCGGCTACGTGCTGGTGCGCATGGACCTGACGAACGAGTCCTGGGGCGTCGTCCGCAACACGCCCGGCGTCACCGGCTTCGTCGGCAACGCCTACGACCCGTACCCGCTGACGCTGGACGAGGTCACCAAGATGCTCGCTCCCGAGGTCGAGGAGCAGGCCGCGGCCGCCGACGGCGGAGAGGGCGGCGTCACCAAGCGCAAGGTCGAGGTCCAGGTGCTGGACTTCGAGGTCGGCGACTCGGTCACCGTCACCGACGGTCCCTTCGCGACCCTCCAGGCCACGATCAACGAGATCAACCCCGACTCCAAGAAGGTCAAGGGCCTCGTCGAGATCTTCGGCCGCGAGACCCCGGTCGAGCTCAGCTTCGACCAGATCCAGAAGAACTAGCCGGACGGTCTTCCGAAAGGGCCCCTGCCTCCAGCGTCCTCGCGCTGAGCAGGGGCTCTTTCGCGTGTCGGGGGCGGTGACCGGGCCGCCGGCCGCCACCGGGTGCGCGGGGCGGCGGAGGGTCTCCGGCGGACGGCCTGACCTGCCGGTTTCCGGGTTTCGCCGGCACACCGCTAAAATCGTGCGGTATGCCTGCTCGCAGGCAGGAACACTCTCACTAGGACCCGGAGAGAGCAATGCCTCCCAAGAAGAAGAAGGTCACGGGGCTTATCAAGCTCCAGATCAACGCAGGTGCGGCCAACCCGGCCCCGCCCGTCGGCCCGGCGCTCGGCCAGCACGGCGTCAACATCATGGAGTTCTGCAAGGCCTACAACGCGGCGACCGAGTCGCAGCGTGGCTGGGTGATCCCGGTGGAGATCACGGTCTACGACGACCGTTCCTTCACCTTCATCACCAAGACGCCGCCGGCCTCCCGCATGATCCTGAAGGCCGCGGGTGTGGAGAAGGGCTCGGGCGAGCCGCACAAGACCAAGGTCGCGAAGCTGACGCGTGACCAGGTCCGCGAGATCGCCACGACCAAGCTGCCCGACCTGAACGCGAACGACCTGGACGCCGCCGAGAAGATCATCGCCGGCACCGCGCGTTCCATGGGCATCACGGTCGAGGGCTGACACAGCCCCTCGGGACCACTTCCCACCGGCAAGAACGTGGCAGGGCCGGCTCGGCCCGCACCACGACTCCTCACGAACACACAGGAGCAGCAGTGAGCAAGCGCAGCAAGTCTCTCCGCGCTGCGGACAGCAAGATCGACCGGGAGCGTGTGTACGCCCCCCTCGAGGCGGTCCGTCTCGCCAAGGAGACCTCCAGCACCAAGTTCGACAGCACCGTCGAGGTGGCCTTCCGTCTGGGTGTCGACCCGCGCAAGGCCGACCAGATGGTCCGTGGCACCGTGAACCTTCCGCACGGCACCGGTAAGACCGCCCGGGTCCTGGTCTTCGCGACCGGTGACCGTGCCGAGGCCGCGCGTGCCGCGGGCGCCGACATCGTCGGCGCCGACGAGCTGATCGACGAGGTGGCGAAGGGCCGTCTGGACTTCGACGCCGTCGTCGCCACCCCGGACCTCATGGGCAAGGTCGGCCGCCTGGGCCGCGTCCTCGGCCCCCGTGGTCTGATGCCGAACCCGAAGACCGGCACCGTCACCCCCGACGTCGCCAAGGCCGTCACCGAGATCAAGGGCGGCAAGATCGAGTTCCGCGTCGACAAGCACTCGAACCTGCACTTCATCATCGGCAAGACGTCGTTCGGTGAGCAGCAGCTGGTCGAGAACTACGGCGCCGCGCTGGACGAGATCCTGCGTCTGAAGCCGTCCGCCGCCAAGGGCCGCTACATCAAGAAGGCCGCCATCAGCACCACGATGGGCCCCGGCATCCCGCTCGACTCCAACCGCACCCGCAACCTCCTCACCGAGGAGGACCCGGCCGCTCTCTGACCGGGTCGTGTGCTGTGAACCGGCCCCCGCGCCTCCAAGGCGCGGGGGCCGGTTTTTTCTTACGACAGTGTCGGCGCGGTGCGCTAGCGTGCAATCGGTCCCGGGGTACCTGCCGGGGCGCGAGAGACGAGACACAGGGGTGGGAATTCATGAGCATGTCCGCAGCCAGGCGCGCGAGTGCCGGTCTGGCGGCCGCGGCCGTCGTGGTGGGTCTCGCGGGTTGCCAGGGCGGTGACACGGGCACCGGTGGGAAGGCGGGGGCCCTGCAGACGCGGAGCGAGGCGGCCGACTTCATCCGCGCCGCCTTCACCAAGACCTCCGAGGCCAAGTCCGCCAAGGTCCGGATGACGGTGACGACACCGCCCGGCATGGACGACAGCGGCACCGTGCAGGTCTCCGGTGTCCAGGGCTGGGACCCCGCGGTGATGGACATGGTGGTCAAGGGCTCCGCTCTCACCGACAGCGCCCCTGGCGCACCCTCCCAGGTGCACATGGTGATGGTGGACGACGCCATGTACATGGACATGGGCGCCGAGCAGGCCGCCTCGATGGGCGGCAAGCACTGGATGAAGCTGGACTTCAAGGCCGCCGCCGCGGCCAGCGGCAACGCCGAGATGCAGAAGCAGATGAGCGCCGGCCTGGAGAACATGAACCAGGACCCGTCCGAGCAGCTCGCCCTGCTGCTGGAGTCCCCGAGCCTGAAGCACCTCGGCTCGGAGAAGGTCGGCGGCGTCCAGGCGGAGCACTACAAGGGCACGCTCACGTTCGAGGAGATGCTCGACGCCGACAAGTCCGCCTCCGCCCTCTCGGCGAAGCAGCGGGCCGAGGTGCTCGCCAACACCAAGAAGCTGGGGATCAAGGGCTACGACACCGAGATCTGGGTCAACTCCGAGCACTACCCGGTCCGGATGGCCGTCGGGATGACGATGCCGAAGGGCACGGTCAAGATCCGCGCCGACTACTCCGACTACGGTGCCGCGGCCACCGTCCAGGCGCCGCCGGCGAAGGAGACCGTCGACCTGTTCAAGATGCTCGGGAGCATGAAGCCCTCCGGCGCGAACGGCTGACGCCAGGCCCCGGACGCCCGATTTGCTTGCCGCCGATCGGTTCGCGTAACCTTCCACAGAAGCCAAAGACCGCTGGTCGTTGCCGTGCCCGTACAGGGCTCGGCGGCCGAAGGATCCGTTTACTGCGGACGACCCGCGCAGGTGACTGTGGATGGACTCCTGGGATCGCTCTGCGAGACCGGTCGAGTCACGCCCCGTGCGCCTGCGCCGGGGCGTTCGTTTTTGCCGGCCCCTTCCCGCGCGGTCCGAATCACCCGGAAGGAGGCCGAGGCTCTATGGCGAGGCCCGACAAGGGCGCCGCGGTTGCCGAGCTGACGGACAAGTTCCGCAGCTCCAACGCCGCCGTGCTGACCGAGTACCGCGGTCTCACCGTGGCGCAGCTCAAGACGCTGCGTCGTTCGCTCGGTGAGAACGCCACGTACGCCGTGGTGAAGAACACGCTGACCAAGATCGCGGCCAACGAGGCCGGGATCAGCCAGCTGGACGACCTGTTCGCGGGTCCGACGGCTGTCGCCTTCGTCACCGGTGACCCGGTGGAGTCGGCGAAGGGTCTTCGTGACTTCGCCAAGGACAACCCGAACCTCATCATCAAGGGCGGCGTGCTTGACGGCAAGCCGCTGACCGCCGATGAGATCAAGAAGCTCGCGGACCTCGAGTCCCGCGAGGTGCTGCTCGCCAAGCTGGCGGGTGCCATGAAGGCCAAGCCCTCCCAGGCTGCCGCGGTCTTCCAGGCGCTCCCCTCGAAGCTCGTCCGCACCGTGGACGCGCTCCGTGCCAAGCAGGCCGAGCAGGGCGGTGCCGGCGAGCCGGCTCCCGCCGAGGACGCGGAGTAACCACTCCAGCTGTTCTCTAGCGGGCCCGTACGCCCGCCGCAATGTACCTACGGCACCAGCCGCATAGTGGAAGGACCGCCATCATGGCGAAGCTCAGCCAGGACGACCTGCTCGCGCAGTTCGAGGAGATGACCCTCATCGAGCTCTCCGAGTTCGTGAAGGCCTTCGAGGACAAGTTCGACGTCACCGCCGCCGCCCCCGTCGCCGTTGCCGGTGTCGCGGGCCCGGGTGCCCCGGTCGAGGCCGTCGAGGAGCAGGACGAGTTCGACGTCATCCTCACCGGCGCCGGTGAGAAGAAGATCCAGGTCATCAAGGTCGTGCGCGAGCTGACCTCCCTGGGTCTGAAGGAGGCCAAGGACCTCGTCGACGGCGCTCCGAAGCCGGTCCTCGAGAAGGTCGCCAAGGAGGCCGCCGACAAGGCTGCCGAGTCCCTCAAGGCCGCGGGCGCGTCCGTCGAGGTCAAGTGATCCACGCCCCTTCCGGGGCTGATCAGCCGCAGGGCGGCCACCCTTTCGGGTGGCCGCCCTCGGTCGTTTGCGTGGGCCTTCACCCGGGCTGTCGTCGTCCCCGGGTAAGGTGATCATCGTCGTTCCGCTGACGTCGCCGTTGGTCACGCGCCACCCCCTGTGACGATCTCCGCGGGGCGGGGGCCTTGACGAACCGCACGCAGCGCGCGATTCTCAGGACGCGTCGCCAGATCGGCCATGTACCGAGGCATGGATCGAAGGCGATGCGGGAATGCCTAGCGTGGCAAGCGTGAACGAGGGGCATGACGGCTCACAACAAGGGGCTCCTAGCGACCCCTACGGAGGACGAGATTGGTGCAGCACCGGTCTCCGAAACTCTGCACTGGACATCAGTGTGCCAAGTGGCTACACTGACCCTTTGCGCTGCCTGTTAGCTGTCGCCTGGCCCGTCACCAGGGACCAGCCCAAGCCTGAGCACACATGAGGAACGGTCCTGAACAGGACATCCTTGTCTGCGCCCGGGGGCGGAAGCCGGTACGCGCGTAGTGAGTCCGAGCCCTCGGAAGGACCCCCTCTTGGCCGCCTCGCGCAACGCCTCGACTGCCAATTCGAACAACGGCGCAAGCACCGCCCCGCTGCGCATTTCTTTCGCGAAGATCAAGGAGCCCCTCGAGGTCCCGAACCTCCTCGCGCTGCAGACCGAGAGCTTTGACTGGCTCCTCGGCAACGCCGCGTGGAAGGCTCGTGTCGAGGCGGCCCTGGACAGTGGGCAGGACGTCCCCACGAAGTCCGGACTGGAGGAGATCTTCGAGGAGATCTCCCCGATCGAGGACTTCTCCGGGTCGATGTCGCTGACCTTCCGCGACCACCGTTTCGAGCCGCCGAAGAACTCGATCGAGGAGTGCAAGGAGCGCGACTTCACCTACGCGGCGCCGCTCTTCGTCACCGCCGAGTTCACCAACAACGAGACCGGCGAGATCAAGTCCCAGACGGTCTTCATGGGCGACTTCCCGCTCATGACCAACAAGGGCACCTTCTGCATCAACGGCACCGAGCGTGTCGTGGTGTCCCAGCTGGTCCGCTCGCCGGGTGTCTACTTCGACAGCCAGATCGACAAGACGTCCGACAAGGACATCTACTCCGCCAAGGTCATCCCCTCCCGCGGTGCCTGGCTGGAGATGGAGATCGACAAGCGCGACATGGTCGGTGTCCGCATCGACCGCAAGCGCAAGCAGTCCGTCACCGTCCTCCTGAAGGCGCTCGGCTGGACCACCGAGCAGATCCTCGAGGAGTTCGGCGAGTACGAGTCCATGCGCGCCACCCTGGAGAAGGACCACACCCAGGGGCAGGACGACGCGCTGCTGGACATCTACCGCAAGCTGCGTCCGGGCGAGCCGCCGACCCGTGAGGCCGCGCAGACGCTGCTCGAGAACCTCTACTTCAACCCCAAGCGCTACGACCTGGCCAAGGTCGGCCGCTACAAGATCAACAAGAAGCTGGGTGCCGACGCGCCGCTCGACGCCGGCGTGCTGACCGTCGAGGACGTCATCGCGACGATCAAGTACCTGGTCAAGCTGCACGCGGGCGAGACCGAGACGACCGGCGACAACGGCACGTCGATGGTGGTCGAGGTCGACGACATCGACCACTTCGGCAACCGTCGTCTGCGCAACGTCGGCGAGCTCATCCAGAACCAGGTCCGCACGGGCCTGGCCCGTATGGAGCGCGTCGTCCGCGAGCGGATGACCACTCAGGACGTCGAGGCGATCACGCCGCAGACCCTGATCAACATCCGGCCGGTCGTCGCCTCCATCAAGGAGTTCTTCGGCACCAGCCAGCTGTCCCAGTTCATGGACCAGACGAACCCGCTGTCGGGCCTGACCCACAAGCGCCGCCTGTCCGCGCTGGGCCCCGGTGGTCTGTCCCGTGAGCGGGCCGGCTTCGAGGTCCGTGACGTGCACCCGTCCCACTACGGACGCATGTGCCCGATCGAGACCCCCGAAGGCCCGAACATCGGTCTGATCGGCTCGCTGGCCTCCTACGGCCGGGTGAACGCGTTCGGCTTCGTCGAGACCCCGTACCGCAAGGTCGTCGAGGGTGTCGTCACGGACGACGTGGACTACCTGACCGCCGACGAGGAGGACCGCTTCGTCATCGCGCAGGCCAACGCGCCGCTGACCGAGGACCTGCGGTTCGCCGAGTCCCGCGTGCTGGTCCGCCGCCGCGGCGGCGAGATCGACTACATCCCCGGCGACGACGTCGACTACATGGACGTCTCGCCGCGCCAGATGGTGTCGGTCGCGACCGCCATGATCCCGTTCCTCGAGCACGACGACGCCAACCGCGCGCTCATGGGCTCGAACATGATGCGCCAGGCCGTGCCGCTGCTGAAGGCTCAGGCCCCGCTGGTCGGCACCGGCATGGAGTACCGCTGCGCGGTCGACGCCGGTGACGTCATCAAGGCCGACAAGGACGGTGTGGTCCAGGAGGTCTCCGCGGACTACGTCACCGTCGCCAACGACGACGGCACGTACAACACCTACCGCGTCGCCAAGTTCTCCCGCTCGAACCAGGGCACGTCCTTCAACCAGAAGGTCGTCGTGGACGAGGGCGCCCGGGTGGTCGCCGGCCAGGTGCTCGCCGACGGTCCGTCCACCGAGCAGGGTGAGATGGCGCTCGGCAAGAACCTGCTGGTCGCGTTCATGCCGTGGGAGGGTCACAACTACGAGGACGCGATCATCCTGTCGCAGCGCCTCGTGCAGGACGACGTCCTCTCCTCGATCCACATCGAGGAGCACGAGGTCGACGCCCGTGACACCAAGCTCGGCCCCGAGGAGATCACCCGGGACATCCCGAACGTCTCCGAGGAGGTCCTGGCGGACCTGGACGAGCGCGGCATCATCCGCATCGGTGCCGAGGTCGTCGCCGGCGACATCCTGGTCGGCAAGGTCACGCCGAAGGGCGAGACCGAGCTGACCCCGGAGGAGCGTCTGCTGCGCGCGATCTTCGGCGAGAAGGCCCGTGAGGTCCGTGACACCTCGCTGAAGGTGCCGCACGGTGAGACCGGCAAGGTCATCGGCGTGCGCGTCTTCGACCGCGAGGAGGGCGACGAGCTGCCCCCGGGCGTGAACCAGCTGGTCCGCGTCTACGTCGCGCAGAAGCGCAAGATCACCGACGGTGACAAGCTCGCCGGCCGTCACGGCAACAAGGGCGTCATCTCCAAGATCCTGCCGATCGAGGACATGCCGTTCCTGGAGGACGGCTCCCCGGTCGACATCATCCTCAACCCGCTGGGTGTCCCGTCCCGAATGAACCCGGGACAGGTCCTGGAGATCCACCTGGGCTGGCTCGCCGCACAGGGCTGGGACGTCTCCGGCCTCAGCGACGAGTGGGCCCGCCGCCTCACGGCGATCGGCGCCGACCAGGTCGCCGCCGGCACCAACGTCGCCACCCCGGTGTTCGACGGTGCCCGCGAGGACGAGATCACCGGCCTCTTCGAGGCCACGATCCCGAACCGCGACGGCCAGCGCCTGGTGCTGCCCTCGGGCAAGGCCCGGCTGTTCGACGGCCGCTCCGGCGAGCCGTTCCCGGACCCGATCTCGATCGGCTACATGTACATCCTCAAGCTGCACCACCTGGTGGACGACAAGCTGCACGCCCGTTCCACCGGTCCGTACTCGATGATCACCCAGCAGCCGCTGGGTGGTAAGGCGCAGTTCGGTGGTCAGCGATTCGGCGAGATGGAGGTGTGGGCCCTTGAGGCTTACGGCGCGGCCTACGCGCTGCAGGAGCTCCTCACCATCAAGTCCGACGACGTTCTCGGCCGTGTGAAGGTCTACGAGGCCATCGTCAAGGGCGAGAACATTCCCGAGCCGGGCATTCCCGAGTCCTTCAAGGTGCTCATCAAGGAAATGCAGTCGCTCTGCCTCAACGTGGAGGTGCTGTCCTCGGACGGCATGTCGATCGAGATGCGCGACACCGACGAGGACGTCTTCCGCGCTGCGGAGGAGCTCGGAATCGACCTGTCCCGGCGTGAGCCGAGCAGCGTCGAAGAGGTCTGACGGGCCGGTCGGGGAACTGCTCCGGCAGTTCCCCGGCTACCTCTCCCTGAGAGCCGCTGACGCGGCGCCTGAGGGCCCCCCGGACCGTTCAGACATGTTTGACATTCGACCCCGAAAGAGGGATTGACGACAAAGTGCTCGACGTCAACTTCTTCGACGAGCTGCGGATCGGCCTTGCGACCGCGGACGACATCAGGCAGTGGTCCCACGGCGAAGTGAAGAAGCCGGAGACCATCAACTACCGCACCCTGAAGCCGGAAAAGGACGGGCTCTTCTGCGAGAAGATCTTCGGCCCCACCCGGGACTGGGAGTGCTACTGCGGCAAGTACAAGCGTGTCCGCTTCAAGGGCATCATCTGCGAGCGTTGCGGCGTCGAGGTCACTCGCGCCAAGGTGCGTCGTGAGCGGATGGGCCACATTGAGCTGGCCGCTCCCGTGACCCACATCTGGTACTTCAAGGGCGTTCCGTCGCGGCTGGGCTACCTGCTCGACCTCGCCCCGAAGGACCTGGAGAAGGTCATCTACTTCGCCGCCTACATGATCACGTGGGTGGACGAGGAGCGGCGCACCCGCGACCTGCCCTCGCTGGAGGCCCAGGTCTCCGTCGAGCGCCAGCAGGTCGAGCAGCGCCGTGACGCGGACATCGAGTCCCGGCAGAAGAAGCTCGAGGCGGACCTCGGCGAGCTGGAGGCCGAGGGCGCCAAGTCCGACGTGCGCCGCAAGGTGCGCGAGGGCGCCGAGCGTGAGATGAAGCAGCTGCGCGACCGTGCCCAGCGCGAGCTGGACCGCCTCGACGAGGTGTGGTCCCGCTTCAAGAACCTCAAGGTCCAGGACCTGGAGGGTGACGAGCTGCTCTACCGCGAACTGCGGGAGCGCTTCGGCACCTACTTCCAGGGTTCGATGGGTGCCGCGGCGCTGCAGAAGCGCCTGGAGTCCTTCGACCTCGACGAGGAGGCCGCCAAGCTCCGCGAGATCATCCGTACCGGCAAGGGCCAGAAGAAGACCCGTGCGCTCAAGCGCCTCAAGGTCGTCTCCGCCTTCCTGCAGACCACCAACCAGCCCAAGGGCATGGTGCTGGACTGCGTGCCGGTGATCCCGCCGGACCTGCGTCCGATGGTGCAGCTGGACGGTGGCCGCTTCGCGACCTCCGACCTGAACGACCTGTACCGCCGCGTCATCAACCGCAACAACCGCCTCAAGCGCCTCCTCGACCTCGGTGCCCCCGAGATCATCGTGAACAACGAGAAGCGCATGCTTCAGGAGGCCGTCGACGCGCTCTTCGACAACGGCCGTCGTGGTCGCCCCGTCACGGGCCCCGGCAACCGTCCGCTGAAGTCGCTGTCCGACATGCTCAAGGGCAAGCAGGGCCGGTTCCGTCAGAACCTGCTCGGCAAGCGCGTCGACTACTCGGCCCGTTCGGTCATCGTCGTCGGCCCGCAGCTCAAGCTGCACCAGTGCGGTCTTCCCAAGGCCATGGCGCTGGAGCTCTTCAAGCCGTTCGTGATGAAGCGCCTGGTGGACCTGAACCACGCGCAGAACATCAAGTCGGCCAAGCGCATGGTCGAGCGCGGCCGCACGGTCGTGTACGACGTGCTCGAAGAGGTCATCGCCGAGCACCCGGTGCTGCTGAACCGTGCGCCGACCCTGCACCGCCTCGGCATCCAGGCCTTCGAGCCGCAGCTGGTCGAGGGCAAGGCCATCCAGATCCACCCGCTCGTCTGCACCGCGTTCAACGCGGACTTCGACGGCGACCAGATGGCCGTGCACCTGCCGCTGTCCGCGGAGGCGCAGGCCGAGGCCCGCATCCTGATGCTGTCCTCGAACAACATCCTCAAGCCCGCCGACGGCCGTCCGGTGACGATGCCGACGCAGGACATGGTCCTGGGTCTGTTCTTCCTCACCACGGACGCGGAGGAGCGCGTGCTCAAGGGTGAGGGCCGTGCGTTCGGCTCGACCGCCGAGGCGATCATGGCCTTCGACGCCCGCGAGCTGTCGCTGCAGTCGAGGATCGACATCCGCTTCCCGATCGGCACCGTCCCGCCGCGTGGCTGGACCCCGCCGGCGGACGTGGAGGGCGAGGAGCCCTGGCAGCTGGGCGACTCCTTCCGGCTGAACACGACCCTGGGCCGTGCGCTCTTCAACGAGCTGCTGCCCGAGGACTACCCGTTCGTGGAATACCCGGTGGGCAAGAAGCAGCTCTCCGAGATCGTCAACGATCTCGCCGAGCGCTACCCGAAGGTCATCGTGGCGGCGACGCTCGACAACCTGAAGGCGGCCGGCTTCCACTGGGCGACCCGTTCCGGTGTCACCGTGGCCATCTCCGACATCGTCGTTCCCGAGGCGAAGAAGGGGATCATCGCGGGCTTCGAGGCGCAGGACGAGAAGGTCCAGAAGCAGTACGAGCGTGGTCTGATCACCAAGGACGAGCGCACGCAGGAGCTCATCGCGATCTGGACGAAGGCGACCAACGACGTCGCCGAGGCCATGCGCGAGAACTTCCCGAAGACCAACCCGATCTTCATGATGGTCGACTCGGGTGCCCGTGGAAACATGATGCAGATGCGTCAGATCGCGGGTATGCGTGGCCTGGTGTCCAACGCCAAGAACGAGACCATCCCGCGTCCCATCAAGGCCTCGTTCCGTGAGGGCCTGACCGTGCTGGAGTACTTCATCTCCACCCACGGTGCCCGTAAGGGTCTGGCCGACACCGCTCTGCGCACCGCCGACTCGGGTTACCTGACCCGTCGTCTGGTGGACGTCTCCCAGGACGTCATCATCCGCGAGGAGGACTGCGGCACCGAGCGCGGCCTCAAGCTGGCGATCGCCGAGCGGGCCGAGGACGGTTCGCTGCGCAAGACGGACGACGTCGAGACCAGCGTGTACGCGCGCTGCCTCGCGGAGGACGTCGTGGTGGACGGGCGCGTCCTGGCCACCGCCGGCACCGACCTGGGCGACGTGCTCATCGAGCAGCTCATCCACAACGGTGTCGCCGAGGTCAAGACCCGCTCGGTCCTGACCTGCGAGTCCGCGGTGGGCACCTGCGCGATGTGCTACGGCCGCTCGCTCGCGACCGGCAAGCTGGTGGACATCGGCGAGGCGGTCGGCATCATCGCCGCCCAGTCCATCGGTGAGCCCGGCACCCAGCTGACGATGCGTACCTTCCACACCGGTGGTGTGGCCGGTGACGACATCACCCAGGGTCTGCCGCGTGTCGTCGAGCTCTTCGAGGCCCGTACGCCCAAGGGTGTCGCCCCGATCTCGGAGGCGGCCGGCCGCATCCGCATCGAGGAGACCGAGAAGACCAAGAAGATCGTCATCACCCCGGACGACGGCTCCGAGGAGATCGCCTACCCGATCTCCAAGCGTGCCCGTCTGATGGTCGGCGAGGGCGACCACGTCGAGGTCGGCGAGAAGCTGACCGTGGGTGCCACCAACCCGCACGACGTGCTGCGCATCCTGGGTCAGCGGGCCGTCCAGGTCCACCTGGTCGGGGAAGTCCAGAAGGTCTACAACTCGCAGGGTGTGTCGATCCACGACAAGCACATCGAGATCATCATCCGGCAGATGCTCCGCCGGGTCACGATCATCGAGTCCGGCGACGCGGAGCTGCTGCCGGGCGAGCTGGTCGAGCGCGGCCGCTTCGAGACCGAGAACCGTCGGGTCGTGGCGGAGGGTGGCCACCCGGCCTCCGGCCGTCCGCAACTGATGGGTATCACCAAGGCCTCGCTGGCGACCGAGTCCTGGCTGTCGGCCGCCTCCTTCCAGGAGACGACCAGGGTCCTGACGGACGCGGCGATCCACGCCAAGTCCGACTCGCTGCTGGGCCTGAAGGAGAACGTCATCATCGGTAAGCTCATCCCGGCCGGTACGGGTCTGTCCCGTTACCGCAACATCCGGGTGGAGCCGACCGAGGAGGCCAAGGCCGCGATGTACTCGGCCGTCGGCTACGACGACATCGACTACAGCCCGTTCGGCACCGGCTCCGGCCAGGCCGTTCCGCTGGAGGACTACGACTACGGCCCGTACAACGGCTGACGTCCACGTCATCACGCCGAAGGGCGGTCACCCTCACGGGGTGGCCGCCCTTCGGCCGTCCATGCCCGTCTTCGGGCACTATGGGAGGACGGAGCGGATCGGGGAGGTGGTGCGACGGTGCTTGCCGGGGATGCCGCACGCGAGCGGACGGTGGAAGTGCTCAAGGACGCGTACACCGAGGGACGGCTGACGCTCCAGGAGTACGAGGAGCGCATCGGGCGGGCCTACGTGTCCCGTACCTACGGTGAACTGGACGTCCTGGTGCTGGATATCCCGCGGCCGCGGCCGGCGCCGCCGCCCGGGGTCAACTCGAAGGCGATCGCCGCGCTGATCTGCGGCATAAGCGCGGTGTTCCTGGGGCTCACGGCGCTGCCCGCGATCGTGCTGGGTCACCTGGCCCGCCGGGAGGTCCGCCGCACGGGTGAGCAGGGAGACGGGTTCGCGCTGGCCGGCCTGATCCTGGGCTACGTCGTCACCGCGCTGCTGCTGCTCGTGGCGGTGCTCGTGGCGGTGCTCGTGGTCGCCGTGACGAACGAGGTCACGGCACCGACCGGCCCTTAACATACGGGGACATACCGGGCACTGCGGAACGAAATCCCATTTGTTTTGACCGGAGCGGGTGTGCTGGGTACGCTCTGACCTTGTGCCTGGGGTGTGCCCGGGTTCCTGCGCGTGCACTTGTCCGCGCGGGATTCCGAGGCCGAACGCCGCGACACGCCGACAATACGCACTTTCCACTTCGGTGGGAAGCGTATGGGGCTCGCGACACACCCGACCGCGTGGGTCGGGGAACTCCAGGTTAGATGTATCGAGATCGGCACACAGAAACCGGAGAAACGGTGCCTACGATCCAGCAGCTGGTCCGAAAGGGCCGGCAGGACAAGGTCGAGAAGAACAAGACGCCTGCGCTGAAGGGCTCCCCCCAGCGTCGCGGCGTCTGCACGCGTGTGTACACCACCACCCCGAAGAAGCCGAACTCTGCCCTGCGCAAGGTCGCGCGTGTGCGACTGACCAGCGGCATCGAGGTCACCGCCTACATCCCGGGTGAGGGTCACAACCTGCAGGAGCACTCCATCGTGCTCGTGCGTGGTGGCCGTGTGAAGGACCTGCCGGGTGTTCGCTACAAGATCATCCGTGGTTCGCTCGACACCCAGGGTGTCAAGAACCGCAAGCAGGCCCGCAGCCGCTACGGCGCCAAGAAGGAGAAGTAAGAATGCCTCGTAAGGGCCCCGCCCCGAAGCGCCCGGTCATCATCGACCCGGTCTACGGTTCTCCTCTGGTGACGTCGCTCGTCAACAAGATCCTTCTGCACGGGAAGCGCTCCACCGCCGAGCGCATCGTGTACGGCGCCCTCGAGGGCCTGCGCGAGAAGACCGGCCAGGACCCGGTCATCACGCTCAAGCGCGCCCTGGAGAACGTCAAGCCCTCCCTGGAGGTCAAGTCCCGCCGTGTCGGTGGCGCGACCTACCAGGTCCCGATCGAGGTCCGCCCCGGTCGTGCCAACACCCTGGCGCTGCGCTGGCTCGTGGGTTACTCCCGCGCCCGCCGCGAGAAGACCATGACCGAGCGTCTGATGAACGAGCTGATGGACGCCAGCAACGGTCTGGGCGCCGCGGTCAAGCGCCGCGAGGACACCCACAAGATGGCCGAGTCCAACAAGGCCTTCGCGCACTACCGCTGGTAGTCGCTACCCCATCGAGAACCGAGAGAAGACTGAAGCCTTATGGCTACCACTTCACTTGACCTGGCCAGGGTCCGCAACATCGGGATCATGGCTCACATCGACGCGGGCAAGACGACGACCACCGAGCGGATCCTGTTCTACACCGGTGTCTCGTACAAGATCGGTGAGGTCCACGACGGCGCTGCCACGATGGACTGGATGGAGCAGGAGCAGGAGCGCGGCATCACGATCACGTCCGCCGCGACGACCTGTCACTGGCCGATGGACGACGTCGACCACACCATCAACATCATCGACACGCCGGGTCACGTCGACTTCACCGTCGAGGTGGAGCGTTCCCTTCGCGTGCTCGACGGTGCCGTGACGGTGTTCGACGGCGTCGCCGGTGTCGAGCCGCAGTCCGAGACCGTGTGGCGTCAGGCGGACCGCTACGGCGTTCCGCGCATCTGCTTCGTCAACAAGCTGGACCGTACCGGCGCGGAGTTCCACCGCTGCGTCGACATGATCTCGGACCGGCTGGGCGCGACCCCGATCGTCATGCAGCTGCCGATCGGTGCCGAGGCCGACTTCAAGGGCGTCGTGGACCTGGTCCGCATGAAGGCCCTGGTCTGGTCCGCGGAGGCGACCAAGGGCGAGATGTACGACGTCGTCGACATCCCGGCCACGCACACCGAGGCGGCCGACGAGTGGCGCGGCAAGATGCTCGAGGCCGTCGCCGAGAACGACGAAGAGATGATGGAGCTGTACCTGGAGGGCACTGAGCCCACCGAGGACCAGCTGTACGCGGCCATCCGCCGCGTCACCATCAACTCCGGCAAGGGCGACGGCGTCACCGTCACCCCGGTCTTCTGCGGCACCGCCTTCAAGAACAAGGGCGTGCAGCCCCTGCTCGACGCGGTCGTGCGCTACCTCCCCTCCCCGCTGGACGTCGAGGCCATCGAGGGCCACGCGGTCGGCAACGCGGAGGAGGTCGTCAAGCGCAGGCCGTCCGACGACGAGCCGCTGTCGGCGCTGGCGTTCAAGATCATGAGCGACCCGCACCTCGGCAAGCTCACCTTCGTCCGCGTGTACTCCGGCCGTCTGGAGTCCGGCACCGCCGTGCTGAACTCCGTCAAGGGCCGCAAGGAGCGCATCGGCAAGATCTACCGCATGCACGCGAACAAGCGTGAGGAGATCGAGTCGGTGGGCGCCGGCGACATCGTGGCCGTCATGGGCCTGAAGCAGACCACCACCGGTGAGACGCTGAGCGACGAGAAGAACCCGGTGATCCTGGAGTCCATGGACTTCCCGGCGCCGGTCATCCAGGTCGCGATCGAGCCCAAGTCCAAGGGCGACCAGGAGAAGCTGGGTGTCGCCATCCAGCGTCTCGCGGAGGAGGACCCCTCCTTCCAGGTCCACTCGGACGAGGAGACCGGCCAGACCATCATCGGCGGTATGGGCGAACTGCACCTCGAGGTGCTGGTCGACCGTATGCGCCGTGAGTTCAAGGTCGAGGCCAACGTCGGCAAGCCGCAGGTGGCGTACCGCGAGACCATTCGCAAGAAGGTCGAGCGGATCGACTACACCCACAAGAAGCAGACCGGTGGTACGGGCCAGTTCGCGAAGGTCCAGATCGCCATCGAGCCTCTCGAGGGTGGCGACGCCAACTACGAGTTCGTCAACCAGGTCACCGGTGGCCGCATCCCCCGCGAGTACATCCCGTCGGTGGACGCCGGTGCTCAGGAGGCCATGAAGTTCGGCATCCTGGCGGGCTACGAGATGGTGGGCGTTCGCATCACCCTTCTCGACGGTGCCTACCACGAGGTCGACTCCTCCGAGCTGGCGTTCAAGATCGCCGGTTCGCAGGCCTTCAAGGAGGGCGCGCGCAAGGCGAGCCCCGTGCTGCTCGAGCCGATGATGGCCGTCGAGGTCACCACGCCCGAGGAGTCCATGGGCGACGTCATCGGCGACATCAACTCCCGCCGTGGCCAGATCCAGGCCATGGAGGAGCGTGCCGGCGCCCGGGTCGTCAAGGCCCTGGTGCCGCTGTCGGAGATGTTCGGCTACGTCGGCGACCTCCGCAGCAAGACGTCGGGTCGCGCGAGCTACTCGATGCAGTTCGACTCCTACGCCGAGGTTCCCAAGAACGTCGCCGAGGAGATCATCGCGAAGGCCAAGGGCGAGTAACCGCAGTTCTTTCAGGCTGCACACACGCCGTAGGCTTGACCGGGAGGCTTCGGGGTATTCCGCCGCAAACCGCAAGGGGAGCGTCGGATGCCCCGGCCGCCCGCAACCCAGCAAAGATCACCCTGGCGCCGATGAAGTAAGGCGTACCAGAACCACTTCACAGGAGGACCCCAGTGGCGAAGGCGAAGTTCGAGCGGACTAAGCCGCACGTCAACATCGGCACCATCGGTCACATCGACCACGGTAAGACGACCCTCACGGCCGCCATTACCAAGGTGCTGCATGACGCGTACCCGGACCTGAACGAGGCCTCGGCCTTCGACCAGATCGACAAGGCTCCCGAGGAGCGCCAGCGCGGTATCACCATCTCCATCGCGCACGTCGAGTACCAGACCGAGGCGCGCCACTACGCCCACGTCGACTGCCCGGGTCACGCGGACTACATCAAGAACATGATCACCGGTGCCGCGCAGATGGACGGCGCCATCCTCGTGGTCGCCGCCACCGACGGCCCGATGCCGCAGACCAAGGAGCACGTCCTCCTGGCCCGCCAGGTCGGCGTCCCCTACATCGTGGTCGCGCTGAACAAGGCCGACATGGTGGACGACGAGGAGATCCTGGAGCTCGTCGAGCTCGAGGTCCGCGAGCTGCTCTCCGAGTACGAGTTCCCGGGCGACGACCTGCCGGTCGTCCGCGTCTCCGCGCTCAAGGCCCTCGAGGGCGACAAGGAGTGGGGCGAGAAGCTCCTCGGCCTCATGGCGGCCGTGGACGAGGCCATCCCCACCCCCGAGCGCGACGTCGACAAGCCGTTCCTGATGCCGATCGAGGACGTCTTCACGATCACCGGTCGTGGCACCGTCGTCACCGGTCGTATCGAGCGCGGCATCCTCAAGGTCAACGAGACCGTCGACATCATCGGCATCAAGACCGAGAAGACCACCACCACGGTCACCGGTATCGAGATGTTCCGCAAGCTGCTCGACGAGGGCCAGGCCGGTGAGAACGTCGGTCTGCTCCTCCGTGGCATCAAGCGCGAGGACGTCGAGCGCGGCCAGGTCATCATCAAGCCGGGTTCGGTCACGCCGCACACCGACTTCGAGGCCCAGGCCTACATCCTGTCGAAGGACGAGGGTGGCCGTCACACCCCGTTCTTCAACAACTACCGCCCGCAGTTCTACTTCCGTACCACGGACGTGACCGGCGTCGTGACCCTCCCCGAGGGCACCGAGATGGTCATGCCGGGCGACAACACCGCCATGACGGTCGCGCTGATCCAGCCGATCGCCATGGAGGAGGGCCTGAAGTTCGCCATCCGTGAGGGTGGCCGGACCGTCGGCGCCGGCCAGGTCACCAAGATCCTGAAGTAAGGATCCCGGCGATCTGCCGCTTGCCGTAGGCGAGCTGCACGAGGGCCCCGGCCCACCGTTCACGCGGTGGGCCGGGGCCCTCGTCGTTGTGCCGTGCCGTTCCGGCCGGCCGCGTACCACCAATGGCGCGCAGGGCGGGCGTGCCCCGCTCACCGGGTGTTACGAATGATTGCGTTCGGTGCACATTCGTACGACTCCTGGAGCCCCCCGCCATGCGCATATCCCCGCGCCGGCTCGCGGCCGTCGCCGCAGCCCTCACGGCCGTTCTCGCCGCCCCGGCAGGCACCTCCGGGGCGGCGGCGCCGCCCCCGGTCCCGGCGCCGCTCAGGATGGCGTCGGAGGGCGGCATCGCGGGGCAGTACCTGGTGACGCTGGCGGCCGGCACCGACCCGCGGTCGGTGGTCCGCGAGGTGGGCGCGGCGCCCATGTTCACCTTCACCAGCGCCCTGTCGGGCTTCGCGGCACGGCTGACCGACCGTCAGGTCTCGGAACTGCGCACGCTGCCCGGTGTGCGGGCGGTGGAGCAGGACGCGGTGGTGACGGTGCCGCGGCCGCAGGAGGTGGCGACCGCGTCCGACGAGGTCTCGTGGGGCCTGGCCCGGATCAACCACCGGGAGGCGGGCGCCGTCGGCTTCTCGGTCCGGGCGACCGGTGCCAGGGTCACCTCGTACATCATCGACACGGGAATCGACTTCGCCCACGAGGAGTTCGGCGGGCGCGCGGTGCCCGGCTACGACGTCGTGGGGGACGGGCAGCAGGGCGCGGACTGCAACGGGCACGGCACCCATGTCGCCGGCACGGTCGGCGGCGCGCACTCGGGCGTGGCCCGCGGCACCCGGCTGGTGTCGGTGCGGGTGCTGGGCTGCGACGGCAGCGGCTCGATCGCCTCGGTGGTGGCGGGCGTCAACTGGGTGGCGGCGCACGCCGTGAAGCCGGCCGTCGCCAATCTGTCCGTCGGCGGGCCGCACACCGAGGCCTCGGAGCGGGCGGTCGAGGGGCTGGCCGCGGCCGGGGTGTTCCCGGTCGTCGCGGCGGGCAACGGCGACACCGACGCCTGCGGCACCTCGCCCGCGGGGGCGCCGGACGCCTTCACGGTGGCCGCCGTCGACGAGTCCGACCGCAAGGCGGAGTTCAGCAACTGGGGGCCGTGCGTGGACATCAACGCGCCGGGCACGAACATCACCTCGGCCGCCCGCGGCGGCGGCTTCACCCGGATGAGCGGCACGTCCATGGCGGCGCCGCACGTCACCGGTGTCGCCGCGCTCTACAAGGGCACCCACGGGGACGTGTCCACCGCCGCCCTCGCGGCCTGGCTGACCGCCAACGCCACGCCGGACGTCCCCGCGCAGCTGCCCGCCGGCACGCCGCGCCTGTTGGTGTACACCGCGGGGCTGTGATCCGGGACGGGGGGCGGGTTTGGAGTCCGCCGGGGGAGGGGTAAGCTACCCGGCCCGATTGGCGTCCGGCACGTCCGGTATGGCAGACTAGCCGGGTTGCTCGGTCGAGCGCCGATGTTGCGCGCCTCCCGTCGGGAGGACCGGAAGCGAGTCCCACAGTACTCGTCGTCCCTCACGGGACGGACGTACGGGAATCTTCCGGGAAGCGTCAGCGGGGTGCTCACCAGGCGCTCGGTGGGTGTCTTCTCCCACGTATCCCCTCCCTGAGGGTCTCCGCCATGCGGAGATTTACAAGAAGGGGCGCGACACGCCCGACCGCGTGGGTCGGAGAAGACGGTCGAACCACCGGGTTCCAGAGCGTTACTACTAGACAGGACTACGAAGTAGCCATGGCGGGACAGAAGATCCGCATCCGGCTCAAGGCCTACGACCACGAGGTCATCGACTCTTCGGCGAAGAAGATCGTCGAGACGGTGACGCGTACTGGTGCGCAGGTCGCGGGCCCGGTGCCGCTGCCCACTGAGAAGAACGTGTACTGCGTCATCAAGTCGCCGCACAAGTACAAGGACTCGCGCGAGCACTTCGAGATGCGCACGCACAAGCGCCTGATCGACATCCTCGACCCGACGCCCAAGACCGTTGACTCGCTGATGCGCCTGGACCTTCCGGCCGGCGTTGACATCGAGATCAAGCTCTGAGAGGCGCGGAACAGATGGCTAAGCAGATCAAGGGCATCCTGGGCGAGAAGCTCGGCATGACCCAGGTCTGGGACGAGAACAACCGTGTCGTCCCGGTGACCGTGGTCAAGGCCGGCCCGAACGTCGTGACCCAGGTCCGTACGAACGATGTCGACGGTTACGAGTCGGTCCAGATCGCCTTCGGCGAGATCGACCCGCGCAAGGTGAACAAGCCCCTCAAGGGCCACTTCGCCAAGGCCGACGTGACCCCCCGCCGCCACATGGTGGAGCTCCGCACCTCCGACGCGGCCGAGTACAGCCTCGGCCAGGAGATCACTGCCGAGGTCTTCGAGGCCGGCGTGAAGGTGGACGTCACCGGCAAGAGCAAGGGCAAGGGCTTCGCCGGTGTCATGAAGCGTCACAACTTCAAGGGCCTCGGCGCCGGTCACGGCACCCAGCGCAAGCACCGCTCTCCCGGCTCCATCGGTGGCTGCGCCACCCCGGGCCGTGTGTTCAAGGGTCTGCGCATGGCGGGCCGCATGGGCAACGAGCGGGTCACCACCCAGAACCTGACCGTCCACGCCGTTGACGCGGAGAAGGGCCTGCTGCTCATCAAGGGCGCGGTTCCCGGCCCGAACGGCGGCCTCGTCCTGGTCCGCACCGCGGCCAAGGGGGCCTGAGGATATGAGCACCATTGACATTCTGTCGCCCGCCGGCGACAAGGCCGGGACCGTTGAGCTCCCGGGCGAGATCTTCGACGCGAAGGTCAGCATCCCGCTGATCCACCAGGTCGTCGTGGCGCAGCTGGCCGCCGCCCGTCAGGGCACGCACAAGGTCAAGACGCGTGGCGAGGTCCGCGGTGGCGGCAAGAAGCCGTACCGCCAGAAGGGCACCGGCCGCGCCCGTCAGGGTTCGACCCGCGCCCCGCAGTTCGCCGGTGGTGGCGTCGTGCACGGTCCCGTGCCGCGTGACTACTCGCAGCGGACCCCGAAGAAGATGAAGGCCGCCGCCCTGCGCGGTGCCCTCACCGACCGGGCGCGTCACAACCGCATCCACGTCGTGACCGGCGTCATCGAGGGCGAGTCCCCGTCGACGAAGGCCGCCAAGGTGCTGCTGGGCAAGATCAGCGACCGCAAGAACGTGCTGCTCGTCGCCGACCGCGCCGAAGAGGCCGCGTGGCTGTCCGCGCGCAACTTGCCCCAGGTGCACATCCTGGAGGCCGGCCAGCTGAACACGTACGACGTGCTCGTCTCCGACGACGTGGTCTTCACCAAGGCCGCCTTCGACCGCTTCATCGGTAACGGCGCCGCCGAGACCGAAGGGAGCGACGCCTGATGGCCGAGCAGACCGCGATCACCAGCCGGACCTTCACGGACCACCGTGACATCCTGGTCAAGCCGGTGGTCTCCGAGAAGAGCTACGCGCTGCTGGACGAGAACAAGTACACGTTCGTCGTCGACCCGCGCGCGAACAAGACCCAGATCAAGCAGGCCGTCGAGGCGGTCTTCTCGGTCAAGGTCACCGGGGTCAACACGATCAACCGTCAGGGTAAGCGCAAGCGCACCAAGACCGGTTTCGGCAAGCGCAAGGACACCAAGCGCGCCATCGTGACCCTCGCCGAGGGCGACCGCATCGACATCTTCGGCGGACCGGTCTCCTAACGGGGGCCGGGACGAGTCGAAGTCCGGAATCTTCCGAGGACTGAGAAATGGGTATCCGCAAGTACAAGCCGACGACCCCGGGCCGTCGTGGCTCCAGCGTCGCCGACTTCGTCGAGGTCACGCGGTCCACGCCGGAGAAGTCGCTGGTCCGCCCGCTGCACAGCAAGGGCGGCCGTAACAACGCCGGTCGTGTGACCGTTCGCCACCAGGGTGGTGGCCACAAGCGCGCCTACCGCGTGATCGACTTCCGTCGTCACGACAAGGACGGCGTGCCGGCCAAGGTCGCGCACATCGAGTACGACCCCAACCGCACCGCGCGCATCGCGCTCCTGCACTACGCGGACGGCGAGAAGCGCTACATCCTGGCCCCGGCCAAGCTGAGCCAGGGTGACCGGATCGAGAACGGCCCCGGGGCCGACATCAAGCCGGGCAACAACCTGCCGCTGCGCTACATCCCGGTCGGTACGACGGTGCACGCCATCGAGCTGCGTCCCGGCGGCGGCGCGAAGATCTCCCGTTCCGCGGGTTCTTCGGTGCAGCTGCTGGCGAAGGAGGGCTCCATGGCCACCCTTCGCATGCCGTCCGGTGAAGTTCGCATGGTCGACGTCCGCTGCCGCGCCACCATCGGCGAGGTCGGCAACGCCGAGCAGTCGAACATCAACTGGGGCAAGGCCGGCCGTATGCGCTGGAAGGGCGTCCGCCCGACCGTCCGCGGTGTGGCCATGAACCCCGTCGACCACCCGCACGGTGGTGGTGAGGGCAAGACCTCCGGTGGTCGCCACCCGGTCAGCCCGTGGGGCCAGAAGGAAGGTCGTACTCGCTCGCCGAAGAAGGCCAGCAGCAAGTACATCGTCCGCCGCCGCAAGACGAACAAGAAGCGCTAGGAGCGGGTTTAGATGCCGCGCAGTCTCAAGAAGGGGCCCTTCGTCGACGACCACCTCATCAAGAAGGTGGACGTTCAGAACGAGGCCGGTACCCACAACGTCATCAAGACCTGGTCCCGCCGCTCGATGATCATCCCGGCGATGCTGGGCCACACGATCGCGGTGCACGACGGCCGTAAGCACGTCCCGGTGTTTGTCACCGAGTCGATGGTCGGCCACAAGCTCGGCGAGTTCGCGCCGACCCGCACCTTCCGCGGCCACGAGAAGGACGACCGCAAGTCGCGTCGTCGCTGACCTGCGGAGCGGAACAGTGACGACAAAGACAGACACCGAAGGGACAACCATGGAAGCCAGGGCCCAGGCGCGGTACATCCGCGTCACGCCCATGAAGGCCCGCCGCGTGGTGGACCTCATCCGTGGCATGAGTGCCACGGAGGCTCAGGCGGTCCTGCGTTTCGCCCCGCAGGCCGCGAGCGTGCCGGTGGGCAAGGTGCTCGACAGCGCCATTGCCAACGCCGCGCACAACTACGACCACACCGATGCCGAGTCGCTGTACATCAGCGAGGCGTTCGTGGACGAGGGCCCGACCCTGAAGCGGTTCCGTCCGCGTGCGCAGGGTCGTGCCTACCGGATCCGTAAGCGGACCAGCCACATCACCGTGGTCGTCAGCAGCAAGGAAGGAACCCGGTAATGGGCCAGAAGGTTAACCCGTACGGGTTCCGCCTCGGCATCACCACGGACTTCAAGTCCCGGTGGTACGCCGACAAGCTGTACAAGGACTACGTCAAGGAAGACGTCGCCATCCGCAAGATGATGACGCAGGGCATGGAGCGGGCCGGCATCTCGAAGGTTGAGATCGAGCGCACCCGCGACCGCGTCCGCGTCGACATCCACACCGCCCGGCCGGGCATCGTCATCGGCCGTCGCGGCGCGGAGGCCGACCGCATCCGCGGCGACCTGGAGAAGCTGACCGGCAAGCAGGTCCAGCTGAACATCCTCGAGGTCAAGAACCCGGAGACGGACGCTCAGCTGGTGGCCCAGGCCGTCGCCGAGCAGCTGTCCTCCCGCGTCTCCTTCCGTCGTGCCATGCGCAAGAGCATGCAGAGCACGATGAAGGCCGGCGCCAAGGGCATCAAGATCCAGTGCGGTGGCCGTCTCGGCGGCGCCGAGATGTCCCGCTCGGAGTTCTACCGCGAGGGTCGCGTTCCGCTGCACACGCTGCGCGCCAACGTCGACTACGGCTTCTTCGAGGCCAAGACGACCTTCGGCCGTATCGGCGTGAAGGTCTGGATCTACAAGGGCGATGTCAAGAACATCGCCGAGGTCCGCGCGGACAACGCCGCGGCCCGCGCCGGCAACCGCCCGGCCCGTGGCGGCGGCGCCGGCGGCAACGACCGCCCGCAGCGCCGCGGTGGCGAGCGCGGCGGCCGTGGCCGTCGTCCCCAGGGTGACGCCCAGGCCCCCAAGGCCGAGGCGACCACCGCTGAGGCCCCGGCCGCGGAGACCACTGGAACGGAGGCCTGACCCCCATGCTGATCCCCCGTCGGGTCAAGCACCGTAAGCAGCACCACCCCAACCGCGATGGCATGGCCAAGGGTGGCACCGAGCTGGCGTTCGGTGAGTACGGCATCCAGGCGCTGACCCCGGCCTACGTGACGAACCGGCAGATCGAGTCCGCTCGTATCGCCATCACCCGTCACATCCGCCGTGGCGGCAAGGTCTGGATCAACATCTACCCGGACCGTCCCCTCACGAAGAAGCCGGCCGAAACCCGCATGGGTTCCGGTAAGGGCTCCCCGGAGTGGTGGGTCGCGAACGTCAAGCCCGGTCGGGTGATGTTCGAGCTGTCCTTCCCGAACGAGAAGGTTGCGCGTGAGGCGCTCACCCGAGCCGCCCACAAGCTTCCGATGAAGTGCCGGATCGTCCGGCGCGAGGCAGGTGAGCTGTGATGGCGGCCGGTACCAAGGCGACCGAGCTGCGTCAGCTGGGCGACGAGGAACTCGTCGGCAAGCTGCGTGAGGCCAAGGAGGAGCTGTTCAACCTCCGCTTCCAGGCGGCCACCGGACAGCTCGAGAACAACTCCCGGCTGAAGATCGTCCGCAAGGACATCGCCCGGATCTACACCCTCATGCGTGAGCGTGAGCTCGGCATCGAGACGGTGGAGAACGCCTGATGAGCGAGAAGAATGTGACTGAGAGCAGCGAGCAGCGCGGCGACCGCAAGACCCGTGAGGGCCTCGTGGTGAGCGACAAGATGGACAAGACCGTCGTGGTCGCCGTCGAGGACCGTGTGAAGCACGCCCTCTACGGCAAGGTCATCCGCCGCACCAACAAGCTCAAGGCGCACGACGAGCAGAACGCCGCGGGCGTCGGCGACCGTGTCCTCCTCATGGAGACCCGGCCGCTGTCCGCGACCAAGCGCTGGCGCGTCGTCGAGATCCTCGAGAAGGCCAAGTAACACGCCGGGCCCGGGACCGGCCGCGTGATCGCACGCGGCCGGCCCGGAGCCGGCCAGCAATTCCTGCGGGGAACATCCCGCAGGACGGTTCCGCCAGGCTCGCAGGGTGATCCGCAAGGATCCTGCGGGAACCGGCAGACGATCAGGAGATAGACGTGATCCAGCAGGAGTCGCGACTGCGTGTCGCCGACAACACTGGTGCGAAGGAAATCCTTTGCATCCGTGTGCTCGGCGGCTCCGGTCGCCGCTACGCGGGAATCGGTGACGTCATTGTCGCCACCGTCAAGGACGCGATCCCCGGTGGCAACGTGAAGAAGGGCGACGTCGTCAAGGCGGTCGTCGTGCGCACCGTCAAGGAGCGCCGCCGTGCCGACGGCTCGTACATCCGCTTCGACGAGAACGCGGCCGTCATCCTCAAGAACGACGGTGACCCCCGCGGCACCCGCATCTTCGGCCCGGTGGGCCGGGAGCTGCGCGAGAAGAAGTTCATGAAGATCATCTCGCTCGCTCCGGAGGTGCTGTAACCGATGAAGATCAAGAAGGGCGACCTGGTCCAGGTCATCACCGGTAAGGACAAGGGCAAGCAGGGCAAGGTCATCGCGGCCTACCCGACTGAGGACCGTGTCCTGGTCGAGGGTGTCAACCGGGTCAAGAAGCACACGAAGGCCGGCCAGACGGACCGCGGTTCGAAGACCGGCGGCATCATCACGACCGAGGCCCCCGTCCACGTCTCCAACGTCCAGCTGGTCGTGGAGAAGGACGGCAACAAGGTCGTGACTCGCGTCGGCTACCGCTTCGACGACGAGGGCAACAAGATCCGCGTTGCGAAGCGGACCGGTGAGGACATCTGATGACTACCACCGACACGACGCACGTGAAGCCGCGTCTGAAGGCGCGCTACCGCGAGGAGATCGCGGGCAAGATGCGTGACGAGTTCCAGTACGAGAACGTCATGCAGATCCCCGGTCTCACCAAGATCGTGGTCAACATGGGTGTGGGCGACGCCGCCCGCGACTCCAAGCTGATCGAGGGCGCCATCCGCGACCTCACCACGATCACCGGCCAGAAGCCGGCCGTCACCAAGGCCCGGAAGTCCATCGCGCAGTTCAAGCTGCGCGAGGGTCAGCCGATCGGCGCCCACGTCACCCTCCGCGGTGACCGCATGTGGGAGTTCCTGGACCGCCTGCTGTCGCTCGCGCTTCCGCGTATCCGCGACTTCCGGGGTCTTTCGCCGAAGCAGTTCGACGGCCGCGGCAACTACACCTTCGGTCTCACGGAGCAGGTCATGTTCCACGAGATCGACCAGGACAAGATCGACCGTGTCCGGGGTATGGACATCACCGTGGTGACCACGGCGACCAACGACGCTGAGGGCCGCGCGCTCCTTCGTCACCTCGGCTTCCCGTTCAAGGAGGCGTGAGCCGTGGCGAAGAAGGCTCTTATCGCGAAGGCCGCCCGCAAGCCCAAGTTCGGCGTGCGTGGTTACACGCGCTGCCAGCGTTGCGGCCGTCCGCACTCCGTGTACCGCAAGTTCGGCCTCTGCCGCGTGTGCCTTCGTGAGATGGCACACCGCGGTGAGCTGCCGGGCGTGACCAAGAGCTCCTGGTAACAACCCTTCTGGGTTGTGCCGGACTCTCGGTGAGCATCAAGGACGGCGAGTTCCCGTCCGTCGTCCGCCGGCGCCCTTCGCGGGGCGTCTGGCGGGCGGCGGAACTCCCTTCCCGCATACCGTAAGGTAGAAGGGTTGGGCGCTCGTCGCCCATGACCGTCTTACTACGCCGTAGGTCCCCGCGCCGCACCCGTCCCCAGTCTGATGGGGGAGAGGGATGGCGCATATAGGAAACCCCGGCGAGAGAGGCCTAAGGCCATCACATGACCATGACTGACCCGATCGCAGACATGTTGACGCGTCTGCGGAACGCGAATTCCGCGTATCACGACGACGTCGCGATGCCGTTCAGCAAGATCAAGTCGCACATCGCGGAAATCCTCCAGCAGGAGGGTTACATCACCGGCTGGAAGGTCGAGGACGCCGAGGTCGGCAAGAGCCTCGTTCTCGAGCTGAAGTTCGGTCCGAACCGCGAGCGCTCGATCGCCGGTATCAAGCGCATCAGCAAGCCCGGTCTGCGGGTCTACGCAAAGTCCACCAACCTGCCGAAGGTGCTCGGCGGCCTGGGCGTGGCGATCATCTCCACCTCCCACGGGCTCCTCACCGACAAGCAGGCGAACAAGAAGGGCGTGGGTGGGGAAGTCCTCGCCTACGTCTGGTAGTCGGGAAACGGAGGTAAAGCCATGTCGCGAATTGGACGGCTGCCCATCCCGGTTCCCGCCGGCGTGGACGTCACCATCGATGGCCGGACGGTCTCGGTGAAGGGCCCCAAGGGTTCCCTGACCCACACCGTTGCCGCGCCGATCGACATCGCCAAGGGCGAGGACGGCACCCTGCAGGTGACGCGCCCGAACGACGAGCGTCAGAACAAGGCCCTGCACGGCCTGTCCCGCACGCTGGTGGCGAACATGATCACCGGCGTGACCGCGGGCTACGTGAAGAGGCTCGAGATCAGCGGTGTCGGCTACCGCGTCCAGGCGAAGGGCTCCAACCTGGAGTTCGCCCTGGGCTACAGCCACCCGATCCTTGTCGAGGCCCCCGAGGGCATCTCCTTCAAGGTCGAGAACCCGACCAAGTTCTCGGTCGAGGGCATCGACAAGCAGAAGGTCGGCGAGGTCGCCGCGAACATCCGCAAGCTGCGGAAGCCCGACCCGTACAAGGCCAAGGGCGTCAAGTACGAGGGCGAAGTCATCCGCCGCAAGGTCGGAAAGGCTGGTAAGTAAGCCATGGCATACGGTGTGAAGATCGCCAAGGGCGATGCTTACAAGGGCGCCGCCAAGAAGCGCCGCCACATCCGGGTCCGCAAGCGTGTCTCGGGCACCGAGGCGCGTCCGCGCCTGGTCGTGACCCGGTCCAACCGCGGTATCACGGCGCAGGTCATCGACGACCTCAAGGGCCACACGCTGGCCTCGGCGTCGCACCTGGACACCTCGGTTCGCGGTGTCGAGGGCGACAAGACCGAGCAGGCGAAGAAGGTCGGCCAGCTGGTCGCCGAGCGCGCCAAGGCGGCCGGTGTCGAGACCGTCGTGTTCGACCGTGGTGGCAACCGGTACGCCGGGCGCATTGCCGCCCTTGCCGACGCCGCCCGCGAAGCCGGACTCGGTTTCTGAGCCGGTTCCGTAGCTAGCGGAAACAGAGAGAGGTAATCCAATGGCTGGACCCCAGCGCCGCGGTGGCGGTGCCGGTGGCGGCGAGCGGCGGGACCGGAAGGGCCGTGACGGCGGCGCAGCTGCCGCCGAGAAGACCGCGTACGTTGAGCGCGTTGTCGCGATCAACCGCGTCGCCAAGGTTGTGAAGGGTGGTCGTCGCTTCAGCTTCACCGCGCTGGTCGTGGTGGGCGATGGTGACGGCACCGTGGGTGTCGGTTACGGCAAGGCCAAGGAGGTGCCGGCCGCCATCGCCAAGGGTGTTGAGGAGGCCAAGAAGCACTTCTTCAAGGTCCCCCGCATCCAGGGCACCATCCCCCACCCCATCCAGGGCGAGAAGGCCGCGGGCGTTGTCCTGCTCAAGCCTGCTTCCCCCGGTACGGGTGTGATCGCCGGTGGTCCGGTGCGCGCCGTTCTGGAGTGCGCCGGTATCCACGACGTTCTGTCGAAGTCGCTCGGCTCCGACAACGCGATCAACATCGTGCACGCCACGGTGGCCGCTCTCCAGGGCCTGCAGCGCCCCGAGGAGATCGCCGCCCGTCGTGGCCTGCCCCTCGAGGACGTGGCTCCCGCGGCTCTGCTCCGGGCGCGTGCTGGGGTGGGTGCGTAATGGCTCGCCTCAAGGTCACGCAGGTCAAGTCGTACATCGGTAGCAAGCAGAACCACCGTGACACCCTGCGTTCGCTCGGCCTGAAGCGGCTGAACGACGTTGTGGTCAAGGAGGACCGCCCGGAGATCCGCGGCATGGTCCAGACTGTCCGCCACCTCGTCACGGTCGAGGAGGTTGACTGACATGGGAACCGACAACACGTCGAATCCGCTGAAGGTCCACAACCTCCGTCCGGCCCCCGGCGCCAAGACCGCCAAGACCCGTGTGGGTCGTGGTGAGGCGTCCAAGGGCAAGACGGCCGGTCGTGGTACCAAGGGCACCAAGGCCCGTTACCAGGTGCCGGCGCGCTTCGAGGGTGGGCAGATGCCCCTCCACATGCGCCTGCCGAAGCTGAAGGGGTTCAAGAACCCCTTCCGCACCGAGTTCCAGGTCGTGAACCTGGACAAGCTGACCGCGCTCTACCCCGAGGGTGGCGAGGTCACGGTGGCCGATCTGGTCGCCAAGGGCGCGGTGCGCAAGAACCAGCTCGTCAAGGTGCTCGGCACCGGCGAGGTCTCCGTGGCGCTGCAGGTGACCGTTGACGCGGTCTCCGGCTCCGCCAAGGAGAAGATCACCGCTGCGGGCGGCTCGGTCACCGAGCTCGTCTGAGTGATGCAACATCCGACCGGGGATGTTCCGCACATTGTGCGGAGCATCCCCGGTTGTTCATTCCAAGCGGTGGCCGTGCGCCGGTAAGGTGGCAGACGCTGCTAGTCTCGTGAAGCCTGTGTGCTGACGCGGGTCTGGGACCACACTCGTATTCGTTGCTGTTCAACCGTTACCCCCCGCCCAAGAAGCGGGGGGCGCAGGAGGCACCGTGCTCACCGCGTTCGCCCGGGCGTTCAGGACGCCCGACCTGCGCAAGAAGCTGCTGTTCACGCTGGGCATCATGGTGCTGTTCCGGCTGGGTGCGCACATCCCGATCCCGGGGATCGACTACCAGGTCGTGAACCAGTGCATCAAGGAGGTGCAGGGTAGCCAGGGTCTCTTCGGCCTGGTGAACCTCTTCAGCGGCGGCGCGCTCCTTCAGCTGACCATCTTCGCGCTCGGGATCATGCCGTACATCACGGCGAGCATCATCCTGCAGCTGCTGACCGTGGTCATCCCCCGGCTCGAGGCCCTCAAGAAGGAGGGTCAGGCCGGCCAGACCAAGATCACGCAGTACACCCGTTATCTGACGGTGGCCCTCGCGGTCCTGCAGGGCACGGGTCTGGTGGCGACCGCCCGCTCCGGCAGCCTGTTCCAGGGGTGCACCGAGCGCTTCAGCATCGTCCCGAACCAGTCGATCTTCACGACCGTCACGATGGTCATCACGATGACCGCGGGCACCGCGTTCATCATGTGGCTGGGCGAGCTGATCACCGACCGCGGCATCGGCAACGGCATGTCGATCCTGATGTTCCTGTCCATCGCGGCCGGCTTCCCCGGCGCCCTCTGGGCGATCAAGAAGTCCGGCAAGATCGCGGACGGCTGGGTCGAGTTCGGTGCGGTCATCCTGGTCGGCCTGGCGATGGTGGCCCTGGTGGTCTTCGTGGAGCAGGCGCAGCGCCGGATCCCCGTGCAGTACGCCAAGCGCATGATCGGCCGCCGTTCCTACGGCGGTACGTCCACCTACATCCCGCTGAAGGTGAACCAGGCGGGTGTGATTCCCGTCATCTTCGCGTCATCGCTCCTGTACATCCCGTCACTGGTCGTCCAGTTCAGTGGATCCACCTCAACGTGGGCAAACTGGGTCAGGGACAACCTGGTCAAGGGCGATCACCCGATCTACATCGCCACGTACTTCCTGCTGATTGTCTTCTTTGCCTTCTTCTACGTGGCCATCTCGTTCAACCCCGAGGAAGTCGCGGACAACATGAAGAAGTATGGTGGGTTCATCCCGGGCATCCGGGCTGGTCGACCCACCGCGGAGTACCTCAGCTACGTGCTCAACCGCATCACGTGGCCGGGCGCGATGTACCTGGGTCTGATCGCCCTGGTGCCCACCGTGGCGCTGGTGCTGTTCAACGCGAACCAGAACTTCCCGTTCGGCGGGACGAGCATCCTGATCATCGTGGGTGTCGGCCTGGAAACCGTGAAGCAGATCGAGAGCCAGCTTCAGCAGCGTAACTACGAAGGGTTCCTCCGCTGATGCGCATTGTCCTCGTCGGGCCCCCCGGGGCCGGCAAGGGTACGCAGGCCGCGTACCTTGCCAGGAACCTGTCGATCCCGCACATCTCCACGGGCGACCTCTTCCGGGCGAACATCAGCCAGGGCACGGAACTGGGCCGCAAGGCCCAGGAGTACATGGACGCCGGCCGGCTGGTTCCCGACGAGATCACCATCGGCATGGCCCAGGACCGCATGCTCCAGCCCGACGCCGGGAACGGCTTCCTGCTGGACGGCTTCCCGCGGAACGTCGGCCAGGCCCAGGCGCTCGACACGATCCTCAGCGAGAACGGGATAGCGCTGGACGCGGTCCTGGACCTGGAGGTCCCGGAGGAAGAGGTCGTCAAGCGGATCGCCGGTCGCCGGCTGTGCCGCAAGGACGGCAGCCACGTCTTCCACGTGGTCTACAACCCTCCGGCCGCCGAGGGCGTCTGCGACGAGTGCGGTGGCGAGCTCTACCAGCGCTCGGACGACACCGAGGCGAAGGTCAGGGTCCGGCTCGAGGAGTACCACAGCAAGACCGAGCCGATCATCGACTACTACAAGCAGCAGGGCCTGGTCCGCACGATCTCGGCTCTGGGCAAGGTCTCCGAGGTCACCCAGCGGGCGATGGAAGCCCTGGGCGTCAAGAAGGCCACGGGCGACAGCGCCGCCTGAACCTGTCAGAGTCCGTTGCGGCCGCGGTGTCCGGGAGGACGCCGCGGCCGTACCGTTGAGCTATCCGCTGCACTGAGGAAGGCGAGAGCCGATGGTGGAGATCAAGACCCCCGAGCAGATCGCGAAGATGCGTGCCGCGGGGCTGGTCGTCGCGGCGGCGCTCAAGGCGTGCCGCGACGCGGTCGCGCCGGGGGTGAGCACCGGCGATCTGGACGAGATCGCGGCCAAGGTGATCGCCGACCACGGCGCCACCTCCAACTTCAAGGCCGACCACGGCGGTCTGTACTTCCCGGGTGTGATCTGCGCGTCGGTGAACGACGAGGTCGTGCACGGCATCCCCGGCGGGCGGGTGCTGGAGGAGGGCGACCTGATCTCCATCGACTGCGGCGCGATCGTCGACGGCTGGCACGGCGACGCCGCGATCACCGTCCCGGTCGGTGCGGTCGCCCCGGAGCTGCTGCAGCTCAGCGCGACCACCGAGGGCTCGATGTGGTCCGGCATCGCCCAGGTGAAGAAGAACAACCGGCTCCAGGACATCAGCCGCGGGGTGGAGTCCTACATCCGCCGGCAGCCGCTGCCCTCCAAGGGCAAGTACGGGATCGTCGAGGGGTACGGCGGCCACGGCATCGGCTCGGCCATGCACATGGAGCCGCACGTGCTGAACTACGTCGAGCGCGGCCGGGGCCGCGGGCCCAAGCTGGTGCCGGGCATGTGCCTCGCCATCGAGCCGATGGTCAGCCTGGGCACCCCGCACACCAAGGTGCTGCAGGACCAGTGGACGGTGGTCACCACCGACGGCACCTGGGCCTCGCACTGGGAGCACTCGGTCGCCCTGACCGAGCAGGGCCCGCTGGTGCTCACCGCCGAGGACGGCGGCAAGGCCAAGCTGGCGGAGCACGGGGTCACGGCGGCGCCCGACCCGCTCGCTTAATGATCTTCATTCGGGGGCATACACCCCGGATTCGTCTTTCACGGATGCCTGGCGTAGACTGACACGTCGGCTCACGTATGTCTTCAGGCATGCCAAAAGCCGACCAAGGTAGCCGATCCCGAAAGCAGGACATGGCCAAGAAGCAAGGCGCCATTGAGATCGAGGGCACCGTGATCGAATCTCTGCCGAACGCTATGTTCAAGGTGGAGCTGCAGAACGGTCACAAGGTCCTCGCGCACATCAGCGGCAAGATGCGTATGCACTACATCCGCATCCTCCCCGATGACCGAGTCGTTGTGGAGCTGTCTCCCTACGACCTCACGCGCGGACGGATCGTCTACCGCTACAAGTAGATCTCACGACCCGGAGAACCTGACATCCCATGAAGGTCAAGCCGAGCGTCAAGAAGATCTGCGACAAGTGCAAGGTGATCCGCCGTCACGGCCGGGTCATGGTCATCTGCGACAACCTGCGCCACAAGCAGCGCCAGGGCTGACGCACACCGACCTGCACCTCGCAGTTCTTCGCGCGACGCAAGCAATGTGTACATAGGCAGCATCCGTTGAGCCGACAAGGCTGACGACACCTCCGGCCGGGGGCCGGGGACCTGATCCGTACCTCGTACGGCGGTCAGGAGTGGTGCTGCAGAAGACCCCCGAACACCAACAGGAGCCATTGAATGGCACGCGTTTCAGGTGTTGACATCCCGCGCGAAAAGCGCGTGGAGGTTGCCCTCACCTACGTCTTCGGCATCGGCCGTACTCTGGCCCAGGAGACCCTCGCCGCCACGGGCGTGAACCCGAACGCCCGCGTTCGCGACCTGGACGAAGAGGACCTGGTCAAGATCCGCGAGTACGTGGACGCCAACATCAAGACCGAGGGTGACCTCCGTCGCGAGATCCAGGCGGACATCCGCCGCAAGGTCGAGATCGGCTGCTACCAGGGCCTGCGCCACCGCCGCGGCCTGCCGGTCCACGGCCAGCGCACCCACACCAACGCCCGCACCCGCAAGGGCCCGCGTCGCGCCATCGCCGGTAAGAAGAAGCCGGGCAAGAAGTAGTCCTCAGCGGACGCTCGTCAGCGGTCTTCGCTGTAGGACCGACCACCTCCCGTAGGAGTTAGTAGATGCCCCCCAAGGGTCGTCAGGGCGCTGCCAAGAAGGTGCGCCGCAAGGAAAAGAAGAACGTCGCTCACGGCCACGCGCACATCAAGAGCACGTTCAACAACACCATCGTCTCGATCACGGACCCGTCCGGCAACGTGATCTCCTGGGCCTCCGCCGGCCACGTCGGCTTCAAGGGCTCGCGCAAGTCGACCCCGTTCGCCGCGCAGATGGCCGCCGAGTCGGCCGCGCGTCGCGCGCAGGAGCACGGCATGCGCAAGGTCGATGTGTTCGTCAAGGGTCCCGGCTCCGGCCGTGAGACCGCGATCCGCTCGCTCCAGGCCACCGGCCTGGAGGTCGGCTCGATCCAGGACGTCACGCCGACCCCGCACAACGGATGCCGCCCGCCGAAGCGCCGGCGCGTCTGACCAGTGATGTACCGGCGCCCCGCGCCGGCGCAACGCTACGGGTTCCGGGCGGTGCGGCGCTTCTGGCGCCGCACCGCCCGTACCCTTGCAGTATCGATATCGGGCTGACGCCCGGCGGCTCGGCATCAAATAGCGGGTGCCGATGACTGGAAGGCTTTATCCATGCTGATCGCTCAGCGCCCCTCGTTGACCGAAGAGGTCGTCGACGAATTCCGCTCCCGGTTCGTGATCGAGCCGCTGGAGCCGGGCTTCGGCTACACCCTCGGCAACTCGCTCCGCCGCACGCTCCTCTCCTCGATCCCGGGTGCCGCCGTCACCTCGATCCGGATCGACGGTGTCCTGCACGAGTTCACCACCGTGCCGGGCGTCAAGGAGGACGTCACCGACCTCATCCTCAACATCAAGCAGCTGGTCGTCTCCTCGGAGCACGACGAGCCGGTCGTGATGTACCTGCGCAAGCAGGGCCCGGGTGTGGTCACCGCCGCCGACATCGCGCCCCCGGCCGGTGTCGAGGTGCACAACCCCGACCTCGTCCTCGCCACGCTGAACGGCAAGGGCAAGCTGGAGATGGAGCTGACCGTCGAGCGCGGCCGCGGCTACGTCTCCGCCGTCCAGAACAAGCAGCAGGGCCAGGAGATCGGCCGCATCCCGGTCGACTCCATCTACAGCCCGGTGCTCAAGGTCAGCTACAAGGTCGAGGCGACCCGTGTCGAGCAGCGCACCGACTTCGACAAGCTGATCGTCGACGTCGAGACCAAGCCCGCCATGCGTCCCCGTGACGCCGTGGCGTCGGCCGGCAAGACCCTCGTCGAGCTGTTCGGTCTCGCCCGCGAGCTGAACGTCGACGCCGAGGGCATCGACATGGGCCCGTCGCCGACGGACGCCGCCCTGGCGGCCGATCTCGCGCTCCCCATCGAGGAGCTCGAGCTCACCGTCCGTTCCTACAACTGCCTCAAGCGCGAGGGCATCCACTCCGTGGGTGAGCTCGTGGCGCGCTCCGAGGCCGACCTGCTCGACATCCGCAACTTCGGTGCGAAGTCGATCGACGAGGTCAAGGCGAAGCTGGCCGGCATGGGCCTGGCCCTCAAGGACAGCCCGCCCGGATTCGACCCGACCGCCGCCGCCGACGCCTTCGGCGCGGACGACGACGTCGACGCCGGCTTCGTCGAGACCGAGCAGTACTGATCTGACTGCCCCCGGGCGCCCGCCCGGGGGGCCCTGACACCGGTACCTGACACGGCCGGTGCAGAGATTGAGGAGAAACACCATGCCGAAGCCCGCCAAGGGTGCCCGTCTGGGCGGCAGCGCCGCGCACGAGCGTCTGCTTCTCGCGAACCTCGCGAAGTCGCTGTTCGAGCACGGTCGCATCACCACCACCGAGGCCAAGGCGCGCCGTCTGCGTCCGGTCGCGGAGCGCCTGATCACCAAGGCGAAGAAGGGCGACATCCACAACCGTCGCCTGGTGCTGCAGACGATCACGGACAAGAGCATCGTCCACACGCTCTTCACCGAGATCGCCCCGCGGTACGAGAACCGTCCGGGTGGCTACACCCGCATCACCAAGATCGGTAACCGTCGTGGCGACAACGCGCCGATGGCGGTCATCGAGCTGGTGGAGGCGCTGACCGTGGCCCAGCAGGCCACGGGTGAGGCGGAGGCCGCGACCAAGCGCGCGGTCAAGGAGGCCGAGACCAAGACCGAGGCTCCCGCCGAGGTCGAGGACAAGGCCGAGGCTGCCGAGGCTCCGGCCGAGGAGTCCAAGGACGCGTAAGGCGTACTCGGACGGGCCCGCACCCAGGTTCCTGGGTGCGGGCCCGTTCCGTTTGGGAGGGTGAGTGCTGGTGAGTGACGAGGTGGCGCCCGGCTCGGTGCGGGTGCGGCTGGACCTGGCGTACGACGGCGCCGAGTTCTCCGGCTGGGCGAAGCAGCGCAGTCGGCGGACCGTGCAGGGCGAGCTGGAATCGGCCCTCCAGACCGTGCTGCGGCTGCCCGACCCGGTCGAGCTGACCGTGGCGGGGCGCACGGACGCGGGCGTGCACGCGCGGGGACAGGTCGCGCACGTGGACCTGCCGCAGGACGTGTGGGCCCGGGAGGGCGACAAGCTGATGCGCCGGCTGGCCGGGCGACTGCCCTGGGACGTACGCGTGTGGCGGGTCGCTCAGGCCCCGGCGGGCTTCAACGCCCGCTTCTCGGCGGTCTGGCGGCGCTACGCCTACCGGGTCGGCGACCACCAGGGCGGTGTCGACCCGCTGCTGCGGGGCCATGTGCTCTGGCACGACCGGCCGGTCGACGTGGACCTGATGAACGCGGCCGCGCAACGACTGCTCGGGGAGCACGACTTCGCCGCGTACTGCAAGAAGCGTGAGGGCGCGACGACCATCCGCACCCTGCTGGAGCTGCACTGGGAGCGCGATCCCTCCGGGGTGGCCGTCGCGGCCGTCCGCGCGGACGCGTTCTGCCACAACATGGTGCGCGCCCTGGTCGGGGCCATGCTGCTGGTCGGCGACGGGCACCGTGCGGAGGGCTTCCCCGGCGAGGTGCTGGCCGGGCGCGTGCGGCACTCGGCGGTCAACGTCGTCCGCCCGCACGGCCTGACCCTCGAAGAGGTCGGCTACCCCGCGGACGACCTCCTCGCCGCCCGCAACCGCGAAGCCCGCAACCTCCGCACCCTTCCCTGCGCCCCACCCCCCACCCCCTGACGGACCCGCCCCACGGGGGCGGGGGCAGCGCCGGGGTGCGGGGGACTGTGCGATCGGCGGGAGCGGACTTGTGGGTGCGGGTATCGGGCGGGGGTTCGTGGCCCGAAGGGGGCGCGGGGAACTGCGCGATCGGCCGCGACGCACCGGCAGGTGGGGGTATCGGACGCGGGGGCAGCGCGGGCCGGGGGCCCCATAGGGGCGCGGGGGACGGCGCGATCGGCCGCGACGCACCCGCAAGCGCACGTATCCCGGTTCCCGCGGAGCGCCTAACGGCGGCGCAGGGCCAGCGCGACCTGCGCGAGGACGTAGGCCGCGCCCAGGGATGTCACCACGAGCGGGACCGTGCGCAGGTGACCGTGGAAGGCGCTGTACCAGGTGAAGGCGGCGCCGGGCAGCAGGAAGAACAGGTAGAGCACGCGCAGCAGCCACCAGCGGTACGGCAGCCGGACGGGGGTGCCCGGGGCCGGGAACGACAGGGCGCTCTCGTCCGTGGTGAGCGAGTCCTTCACGCCGGTCAGGAAGCCCCGCTGGGCCAGTATCCGCGCGCCGGGCAACCCGTCGAGGACGCCAGGGTGGTCCCCGAAGCCCTCCGGGAGGGCCGGCAGGCCCAGGGCCGCGGCGGTGTCCGCGAGCCGCCGTGCGGGGGCGTCGGTGCCGCGCAGCAGGGACGTCAGCGGCCGTGCGTCGGGTATGCCGAAGGCGGCCGCGAGCGCGGCGGCGGTGGAGCCGGCCCTGTCGAGGGAGGGGACCGGCGCGCCGGGTGCCCATTCGTGGGCGGCCAGCCTCCTGCCGCGGGAGGAGAGCGTGATCCCGTACCGGTCGCCGGACCGCTGCAGTACGACCGCCGGCCACTTCTCGCCCGCCGTGAACAGGTCGACCACGCCCGCGAGGCTGCCCTCACCGGTGAGCTCGACGTAGGTGAAGCGACCCCCGGCGGGCGCCAGCCGCAGCCCCGTGCGGCAGAGCAGCGCGGCCTGGGCGACCGCGGGCAGCGGCGCCGCGGCGACCGCGAGGGCGCGTGGGGCCCACTCCGGGGTGCCGGCCGGGACCGGCGGCCGGGGCGGGGCGTGGAAGAACCGGGTGCGGATGGCGACCTGCATGCGCACGCCGGTGCGGAAGTCCAGGAACTCCTGGCGCGGATCGGCGCCGAGGTACGCCCAGGGCAGGCTCGTGGCGTGCACGCCGATGTCCCGGAAGACGGCCAGCGCCTCCTCCCAGCGGCTCGTCCGCAGCAGCATGAGGGCCAGGTGGTTGCGGAAGTCCGCGGCCTCCGGGTCACCGGGTTCGTACCAGGTGGACAGCTCCAGGGCGCGCTCGACGGCGGCGGTGAGCCGGGCCGGGTCGATGACGTCCTCGCCGTCCTCGCCGTCGCCGGGTGCACCGCCGGCGACGATGTCGTACTCCACGGCGGCCAGCAGCGGCAGGGCGTTGATCTTCGAGCCGGGCAGCGCCTCGTCGGCGGCGTGCTCGGCGAAGTCGAACATCTCCTCGTGGGAGCCGTACCACTTCGCGCACAGGTACTGCAGCGCGGTGGCGTGGCAGCCGTAGTGGTGCGGCGAGCGCTCGACGGCCTCGGCCCAGTAGGCGTCGAAGATCTCGCGGGAGGCCTGGATGCCGCGGGCGTGGGTGAGTGCGATCCGCCACGGCACGGGGTCCGACGGGTTGAGCTCGGCGGCGCTGCCGATCACCGGGACGGCGTCCTTGAGCAGGGCGAAGAAGGCCTTGAACTGCTCCGGTTCGACGTCCTTGGCGCGGGCGCCGCTGCGTATCTCCCAGGCCTGGAGGATGGACAGGTCGGCCTTGACCAGCGTCGCGTCCGGGTCGTCGGGGGAAGCGGCCAGCCACGCGTCCAGCCAGCCGGGGTTGTGCAGCGCGAACTGCGCCATCTCGGCCACGTACACGTCCCTCCGCTCCCACTCGCAGCCCAGCCGGGTGGCCGACAGCAGGTCCCGGGCCGGGCCGTGGTCGCCGGTGCCCGCCACGGCCAGCGCGGCGCGCAGCGGGGCGCCGGGCACGTCGAGCACGACGGCCTCGTCCGGCGGCAGCCCGGCGCCGACGGCGGTGCCATGGCGGAGCATGCGGGGGAGGGTCAGCAGCGTACGCAGGGAGGGCATGCCGTTCCGGTCCGGGTCGCGGGGGGAGGGGCGGGTCAGTGGCCCGGGGAGGCCACGGTGGAGACCATCGCGGCGGCGGCCTGGTCCTTGCCGCGCTGGACGATCCGGTTGAAGGCGTAGTCGGAGCCGTCGGTGCCCGCCTGCCTGGCAACGGTGTCGGAGGCGGTGATGCGGCCGTTGTTCTTGAGCCCGGCGATGGTGAAGTACGCGTAGCGGCCCTTGGCGTTGGTCGTCGTCCGGCACGAGGTGGCGTGGCAGAAGGCGCCCACACCGCCGCCGGACAGCGGCATGACGTACCCCTTGGCCTGCGACTTCGCCTTGCCGGCCGCGGACTGGTCGTCGAAGACGGCCACACCGACGGTGACGGCGACCTCGCCGCCGACGTAGGTGACGCGCAGGACCCTGCCGCAGCCGTTCCTCCGCAGCACGGCGGCGAGGTCGGCGGAGGCCGCGGAGGAGCACTGCCCCTCGGCGGCGGTGGCCTTGGTGTACGTGCGGCCGCCCCACACGAGCTTCTTGCCGGGGAACAGGCCCGCCACCGAGAGCGGGGCGGTGTCCTTCTCCCGGTCGGAGATGAAGACCAGCGGATCGAGCTGCGCCGGAACGGAGAGCTCGGAGAACGAGGGCTCCGGCGGCAGGGGCCGCTCGGAGGGTGCGTACGACGCGGCCGCGACGGGGGAGACCGACGGCCGGCCGGAGCCTGCGACGAGGGTGGCGACGATCCCCGCGACGGCGGCGACGGCGAGGACGCCGCCGCCTATGAGCCGGCGCTTGCGGCGCCGGGCGCGGGACGCGTTCGCGTCCGCCAGTGCCGACCAGTCGGGCCCGGCGCCGGCCGGCCGCCCGAATTGCTGGTGCTGCTGTGGCTGCTGTTGCTGCTGCGACGGGCCGCGGGTGCCCTGGCCGGGCAACGGCGGCGCCCATTCGGCGGGGGGCGTCCACGCGGGCCGCTGCGGCTGGTGGTCCGGACCGCCGACGATGTTGCCGTGCAGAACCTGGCGCGCCTCCCCGGGCGTCCCCGGCGTGCGGGGACTGTCGTGCGGCCCCGGTGGTGCGGGCCATCCCTGGTTCGGGTGGTACGGCTGCTGCGGCCCTTCAGTCATGGCGCGGATTCTATAGAGGAGAAAACCCGTTTGGCGGCGGGCGGCCGCGCAACGAGAATCCAGGACATGGGACATGTCGACGTTGCACATCTGGAGTACTACCTGCCGGACGGGCGGGTGCTGCTCGGCGATGTCTCGTTCCGGGTGGGCGAAGGCGCCGCGGTGGCCCTCGTGGGCGCGAACGGCGCGGGCAAGACGACGCTGCTGCGGCTGATCTCCGGGGACTTGAAACCGCACGGCGGCACGGTCACCGTCGGCGGCGGACTGGGCGTGATGCCGCAGTTCGTCGGCTCGGTACGGGACGACCGCACGGTGCGCGACCTGCTGGTGTCGGTGTCCCCGCCCCGCATCCGCGAGGCGGCCGCGGCGGTCGACGCCGCCGAGCTGGAGATCATGGCGCAGGACGACGAGGCCGCGCAGCTCGCGTACGCGCAGGCGCTGAGCGACTGGGCGGAGGCGCGCGGCTACGAGGCCGAGACGGTCTGGGACATGTGCACCATGGCCGCGCTCGGCGTCCCGTACGAGCGCGCGCAGTGGCGCGAGGTGCGGACGCTGTCGGGCGGCGAGCAGAAACGCCTGGTCCTGGAGGCGCTGCTGCGCGGCACCGACGAGGTGCTGCTGCTCGACGAGCCGGACAACTACCTGGACGTGCCCGGCAAGCGCTGGCTGGAGGAGCAGCTGCGGCAGACCCGCAAGACCGTGCTCTTCGTCTCCCACGACCGCGAGCTGCTGGCCCGTTCCGCCGAGAAGATCGTCTCCGTCGAGCCGGGCCCCGCGGGGTCGGACGTGTGGGTGCACGGCAGCGGCTTCGCCACTTACCACGAGGCCCGCCGCGAGCGCTTCGCCCGCTTCGAGGAACTGCGGCGGCGCTGGGACGAGGAGCACGCCAAGCTGAAGAAGCTGGTGCTGACCCTGCGTCAGCAGGCGGCGATCAGTCCCGACATGGCCTCCCGCTACCGGGCCGCGCAGACCCGGCTGAAGAGGTTCGAGGACGCGGGCCCGCCGCAGGAGCCGCCGCGCGAGCAGGACATCCGCATGCGGCTGTCCGGCGGGCGCACCGGCGTGCGCGCCGTCACCTGCGAGCGGCTGGAGCTGACCGGGCTGATGAAGCCCTTCGACCTGGAGGTCTTCTACGGCGAGCGGGTCGCGGTGCTGGGCTCGAACGGCTCCGGGAAGTCGCACTTCCTGCGGCTGCTGGCGGGGGACACCGGCGTCCGGCACACCGGGCAGTGGAAGCTGGGCGCGCGGGTCGTGCCGGGGCACTTCGCGCAGACGCACGCGCACCCGGAGCTGCTCGGCCGCACCCTCGTCGACATCCTGTGGACGGAGCACGCCCGCGACCGCGGCAAGGCGATGTCCGCCCTGCGCCGCTACGAGCTGGACCGCCAGGGCGACCAGCGCTTCGACCAGCTGTCGGGCGGGCAGCAGGCGCGCTTCCAGATCCTGCTGCTGGAGCTCTCGGGGACCACGGCGCTGCTGCTGGACGAGCCGACGGACAACCTGGACCTGGAGTCGGCGGAGGCCCTCCAGGAGGGCCTGGAGGCCTTCGACGGGACCGTGCTCGCGGTGACCCACGACCGCTGGTTCGCCCGCAGCTTCGACCGCTTCGTGGTCTTCGGCGCGGACGGGGTGGTCCGGGAGGTGCCGGAGCCGGTGTGGGACGAGACACGCGTGGCGCGGGAGCGGTAGCCGGCCACCGGACCGGTGGTGCCCCGGGTGGGCCGTGCGGAGGGGCTCGCGCGGGGCGTCGGCGACGCGTTTTGACCCGAACAGGGCACCGCGGGTATTCTGCAGGTTCGTTATGCGTATTGGCTTGCTCGTTCTCACGTGAGAGGCCGCTACGCCGGTCCACCGGGCCGATGACCAGCGTTCGTCCAGCGGTTGCGTCGCCGCAGGACGGCAGGGCTGTCGTGATCGTCCGGGTGGCCTTGTCAGTACCCACTCACTGAAGAAGCGAAGGCTACGACCGTGCGTACGTTCAGCCCCAAGCCCGGCGATGTCCAGCGCCAGTGGCACGTCATCGACGCGCAGGACGTCGTCCTGGGCCGACTGGCGGCCCACACCGCGTCCCTCCTCCGGGGCAAGCACAAGCCGGTGTACGCGCCTCACGTTGACACTGGTGACTTCGTCATCATCATCAACGCCGACAAGGTGCACCTGTCCGGCAACAAGAAGCAGCAGAAGCTGGCCTACCGCCACTCCGGTTTCCCCGGCGGTCTCCGCTCCGTTCGTTACGACGAGCTGCTCGACAAGAACCCGGAGAAGGCCATCGAGAAGGCCGTCAAGGGAATGCTGCCCAAGAACACCCTGGGCCGTCAGATGCTCTCGAAGCTGAAGGTCTACGCGGGTGCCGAGCACCCGCACGGCGCTCAGCAGCCGGTTCCGTTCGAGATCAGCCAGGTCGCGCAGGGCTAGTCCCGGCCACCGTCAACACAGAAAGCATCTGAGGAGAATCGTGGCCGAGACCACCGCTGAGACCCCTCTCGTCGAGGACGGCGAGATCGTGGAGACCATCGAGATCCCGGAGGAGTACACCTCCGAGTCCCTCGCATCCCGCTTCGGCGAGCCCCAGCCGGCCGCCGGCACGGGCCGCCGCAAGGAGTCCGTCGCCCGTGTCCGGATCGTTCCGGGCTCCGGCAAGTGGACCATCAACGGTCGCACCCTTGAGGAGTACTTCCCCAACAAGGTGCACCAGCAGGAAGTCAACGAGCCGTTCAAGATCCTTGAGCTCGACGGCCGTTACGACGTCATCGCCCGCATCAACGGCGGTGGCATCTCCGGCCAGGCCGGTGCGCTGCGCCTGGGCGTGGCCCGTGCGCTGAACGAGGCGGACGTGGACAACAACCGCGGCCCGCTCAAGAAGGCCGGCTTCCTGACCCGTGACGCTCGCGAGATCGAGCGCAAGAAGGCCGGTCTGAAGAAGGCCCGCAAGGCGCCTCAGTACAGCAAGCGCTGATCACCCCGCGCGTGCTGCACTGCACGTACGCCCCGGAGGCACTTTGTGCGTCTCCGGGGCGTACGCGTTTCGGGGGGTAGTGGCGTATAACCGGATGAACGCCCGCTGAACACGGGGCGACGCACGGCAACATCTCGGAGGAAATACTGTGGGACGACTCTTCGGTACGGACGGTGTGCGCGGCGTCGCGAACGCCGATCTGACGGCCGAGCTGGCGCTCGGGCTGTCGGTCGCGGCGGCGCACGTGCTGGCCGAGGCGGGCACCTTCGAGGGCCACAAGCCGGTGGCCGTGGTGGGACGTGATCCGCGGGCATCCGGAGAGTTCCTGGAGGCGGCCGTGGTGGCCGGCCTCGCCAGCGCCGGTGTGGACGTCCTGCGGGTGGGCGTGCTGCCGACCCCGGCTGTGGCGTATCTCACGGGGGCGCTCGGCGCGGACCTCGGCGTGATGCTCTCCGCGAGCCACAACCCGATGCCCGACAACGGTGTGAAGTTCTTCGCCCGCGGCGGCCACAAGCTCGCCGACGAGCTGGAGGACCGCATCGAGTCCGTCTACGCGGAGCACCGCACCGGCGCGCCCTGGGAGCGCCCGACGGGCTCCGGCGTCGGCCGGGTCCGTGACTACGACGAGGGCTTCGACCAGTACGTCGCCCACCTGATCGGCGTCCTGCCCAACCGCCTCGACGGACTGACGATCGTCCTGGACGAGGCGCACGGCGCCGCGGCCCGCGTCTCTCCCGAGGCCTTCGCCCGGGCCGGCGCCGAGGTGATCACGATCGGCACCCAGCCGGACGGCCTCAACATCAACGACGGCTGCGGCTCCACCCACCTGGACCTGATCAAGGCCGCCGTCATCGAGCACCACGCGGACCTCGGTATCGCCCACGACGGCGACGCCGACCGCTGCCTGGCCGTGGACCACCTCGGCAACGAGGTCGACGGCGACCAGATCCTCGCCGTCCTGGCCGTCGCCATGCGCGAGGCGGACCGACTGCGCAAGAACACCGTCGTCGCCACCGTCATGTCCAACCTGGGCTTCAAGCTCGCCATGGAGCGCGAGGGGATCGACCTGATCCAGACCGCCGTCGGCGACCGCTACGTGCTGGAGTCCATGAAGGAGCACGGCTACGCGCTCGGCGGCGAGCAGTCGGGCCACGTGATCATCCTGGACCACGCCACCACCGGTGACGGCACCCTCACCGGCCTGATGCTGGCCGCCCGCGTCAGCGCGACCGGCCGCACGCTGGCCGACCTGGCGCAGGTCATGGAGCGGCTGCCGCAGGTGCTGATCAACGTCCGCGATGTCGACAAGCACCGGGTGGACTCCTCGCCCGAGCTCACCGCCGCGGTCGCCGAGGCCGAGGCCGAGCTGGGCACCACCGGCCGCGTCCTGCTGCGCTCCTCGGGCACCGAGCCGCTGGTGCGCGTCATGGTCGAGGCCGCCGACATCGACCACGCCCGTTCGGTGGCCGGCCGGCTCGCCGACGTCGTGAAGTCCGCGCTCGGCTAAGCCGCGAACGCCCCCGGTCCCGTACGCCGCCTGCGCTGCGCCGCCCAGAAGCCCTTCTGGGCGAGCAGCGTCAGGACACCCGCGATGACGATGCCCGCCAGGTTCACGCCCAGCTGGACCGAGGAGCCCCACAGCTCGTGGTAGTCGCCGTAGCTCAGCGCGAGGGCGGCGTTGGCCGCGGCCGGGACGGTCGTGACGGAGATCGCCACCCCGACCAGGGCCCCCGACTTGGCCGAGGTCAGGGAGAGGATGCCGGCGACCCCGGCGAGCAGCGCCACCACGAGGGAGCTGAGGTCGGGCTGCCAGATGAACTCGGTGGACGGGTGGGGCGCGGTGAAGTCCGCCTCGCTGAAGACGCCGAGCAGGTCCATCAGGTAGTTGAAGCCGCCGGTGAGCACCATCGCCACCGGGAAGCCGACCAGCAGTGCGATCAGCGAGCGCCGGGCCAGCCCGAGCCTCCTGCGCACCAGGCCGGTGCACACCCCCGCCAGCGGCCCGAACTCCGGCCCGACCACCATCGCGCCCACGATGAGGATCGCGCTGTCCAGCATCACGCCGCAGGCGGCGAGCATCGTGGCGACCGACAGGAACGCCAGGTAGGTGACGGTGAGCGTGGACTCCTCGTGCGTCGCCTCGGTCAGCGACTCCCACAGCACGGCGTCCGCGCCCTCGCCCGGCGCCTCCTCCTCGGCCTTGTCGGCACGCCGGGACAGCGTGAGGTCGATGTGCTCGACCGTGATCGCCCCGGTGTCCGCGATGCCGAGGCCGCGCAGGCCGTGCAGCAGTTCGTCGGCGGACTCGCGGGCCACGTCGCACATCACGACGTCGCCCCGCGGGTTGCGCGCGACGCCGGGCAGCACGGCGACGTGGGCGGTGCCCACGGTCCGTGCCACGAGCGAGACCACCCGGTCTGTGTCGGCTTCCGGCACGATCATCCGAAGATGCAGCATGCGCGCAGGCTACCGGCCCCCGTGCGCGCCTAGAGCTTGCGCAGGGAGAGCTTCTGCACCTTGTGGTCGGCGCCCTTGCGCAGCACCAGCGTGGCCCGGCCGCGGGTCGGCAGGACGTTCTGGACCAGGTTCGGCTGGTTGATGGCGCGCCAGGTGTGCCGGCCGTACTCCATGGCCTCCTCCTCGGAGACCTCGGTGTAGCGGTGGAAGTACGACCGGGGGTTCTGGAAGGCGGTCTCGCGCAGCTTGCGGAAGCGCGCCAGGTACCACTGCTCGATGTCCTCGGTGCGCGCGTCCACGTACACGCTGAAGTCGAAGTAGTCGGCGAGCGCCACGCGCGTGCGGCCGTCCTTGCCGGGCAGGGCCGGCTGGAGCACGTTGAGACCCTCGACGATGAGGATGTCGGGGCGCCGGACGACCAGTTCCTCGTCGGGCACGATGTCGTAGATCAGGTGGGAGTACACCGGCGCCCGCACCTCGTCCTTGCCCGCCTTCACGTCGGCGACGAAACGGGTGAGCGCCCGGCGGTCGTACGACTCGGGGAAGCCCTTGCGGGACATCAGCCCGCGGCGCTGCAACTCGGCCTTGGGGAGCAGGAAGCCGTCGGTCGTGACGAGTTCCACCCGCGGGTGCTCCGGCCAGCGGGCCAGCAGCGCCTGGAGGATGCGGGCGGTGGTGGACTTGCCGACCGCCACACTGCCCGCGACCCCGATGACGAAGGGCGTGCCCGGCTGGGCGCCGTGCCCGCCCGCGGTGTCGTCCAGGAAGGTGTTGACCGCGCCGCGCAGACCGTGGGTGGCGCCGACGTAGAGGTTCAGCAGCCGCGACAGCGGCAGGTAGACGTCGATCACCTCGTCCAGGTCGACGACGTCGCCGAGGCCCCGCAACCGTTCGACCTCCTCGGCCGAGAGCGGCAGCGGGGTGCGGTCGCGCAGCGCGCTCCACTCGTCCCGGGTCAGGTCGACGTACGGGGTCGGCTCGGCGCGGCGGCGCGTCTGGTGGGGCGAAGTGGTCGGCGGCACGGACTCATTGTTGCGCCGGGATGAACGGTGTTCGCGGCGGGGTCGCCCGGTGCCGCCCCGGACCGGCTGTCAGCGGCCTGTCAGCCCGTTGTCAGTGGGGGCGAGGACAGTGGTGCGCATCGCACGAAGACCGCAGGAACCATGACGGGGAGGACATCGCGGATGAGTTACGCGATCCAGGCGGAAGGCCTGGTCAAACGCTTCAAGGAGACGGAGGCCCTGTCCGGCGTCGACCTGGCCGCCCGGACCGGCACCGTGCTCGGCGTGCTCGGCCCGAACGGGGCCGGCAAGACCACCGCGGTGCGCATCCTCGCCACCCTGCTGCGGCCGGACGCCGGCCGCGCCCTGGTCGGCGGCCACGACGTCGTGCGGGAAGCGGGCGCGGTGCGCGCCCTGGTCGGTCTCACCGGGCAGTACGCCGCGGTGGACGAGATGCTCACCGGCCACGAGAACCTGCTGATGATCGCCCGCCTGCTCGGTCTGCCGCGGCGGGAGGCCCGCGCCCGGGCGACCGGCCTGCTGGAGGACTTCCGGCTGTCGGACGCGGGCGGCAGGGCCGCCAAGACGTACTCCGGCGGCATGCGCCGCCGCCTCGACCTCGCCGCGAGCCTGGTCGGCCGCCCCCGCATCCTCTTCCTCGACGAGCCCACCACCGGCCTGGACCCGCACAGCCGCAACGAGCTGTGGGACATCGTCCGCGGCCTGGTCGGGGACGGTACGACCGTCCTGCTCACCACCCAGTACCTGGAGGAGGCCGACCGGCTCGCCGACGACATCGCCGTCGTCGACCGCGGCCGCGTGATCGCCGAGGGCACCCCCGACGGCCTCAAGGAACAGGTCGGCGGCCAGGTGCTCCAGGTGCGCCCGATGAACGCCGGAGAGCTGGAGAAGGTGCACGCGATGGTCTCGGTGATCGCCGGCCCCGCGGCCACCGTGGAGAACGGCGCGGTGACCGCGCCGGTGAACGACCCGGAGCTGATGCCCACCGTCGTACGGCGGCTGGACGAGGCCGGGGTGCGGGTGGGCGAGCTCACGCTGCGCCGCTCCAGCCTGGACGAGGTGTTCCTGTCGCTGACCGGGCACCGCGCGGTGGAGGGCACGACGACCGACGAGGACAGGACGGAGGCACTGGTATGACCGCCGTGGCCCTGGACGTGACGCCGGCCGCCAAGGTGCGGCCCTGGGACGGGCTGCGGCAGACCTGCACCCTCGCCTGGCGCAACCTGGTGCAGATCAAGCACAACCCGATGGAGCTGATGGACCTCAGCGTCCAGCCCATCATGTTCGTCCTGCTGTTCACGTACGTCTTCGGCGGCCAGATGGCCGGTTCGCCGGACGCCTATCTGCAGTACGCGCTGCCCGGGATCATCGTGCAGAACGCGCTCTTCGCGACGATGAACACCGCGATGGGCCTCAACATCGACCTCACCAAGGGAGTTCTGGACCGGCTGCGCTCCCTGCCGATCGCCCGCTCCGCGCCGCTCATGGGCCGCGTCGTGGCCGACCTCGGCAAGCAGCTCTGGTCGCTGCTGCTGATGCTCTGCCTCGGCATGCTGATGGGCTTCGACGTCAACGGCGGTGTGCCCGGCGTACTCGGCGCGGCGGGCCTGCTGCTGGCCTTCGCGCTGGCGATGTCCTGGATGACGCTGCTCATCGGGATGCTGGTCTCCGAGCCGGAGAAGGTGATGACCTTCGGCTTCGTCCTGGTGATGCCGCTGACCTTCACCTCCAGCGCCTTCGTGCGGGCCGACACGATGCCGGGCTGGCTCAAGGCGTGGGCCGACGTCAATCCCGTCACCCGACTGGCCGACGCGGTGCGGGCGTTGACGACCGGCACCGGCGAGGTCGCCGGCCCGGTGCTGTGGTCGCTGCTGTGGGCCGCCGGAATCGCCGTCGTCTTCGTCCCGCTGGTGATGCGCGCCTACCGCGCGCGGACCTGACCGAGCGCCACCCGGCGCCCGGATGCCCGGCACCACGGGCATCCGGGCGGCCGTCTCCGACTTCGGCGGCGGGCGCCCGCCGCTTAGAGTTCTCCTCATGTGCGGAATCGTGGGATACGTCGGCGGGCAGTCCGCCCTCGAGGTGGTCATCGCAGGTCTGAAGCGTCTGGAGTACCGGGGTTACGACTCCGCGGGCGTCGCCGTCCTGGCGGACGGCGGCATGGCGGCGGCCAAGAAGGCGGGCAAGCTCGCCAACCTGGAGAAGCTGCTGGACGAGCGCCCGTTGCCGACCGGCCCGGCCGGCATCGGCCACACCCGCTGGGCCACCCACGGCGGCCCCACCGACGCCAACGCGCACCCGCACCTGGACAACGCGGGCCGGGTCGCCGTCGTCCACAACGGCATCATCGAGAACTTCGCCGCCCTGCGCGCGGAGCTCGCCGAGCGCGGCCACGACCTGCTCTCCGAGACCGACACCGAGGTGGTCACCCACCTGCTCGCCGAGGCCCACTCCTCCACCGGCGACCTCACCGAGGCCATGCGCCAGGTGTGCCGCCGCCTGGACGGCGCCTTCACCCTCGTGGCCGTCCACGCCGACGAGCCGGACGTCGTGGTCGGTGCCCGCCGCAACTCCCCGCTCGTCGTGGGCGTCGGGGACGGCGAGAACTTCCTCGCCTCCGACGTGTCGGCGTTCATCGACCACACCCGCGAGGCGATCGAGCTCGGCCAGGACCAGGTCGTGGAACTGCGCCGGGAGGGCGTCACCGTCACCGACTTCGAGGGCAAGCCCGCCGAGGTCCGGCCGTACCACATCGACTGGGACGCCTCCGCCGCCGAGAAGGGCGGCTACGACTACTTCATGCTCAAGGAGATCGCCGAGCAGCCCAAGGCCGTCGCCGACACGCTGCTGGGCCGGATCGACGCGAGCGGCCTGCTCACGCTGGACGAGGTCCGCATCCCCACCTCCGTGCTGCGCGAGATCGACAAGATCGTGATCGTCGCCTGCGGCACCGCCTTCCACGCCGGCATGATCGCCAAGTACGCGATCGAGCACTGGACCCGCGTGCCCTGCGAGGTCGAACTCGCCAGCGAGTTCCGCTACCGCGACCCCATCCTCGACTCGCGCAGCCTCGTCGTCGCCATCAGCCAGTCCGGCGAGACCATGGACACCCTCATGGCGCTGCGCCACGCCCGCGAACAGGGCTCCAAGGTGCTCGCGATCTGCAACACCAACGGCTCGACCATCCCCCGCGAGTCCGACGCGGTCCTGTACACCCACGCCGGCCCCGAGGTCGCCGTCGCCTCCACCAAGGCGTTCCTCACCCAGGTGGTGGCCTGCTACCTCGTCGCCCTCTACCTCGGCCAGGTGCGCGGCACCAAGTGGGGTGACGAGATCATCGCCGTCATCCGCGAGCTCTCGCACATCTCCCAGCAGGTCGAGCAGGTCCTGGAGACCATGGAGCCGGTGCGCGAACTGGCCCGCTCCCTGGCGGACAAGAACACCGTCCTCTTCCTCGGCCGCCACGTCGGCTACCCCGTCGCCCTCGAAGGCGCGCTCAAGCTCAAGGAGCTCGCCTACATGCACGCGGAGGGCTTCGCCGCCGGCGAGCTCAAGCACGGGCCCATCGCACTCATCGAGGACGACCTGCCGGTCGTCGTGGTCGTCCCGTCCCCGCGCGGGCGGTCCGTGCTCCACGAGAAGATCGTCTCCAACATCCAGGAGATCCGGGCCCGCGGCGCCCGCACGATCGTCATCGCCGAGGAGGGCGACGAGTCCGTCGTCCCCTACGCCGACCACCTCATCCGCGTGCCGCAGACGCCGACCCTGCTGCAGCCGCTGGTCGCGACCGTGCCGCTGCAGGTCTTCGCCTGCGAGCTCGCCACGGCCCGCGGCAACGAGGTGGACCAGCCGCGCAACCTCGCGAAGTCCGTCACCGTCGAATGAGCCGGGGGGCCGCGTGATCATCGGGGTCGGCATCGACGTCGCGGAGATCGACCGCTTCGGGGAGTCCCTTGAGCGCACACCCGGCCTGGCCGAGCGGCTCTTCCTCCCCGGCGAACTCCACCTCCCCAGTGGGGCGCGCCGCGGCACCGCCTCCCTCGCGGCGCGCTTCGCCGCGAAGGAGGCGGTCGCGAAGGCGCTGGGAGCCCCTGGGGGGCTCCACTGGGCGGACGCGGAGGTCGTCACGGAGGATTCGGGGCAGCCCCGCCTTGTCGTGCGGGGCACGGTCGCGGCGGCGGCGGACGCGCTGGGGGTGCGGGTGTGGCACGTCTCGCTCAGTCATGACGCGGGGGTCGCGTCGGCGGTCGTCATCGCGGAGGGCTAGCCGCCCGGCGCGGGGCGCCGTTGTGTGTGCGGTGAGGTTTCTCCCCGGCGGGAAAAACAGGCACAGGTGGCCACCCCGCGCAACATCGGGGCGGCGATGGGAACATGGGGCACATGCGGGTTGCGCACAGCGTGGAGAACGTCAGGGCCGCCGAGCGCGAGCTCATGTCCCGGGTGCCGGAGGGCGCACTGATGCAGCGCGCCGCCGCAGGCCTCGCCACGGCCTGCGCGACAGCGCTCGGCGGCGGCGCGTACGGCGCCCGCGTCGTCGTGCTGACCGGCAGCGGCGACAACGGCGGCGACGCCCTGTACGCGGGCGCGCGCCTCGCCCGGCGCGGGGCCGGCGTGACCGCCGTACTGCTCGCCCCGGAGAAGGCCCACCCCGGCGGGCTGGCGGCCCTGCGTGCCGCGGGCGGCCGGGCCGTGACCGCGCGGGAGGTGGACGCCGTGGCGCTGATCCACCGCGCCGACCTCGTCCTGGACGGCATCGTGGGCATCGGCGGCAAGGGCGGGCTGCGCCCGGAGGCGGTGCCGCTGGCGGAGGCCGCGCACGCGGCGCCCGCGATCGTGGTCGCCGTCGACCTGCCCAGCGGGGTGGACGCGGACACCGGTGAGGTGCGCGGCGCGGCGGTCCGGGCCGACATGACGGTGACGTTCGGTACGTACAAGCCGGGCCTGCTCGTCGACCCCGCCGCCGAGTACGCCGGCGCGCTGCGCCTGATCGGCATCGGGCTGGACCCGCCCGCCCCGGACCTGGAGGCGCTGCAGCACGCGGACGTGGCGGCGCTGCTGCCGCACCCCTCGGCCGAGAGCGACAAGTACCGCCGCGGTGTGGTCGGTGTCGTCGCTGGGTCCGAGCGCTACCCCGGCGCCGCCGTCCTCGCGGTGGCGGGCGCGCTGCGCGCCGGCGCGGGGGCCGTGCGGTACGTGGGGCCGGGCGCGCGGGCGGTGATCGCGCGCTTCCCGGAGGCTCTGGTGTCGGCGGGGCCGCCGCACAAGGCGGGCCGGGTGCAGGCGTGGGTGGTCGGCCCGGGGCTCGGCGACGGGTCGGAGGCGCGGCGGTCCGTGGAGGACGTGCTCGCCTCCGACGTGCCCGTGCTCGTGGACGCGGACGGGCTGCGCCTGCTGGACCGCGCGGCGGTGCGCGAGCGCTCCGCGCCCACCGTGCTGACCCCGCACGCGGGCGAGGCGGCCGCGCTGCTGGGCGTGGCCCGGGAGGAGGTCGAGGCGGCCCGGCTGGTCTTCGTACGGCGACTGGCGGCGGAGTTCGGCGCGACGGCGCTGCTGAAGGGTTCCACGACGCTCGTGGCGGCACCGGACCCGGCCGTGCCGGTCCGGGTCAATCCGACGGGGACGTCCTGGCTGGCCACGGCCGGCAGCGGGGACGTGCTCTCCGGCATCACCGGCTCGCTGCTCGCCGCGGGTCTCGCGGCACGTGACGCCGCGTCGGCCGGCGCGTATCTGCACGGCCTGGCCGCACGCATCGCCTCCGGCCCGGTGGGGGCGCCGATCGCGGCGCACGATGTGGCCGCCGCGGTCCCCGATGCCTGGCGGAGCGTCAGATCGTAGCTGGGCGAAACGGGTGGAGTCCGCCCGCGGAGTGTTCCGGCGGGCGGCGTCGCGTCTATGCGTCAAGGCATGGGAAGAACGTACGCCTGCCGGGGGGCGCGGTTGTGCACCGCCGCCCTGGTCGTCCTGTCCGCTCTGGGCGCAGGGACGACGGCCTCCGCCGATGATCACCACCCCGTGAAGCTCGAGGACTACGTCGCGGGGGTCCCGTTCCAGCAGTACGACTTGCCGGGGCCCGCCGACACCCCGGACCAGGGGCTGCCGCCCAAGCACGTGGACCACTCGCACGACGCCGAGGAGAACAGGGGCGACTACGACGAGGAGGAGGCCGAGGAGGAGCAGGAGCCCATCGACCCGCAGCAGGTCGAGTGGCTGCCCCCCGACGAGGCCGCCGCGGGCCGTCTGTCGCCGTACTGCACGCCGCTCACCGGCCCGTACCAGCGGGACGTGGAGCGCCTTCTGGGGCTGCGCGTGGACGGGAGGCAGTCGGAGGACGACTGCTACGCGATCCAGCGCTACCAGCAGTCGAGCGACATCCTGCCCGACACCGGGTTCGCCGGTCCCACCACGTTCGGCCACCTTCGCCTGGACCTGGCCATCCAGCAGGGCCCGAACGCGGGCCACCAGTGCATGACGCCGGCCAAGGGGCAGCGCGTCGCGTGCGTGGACCTCACCCGGCAGATCCTGTGGGTGCAGACCAGCGCGTCGAACGTGGTCTTCGGGCCGGTCTCGATGCGCAGCGGCCGTACCGGCTTCGCGACCCGTACGGGGCGCTTCAAGGTCTACTGGCGCCACCGCGACCACGTGTCCGACATCTACGACGCCCCCATGCCGTTCAGCCAGTTCTTCAGCGGTGGCCAGGCCCTGCACGCCATCACCGGCAGCGTCTACCGCGCGCCGGGTTCGCACGGCTGCGTGAACCTGTCCACGCCCGACGCGGGACGGCTGTGGAACGTGCTGAAGCTGCACGACCAGGTGCATGTCTTCGGGCACAAATCCGGCACGTGACGGAGGCACCGGGCGGGCCTGAGAGACTGGGCGCGATGGATGACACAAATCTGCGCGCCCAGGCCACGATCGATCTCGCCGCACTGCGGTCGAACGTCGCGGCTCTGCGCGCCCGTGCGCCCCGCTCCGGGCTGATGGCCGTGGTAAAGGCGGACGCCTACGGCCACGGCATGGTCCCGTCCGCGCGGGCGGCGCTGGAGGCCGGCGCCGCCTGGCTGGGCGCCGCGACCCCCGAGGAGGCGCTCGCCCTGCGCGCCGCGGGGATCACCGCACCGGTGCTGTGCTGGCTGTGGACGCCGAACGGGCCGTGGCGCGACGCCGTCGAGGCCGGTATCGACGTGACGGTCAGCGGCCTGTGGGCGCTGCGCGAGGCGGCCGCGGCCGCCGAGGCCACCGACCGCACCGCGCGGGTGCAGCTCAAGGCGGACACCGGGCTGGGCCGCAACGGCGCCCAGCCCGGGGACTGGGCGGACCTGGTGACCGCCGCCCGGGCCGCCGAGAAGGCGGGGCTGGTCAAGGTGACCGGGCTGTGGTCGCACTTCGCGTGCGCCGACGAGCCCGGGCACCCCTCCAACGCCGCCCAGTTGGCCGTCTTCCGTACCGCGCTGGAGTCCGCCGAGCGCGCCGGGCTGCGCCCGGAGGTCCGGCACATGGCCAACTCCCCGGCGACGCTCACCCTGCCCGAGGCGCACTTCGACCTCGTCCGGACCGGCGTCGCGATGTACGGGATCTCGCCGATCCCGCAGGTCGGCGGCCCGGAGGAGTTCGGGCTGCGACCGGTGATGACGCTCTCCGCCCGCCTGGCCTCGGTCAAGCGGGTGCCGGGCGGCCACGGCGTCAGCTACGGCCACCACTACACGACGCCGGGCGACACCACGCTCGCCCTCGTCCCCCTCGGCTACGCGGACGGCGTCCCGCGGCACGCCTCGGGCACCGGACCGGTGCTGGTGGCGGGCAAGTGGCGGACCGCCGCGGGCCGGGTGGCGATGGACCAGTTCGTCGTGGACCTCGGCGGCGACCGCGCCGAGGCCGGCGACGAGGCCGTGCTGTTCGGCCCGGGCGACCGCGGCGAGCCGACCGCCGAGGACTGGGCGCGTGCCGCCGGCACCATCGCGTACGAGATCGTCACCCGGATCGGGAGCCGGGTGCCGCGCGTCTACGTGGGTACGTAACCGCGTAGCCGAGGGGAAGCAGCGAAGACGACATGAGCGGGTCCGAGAGCGGTAACACGGCGGGGAGAGCGGTGGAGGCTGCCGAGGCGGTGGCCGGGGCCGCGGAGGCGGTCGCGGAGGCCGTGACAGGCGGTTCGGGCGGGGTGCTGCCGTCCGGTCGCTGGCGCCACGCCGGGATAGCCGGCGCGGCCATCGGCGTCGTCGCGGCGGGTGCCGCCGCGGGTGTGGCGCTGGAGCGCGTCACGGTCGGCCGCAGCATGCGCCGGCGCGCGCGGCTCGCCCTTGATGTGGCCGGACCCTACGGGTCCCTGCGCGGGATGCCGGGGCGGGTGGCCGCCGAGGACGGCACCGAGTTGTACTACGAGGTCGAGGAGGCCGATCCGGCCGTCGCCGAGCCGGTCCCGCCGGCCCGCCGCTGGGGGCTGTTCCGGCGCGGCGGGCAGAACGCCCCGCTCACCGTGGTCTTCAGCCACGGCTACTGCCTCAACCAGGACTCCTGGCACTTCCAGCGCGCGGCCCTGCGCGGCACGGTGCGCGCCGTGTACTGGGACCAGCGCAGCCACGGCCGCTCCGGCCGCGGCAACGACCAAGCAGGGGGCGAGCCCGCCACCATCGACCAGCTCGGCCGCGACCTGAAGCAGATCGTCGACGCCGCCGTCCCGGAGGGCCCGGTGGTGCTCGTCGGGCACTCCATGGGCGGCATGACGGTCATGGCGCTGGCCGACCAGTTCCCGGAGTTCGTCCGGGAGCGTGTGGTGGGCTTCGCCTTCGTCGGCACGTCCTCCGGCAAGCTCGCCAGTGTGACGCTGGGCCTGCCGGCGGCGGGGGCGCGGGCGCTGCGGGCGCTGGCGCCGGGGGTGCTGCGGATCCTGGGCACCCAGGTGGACCTGGTGGAACGAGGGCGCCGGGCGACGGCCGACCTCTTCGCCGGGATCATCAAGCGCTACTCGTTCGGCTCGGACGTCGACCCGGCGGTCGCGCGGTTCGCCGAGCGGATGATCGAGTCGACGCCGATCGACGTGGTCGCCGAGTTCTATCCGGCCTTCACCGAGCACGAGAAGAGCGAGGCGCTGGACGTCCTGGACGGCCTGCCCGGACTGGTGCTCGCCGGGGACAAGGACCTGCTGACCCCGAGTGAGCACAGCAGGGCCATCGCCGAGCGGCTGCCCGACACCGAGCTGGTGGTCGTCCCCGGCGCCGGCCACCTGGTGATGCTGGAGCAGCCGGACCTGGTCAACACGCATCTCGCCGCGGTGCTCGCGGAGGCGGCGGACGCCTCGCGCGCGCCCGTTCCGCAGGCGCTGCGCGAGCTCGCCGCGGACCGGCCGGGCGTGCCGCGGCAGCAGGATCGCTCGGGGCACGCGGTCACCGGCGGCGCGTAGCATTCGGGCACATGGGCATGGAAGCCATCGGCAGGGAAGCGATCCGGGTCGTCGTCAAGACCCCCGAGCAGATGCGGGAGCTGGGGCAGCGCCTCGCGCCGCTGTTGCGGGCGGGTGATCTGGTCCTGCTCAGCGGGGACTTGGGCGCGGGCAAGACGACACTGACCCGCGGTCTGGGCGAGGCCATGGGCGTGCGCGGCGCGGTGACGTCGCCGACCTTCGTGATCGCGCGGGTCCACCCGTCGCTGAGCGGCGGGCCGGCGCTGGTGCACGTCGACGCGTACCGGCTCGCCGGCGGCCTGGACGAGATGGAGGACCTGGACCTCGACGTCTCGCTCCCGGAGTCGGTCATGGTCGTCGAGTGGGGCGAGGGCAAGGTCGAGGAGCTCTCCGAGGACCGTCTGCAGCTGGTGATCCACCGCGCCGTCGGCGAGGTCGCGTCCGGGAACGGGCAGGAGGACCACGACGTGCGCGAGGTGGTCGTCACCGGCGTCGGCGCACGCTGGGCAGGGGAGGACCTGGCGGCGCTGGGGGAGTAACCGTTCCGACAAGGTGTCGGGAAGATGTTGCGCCGGGCACGGGTGACGTGTTCTTCTGGTGGTGCGAGGAGAAGTTAGGGCTGCCTAACCTCCAGCCCCTCGGACCACGCCGCCCCCCGCCCCAGGAGGCAACCATGTCGGCCCACAAGGTGCCGGAGCCGGAGCCGGGCTACTCGGTGCAGGCCCTGCTCGCCGCGTGTGCCGCGGCGAACGCGGTCAGCACGCCCCCGAAGTCGCCGGACGAGCCCGCGGCGCCCGACGACCCGGACGCACGGACCACCGGCCGAGCCGGGACCGCCGCCCCGGAGGCCGACGCGGCCTAGGGCCGGTCGGCCGTTCACCCGGTCGGGTGATTTCCGCGTGCGCTCAGCGGACGACGACGACCTTGGTGTCGATCGTGGCGAAGGACCACAGCGCCGCGCCGTCCTTGCGCTTCTCGCGGATGCCGCCGGTCTGCTGCGAAGGGTCGGGCTTGCCGGGCAGCGAGCCGTCACGGGCGGCGCTGAAGCCGACGACCACGTTGTCCACCGACGCGAAACGCACCACGTGCTCGATCGGGACCCCGTCGCCGCCGGTGCCGCTGGCACTGCGGGTGGTCACGTCGTACGTCCCCGGGTCGGGGTCCACCGTGCCCGGCACCACGACGTAGGTGCGGCTCACCGCGCCCGCGTCGCCCACCAGCCACACGCGGTCCTGGCGCAGCGAGTACACCACGCGGCGGCCGCTGCCGGAGACGGCGGGCAGCTCGTGCTTCTTGCCGGGAGCGGCGGAGGCACCGTCGGAGGGCGAGGTGCTGCCGTTGTCCGTGGACACCGCGGCGCCACCGGCGGCCACCTCCGTGGCGGAGCTGGAGGCCTGGACGGCGAGCACACCGACTGCGGCCAGGGCGGCCGCGGTCAGGCCGGTCACGATCGTCCCTGAACCGATCCTTGCCACGGGGTCCTCCGGAAGTGGGGCGTCAGGCTCAGGTTGACGTTAGCAGCCGGTGCGAGCGTGATCCGAGCACCGCCCCCGTACCGGCGGAGACCCCGGTGGCGGCAGGGCCGCCCCGGTGAACGCCGTAGGCTGAACGCGTGCTGCTGCTTGCCTTCGACACCGCCACCCCCGCCGTGACCGTCGCCCTGCACGACGGGCACCGCGTGCTCGCCGAGTCGACGGAGATCGACGCGCGCAGGCACGGCGAACTGCTGATGCCCGCCGTCGACCGCGTGCTGCGCGAGGCGGGCACCGAACCGGCCGCCCTGACCGGGCTCGTGGTCGGCGTCGGCCCCGGCCCCTACACGGGCCTGCGCGTGGGTCTCGTGACCGCCGCCTCCTTCGGGGACGTCCTCGGGGTGCCCGTGCACGGGCTCTGCACCCTGGACGGCCTGGCCTACGCCGCCGGGATCGACGGCCCCTTCGTCGTCGCCACCGACGCCCGCCGCAAGGAGGTCTACTGGGCCCGCTACGAGGGCCCGCGCGGCCGAGTCGGCGACCCGGCGGTGGACCACCCGGCCGACATCGCCGAGCGCGTCGCGGGCCTGCCCGCCGTGGGCGCGGGCGCCGCGCTGTACCCGGGCGTCTTCACCGACGTCCGTCCGCCCGCCGACCAGTCCGCCGCCGCGCTCGCCGCGCTCGCCGCGGTGAAGCTGGCCGAGGGCGAGGACTTCCTCCCCCCGCTGCCGCTCTACCTGCGCCGCCCCGACGCGCAGGTGCCGGCCGGTTACAAGGCGGTCCTGCCGAAGTGACCGCCGTACTGCGCGAGATGCGCTGGTGGGACCTGGACCCGGTGATGGAGCTGGAGGACTCGCTCTTCCCCGACGACGCCTGGTCGCGCGGCATGTTCTGGTCCGAACTCGCCGACGCCCGGCACCCGGCCGCGACCCGGCACTACGTCGTCGCCGAGGAGACGGGCGGCCGCGTGGTCGGCTACGCGGGTCTGGCCGCCGTGGCCGGCACCGGCGACGTGCAGACCATCGCCACCGCGCGCGACCAGTGGGGCACCGGGCTCGGCGCCCGGCTGCTGCGCGAACTGCTGCACCAGGCCACGGCGTTCGAGTGCCACGAGGTGCTGCTGGAGGTACGGGTCGACAACGTCCGCGCCCAGCGGCTGTACGAGCGCTTCGGCTTCGAGCCGATCGGTTTCCGCCGCGGCTACTACCAGCCCGGCAACGTCGACGCCCTCGTCATGCGGCTCGCCGACCTGACGGCGGCGCCGGCGGACACACGAGAAACACCAGGTCTACAAGGAACTGAGACGACCCATGGCTGACGAGCCCCTTGTCCTCGGCATCGAGACGTCCTGCGACGAGACCGGTGTCGGCATCGTGCGCGGCCACACCCTGCTGGCCGACGCGGTCGCGTCCAGCGTGGACGAGCACGCCCGCTTCGGCGGCGTCGTCCCCGAGGTCGCAAGCCGCGCCCACCTGGAGGCGATGGTCCCCACCATCCGGCGCGCGCTGAAGGAGGCCGGCGTCGCCGCCGCCGACCTGGACGGCATCGCCGTCACCGCCGGCCCGGGCCTGGCGGGCGCGCTCCTGGTCGGCGTCTCGGCCGCCAAGGCGTACGCCTACGCCCTCGGCAAGCCGCTGTACGGGGTGAACCACCTCGCCTCCCACATCTGCGTCGACCAGCTGGAGCACGGCGCGCTGCCGGAGCCCACGATGGCGCTGCTGGTCTCCGGCGGGCACTCCTCGCTGCTGCTGGCGCCCGACATCACCGGCGACGTGCGGCCGCTCGGCGCGACCATCGACGACGCGGCGGGCGAGGCATTCGACAAGGTCGCCCGCGTACTGGGCCTCGGCTTCCCCGGCGGCCCGGCCATCGACCGCGTCGCCCGCGAGGGCGACCGGGCCGCGATCCGCTTCCCGCGCGGCCTGACGGGCTCGCGGGACCCGCTGTACGACTTCTCCTTCTCCGGGCTGAAGACGGCCGTCGCCCGCTGGATCGAGTCCAAGCGCCGGGAGGGCGAGAACGTCCCCGTCGCGGACGTCGCCGCCTCCTTCCAGGAGGCCGTGGCCGATGTGCTGACGCGCAAGGCGATCCGCGCCTGCAAGGACAACGGCGTCGACCACCTCATGATCGGCGGCGGTGTCGCGGCCAACAGCCGGCTGCGCTCCCTGGCCCAGGAGCGGTGCGAGGACGCGGGCATCATCCTGCGCGTGCCGCGGCCCAAGCTCTGTACCGACAACGGCGCCATGGTCGCGGCGCTCGGGGCGGAAATGGTGGCCCGCGGCCGCCCCTCCTCGACGTGGGACCTGCCGGCGGACTCCTCGCTGCTGGTCACCGACGTGTCCGTGCCCGGGCATACGCATGCGCCCGGCCATGACCACGATCACGTGCACGAGCTCAGCAAGGACAACCTCTACTCCTCATGACCGTCGCCCTGATGTGGGAGGCCCGCGCCGCCGAGGGCCGCGGGCCCGAACTCCTCGCGTGGGTCCGCGCGCAGACGCTGACGCCCGTGCCGTCGCGCCGGGAGACCTTTTCCGCGCCGCAGGACCGGGTGCTGGTGATCACGTGGTGGGACGCCCCGTACGACGCGGAGCTTCCCGAACTGCCCGATCCCGATGAGGGGTTGGCCCTGCGGGCCGTGCACCGCTGGCGCTTCGAGGCCGTGGCCTGACCCCAGTGCGGGTGCGCTGCGCCGGCCGTGCGGGGAGGCTTCTCCCCGCCCTCCCCCAACCTCCGGCCGGGGGTTGCGTCCCCAGCTACCGCTGGGAGGTGACCCGAGCGGGGGCACCCCGCCACACCCCTTCCCGGGTCGGCTGGGCGACTGACGGCCGGCGGAGGTGTTTGCGGTGACGGCTGGGCACCTGGACCGCGCCGCGCCAACGGATGGCCCGGGCACGGTGCCGTCTCTACCCCCCCTCCGGGGATCAGGCGCATGACGAAACCGAGGGGGCGGGGTCGGAGGGTGGGCGTTCTGGACTGTGGAGCATATGTGGGTGCATGACCCGGGGTGATCAGTGGAGAGCACCGGAGGCACCTAAATGTGCTGTCCAGAATGGCCGGCCCGGAGGCCCCGAACCCGGCACCCCACCGCGCGCGCCGGGGTCACTGACTTCACAGGGCACCCGGGAGGGAGGGCGGGGAACGTCACGGCGAGGGCGCGGGCGCCCCGAGAAGCATGCTGGGCGCGCCCGCGACCCGGGTCAGGAAGACCGTCGCCGCGTGGGGCCCCTGGGGCCTGACCCTGCGGCGCAGTTCCTCGGGCTCGACCGCGGACCCCCGCTTCTTGACCGTGAGCACGCCCACCTCCCGTTCACGCAGCAGCGCCTTGAGCCGCTTGAGGTTGAACGGCAGCACGTCAGTGATCTCGTACGCGGAGGCGTACGGCGTGCTGTGCGGCTCGTCCGAGGTGACGTAGGCGATGGTCTCGTCGATCAGACCGCCCCCGACCTGGGCCGCGACGTCCGCGACGAGGTGGGCCCGGATGACGGCGCCGTCGGGCTCGTACAGCCAGCGCCCGACCGGGCGCACCGCGGGGTCGGGCAGGCCGGCGGCGGGCAGTGAGGCGCCGGAGGGGAGCAGCGTGGCCCGCCGGGTGCCCGAGTCCGTGCCGAACCAGAGCACGGCCTCCTTCACGTCGCCGTGGTCGGAGACCCACTCCGCCTCCGCGTCCTCCGGCACCGCCTCGTGCGGGATGCCGGGCGCGACCTTCAGCGCGGCCAGAGGCGTCCTGCGGGCCGCCGTCACGGCCCACGACAGCGGCGGGGAGTACGCCTCGGGGTCGAAGATCCTGCCGCGCCCGCCGCGCCGGGCCGGGTCGACGAAGACCGCGTCGCAGCCGTCCGTCCCCACCTCGGTGACGTCGGCGCAGCGCACGTCGATGCGTTCCGCGAGCCCCAGCGCCCGCGCGTTGGCCCGCGCCACCGCGCACGTCAGGGGGTCGCGGTCGACCGCGAGCACCTCCACCCCTGCCCGCGCCAGCGGAATCGCGTCGCCGCCGATCCCGCAGCAGAGGTCGGCCAGCCTCCGCACGCCGAGGGCCGCGAACCGCTCGGCCCGGTGCCGGGCCACCGACGCCCGCGTCGACTGCTCCACGCCGTGGGGCGTGAAGTACATCGCGTACGCGTCCTCGCCGAACTTCGCCTCCGCCCGCTGCCGCAGCCGCGCCTGGGTGAGGGCCGCCGAGACGAATGTCGCGTCGTGCTCCCGCCGCAGCCGGGTCGCGGTGGCGATCTCGTCCGCGGGGTCGTAGTCGCGGAGGCCGGCCAGCAGCCGCTGCCCCTCGTCGGTCAGCAGGGCAGAGAACGCATCGAGATCCACACGGCCCATTGTCCCGCGCCGTCGGTGGCTGTCGGACCGGGCCCCGTGCTCGTCGCGGCCGTGGCCGCCGGGGGCGGTACGACGTGAGGGAGCCGCCCGGAGCCCGGGGGAGGACGGCCCGAGGGGGCCGTACCGGCCCGTATGGACGGGGATTCCGGGATGCCGGGGCGAGGTCACCGTGCCCGCGGAGGACGCCGGGCCGGGATCGCCGCCGCGGTCCGCGCCGGCGAGCCGGGCGCCGGCTTCGCACGGCGCGTCCGGCGTGGCATTGGCACTCCGCTTGACCGAGTGCTAAGCGCGTCATAATGTCAGACCTGGCACTCAGCCATGTCGAGTGCCAGCAACAAACGCGACGGGCAGGTCCGGCACCCGCGACGACGGGCCTACCAGGTCGCCACCCCAGACAGACACTCCCGTGAGCCCTTTGAAGGGGGAGGTCGGATCGTGACGACCGCCAGCACCAAGGTTGCCATCAAGCCGCTCGAGGACCGCATCGTGGTCCAGCCGCTGGATGCCGAGCAGACCACCGCCTCCGGCCTGGTCATCCCGGACACCGCCAAGGAGAAGCCCCAGGAGGGCGTCGTCCTGGCCGTCGGTCCGGGTCGCTTCGAGGACGGCAACCGCATCCCGCTCGACGTCAAGGTCGGCGACATCGTGCTGTACAGCAAGTACGGCGGCACCGAGGTCAAGTACAGCGGCGAGGAGTACCTCGTCCTCTCGGCTCGCGACGTCCTCGCGATCGTCGAGAAGTAAATCCGGCGCCGCTCGTAACCGAGAAATGCCGTGACCACGCCCCGGGCACACCGAGTCCTCGCACGGACCGGGGGCCCGGGGCGCGGTCTTTGACGAGAACCCAAAGACGAGGAATTCCGCCGGTATGCCCAAGATCCTGAAGTTCGACGAGGACGCCCGTCGCGCCCTTGAGCGTGGAGTCAACAAGCTCGCCGACACCGTGAAGGTGACGATCGGCCCCAAGGGCCGCAACGTCGTCATCGACAAGAAGTTCGGCGCCCCGACCATCACCAACGACGGCGTGACCATCGCCCGTGAGGTCGAACTCGACGACCCGTACGAGAACCTCGGCGCGCAGCTGGTGAAGGAGGTGGCGACCAAGACCAACGACATCGCGGGTGACGGCACCACCACCGCCACCGTGCTCGCCCAGGCGCTGGTCCGCGAGGGCCTGCGCAACGTCGCCGCCGGCGCCTCCCCCGCGTCCCTGAAGAAGGGCATCGACGCCGCCGTCAAGGCCGTCTCGGACGAGCTGCTCGCCTCGGCCCGCCCGATCGAGGGCAAGGACGACGTCGCCGCCGTCGCCGCGCTGTCCGCCCAGGACAAGCAGGTCGGCGAGCTGATCGCCGAGGCGATCGACAAGGTCGGCAAGGACGGTGTCATCACCGTCGAGGAGTCCAACACCTTCGGTCTGGAGCTGGACTTCACCGAGGGCATGGCCTTCGACAAGGGCTACCTGTCGCCGTACTTCGTGACGGACCCGGAGCGCCAGGAAGCCGTCCTGGAGGACCCGTACATCCTCATCACCCAGGGCAAGATCTCCTCCATCCAGGACCTGCTCCCGCTGCTGGAGAAGGTGCTGCAGGCGGGCGCCTCCAAGCCGCTGCTGATCATCGCCGAGGACGTCGAGGGCGAGGCCCTGTCGACCCTGGTGGTCAACAAGATCCGCGGCACCTTCAACGCGGTCGCGGTCAAGGCCCCCGGCTTCGGTGACCGCCGCAAGGCCATGCTGGGCGACATCGCCGCCCTCACCGGCGCGACCGTCGTCGCCGAGGAGGTCGGCCTCAAGCTCGACCAGGTCGGCCTGGACGTGCTCGGCAACGCCCGCCGCGTGACCGTCACCAAGGACGAGACCACCGTCGTCGACGGCTCGGGCGACTCCTCGGAGATCGAGGGCCGGATCAACCAGATCAAGGCCGAGATCACCACCACGGACTCCGACTGGGACCGCGAGAAGCTCCAGGAGCGCCTCGCCAAGCTGGCCGGCGGCGTGTGCGTCATCCGTGTCGGCGCGGCCACCGAGGTCGAGCTCAAGGAGAAGAAGCACCGTCTGGAGGACGCCATCTCCGCGACCCGCGCCGCGGTCGAGGAGGGCATCGTCTCCGGTGGTGGCTCCGCGCTCGTCCACGCCGTCAAGGTGCTGGAGGACAACCTCGGCAAGTCCGGCGACGAGGCCACCGGTGTCGCGGTCGTCCGCCGCGCCGCGGTCGAGCCGCTGCGCTGGATCGCCGAGAACGCCGGCCTGGAGGGCTACGTCATCACCTCCAAGGTCGCCGAGCTGGAGAAGGGCCACGGCTTCAACGCCGCGACCGGCGAGTACGGCGACCTGGTGAAGGCCGGCGTCATCGACCCGGTCAAGGTCACCCGCTCCGCCCTGGAGAACGCCGCCTCCATCGCCTCCCTGCTTCTCACCACCGAGACCCTCGTGGTGGAGAAGAAGGAGGAGGAGCCCGCCGAGGCCGGTCACGGCCACGGTCACGGCCACTCCCACTGAGTGCGCCCGAAGGCCCCCGTTCCCGCACCGGGAACGGGGGCCTTCGGCCTTTTCCGCTTCTGCCGCCCGCCCGGGCGGCCCCGTCAGTCCCGGGGGTAGACGGGGCCGAAGCGGCGGCCGGCCGACGCGGAGACCGCGCCGAAGGCCCCGCTCGGGGCGAGTTTGGCGGCGAGCGCCGCGGCCTTGTAGCGCGGGTCGGGCACGCTGAGCGTGCGGCCGCGGGCCAGGTCGCGGATGGCCGCGGCGACCACCTTGTCGGCGTCCAGCCACGCCCAGGCGGGGATGCCGGCGGTGTCGATGCCGGCCCGCTCGTGGAACTCGGTGCGCACGAAGCCCGGGCACAGCGCCATCAGCCGCACCCCGCTGCCGGACAGTTCGCGGGCCGCGCCCCGGGTGAAGCTGACCACCCACGCCTTGCTCGCGCCGTACGTGCCGCGCGGCACGAACGCCGCCACCGAGGCCACGTTGACGACGAAGCCGCGCCTGCGCTCCTTCATGGCCGCGGCCGCCGCGCCGGTCAGCCGCAGCACGGCCTCGCAGTGCACCTTGAGCATGGTCAGCTCGTCGGCCATCGGCACGTCGCCGAAGGCACCGCGGTTGCCGAAGCCCGCGTTGTTGACCAGCACGCCGACCGGCCGCTCGCGGTCGCCCAGCCGGGCCTCGACCGCCTCGATGCCCTTGTCCGTCGACAGGTCGGCGGGCAGCACCTCCACGGTCACCGCGTAGGTACGGCGCAGTTCGGCGGCGTGTTCCTCCAGCCGCTGCTCGTCGCGCGCGACGAGGACGAGGGCGTGGCCGTCGCTCGCGAGCCGGCGGGCGAAGGCGGCGCCCAGTCCCGCGGTGGCTCCCGTGATGAGTGAAGTCGTCATGCCGGGCAGGCTAGTGGGACCGCGTGCGCCTGCGCGCCGCCGTCCGGATCTCCTCCGGGAGCGCGTCCGCCGCGAGCAGCGAGGGGAGCAGCGCGGGTTCCAGGGTGACCGCCCGGAAGACCAGTGCCACGGTCACCTCGTGGTCCGGGCGGTGGACGATCTCCACCGGGTCGCCCGCGCGGATCCCGCCCGGAGCGGCCACCCGCAGGTAGGCGCCGGGCTGCGCGGCACGGGTGAACCTCCGGAGCCAGCCGCCCTCGTCCAGCCAGCCCTGGAAGGTGCCGCAGGGGATGCGCGGGCAGGACACCTCCAGGACCGGGCCCGCCGGGCCGCCGATCCGCCAACGCTCGCCGATCAGCGCCCCGTTGACGTCCACGCCGAGGGTCGTCAGGTTCTCCCCGAACATCCCGTCGCGCAGTTCCCGGCCCAGCTCGCGCTCCCAGCGGTCCAGGTCCTCGCGGGCGTAGGCGTAGACGGCCTGGTCGGAGCCGCCGTGGTGCTTCACGTCGTACGCCCGGTCGCCGGCCAGGCCCACCGCGCCGGTGCCCTTGGGGCCCGGTGCGGTCACGGCCACCGGGCCCGTCACGGGCCGCTTGTCGATGCCCGTGACGCCGGTGTCCTTCCAGGGGTTCGGCCGGGGACGTCCCACGTTGACCGAGTGCACTTCCATCCTCCGACCGTAGGCGGGCGCCCGGCGCACGGCGAGGCGTTTTCCGGCTCAGCGCGCGAGCACGCGCAGCAGCAGGTCCACGTCCGCCTCGGTGTTGTACAGGTGGAACGCCGCCCGCAGGTTGCCCGCGCGGACCGAGAGGCGGATGCCGGCCGCGGCCAGCCGCTCCGCCGCGTCCCCGAGACCCGGGACGGCCACGATCGCCGAGCGTTGCGCACCCGGCGGCACGGCCTTGTGGCCGAGTTCGCGCAGCCCCTCCCGGAAGCGCTCGGCCAGTGCGGTGTCGTGGGCGCCGATCGCCTCGACGCCCACCTCCTCGATCAGCCCGAGCGAGGCCGCCCCGGCCAGGTACGGCAGGAACGGCGGCAGCACGTCGAAGCGCCGCGCGGAGCGGGCGAGCCGGGCCACCGGCCCGTAGCAGTCGTCCCAGGGGTCCTCGGCCGCGTACCACCCGGCGAAGTGCGGCGACAGTCCGTCCTCGGCGCCTTCCCGCACGGTAAGGAAGGAGACCCCGCGCGGGGCGAGCAGCCACTTGTAGCCGCCGCACACCACGTAGTCGAAGGCCCCGGCGGCCAGCGGCAGCCAGCCGACCGCCTGCGTCGCGTCGACCAGCACGCGCGCCCCGTGCCGGTCCGCGGCCTCGCGCACCGCGGCCAGGTCGGCGACGCGCCCGTCCGCGGACTGCACCGCGCTGACGGCGGCCAGCGCGGTGGTGGGACGTACGGCGTCGGCCACGCCCTCCAGGGGAACGGTGCGCAGGGTGAGGTCGGGGCGGGAGGCGAAGGGGTTGACCAGGGAGCTGAAGTCGCCCTCCGCGAGGACGACTTCGGCGCCCGGCGGAAGGCCCGCGGCGATCATCCCGACATGGGTGGTGACGGAGGAGCCGACCGCGACCCGGTCCGCCGCGACCCCGGTCAGCCGGGCGTAGGCGGCACGCGTGGTGTTCAGGACGAGTTCGTTGCGCACCCAGTCGTCGCTGCCGTCGGACCAGGCCGTCACAGCGGTGCGCAGTACGTCGACGGCCCGGCGCGGGCCGACACCCGCCGACGCGGTGTTCAGGTAGGTGATCCCGGCATCCAACGTGAATTCCCCGGTGAGGTCCATGGCTCCTCAGCCTGGGGCCGGCGCGCTCCGAAGTCCATGGGAGCCGGTTGCCGGTGCCGTCCGGTCACGGCCCGCGCCGTGACGCGGAGGTGACCGCAGAGGGAAACGTTTCCTCAGTGGATGGGGGCGTGCGAGCTCATGACCCGGTTGCGGGACCGGCCCATCATCTCCTCGCGCTCGTCCTCGGTGAGCCCGCCCCAGACCCCGTAGGGCTCGCGGACGGTCAGGGCGTGGGTCGCGCACTCGGCGCGCACGGGACAGCGCATGCACACCTCCTTGGCGGCCGATTCACGCGCGCTCCGGGCCGCACCGCGCTCTCCCTCCGGATGGAAGAACAGCGAGCTGTCCACACCACGACAGGCGGCGATCAGCTGCCAGTCCCAGAGGTCTGCGTTGGGGCCCGGGAGGCGGGAGAAGTCTGCCATTGCTCATCTCCTCGAGAGGTGGGCTGCACGGGACTGCCTCCCAGGCGACGCTCCAGACGCTCTGCGGGAGGTGATGTCGACGGTACATCTACTGTCCAAGTAGATGTAAATATGATTCATCACAAAATCGCCAACGAACTCCCGCCATGCGGGTAAAAAGCCGCCAAACAGGCAAAATCTGACATTGACCCCCCGGTCGGCGGGTGGGTGTCCTGCAACCGGGCGCCCGACGCGCTTCCTTTTGCGATCGGGCCCACTGCCACGACCTGCGGTGTTGCTGGTGCGTGGCGAAGCGGGCACGCAGTGTGCGGGAGACCGTCCCCAAACTCCGTAACTCTTTCGAGTGAGGGTCGTTGAAGGTGCGGAAGTGGTTGGCGGCCGAACGAATCGGGCAGGTGCCCGAGACCGTCAGCCCCACCAGTGACGATTCGTACAGCCTGGAGGCTCAACGTGACGCGGATCAGCTGCGGAGGACGGTCATGACTTCCGTTCTCGTCTGCGACGACTCCCCGCTTGCCCGAGAGGCGCTGCGCCGCGCGGTCGCGACCGTGCCCGGTGTCGAGCGCGTAACGACCGCGGCCAACGGCGAGGAAGTCCTCCGCCGCTGGGGCGCCGACCGCTCGGACCTCATCCTCATGGACGTCCGGATGCCCGGTCTCGGCGGTGTCGAGACCGTACGGCGGCTGCTGTCCGCCGATCCGGGGGCCCGCATCATCATGCTCACGGTCGCCGAGGACCTGGACGGGGTGGCGCTCGCCGTCGCCGCCGGTGCCCGCGGATACCTGCACAAGGACGCCTCGCGCGCCGAACTGCGGGCCACGGTCACCCAGGCCCTTGCCGACCCGACCTGGCGGCTCGCACCGCGCCGGCTGCGCTCCGCCGAGATGGGCGCCGCACCGACGCTCACCGCCCGCGAGATCCAGGTGCTGGAGGGCATGAGCCACGGCCGCTCCAACGCCGAGATCGGGCGGGAGCTGTTCCTCTCCGAGGACACCGTCAAGACGCACGCGCGGCGACTGTTCAAGAAACTCGGCGCCTCGGACCGGGCCCACGCGGTGGCGCTCGGCTTCCGCTGGGGCCTGGTGCGCTAGGCCGTCGAGTTGAGCGGCGAGGGGCCGATGGGCTGTGGGGCGGCTGTGCGGCTGCCCCGCTCGTACCGGTTTCCGTTCCGAGGGCGCATGCTTGAGGCATGGACTCTCGGGGACACGGGCGGGCGGGGCGGCGGGTGCATGACATGACTACGGCCGGTGCGGTCCCTCGAAACGCGCCACAGGGCGCATCGCATAACGCTTCGGAGCACAACCCCCCGCCTGAGGCCACGGAGCGCGCTTCGGCGAGGCACTATGGATGGATGCGCGACGAGGCCACCGGCACAGAGACAGCCATAGGGGCTCTCGTACGTCGAGCCGTCGAGGGCGACGAGCAGGCGACGCACGATCTGCTCGCCCATGTGCACCCGCTCGCCGAACGCTACTGCCGCACCCGGCTGTCGCGACTGCCCGGTGACGCGCGCCATTTCGTGGACGACCTCGCCCAAGAGGTGTGCCTCGCGGTGCTGTGCGCGCTGCCGCGCTATCGCGACCAGGGTCGGCCCTTCGAGGCCTTCGTCTTCGGGATCGCCGCCCACAAGGTCGCCGACCTGCAACGGGCGGCCATGCGCGGGCCCGGCTCGACTGCGGTCCCCTCCGACGAGATGCCCGAGCAGCCGGACGACTCGCTCGGGCCGGAGGAACGGGCGCTGCTCAGCAGCGACGCCGAATGGGCGAAGGGCCTGCTGGCGAATCTGCCGGAGCACCAGCGCGAGCTGGTGCTGCTGCGGGTCGCCGTCGGGCTCACCGCCGAGGAGACCGGACAGGTGCTCGGGATGTCGCCGGGGGCCGTCCGGGTGGCGCAGCACCGGGCGCTGTCCCGGCTGCGCGCGCTCGCGGAGGAAGCCTCACCCGCCCGCGGTCTGAGCGCCTAGCCCACCGCTCCGGTCCCGTACGGGTTCCCGGCCCCACGGGCCGGCGTCAAGGCCGGAAAAGGTTTCCCGCGAGAGCCATTAGCATTGAACATCTCGCTGGGCAAGACCATGGGGAAGGTGTCATGACGCTGAACGCCGACGGAGTAGCCGAGAAGTTCGGACTGCTCGGACTGACCTACGACGACGTGCTCCTCCTCCCAGGGCCTTCGGACGTCGTGCCGAACCAGGTCGACACCAGCTCCCGGGTCACCCGGAACGTCCGCGTGAACATCCCGCTGCTGTCCGCGGCGATGGACAAGGTCACCGAGGCCCGCATGGCCATCGCGATGGCCCGCCAGGGCGGCGTGGGCGTGCTGCACCGCAACCTCTCGGTCGACGACCAGGTCAACCAGGTCGACCTGGTCAAGCGCTCCGAGTCCGGCATGGTGACCGACCCCATCACCGTGCACCCGGACGCCACCCTCGCCGAGGCCGACGCGCTCTGCGGCAAGTTCCGCATCAGCGGCGTCCCGGTCACCGACGGCTCCGGCAAGCTGCTGGGCATCGTCACCAACCGCGACATGGCCTTCGAGAGCGACCGCTCCCGCCAGGTCCGCGAGGTCATGACGCCGATGCCGCTGGTCACCGGCAAGGTCGGGATCTCCGGCATCGAGGCGATGGAGCTGCTGCGCAAGCACAAGATCGAGAAGCTCCCGCTCGTCGACGACGAGGGCCGGCTCAAGGGACTCATCACCGTCAAGGACTTCGTCAAGGCGGAGAAGTACCCCAACGCCGCCAAGGACGCCGAGGGCCGGCTGCTGGTCGGCGCGGCGGTCGGCGTCGGCGACGAGGCGTTCCTCCGTGCCCAGCGGCTGGTGGAGGCCGGCGCCGACTTCCTGGTGATCGACAGCGCCCACGGCCACAGCCGCGGCATCCTCGACATGGTCGCCAAGGTCAAGGCCAACATCAGGATCGACGTGGTGGCCGGCAACGTCGCCACCCGCGACGGCGCCCAGGCGCTGATCGACGCCGGGGCCGACGGCATCAAGGTCGGTGTCGGCCCGGGCTCCATCTGCACCACCCGGGTGGTCGCCGGCGTCGGCGCCCCGCAGGTCACCGCGATCTACGAGGCCTCGCTGGCCGCCGGCCCGGCCGGTGTCCCGCTGATCGGCGACGGCGGTCTGCAGTACTCCGGCGACATCGCCAAGGCGATCGCCGCCGGCGCGGACACGGTGATGCTGGGCAGCCTGCTCGCGGGCTGCGAGGAGTCGCCGGGCGAGCTGATGTTCATCAACGGCAAGCAGTTCAAGTCGTACCGCGGCATGGGCTCGCTCGGCGCGATGCAGTCGCGCGGCCAGGCCAAGTCGTACTCCAAGGACCGCTACTTCCAGGACAACGTGCTCTCCGAGGACAAGCTCGTCCCCGAGGGCATCGAGGGTCAGGTGCCCTACCGCGGCCCGCTCTCCGCGGTGGCGCACCAGCTCATCGGCGGCCTGCGCTCCTCCATGGGCTACGTCGGCTCGGCGACCGTCCCCGAGCTGAAGGAGAAGGGCCGCTTCGTGCGCATCACCGCGGCCGGTCTCAAGGAGAGCCACCCGCACGACATCCAGATGACCACCGAGGCGCCCAACTACCACGGGCGCTGATCCGCACGGTGCGCGCGACGCACCGGGCGGGGCGGACACACGGCAGAGCCCGCGGCCTTCCCCGGTCGCGGGCTTTCGCCTGCCCTCCCTGGGATACTGGTCGGGCAGGACACGAGGAAAGGCATAGCGACAGTGACTGAGATCGAGATCGGGCGGGGCAAGCGCGGCCGCAGGGCGTACGCATTCGACGACATCGCCGTCGTCCCGAGCCGCCGTACGCGGGACCCGAAGGAGGTCTCGATCGCGTGGCAGATCGACGCCTACCGCTTCGAGCTGCCGTTCCTGGCGGCGCCGATGGACTCGGTGGTCTCCCCGGAGACCGCGATCCGCATCGGCAACCTCGGCGGCCTCGGCGTCCTCAACCTCGAGGGTCTGTGGACCCGCTACGAGGACCCGGAGCCGCTGCTCGCCGAGATCGCCGAGCTGGACGACGCCTCGGTGACCCGGCGGCTGCAGGAGCTGTACGCGGCGCCGATCAAGGAGGAGCTGATCGGGCAGCGCATCAAGGAGGTGCGTGACGCGGGCGTGGTCACCGCCGCCGCGCTCTCCCCGCAGCGCACCGCGCAGTTCTCCAAGGCCGTCGTCGACGCCGGCGTCGACATCTTCGTGATCCGCGGCACGACGGTCTCCGCCGAGCACGTGTCCGGCTCGCACGAGCCGCTGAACCTGAAGCAGTTCATCTACGAGCTCGACGTCCCGGTGATCGTCGGCGGCTGCGCCACCTACACCGCCGCGCTCCACCTGATGCGCACCGGCGCCGCGGGCGTCCTGGTCGGGTTCGGCGGCGGCGCGGCCCACACCACGCGCAGCGTGCTCGGTATCCAGGTGCCGATGGCCACCGCCGTCGCGGACGTCGCGGCGGCCCGCCGGGACTACATGGACGAGTCGGGCGGCCGCTACGTCCACGTCATCGCGGACGGCGGCTTCGGTTCCAGCGGCGACCTGCCGAAGGCGATCGCCTGCGGCGCCGACTCGGTGATGATGGGCTCGCCGCTGGCGCGCGCCACGGACGCCCCCGGCCGCGGCTTCCACTGGGGCATGGAGGCCACCCACGAGGAACTGCCGCGCGGCAAGCGGATGAACCTCGGCACCGCCGGCACGACCGAGCAGATCCTGCTCGGCCCGTCGCACGCGCCGGACGGCTCGATGAACTTCTTCGGCGCGCTGCGCCGGGCGATGGCCACCACGGGCTACTCGGAGCTCAAGGAGTTCCAGCGGGTCGAGGTCACCGTCTCGCCCACGCACCACCGCTGAGGTCCGGTCACCCTTCACCGGTCACCGTCTCCGGGGCCCGCACCGCCACCCGCGGTGCGGGCCCCGGTGCGTCCGCGGCGCGTCCCCGGTCGTTCCGTGATCGTTCCATGGGCCGCGCACGGATGTCGCAGGACGATGGCGGTAATCGTCAGATTTTTGCTAATGGACCGTCAATTATGGGCAGTGGTGACGATCTTTTGATGAAGTGACGGAGTCCGGAAGGTTAAGTGTCATGTGGGGATCGAGGATTTTCGATTACAATCCCATATCCGTGGTTCTCCTGTGCTAATTGTCGCCTACAGTGATCGAAGCCATCGGAGGGTTCGGCGGGGGGTGTGAGAGCACGGATGCCGGGCCTCGTGCCGTGGCGTCTGCGTATATCACCAGCTGGGGGGAACCTGCTGTGTCCACTTTGTCCATCGTCATACCCGCCCTGAACGAGGCCGAGAACCTGCCACACGTCTTCGCGACGATCCCGCTCGAGGAGCTCACCTCGGAGGGATGGGGCGTCGAGGTCATCGTGGCGGACAACGGCTCCACCGACGGGACCGGGGAGATCGCCGAGTCCTACGGGGCGCGGGTGATCCACCAGCCGCTGCGGGGCTACGGCAACGCCTACAAGGCGGGAATCGCGGCCGCGGCCGGCGACGTGATCGCCACGGGCGACGCCGACTGCACCTACCCTTTCGACGATCTCCCCAGACTGCTGCGCATCGTCGACGAGCACCAGGTCGAGTTCCTCAACACGAACCGGCTCGGCCGTGAGAACCGCGCGGCGATGAAGCCCTCCCACACGGTGGCCAACCGCGCGCTCAGCCTGGTCAGCCGGGTGCTGTTCAAGAGCGAGATCCAGGACTCCCAGAGCGGGATGTGGGTGTTCCGCCGCTACATCTGGGAGACCCTCAAAGTGACTTCCGACGGCATGGGTTTCTCCCAGGAGATCAAGAACGCCGCTGTGCGCGAAGGCTTCCGCTGCATGGAGGTGCCGATCGAGTACCGGCCCCGCGGCGGTGAGGTGAAGCTCAACGCGCTGTCCGACGGCGTGTCCAACCTGGCTCAGCTGTTCCGCCACCGGCTCCGGGACAACGCGCTGCGCACCGAGACCCGGGCCCAGTGGTACGACCGCTCCACGCGCCCCGAGCCGATGCCGCTGATGCCCGCCCAGCGGGCGCCCGAGCAGTACATGGTGAGCGACACCGAGTGGGGCTCGATGGAGGCCGGGCACTACACCGTCTGACGGGCGACGGGGGGTGCCGCGCGGGCTGGGGGGTCCCGCGGCGGCCTCCGGAGCGTGCCTGTTCGGCGACCCAAGACCCCGCGTGCGCACGGGGATCCGGGCACCGCGGGACGCGTGGGGGGCCCGAACACGCTGTGAGGGATTGGCCTACGCTGAGGGACATGGTGAAGGATTCCAGTAGACGGCAACGCTTTCTCGTGGCGCTCGTGGCGTTCGTGGTCTCGGCGGTCGCGACCATCGTCGCCGCATCCGTGCCGTCCGCGTCCTTGCCGGTCACGCGGGCCGGTGGTGCCAACAGCCCCACGCCGTCCGCGACGAAGACCGCCGGTGTGCGTGACGTCCGGATGGGCATCTCGTACGGCGACACCCTGACCTGGAAGTCCGACGCGGACATGGCCCGGGGCCTCGACGACGCGGTCGCGGTCGGCGCCAAATGGGTCCGGATGGACCTGTCGTGGAACAACATCCAGCCGGACTCGCCCTACGCCTACGAGTGGCAGCGCTTCGACCGGGTCGCCGACGCCGCCAGGGCGCGGGGCCTGAACATCCTCCCGGTGATCGCCTACACCCCGAAGTGGGCGCGGCCGTTGACCTGTACGGCGGGCCAGAACTGCGCACCCGCCAACCCCGACACCTTCGCCGCCTTCGCCAAGCTGGCCGCAGAGCGGTACGCACCGAAGGGCATCCACACCTGGGAGGTGTGGAACGAGGAGAACATCGGCTTCTGGCGGCCCGCTCCCGACCCGGCCGGCTACACCAAGCTGCTCAAGGCGACGAGCCAGGCGCTGCGCGTCGGCGACTCCAAGGCCTACGTGGTCATGGGCGGGCTCGCGGTGTCCAAGACCGAGGCCGCGTCCCGCAGGCTGTCCCAGACGGACTTCCTGACCGCCGTCTGCAAGCTGGGCGGCAACAAGTACGTGGACGCCGTCGGGTACCACCCGTTCAACTACCCCACGCTGCCCAGCGCGACCCCCGGCACCGGTACGGCCTTCGAGCGGATCAGCAGCTTCCGGGACAATCTGGTGGCGATCCTGGACCAGTACGGCACCCCCGACATCCCGATCTGGCTGACCGAGACGGGGGCGCCGACCAGCGGGCCCGGTGCGGTGTCGGACGGCACGGTGACGCCTCCGGGCACGACGCACGTGACCGAGGGCCGGCAGGCCGAGATCGCGACCGACACGATCCCGGCGGCAGTGGCCAACCCGCACGTCGACGCGATGTTCTGGTACACCGACCAGGACCAGGCGGTCGCCGAGGACAAGAAGGACCGGTCCTTGTACTACGGGATGCGCAGTTACGACGGAACGAAGAAGCCGTCCTTCGAAGCCCTCAAGGCGGCGATCGCCGCCTACGAGGGCAAGAAGAAAAAGAAGGGGTAGCCCCACCGGCCGGCTGGGCCGGCCGGGGCTACAGCGCCTGGAACAGCTTGATGTAGCGCTCCATCAGGCCGTTCCACGCGAAGCGCCGTTCCGCCTCCTGGCGGCCCCGCGCGCCCAGCCGGTCGGCGAGTCCGCCGTCGGTCAGCACCTTGCGGCACGCGGCGGCCAGCCCGGCGGGATCGCCGGGCGGCACCAGGAGTCCGGTCTCCCCGTCGGTCACGACGTGCGGGATGCCGCCCACGGCGGAGCCCACCACGGGGGTGCCGCAGGCCATCGCCTCGACCAGCACCATGCCGAAGGACTCCGCCTCGGTGCGCGACGGCAGCACCGCGAGGGCGGCCGTCCGCACCACCTCGACCAGGGCGTCCCCGGTGAGCTCCCCGACCGCCTCGACGCGGTCCGCGATGCCGAAGTCCGCCGCGAGCCGCAGATGGTCCTGCACCGCGTCCCCGCCGCCGACCAGGCGCAGCCGTGCGCCGGGCACCTCTGCCGCCAGCTCGGCGAAGGCCGTCAGCAGGACGTCGACGCCCTTCCAGGCCGACGAACGGTCCATACGGCCGACGTAGACGATGGTGCGCGGACGCTCCGAGGCCGGCTGCCCGGGTGTGAACCGCTCGATGTCGACGCCAGGGCTGATCTCGACCGCGTGCGGGTGCCCGGCGGCCAGCGAGACCGGCGACACCGCCACGAGCGTGCGGGCCCGCCGGAACACCTTTGGCAGCACCCGCCGTTCGTACAGGCCGATGAGCCGGTCCGCCGCACCGCTGCCGGGCTCGCCCTTGTGCATCGAGCCCGCGTGGTACGTGAGGACGGACGGCCGCTTTCCGGAGGCCGCCACCGCCAGGTCGGCCAACCCGGGGACCGGGGCGTGGGCGTTGACCACCTCGGCCCCGGTCCGGCGCAGCCAGCGCCGCAGTTGCAGCGGCCACAGGGGGCTGAGCGGGGTGTTGGACAGCTTCAGCCAGGCGCCGAGCCGGATGACCTGCACGCCGTCCTCGACGTCCACGGTGGTGCGGAGCCCGGAGAGCCGCGTCGTGATGACGACCGGACGCAGTCCGGGCGCCTCGGCGACCGCGCGGGCGATCCGGGCGGCGTAGTTCTCCACGCCGCCCACCTTGGGCGGGTAATAGGGGGCGACGACCGCGACGGTGCGTTCGGTGGCCGTCACCGGGTCACCTCGGGCACGTCGGCGCGCAGCATGCCGACGAACTCCTCCGCGCGGGCGGAGTAGGCGGGGATCGCGGTTCGGAGGTGCTGACGGTAGGAGTCCGCGTCGACCAGCAGCTTGTCGACCAGGCTGATCAGCGAGTCCGGCGTCGCTTCCGACATGCGGACGACCCAGTGCTCCAGACCGAGGTCCCGCATGATCCCGCGGGTCTTGTGGTCGTACTCGATCGCGGCGCAGGGCACCTTGGAGACCAGACCGAAGATCACCGAGTGGAAGCGGGTGCCGAGGATGAAGTCGGCGGAGCCGTAGAGGGCGAAGATCTCGTGGTGGTCGATGTTCTCGTCGTCGAGGACGTGCAGCCGGGGGCTGTCGAGGGGGGCGGCGATCCGGCGGTTCACGATGCGGTCGTCGTCCGCCTGGAAGGCGCAGGTGACCTGGGGGACGATCACCACGTGGCAGTCCTGGTCGAGCAGGTGCCGGACGGCCGCGGTCATCGCGTCCTCGTACGCGGACTGCGCCGCGGGGTCGAGGAACTGGCGGGCGGTGACCAGCACCAGGGGGGCGTCCTGCGGAATGGCGAGCTCCTGCCGCCAGGGCCGCCGGGACATGCCCTGGAAGGCGAAGGCGCTGTCCACGCCGCGAACCACCGTCCGGTCCGGGACGCCGGCCTCGGCGAGCCTGGTGAGGCTGATCTCCTCGCGGGCCACGACGCGGCGGCTGCCACTCAGCACCCGCCGCATGACCAGGCGCTGCCACCGGGTGGGGAACGGGCCGTAGGACTGGGGGGCCAGTACGACGGGAACCTTGAAGCGGTGGGCGAACCACATTGGCAGCAGCAGGAAGGTGATGCTGAGGTCCGAGGCGAAGTCCGCCTTGCCGTTGAGGTAACCGCCGCCCAGGGAGAGCACCAGATCGGCGTCCGCCAGCGCGCGCACCTCGGTGCGCATCTCCCGGGGGAGGAGCCGGGCCAGTGCCTTGACCAGCAGGCCGCCGCCGGGGAGGAGGGCGAGTGCCGCGAGGGCCAGGGCCGCTGCCTTGCGCGCGGGCCGGGCGAGCCGTCCGGCCTTCTCGTCGCCCACGTACCTGCGGACCGAGCCGAGGTTGGGGACACCGTCGAAGTCAGGCCAGACCTCGGGCTCCTCGAAGCCCGCGATCGCGATCCGCGCCGACGGATAGGCCTGCTGGAGCTGCTGGATGGCCACGCTCAGCAGGGCGGCGTCGCCGCGGTTCCCGCGTTCGAAGGCATTGACGACAACGATCTTCACTCTGCAACAACCTCTTTGTAGTGATGCTCGAGAGCGTCGAGGAACTCCTCGACGCCATAGCGCTCGGCGCGCGCCGCCGAGGACTCCCCCATGCGCTCCAACACCTGTCGGTCGCCGATGAGCCGGCCGAGAGCCGCGGCCAGACCCGCGACGTCCCCCGCGGCGACCAGCGCACCGTTGTCCTCGCCCACCAGTTCCGGAAGCCCACCGACCCTGGAGGCCACCAACGGGCGCCCCATCTGCAGGGCTTCCAGCCCCACGGTGGGGAAGTTCTCCGGCCACAGCGAGGGCAGCACCACGACGGACGCCGCCCTCAGGCAGTCGGCGACCCCGTCCGGCGAGAGCCAGCCCCGGAAGGTCACCCGGCCCGCCCGGACGAGCTCGGCGGCGTCCTCCTCCAGGCGCTCGCGGTCCGTCCCGTCGCCCACCACGGTAAGGCGCGCGTCAGGATGGGCCGCGAGCAGCTCGCGGAACGCCTTCAGCAACACGTGGACGCCCTTGACCGGCTCCAGTCGGCCGACGAAGACCAGATGCGCGGTCTCCGTGATCGGCTCCGGGAAGGTGCTGCGCTCGATCCCGTTGGGCGTGACGAAGACCGGGACGGAGCCGGCGTCCGGGCGGACGGCGTCGGCGTAGTACCGGCTGGGCGCCAGGATCCGGTTCACCCGCCGCAGCCGCGGCAGATACGCGGGCCGCTGGAGGTACCGCAGGTAGGCGTAGCGTGCGGCGTCGGCGGCCGACAGTCTGCCGCCCGAGGTCGCGCTCGCCAGGTTCCAGCGGAGCAGCGACCGGGTCCAGTCCTCGGGCCCGTGCACGGTCAGCAACCTGGGGCAGCCCTTGGTGGCCGCCAGCACGGCGGGGCTGAACTCGCCGATGGTGTGCAGATGGACCACGTCCGGCCGGAAGTCCCGCACGATCCCGCTGACCTGGCGGTGTGCCGGGCGGTGCCAAAAATAGCCGAGAAGTCGCTTCACCGGCTTGCCGGTGACGGCCGGGACCATGTCATGGGCGAAGACCTTCTGATCCGCGGCCCCGGTCAGCAGGAGGTCGGTCGAGACCACCCGCACCTCGTGGCCCCGGCGGCCGAGGCCGTCCATGATCAGCCGGACGCTCTTCTCCGCCCCTCCGGCCTCGAAGCCGATGTTGACGACCTGCAGGATCCTCATGTCCGTGCCTCCACGGTCCGGTGCCGGTCGAGTTCCGGCTCGTGTGTCTGCGCCCGCGCGACCGCGATGCTGCGGCGCCGGTGCCCGAGCACCGCGGCCAGGGCGACCACCCCGGAGGCGAGATTGCCCGCGCCCCAGGCGACGCCGATCCAGACCAGGCCCCACTGCGCCCAGAACAGGCTGAGGGCGATGGACACGACCGCGTACACGACGTTGTTCACGACCAGCTGCCGCATCTGGCCGGTCAGTTTAAGCGCGAAGTTCGCCCAGGTGCTGAGTGCGACGCCCAGGCCCCCGACGGAGAACGCGATGAGCAGGGGCTGGGCCTCAGCGGCGTAGCTGCCGCCGAAAAGCTTGAGGATCAGCCCGCTGCCGGCCGCCACCACCGCGGCCGCGGGGATCATCAGCCCGGCGATGATCAGGGCGGTCCTCCGCAGGAGGATGCCGATCCGGGACGGGTCGTTGGAGCCCTCGGCGAACAGGGCCTCGCCGACCGAGAAGGACACCGAGTTGAGCAGGCTGGCGATCTGGAAGGCGACGTAGTAGTAGCCGGCCGCCGCCGCGCCCAGCTGGTGCAGCACGATCAGCGGGATGGCCAACTGCGGCACCAGGTTGAGCAGGCTGGTGACATAGCTGGCGACGGAGAAGCGCAGTTGCTCGCGGAGCCTGGTGCCCCGGGTGCGGAAGTCGAACCGGAAGCCGAGCTGGCGGTGCATCAGGAAGAGCGAGACCAGTGCGGTCACGGCGAAACCGCCGCCGGTGGATCCGAGGATGCCGACCGAGCCGTAGCCGACGAGGGCGACCGGCAGGGCCAGCTTGACCAGTCCCTGGAGCAGGCCGTACACCAACGCGTTCTGATGGGCCATGCGCGCGCTGACGAAGACCGAGAAGGTCAGCTGGCTCACCGCCGCGCAGATGCAGAACGCCACGAACGCGGCGGCCGCCGTCGCGTGTTCGCGGATGAAGACCAGTTTCGGGGCGTACAAGGGCAGACCGAGCAGGTAGGCGGCGGCGATGACGAACGAGACCAGTCCGACCAGGGCGATCGACTGGGTGAGCTGCCCGTTGCGGGCGGCAGTCGGTGCCGGGAAACGGATCAGGGTGCTGTTGAGCCCGAACAGGCTGAGGTAGGAGATCAGCGAGGTCGCCGAGATGAGCGAGGTGGCCAGTCCGACCTGTTCCGGGCTGTAGAAGCGCGCCACCACGATCCAGAAGACGAAGCCCAGTCCTGCCGTGGTCGCGGTGGACGTCATCAGGAAGAACGAGCTGCGGTACACCTGGTCCGGGGGGCGGGCGTGCTTCCCGCTGCCTCTAGACATCGCCGGCCGGTCCCGCCGCGGACCGGTAGTACCGGGTCAGCATGCTCACGTGTTCCTCCCAGGCGAAGGCCGTCGCCGCGAGCTCCCGCGAGTACCGGCCCATGTCCTCGCGCCGCGGTTCGTCCCCGGCGAGGGCGGACAGCGCGGAGCGGATCGTTCCGGGGTCCCGGTCCAGCAGGGTGACCTTGGAACGGTCCAGGCGGTAGGGCGTGTAACCGGGGTCGTCGGTGGTGACGACCGGGAGGCCGGAGGCCATGGCCTCCTGAACGGTGAGGGGGAAGCCCTCGGCCGTCGACGGAAGCGCGAAGACGTCGCAGGCCCGGTAGGCCTCGGCCAGTTCGTGCGGAGGCAGCCCGCCCAGGTGGTGCACGCCGGGCCGGCCCGCCAGGGCGGCGGAGTCGCCGTCCCCGGCGAAGACCAGGTCGTAGCCGGCGGCCGGGTCGTAGCCGGAGAGCAGCAGGTCGTAGCCCTTCTTCGGGACCAGGCGGCCCACGAAGAGCACCAGCGGCCGGTCCCCGGGCAGGTCGAAGCGCTTGCGGGCCAGCGACCGCTCCTCGCCCGACGCGGCGGGCCGGAACAGGGCGGTGTCCACCCCGTTCGCCAGATGGCGGGCCCGTTCGGGCCGGGCGCCGTAGCGGCGAACGAAGTCCGCGACCGAGGCGTTGAGGGTGATCACGGTGCGGGCCCGCCGCAGCAGTCCGCGCCCGGCGACCGCGTACACGGCCCGCTGCACCCCGCGCACCAGCGCGGACGGGTGTTGCACGAGCGCGACGTGCTGGGTGACCAGGTGCGGGGTGCGGGTGAGGAGTGCGGCGAGACCGGCCGCCCACGAGGTCAGGTACAGGCAGTCGTGCACATGGACGACATCGGCCCGGCGGACCCAGCGCAGCGCGGCGGTCAGGAGTCGGGGCGAGAGCACCGGGAAGGGCACGCCGGCCTTCTCCGCGCCGTTCCACGCCGCGACGCGCACGACGCGTACGCCGTCCTCCTGGGTGATGGTGGTGCGCTCACCGCTGGTGAGGACCGTGACGTCGGCTCCCTGGGCGGCGAGGTGGACGGCCTCCATGCGGACGACGTTCTCGATGCCGCCGACGTGCGGCGGGTAGTAGTGGCTGACCAGGAGGACCCTCATCGGTAGATCCTTGCTCCCTCGCTGCTGTAGATCTCGTTCTTGGTGTTGTCGAGGAGGCCGACGGGGTATCGGAAGGTGATCAGGTCGCCCCGGTAGGAGAACGTCACCCTTCCTGTGCGCACGGTCGAGGTGCCCAGCAGGAGGTAGGAGTCGGTGCGCAGCCTGGTCGGGAAGATGTTGCCCACGACCGGGCCGGTGAGCGTGGTCTGCTGCCGGTTGAAGGTGAAGCCGTCGGTCTGCACCAGGGATGGCTTGCCCGCGGCGGCGAAGCGCTGCGAGAGCCAGTAAGTGGCCGCTCGCTCCTCGGTGCTCGGGTAGTAGATGTCGTAGTACTGACCGGCGTTGCTGAGCTGCAATTGCGGCGGGTAACCGCCCAGCAGCTTGGGCACCACGCCGGTCAGGTCGAGGAACAGCGCCATCACGAGCCCGTACACCACCACGACGCGACGCCGTCCGGCCCAGCGCAGCATCGACAGCATGCCCGCCGCGATGAAGGGCGCGAAGAAGAACAGGCCCTGCTGGAAGGCGCGGAGCACGCCGTAGTCGACGGAGAGCTGGGGGACGACCGTGAGCAGCCCGAGCAGGGCGACGGCGCCGATGGTCAGCGTGGTCTGGTCGCGCTGCGGCCGGAAGGCCCCCCGGCGCCCGATGTCGATCACGATGACGCCGATGATCAACAGGATCTGCAGCAGACCCGCGGTGAACTGGCGCAGCAGCGGGTTGACCGTGGTCGCCTTCAGACCGATGGCGCCGAACGCCCGCCCGGCGTCCGTGAGAGCCATGTTCCGCTCGGGGACGACGGGGGTCGGATAGGCGTCCACCGTCTTGAGCGGCAGGTACGTCCCCTTCGCCCGGTCGGTGGCGGTCTCCTTCACCGACTCGGCGCGGTACTCGCTCAGGCGCTGCTGAGGTGTGAGCGAGGGCCCGCCCCCGAAGAGGCTGTAGGAGGTGTCGGACGAACCGCCCTGCGCGTGTCCTGGATTGGTGATCTCCTGCACGACGCCGCTCAGCGTGCTCCGCAACTGCCCGCTGGTGTGGGTCACCGGGCCCGCCCACACCAGCGCCATGGCGGCGGCCCCCGCCACGATCCACCAGGTCAGGAAGGAGCCCGCCTCGACCGGGCGGTGCTTGCGCTTGCGCGCGCGCTTGGCCTTGTACCGCTCCACCTGCCGCCAGATCAGGTCGGTGGCGACGGCGACCGCGAGGACGACGATCACGACGTAGATCGTCGAGTAGTGCGACAGCGTGATGCCGGCGAGGAGCCCCACGAACGCGATCCGCCGGAAGCGCAGCGGCCGCCCGGAGTCGGTGAGCACCACCATCGCGCAGCCGAGCAGCACGAACGCGACCTCCTGGCGACCGAGGAAGGTCATGTCGGACAGGAAGGTCGGGAAGAACATGAAGAAGACGGCCGACAGCAGCGACACCAGATGCGGCGCGACGTTGCGCACCGCGCGGTGGACCAGCACCGGGGTGAGTGCGAACAGCACCGGCAGGATGATCTTGAAGACGTAGATGTCGGGGATCGCGGTGAGCCGGAAGACGCTCACGGGCAGCAGGGTGATGCTCAGGCAGGCGTTGTACGCGTCGGGGTAGGTGGAGATGTCCCAGAGCGATCCGCCGAGCGTCAGCCGGAAGTACTCGTACTCGCGCTGGATGTCGTGTCCCGTGATGGACCAGCCGCGTAGCGAGTTGAGCAGGAGCAGCGCGGCCGCGGCGAGGAACAGACCGGTTTCGAGGACGGCGACCGGGTAGCGCCAGCGGCGGGCCATCAGCAGCACGAGCAGCGTGACGATGGCGATGAGTGCGGCCACGCTGACCGCCCCGCCGTAACCGTTGTTCAGCCGGATCGGCCCGGCCACGGACAGCACCAGGGCGACGCCGGCGAGCGAGGCCACGGGTATCGCGCCCGGCGGCAACCCGTCGCGGAGCCAGGACCTCCGCTTCTCCGCGCGCTCCTCCTCCGGCACGAAGGCGCCGATCACGATGAGCGTGAGCGCCGTGGCGCCGGCCAGGTACACCCGGGTCAGCGGACGCTCCACCCCGGCCAGCGGCAGCACCGTGTTCACGGCGAGGGCGACCACGAGATCTGTGATGACCGCCATGCCGACGGCGAGCAGGAGGCTGCCGTCCCTGGTGGACACCACGCGCGAGGCCGTGCCGCGCCACACCGCGATGGGCGCCCCGAACAGCAGCCACAGGCCGGCCGCCGTCAGGACCGCTCCGGGCACGCCGGGCAGCATCTCCACGACACAGGCCAGCGCGATGCCGAGCAGCGCCGCGAGCCGGCCGCGCAGGAGGTCGCTCGCCCGCAGCCCCGGGGCCGGGGCGTCAGCGGGCGACGCCTCGTCCTGGCCGGTGGCCCGGCGCCCTGAACGGGACCGGGACCGGTCCGGGGTCCGGCGTCCCTGTTCGGGCTCGCCGTCGGCGGTGTCCTCCTCGGCCGTGTCCAGGTCGGATTCCGCCATCTCCGCCCCGGCGGCCCAGGACGGGGACCGGGTGCCGTGGCGGCGGGTGATCCCCGCATCACCCGGGGCCGTCATACGACGTCCTCCGGGTAGACCTGTGCGTAGACCTGCTCGACCTGGGCGGCCACGGCCTCCCAGGAGTAGTCGGGGGCCTTCGCGGCGCTCTGCCGGGCGAGCCGCAGGCGCACACCGGGGTCGGCCGCCACCGAGTCGATGGCGGCGGCCAGCGCCGCCGGTTCGGGAGCGGCCAGCAGGCCGACCCCTCTGAGCAGTTCGGCAGTGCCGGGGACATCGGTCGCGATCACCGGCAGGGCGGCCGCCATCGCCTCCAGGACGACCAGCGGCATGCCCTCCCGGTCCGAGGGGAGCACGAAGGCGTCGGCATCCGCGTAGGCCCGCACCAGGTCCTCACCGAGGAGTCCACCGGAGAACTCGACGTTCCTCAGTCCCAGCTCGGCGGCATGCGCCTCCAGCTTCTCCCGCAGTTCGCCGTCGCCGACGATCCGCAGCTGCACCGGCTCCCGGAGCAGGGCCGCCGCCTCCAGCAGCCGGGCGACGTTCTTCTGCGCGCTCAGGCGGCCGACGTACAGCAGCTTCAGCGGGCGCCGCGCCGTCTCCCGCACGGGCATGAAGTAGCCGGCCCCCACGCCGTTGGGGACGACGAACACCCGGTCCGCCCGCACGCCGTAGGTGTCGCGCACGAAGGCGCCCTGTTCCTCGGTCAGCACGATCACGCCGGCGGCGGAGCGCATCGACCGCCCGAAGACGTGCTTCTTGTAGGCGGGCAGCAGCCCGCCGAAGCGCCCGGAGGCGTCCACGTCGAGGTGGAAGTGGAGGATGAAGCGCTGCCCGCGCATCCGGGCGATGAACGCGACCATCTCCGGCATCAGCGCGTGCGCGCAGTGCAGGTGCAGCACGGCGTCGCGAGGCGCCCGCAGCGCCAGCGAGACCGGCAGACCCGGTGCGAGCGCGGTGTGCGCGACCTCGACCGCGCGGTGCCTCCGCACGGTGACCCGGCCGGCGCCGTAGCGGCGCGGTCCGCCGTCGGAACCGAGTGCGGTGGTGATGACCCGCACGTCGTGGCGCCGCCCGAGCTGGTTGGCAAGGTGCTCCACAACGCGTTCGAGCCCGCCCAGGTGGGGCGGGTAGTACGGGGTGATCTGCAGAATTGTGCGTCGCATCAGGCTTCAGTCTCGTACGTCAGGGTGTGTCGCCCGGGGTCTGCGGCGCCACGAAGTTGTAGTGCAATGACTGTGCGTAGCCGACGAGGGCCACCCGCAGGGCTGCCGTGTCCTTGGTCTGCGCGAAGCGCGCGACGACGGGCACCGCCTTGCCGTCCTGGGGCTTGAGCCCCACCGTCCTGGTGTCCACGTCCTTGCCGTCGGCTGATTCGAGCGTCATCTTCAGCCGCAGTTGCTTGGCGCCCGTCCCGTGGGCGTTCACGGCGACATGGACGATCAAAGTGCCGCCGTCGAAGTGCGGCGTGTCCGTGAAGTACAGCTCGGTGAAGGGGGCCTGCTGCCGGGTGAAGGACTGCAGCAGCACCGTGCGTATTGACGGCACCGACCAGAGCCCTGCGATCAGTCCGACGGCGAGCGCCAGGGCGACCCCCACGGTCGCGATCCTCTGTCCTGGCGAGGCAGGGGAGCGGCGCCTCCTGCGGTCGCCCCGGTTCGCAGCCGCCCGGCGTGGTGACGACGCCTCCGGCTCCGGATCGGGGTCCGGAGCCTGATCGTCGGCCAGGCCGGGTTCGTCACGCGGGGGGTTCATGGCGTTCCACACCGCGTCGCGGTCTCGCGGTCCGCCGCGGATGCCGTGACATCAGGCCGTCGGGGCGCCGCCTCGCCGTACGCAGGGATGGCCGCGGACAGGCTTCTCATGTGTCATGCCCCCCCGGGCGCTCGGACGGGGCGGCGGGCCCTCGTACGTTTCTCCGCACGACATCTCTGTGCAATGAAATGGCCACCAGGGGCCAATGGCGACGGCGGCAACTCCGGGAAAGGGAGTCCGCTCGCCGGTCAGACAATGCAGTGCGGAACGGATGCGACTGTAGTCCAATATTTTGAACTACTGTCGTTGGTGTGACCAATTTGTAATGACGAACGAGCGAAAGCGATCGTCAGCCGACCAGCCAGGAAGCGATCGGCTTGGCGTCCTTGCCCGTTCCGCCCTTGCTGAGGTCGGCCACCTGGTCCGGCGTCAGCGCTTGGTCCCAGACCAGGATGTGGCCCAGGACACCGGCCCAGTAGTCCCCCCAGATCCCGTGCGTACGGGCGCGGCCGAGCTGCAGCGGGCCCTTTCCGGCCCAGACGCCGGGGACCTTGGTGGAGCCGGCAGGCTTTCCGTTCACGTAGAGCGCGATCGTCTTCGTCCCGGCGTCGTAGGTGCCGGTGAGCAGTGCCCACTCGTTCACCGTGTTGACGGTCTTGGCGGCCTCGACCTGGAAGGTCGTGCTGTCGGCCCCACTGGCGGCGGTCTGCACCTTGAAGATCCACTTGCGGTCGGCGCCCGACGCGTCCCTGCCCAGGCTGAACGAGGACGAGACGCCGTCGCCCTGGCTGATCGCGGAGCGGGAAACGTTCGGCGCCTCGTTGTAGACCCACGCCGAGACCGTGAAGCTCTTGGTGACGTCGATCAGTTGCGCCGAGGACTGGGCGTAGGAGTTCCCGTTGCTCCTGAACCTGACCGCATAGCCGTTGGTCACATGGCTCACACCGGCGTCCGGCCCCAAGGCGAGGTTGTTCTGCCCGGATTTGTCCGCGAGAGTGTTGTCCTCTCCGGGAACCGTGGGCGAGTCGGCGCCGGCGGACACGGAGGGGGAGGCGGGTGCGGAGACGGAGGGACTGGGCGAGGGGGGTGCCGCCTCGTCCGACGTCCCGTTCGCGTAGTGGAGCACGACGGCGCCCGCGCCCACCCCGAGCACGCAGGCCACGAGGATGATCGCGCCCGTCCTGAGCACTCGGCGGCGGCGCTGCTGCGCCTCGTTGGCCTCGGCGAGGGACTCCCAGTCGGGGCCGCCGGTGAACGGCGGCTGCTGGTATCCGGGCTGCTGGTAGCCGGGGTGCTGGTATCCGGGCTGCTGCCCGTACGGTATTTGCTGCTGGGGATACCCGTAACCGCTCGGCGCCGTGGGCGGCTGCGGAGCAGTCGGGGTGTTCCAGGGGTCCTGCCCAGGGGCGTTCGCCCCGTCCGGGTGTTCCGTGCCGTCAGTCACACCAGGGATGCTAGAGCAGCGCCGCGTGATCCCCTACGGGTGCTCCCGGGCGAACCGGTTTCCCCTGCCTCGCCGGCCCGTTTCCCGCCCGATTCGGCCCGGTTCCTCACAGCCGGGCGGCCGCGCCGACCGGGGTGGCACCGCGGGTGTCCAGCATGAGCTGGGCCTTCGCGGCGAGGCCCTGCATGTCGTACGTGCGGTGGTGCTGGAGCAGGACGGTGAGGTCGGCGTGCGCGGCGGCCTCCCACAGCGAGTCGGCGCGGGGCACCGGACGGTCCAGGACGCGCCACTCCGGGGCGTAGGGGTCGTGGTAGCTGAGCTGCGCGCCGAGTTCGATGAGGCGGGCACCGATCTCGCGGGCCGGGGCACCCTCCTGGTCCGGGAGGTCCGGCTTGTAGGTCACCCCGAGGAGCAGCACGCGGGCGCCGCGCAGCGACTTGCCGTGCTCGTTGAGGAGCGCGGCGGCCCGCTGCACCACGTAGCGCGGCATACGGGCGTTGACCTCCTGCGCGTACTCGACCAGCCGCAGCGGGTGGCCGCGCATGCGGCCCTGGTACGGCGGGTGGTTGGGGTCGAGCGGCATCGTGTGGCCGCCGACCCCGGGACCCGGCCGGAAGGCCTGGAAGCCGAAGGGGCGGGTCTCGGCGCAGCGGATCACGTCCCAGACGTCGACGCCGATGTCGTGGCAGAAGACGGCCATCTCATTGGCGAGCGCGATGTTGACGTGCCGGTAGTTGGTCTCCATCAGCTGCACGGTCTCCGCCTCGCGCAGACCCCTGGCCCGCACGATCCGCTCGGTGAAGCGTGCGTAGAACGCGGCGGCCGCCTCCGTGCACGCGGGGGTGAGGCCGCCGATCACCTTGGGGCCCGCGAAGCCGCGGACGGGGGAGTAGGCGAGGTGGAATCCGTGGCCCGCGCGCAGGCCCGAGCCCTTCTCCAGCAGCGGCCGCAGGAACTCCTCCGTCGTGCCCGGGTACACCGGCGACTGCAGGACCACCGTGGTGTGCGGGCGCAACTGCGCGGCCAGCGTGCGGCCGGCCTCCTCCAGGGCGGACAGGTCGAGCTCCCGGTCCTCGCCGACCGGGACCGGTGCGCAGATCACGGCGGTCCTGACGCGGCCCAGCGCGGCGGGATCGGCGGTCGCGCGGAAGCCGGCGGCGAGCATCCTGCGCACGTCGGCCGCGGCGAGGTCCCCCGAGGGGCCGCGCAGGCCGGCGTTGACCGCGTCCACGGCCCGCTCGTCCGGGTCGTACCCGATCACCCCGATCCCGGCGGCGCAGGCCGCCTGCGCGAAGGGGAGGCCGGCATGGCCGAGTCCGATGACTGCGAGGTCTGCGGGCATGGGGTCCTCTTCCTGCGGCGTCCTGCGTGCGGTACCCAAATAGCTGGAAATCAGGCTAACCAGACAGATAGCTGATATGACCGCACGCCACGCGGCACCGCGCGGCCCTTGCTGTCCGGGTAACTTTTCTCCGCCCTCCCGCCCGCCCCCAACCTTCGGCCGGGGGCGGCGCCCCCAGCCTCCGCTGTCCGCGTCGACTGGGTCCCTGGACGGCGCTGCGCCAACGGATGGCCCGAGCAGGGTGCCGCCTCCACCCCCCACCGGGGATCAGGCGCGACAACCTACGGAGGGGGCGGGGGTGGTGGGGGCACCCCCGGCCGAAGGTTGGGGGAGGGCGGGCGGGCGGGAAACCCCGCACGGGTAGCAGGCGCGCGCAGCGCGGGTAACGATCGTGGGGACGGGGAATGCGCTGAGGCGCGACCTGGCGTCATCACGGGAGGCTCGGATGCTGACGGCGACCTTGGGACCGGCGGAGCGCGCCTCCGCCCTCGCCCGAATGGCGGAGCAGGAACTGGACGTGCTCGTGGTCGGCGGCGGAGTCGTCGGCTCGGGGACGGCGCTGGACGCGGTGACCCGCGGGCTGGCGACCGGGCTGGTGGAGGCGCGGGACTGGGCGGCGGGGACGTCGAGCCGGTCGAGCAAGCTGATCCACGGCGGCCTGCGCTACCTGGAGATGCTGGACTTCGCCCTGGTCCGGGAGGCGCTGAAGGAGCGCGGGCTGCTCATCCAGCGGCTGGCCCCGCACCTGGTCAAGCCGGTGCCGTTCCTCTACCCGCTGCAGCACCGCGGCTGGGAGCGCTTCTACGCCGGGGCGGGCGTGACGCTGTACGACACGATGGCGCTGTCGTCGGGCCACAGCCGCGGCCTGCCGCACCACCGGCACCTGTCCCGCGCGGGGGCGCTGCGCGTGGCGCCGTGCCTGCGCAAGGACGCCCTGGTCGGGGCGCTGCAGTACTACGACGCGCAGATGGACGACGCCCGCTACACGATGATGCTGGTCAGGACGGCCGCCGCCTACGGCGCGCTCGCGTCGAACCGGGCCCGGGTGATCGGTTTCCTGCGCGAGGGCGAACGTGTCGTCGGCGCCCGGGTCGAGGACGTCGAGGGCGGGGGCGTGTACGAGGTGCGGGCCCGGCAGATCGTGAACGCCACCGGCGTGTGGACGGACGACACGCAGGCGCTGATAGGCGAGCGCGGGCAGTTCCATGTCCGCGCGTCCAAGGGGATCCACCTGGTCGTGCCGAAGGACCGCATCCACTCCTCGAGCGGGCTGATCCTGCGCACCGAGAAGAGCGTGCTGTTCGTGATCCCATGGGGCCGGCACTGGATCGTCGGCACCACCGACACCGACTGGTCGCTGGACAAGGCGCACCCGGCCGCGTCCAGCGCCGACATCGACTACCTGCTGGAGCACGTGAACTCCGTGCTCGCGGTGCCGCTCACCCGGGACGACGTCGAGGGCGTGTACGCCGGCCTGCGGCCGCTGCTGGCCGGCGAGTCGGAGGCGACCAGCAAGCTGTCGCGCGAGCACACCGTGGCGCATCCCGTGCCGGGGCTCGTGGTCGTGGCGGGCGGCAAGTACACGACGTACCGGGTGATGGCCAAGGACGCCGTGGACGCCGCCGTGCACGGGCTGGACCGCCGGGTCGCGGAGTGCTGCACGGAGGACGTCCCGCTGGCCGGCGCCGAGGGCTACCACGCCCTGTGGAACGCCAGGGCGCGGATGGCGGAGAGCACCGGCGTGCACGTGGCGCGCATCGAGCACCTGCTCAACCGCTACGGCTCCCTCACCGAGGAGGTGCTGCAGCTGATCAAGGACGACCCGTCCCTCGGCAGCCCCCTCGCCAACGCCGACGACTACCTGCGCGCCGAGGTCGTCTACGCCGCGTCCCACGAGGGTGCCCGCCATCTGGACGACGTGCTCACCCGCCGCACCCGCATCTCCATCGAGACCTTCGACCGCGGCACGCTCAGCGCCCGCGAGGTGGCCGAGCTCATGGCGCCGGTGCTCGGCTGGGACAAGGAGCAGGTGGAGAAGGAGGTCGAGCACTACCAGAAGCGGGTGGAGGCCGAGCGGGAGTCGCAGCGGCAGCCCGACGACCAGACGGCGGACGCCGCCCGCCTGGGCGCCCCGGACATCGTCCCGCTGTAGCGCGCGGGAACGCAGGTCGGCGGGCGTCGTGTGTGGCCTGGACCACCGCGCCCGCGGGCGCCGTGACGCGGCCCGATATCGTTCCTTCCGGTAGATCGCAGGAAGGGGCGCGCGATGTCCGACCTCGGACGCCTGGTGGCTGGGCGGTACCGGCTTGTCGAGCGGATAGGTCGCGGCGGTATGGGCACGGTGTGGCGGGCCGAGGACGAGTTGCTCGGGCGCCCGGTGGCCGTGAAGAAGCTGCATCCGCCGCAGCCGCATCTGCAGGACGACGAGCTGGAGACGTTGTTCGAGCGGACCCGGCGTGAGGCGCGCAGTGCGGCGCGGATCAGTCATCCCAATGTGGTGGTGGTCCATGACGTGGTGGAGGAC